>CALRTW020000005.1:0-89394 GCA_943371165.1 Rhizobium sp. Q54
TTCGCATAGCTGCAATGACATCCGCATAATTTGGTTTGCCAAAAATAGCTGATCCCGCAACAAAGGTGTCAGCACCCGCCTTGGCAATCGCTGCAATATTGTCGGCCTTAATGCCGCCATCGACTTCGAGGCGAATGTGTTTGCCAGTCTCCCGCTCATGGCGATCGAGGCGTGCACGTAGCGTCGCAATTTTCTCCAGTGTGCTCGGAATAAAAGATTGCCCGCCAAAACCCGGGTTTACCGACATCAGCAAAACCAAATCAACTAAATCCAAGGTGTGATCAAGGTGATCCAGTGGCGTAGCCGGATTAAACACGAGGCCAGCGTAGCAGCCATGATCACGAATCAAATTCAGGCTGCGGTGCACGTGACTGCTCGCTTCCGGATGGAAGCTAATTAAATTAGCCCCTGCCTTGGCGAAGTCTGGAATGATGCGGTCAACGGGCTCGACCATTAAATGGACATCAATCATCGCTGGTTTGCCATCTTTCACGGCATAGGAGCGAATGGCTTCGCAAACCAAAGGGCCAATGGTTAGATTGGGTACGTAATGGTTGTCCATCACATCAAAGTGCACCCAGTCTGCCCCGGCGGACAAAACGCCAGTGACTTCTTCGCCGAGGCGAGCAAAGTCAGCCGACAGAATGGATGTGGCAATAAGGTATTGCTTCGATTGACCTAGTTCTGGCTTTTGGCTCATATTGGCTTGAAAGAAAAGGGTTTTTGACGGTCCATACCTAGATTCTAGCTTGCAGTTGCCCTCAGGATGAAGCAGAATGCCTCCATGAATTCCCACGAAATCCGTATTTCCGTACGCACCCAGTACTTGCCAGAGCAGTCCGACCCCGATAACCGGCAATTTGCCTTTGCCTACACGGTCACGATTCGCAATATCGGCACTACCCCGGTGCAGCTTATTGCACGCCACTGGCATATCACCGATGGGGACAATGCCGTACAAGAGGTTCGTGGTCTCGGGATTGTGGGTCAGCAGCCCCTTTTACGCGAAGGTGAGCAGTTTGAGTACACCAGCTGGGCTACTTTGCCCACGCCGGCGGGAACCATGCGCGGTGAATATTTCTGCGTTACCGAGGATGCCCACTTTTTTCAGGCACCAATCGCTGAATTTGCCCTGGTGATGCCGCGCACCCTGCATTGAGGGTGTTGGGGCTTAGTCCTCTTTTCTGCCCTTGCTAGTCCAAAAAACAATGAATAAAAGTAGGCATAAGGCGAGCAGGCCCTCGAGTACAAACAGTAGCATGGGGTATTGATCGAGTAAATTGGCAATCATGATGATGAATTTGCACCCTTTTTGTAAAAGCAATAAACAGCCATCGCTGCATCGGTCTCATCTTATCGCGATGTGTGCTCTAGTGCTGGTTTTGCTGGCGGGGTGCGCTACTCCACCTACACGTGGCCCAGGACAACGCGCGCCATCGACCGATAGTAGTGCTCCTGCAGCCAGCTTTACTAGCCCAATCGCCACGTTTAGCGCCGTAACATGGCAGCAAATACCCGGCTGGCAAGAAGATGATTTGAGCGCGGCGTGGCCTGCATGGCTTGAAAGCTGCAAAGCCATGGTGAAGCGTAATAGCACTCGCTCCTGGAGTGGCGTTTGCGATCGCGCCAAATCCGTTTCTGGTTCGAATCCACAAGCAGCGCGACGCTATTTTGAAGATGCGTTTCAAGCATACGCCATTCGTAGTAATTCCACTGGCAGTGAGACAGGATTGGTCACAGGCTATTACGAACCGATCATGAATGGCTCACGCGCGCGCACGGCGCGATACACCGTCCCCTTATATGGCTATCCCGCAGCATGGAGCCGCAATAAACCGAATCCAGGACCAACACGCGCGGAGTTAATGGAATCGAATCTATTGCGCGGCTCAGAGCTGGTTTGGGTCGAAGATCCGGTCGCTGCTGCATTTATGCAAATTCAGGGCTCGGGCAAAGTGAAATTAGATGATGGTACGGTTTTGCGCTTTGGCTTTGCTGGCACCAATGACCAACCATTTAAGTCTTTTGCGCAATGGCTTTTAAATAAAGGCGAAATCACTCGCAGCCAAGCGACGATGCAGGGTATTCAGAGCTGGGCTAAGCGTAATCCCCGCCGCGTCGAAGAAATGCTGAACGCTAATCCGCGGTTTGTGTTCTTTAAAGAGTTGCCGAGTAATGTTAGCCCCGATTTAGGCCCGATCGGTGCGCTGGGCGTGCCATTAACAGCAGAGCGCAGCATTGCTGTCGACCTCAAAGCAATGCCACTTGGTGCGCCCGTGTTTATTGCAACGACACGCCCTTTAAGTAAGCAAGCCTTGCGCCGCTTAGTCATGGCGCAAGATACGGGGACGGCTATTGTGGGCGGCGTTCGTGCCGATTACTATTGGGGTACGGGTGATGCTGCTGGAGAGCTGGCCGGCAGGATGAAGCAAGACGGGCAGATGTGGTTACTATTACCGAAGTAAATGCGCGCAATGATGCGTGCCAAATCGCAATCGCTTAAAGGAAAACATGCGTTACGACACCATACTCACCGCCGTTGATGGCAAAGTAGCAACGGTTACTTTAAATCGTCCACAGGTCCTTAATGCCTTAAACGATGCCTTGATGGATGAGTTGGGCGCGGCCTTGTTGGCATTTGATGCAGATGACCAGATTGGTTGCATCATTATTACGGGGAGCGAGAAAGCATTCGCAGCGGGCGCAGACATTGCGAAGATGGCTGAGTATGGATTTCATGAGGTATATCGACAGGACTTCATCACCCGTAATTGGGAAACCATTCGGAAAATTCGTAAGCCAGTAATCGCAGCGGTCAATGGCTATGCACTTGGCGGCGGTTGTGAACTTGCCATGATGTGCGACATGATCATTGCTGGCGATGGCGCTAAGTTTGGTCAGCCTGAAGTGAAGTTAGGTATCTTGCCAGGCGCTGGTGGTACGCAGCGCTTACCCAGAGCAGTCTCTAAGTCCAAGGCAATGGACCTGTGCCTTACTGGGCGGATGATGGATGCGCAAGAGGCCGAGCGTGCTGGTTTAGTGAGCCGCATTTTCCCCGCCGCAGAATTACTCACTCAAGTGGGCGCGATTGCAAAAACCATTGCCGACATGCCACTGCTCACCACCATGATGGTGAAGGAAAGCATCAATGCTGCGTATGAGATGCCTTTATCGGAAGGCATTCGCTTTGAACGCCGCCTCTTTCATAGTTGTTTTGGAACAGACGATCAAAAAGAAGGCATGGCCGCATTCATTGAAAAGCGCCCACCAAAATTTAAAAATTCGTAATTGAATTGCCTGATGGCTTAGGACTTGGCCAGGAATTTTTGCGCCAATGCAACCCAGTAATTGACCCCCACGGGGATTAGCGCGTCATTAAAGTCGTACGAGGGATTGTGCAGGTGACACGGTCCCATGCCGTGACCGGTGCTGCGGTGATCGCCATCGCCATTGCCTAAAAAAACATAGCACCCGGGTTTTTCTTGCAACATAAAAGCAAAGTCTTCTGCGCCCATGGTGGGATCAATTCGGATATTGACGTTTTCTGCGCCCACAAGATCCTGCATGACGCCGATGGCAAATTGCGTTTCCTGCTCGTGGTTAATCGTAGGCGGGTAATTGCGCGCGAAGACAACATCCGCTTGGCAATCAAAGCTTGCAGCAACATGCTGGGCAACTTCATTTAAGCGCCGCTCAATTAGGTCGAGCACCTCGTTGGTAAAGGTGCGCACCGTGCCCCCAATCATCGCGCTATCGGGAATCACATTGCTCGTTTCGCCAGCATGAAACTGCGTAACCGATAGAACAGCAGCGTCGACTGGACGCTTATTGCGGGTAATGATGCTTTGCAGTGCTGTGACCACGTGCGCTCCAGCAAGAACGGGATCGGCGCTGTTGTGCGGCAGGGCGGCATGACCGCCTTTGCCGCGAATGGTGATCGTGAACTCATTGCTCGATGCCATCATCGGCCCCGGAGTAACACCAAAGTGACCTTCCGCTAAACCGGGCCAATTGTGTAAGCCGAATACAGCATCACAAGGAAATTGTTTAAACAAGCCGTCGGCAATCATTTCGCGAGCGCCACCACCACCTTCTTCAGCCGGCTGGAAGATAAAAATGATCGAGCCGGCAAAGTTGCGGTGGCTTGAAAAGTAGTGTGCGGCACCGAGCAAGATGGCGGTGTGCCCATCATGACCGCAAGCATGCATTTTCCCGGGATGTTGCGATGCATGTGCAAACGCATTTTTTTCTTGCAGCGGCAGGGCGTCCATGTCGGCGCGCAAACCAATCATTTTTCCTGGACCTGCATCACCGTCAATGCGGCCAACCACACCAGTCTTGCCCAGACCGCGCACAATTGGAATGCCCCAACGGGTCAAGGCTTCCGCTACCAGTTCAGCCGTGCGGACTTCTTCAAAGCGCAACTCGGGGTGGGCGTGGATGTCACGTCGAATGGCTTCTATGCTTGCCGCTGAATCGACGATTTCAGGAAGTAATCGCATACAAGGATCTTATCTGAAAGGGAAATCACCTGCATATTGCAATGCAATACGGTATAAATCCTAAAAAATACGAATATTGCTACAGTACGGAAACAACATTGTGGATCCTATGTCAAACACTGCCTCATCCCTCCCTTGGCTTGCGCAATATCCCGCTAGCGTGCCTGCGCAGTTGGATTACAGTGCACATCATTCGGTGGTGGAAGTGCTGGAGGAGGCATTTAGCGCCTATGCAGACCGGACGGCATTTTGGTGCATGGGTAAAAGCCTTGCCTATAGTGAGCTCGATGCGGCATCCATTCAATTTGCTAGCTACTTGCAGGGCATCGGATTAAGTCAGGGCGCACGGGTGGCGATCATGTTGCCTAACTTGCCGCAATACCCTGTTGCTCTATACGGAATTATGCGCGCGGG
Organism: Rhizobium sp. Q54; assembly: GCA_943371165.1. Lineage (GTDB taxonomy): Bacteria > Pseudomonadota > Gammaproteobacteria > Burkholderiales > Burkholderiaceae > Polynucleobacter. The sequence continues at coordinate 4,917 of CALRTW020000005.1, forward strand.
GTATGTGGTGGTCAGTATTAATCCCCAGTACACCGCCCATGAATTGGAGTTTCAGTTGCGCGATAGCGGTGCCGAGGCCATTGTGTTTTTGGAGCATTTTGGTAACACCCTAGAGCAAGCGCTCCACATCAATCCAACTCTGCCAATCAAGCATGCCTTTGTCAGTAGCATTGGCGAGTTTTTGGGCTGGCGTGGCCCTTGGCTAGATCGCTTTATTCGGACATTTAAACGCAAGGTAGAGCCCTATGCTTTGCCATCAAGCCTTAATTGCTTACAACTCAAGCCAACGCTTGATTTGGGTAAGCGGGCGAAGTATCAAAAGCCGCTCTTGAGTGGGGATTCGATTGCCTTATTGCAATACACCGGCGGTACTACGGGTGTGAGTAAAGGCGCCATTTTGACGCACCGTAATTTACTTGCCAATCTGTTGCAAGTGGAAACCTGGCTCAGGCCAATTGAGCGGGTCAAGCCAATTGAGCAATGGAATTTTTTATGTGCGCTGCCGCTGTATCACATCTTCGCTTTTACGGGATGTGGTCTTTTGGGTATGCGCTTAGGCGCAAAAATTATTTTGGTTCCCAATGCCCGTGATGTTCCTAATTTGGTCGGGATCTTGAAAGCATTTCCAGAGATCAATTTTTTCCCCGGCGTTAATACCTTGTTTCAGGCGCTGCTCAATAATGCCGACTTTGCTAAGTTGGATTTCTCGCAGTGGGTCTTGACAATTGGCGGTGGCATGGCGGTACAAAAATCCGTAGCAGATCGCTGGAAGGCGCTCACCGGTGTTGCGATTGCCGAGGGCTATGGCCTTTCTGAAACAGCTCCCGTGGCCTGTTGCAATACTCCTTTGATCGAATCATTTACTGGCGGCATTGGTTACCCACTCCCCGATACGGAGTTGTCGATTCGAGATGAGTCGGGATTGCCGTTGCCAGTAGGAGAGGTGGGGGAAATTTACATCCGCGGTCCGCAAGTGATGCAAGGGTATTGGAATCAAGCCGAAGAAACTGCCAATGCCATTACAGCAGATGGATTCTTTAAGTCTGGTGATATTGGCGTCATGGACTCGGCCGGTTTTTTCCGCATTGTCGATCGCAAAAAAGACATGATTACGGTTGCTGGATTTAAGGTGTATCCAAACGAGGTAGAGGATGTCGTTGCAGCCATACCGGGCGTATTGGAATGTGCTGTCGTCGGTATCGAGTCCGCATCGGGTGAGCTCGTTAAGTTGTTTGTTGTATCGGACGACCCTGATTTGAGTGCGGAGCGGATTATGGCCGTCTGCGTAGAGCAGCTCAGCCCATATAAGCGCCCCAGTGCAATTGAGTTTACGGAGAGTCTTCCCAAAAACAACGTCGGAAAGATACTGCGTCGCGTGCTACGCGATCAAGCGCGCAACGCGCTCTGAGTCAAGCGCATCGGCTGCAAATTGCATTGCCGCTAAGGGATAAGCATGATTCGTTTGATGCCGACACTCCGCAGGAAGTGTATTCACAATACCTAAGAGTGGCGCCTCAATCCGTGCCCGCAGTGTGTCGATATTTTCCTGCAAGTAGGGCATGTCTGCATCCATGGTATTTGCTACCCATCCGGCAAGCGTAAGGCCACGCTGAGCAATCGCCGCAACGCTGAGAAGGGCATGATTAATGCAGCCCAGGCGCAGCCCAACTACCAGGATGACTGGCATTTGTAGAGCCTCGGCCAAATCCCCTAAATCTTGCTCTTCATTGATGGGTACTAAAAAGCCGCCCGCACCCTCGACCACAGTCCAGTCAACCTTTGCGCTGATTGCTTGATACGCTGAGAGCATGGTGGATAACTCAAGCGTGACGCCCATCGATTTCGCTACCAGGTGAGGCGCAGCCGGGGTTGGTAAAACATAAGGGCATAGATCAGTCGCATTTCCTGGATAGCCGGATGCCAGCTTGAGTGATTCCAGATCTTCGTTCACTGTAATGCCAGCAGCCGATTGGCTTGTTCCAGCAACGACCGGTTTAAAACCCATGACCGTTTGATTGGGCGCAAGTGCTTTGATTTTGAGAATCAGCGCAGAAGCAATCAGCGTTTTACCGACTTCGGTATCGGTGCCGGTAATAAAAAATCCACAGTTATTAGACTGACTCATGCTGATTTCGTTTCGCTAGCGGTGTAAACGAGGGCTTCTATTTTTTGTAACTCGGCAATGAGTTCACGCACTGCCTGGGTACTGTGATTGGCCGAGAAGGTAATACGCAAGCGCGCACTGCCTTCTGGAACGGTCGGTGGACGTATCGCCGGAATCCAGTAACCTGCCTCGTCTAATTGTTTTGATGCTGATAGTGCTGCGGTATTACTCCCCAATACCAGCGGCTGAATCGGAGTCATGGACGAACTGATTTGCCAATGCCGAAGTTGCAATTCTTGATGCCAAATGGCAATGAGTTGATTTAAGTGGGCGCGTCGTGCTTGGCCTTCCTCACCCTCAATTAGATGCAAGCTTGCCAGCACGGTATGCGCAATGGCTGGAGGAGTGGCAGTGCTGTAAATATACGGCCGCCCTTTTTGAATCAGGCACTCCATTAGCGTTTTATGCGCACAGACAAAGGCGCCACTGACACCAGCGGCTTTTCCCAGCGTACCGATGTAAACAATGCGATCCGATTGAATTTGAAAGTGCTCCAAAATGCCGTGACCATATTTTCCGAGCACACCAAAGCCGTGGGCATCATCGACAATCAGTAGCGCATCGTGGGCTTCTGCAATCGATAGCAAATCGGTTACCGGAGCCAAGTCTCCATCCATACTAAAGACACCGTCCGTCACAATTAATTTGTGCACCGATGTATCCGCTTGGAGCATTTCGTTTAAATCAGCTAGCTTTGTGTGATCAAATAAATGAACGCTTGCTTTTGTTTGCGCCGCTGCCAGTTTGACGCCATCGATAAGGGATGCGTGATTTAACTTGGCGGAATAGATGCTAATGCCAGCGTTCTGTTTTGCTGCTTGTAAACCTAATCCTGCTAACGCAGTAATCGCAGTGATGTTGGCAAGATAGCCTGTGCAAAAAAAGAGTGCACGCGCATCGTCGATATGTTTCTGTTGTGTGCGAGCTAATTCCATTTCAAGTAAGTCATGCGCCACGCTATGGCCGCTGATGAGGTGAGAGGCGCCACTGCCAACCCCATATTGCGCTGCGCCTTCAGCCATTGCTGCGATAAGCCGTGGGTGATTGGCAAAGCCTAGGTAATCATTACTACAAAATGCTTTCAGTAGACGACCTGCTACTTTGACTTCGACATCGCAAGCGCTTTGCGTTTGCTTGAGCCGACGTCGCAACAGTGATGCATCTAGGTTATCTAGCTGTTGCTGCGCAAGCGCAAGGGCACTGAATGGGCGTACGCTAGGCTTCATAGTTTTTGTGCGTGCAGAACGTCTTCCACCACCCGCTGAATGCGCCGACCCATTTCCGTGGTTTCATCGGTGCTCAATATGTAGGGTGGCATGACATAGACAGTAGAGCCAATGGGCCTTACCAAAATGCCTTCCTCAATGCCGCGCGCAAATACATCGCGCGCAAATGTACTCGGCGTACTCAAAAGTTTGTGTTTGATATCAAAAGCCAAGATCATGCCTTGTTGTCTTGGGTGCTCAATGCGCTTATCTGATTGTGTCCACGCAAATGCAGATGCGAGATTTTGGGCGCGCTGTAAATTGCGATTTAACACATCTTCCGTTTCAAAAAGATCAAGGCAGGCCAGTGCAGCTGCGCAAGCTAAGGGATTGCCAGTGTAGGAGTGGGAATGTAAAAATCCGCGGGCAGTGTCATCCGAATAGAAGGCCTGATAAATGGCGTCAGTTGTTAGGCACAGTGATAGCGGTAAATAGCCGCCACTGATTCCTTTGGAGAGGGTGATGAAGTCGGGCCAAATGCCTGCATGCTCACACGCAAAGAATCGACCTGTTCTACCGCACCCCACAGCAATTTCATCAGCAATGAGGTGAATGCCATATTGATCGCAGAGTGCGCGGGCACGCTGGAGGTATTCGGGTGAATGCATTGCCATTTGCCCGGCGCATTGCACCAGTGGTTCTAATATTAGGGCAGCAATATGTTGGTGTTCCCGCTGCAGCAGTATTTCTAATTCATGCGCGGCACGCAGCGCAACTTCAGTCGCTGATTCTCCATCCTGCGCTTGGCGACTGTCCGGTGACATTACCGTGAATACATCCGACAGTAGTGATCCGTAAGCGGTCCTAAACAAAGGTACATCGGTTACAGCTAACGCACCTAGGGTTTCGCCATGGTAACTATGTTGTAAGCAGATGAATCGGGATTTCTCAGGCTTGCCGGTAAGTTGCCAATAGTGATGACTCATCTTTAAGGCAATCTCTACGGCAGAGGCGCCATCCGATGCGTAAAAAGCATGCCCTAATCGATGCTGCGTTAAAGCGGAGAGGCGCTCCGAAAGCTCAATGACCGGTTGGTGTGTAAAACCCGCCAGCATCACGTGCTCTATTTTTTCGAGTTGATCCTGAATGCGTTGATTAATAAACGGGTTGGAATGCCCAAACAAATTGGTCCACCAGGAGCTGATGCAATCCAAAATGGGCTTATCTTGATCGTCATACAACCAAGCCCCTTTCCCATGAGTAATTGCCACTAAGGGCATGTGCTCGTGATGCTTCATTTGCGTGCATGGGTGCCAGACCGACGCAAGGCTTCGCGAAATCCACTCGTCTGCTGGTTTGGTCTGGCTTACCGATGTCGTCATGAGTGATATTTGACCATTAGTTTTCGGCTTGAAGTGGATTCATCTGTTATGTTTATGGCTTATTACCTCCTTTTTAGGAATTTCCTTATGTCCCAAAGCCAAGTCCTCGAAAAACCCCTGATTCAAGCAAGTGCGGCATCGGTCGCCAAAGCAAGTGTTTCTGAGGGTGACTGGACAGTAGGGGCGGTCGAAGCCTTGTTTGCTTTGCCATTTAATGACTTGCTTTTTCGTGCTCAAGAAGTGCACCGGGCTTATTTCCCAGAGGGTGATGTGGAATTGGCCACCTTGTTATCCATTAAGACCGGCGGCTGTCCGGAAGATTGTGGCTATTGCCCCCAAGCAGCGCGTTACAACACCGATGTTAAAGCCAACAAACTGATGGATTTAGAGGAAGTGCTGGAGGCGGCGAAAGCAGCGAAAGCAGCTGGCTCCAATCGATTTTGCATGGGTGCAGCCTGGCGTGAACCCAAAGACCGTGATATTGAAAAAGTGTCCGCCATGATTCGGGGGGTCAAAGCTCTGGGTCTAGAGACCTGCGCCACACTGGGAATGCTCGAGCCAGAACAGGCCAAGGCCCTGCAAGGCGCGGGCTTGGATTTTTATAACCACAATCTCGATACCAGTGAGGACTTCTACCGCTCAGTGATCAAGACCCGTGACTATCAGGATCGCCTGGATACGATCTCGCATGTCCGTGCCGCTGGTATGTCGGTCTGTTGTGGCGGCATTGTCGGCATGGGCGAGTCGCGCGAGCAGCGCGCAGCCTTCATTGCGCGGCTGGCTAATTTGAGTCCGTATCCCGAGTCGGTGCCGATCAATCACTTGGTTCCTGTAGCTGGCACGCCACTGGCCGATCAGCCACCGATGGATCCGCTTGAGTTTGTGCGGACCATTGCAGTTGCGCGCATCACTATGCCTAAAGCCCGCGTGCGTTTATCGGCCGGCAGGCAGGAGCTAGGCCGCGCCGTCCAAGCGATGTGCTTCCAAGCGGGCGCCAATTCGATTTTTTACGGCGATCAATTGCTGACAACGGGTAACCCAGAAGCAGAGGAAGATCGTGCACTGCTGGCCGAATTGGGTCTCAAGACAAAGCAACACGTGAAGGCTGAAGTAACGGTATAGTTTTAGCTATGCCTATGTCATTGCTGGACCGATTCATTACCGAGTTTGATGTCGCTTTGCGATCCCTTGCTGGAGGCGCTCAGGCCCGTCGCGCAATGCCGACAGCAGAAAATGCAGCCACCCTTGATTCTGCCGAGCGAGCCCATGCAGCCGGGCTCATGCGGGTTAATCACGTGGGCGAAGTGTGCGCCCAAGCCCTATACCAATCGCAAAAAATACTTGCACGTAGCCCAGAAACGCGCGCCATGCTTGACGACGCAGCGCAAGAGGAAATGGACCACATGGCGTGGTGTGAAGAGCGCCTATCTGAACTCGGCTCACACACTAGTTATTTAAATCCGATTTGGTATGCCGGATCGTTTGGGATCGGCCTATTGGCTGGCTTAGCGGGCGATCGATGGAGTTTGGGTTTTGTTGCAGAAACCGAAAAGCAGGTGGAAAAGCACCTCAATAGCCACCTTGAAACTTTGCCGCTGGCAGATGCGCGTTCACGTGCCATCGTCGATCAGATGCGCCGCGATGAAATCGACCATGGTCAATCAGCATGGGATGCGGGAGGCCAGCCTTTGCCGCAGCCCGTCAAAAATGCCATGGAGGCCATTTCCAAAGTGATGACTACAGCGGCCTACAAGGTGTGAATCGGATTGCGTAGCAAAACCGAATAAAAATGAGGACATTATTTACCCTAAGTCTATTAATACTGTATATATAAACAGTATTAATTGAAATAATTAAGTCATATATCTAAGATCTATTCTTAAGTATATTTTCCAAGCCTTTGTTTCGGGTGACTATTTTTCTAAAGAGTATCTTAATAGTCATCGCTAAGTGACTGTAAACACTAGAGAAAATCCAAAAAAAACCATTAAAAGACTTGACCCTCTGAATCCCTTCCTCTAAAGTGGGAAGAAGTGTGAAAAAGTGGGGTAAATGGTGTTTCAAGGTGCGTCAGCTCTCAATTTAGATGCAAAAGGCCGCATGTCTGTGCCGGCAAAGCATCGCGACGCCTTGCTCGTGCAAGGTGAGGGGAGAGTGACCTTAACAAAACACCCCGATGGCTGTTTGATGGTTTTTCCACGCCCCGAATGGGAAGCGTTTCGAGCGCGGGTAGCGCAATTACCAATGGATGCGCATTGGTGGCGCCGAATTTTTCTAGGCAATGCAACTGAACTTGATCTCGATAGTGCGGGCCGAATTTTAGTCAGCCCCGAACTGCGATCCGCTGCAGGTATTCAGCGCGAAGTCATTCTGCTTGGTATGGGTAGTCACCTTGAGTTATGGGATGCAGCAAAGTACGCAACAAAAGAGCAGGCCGCAATGATGCAAGGTGTGCCGGACGCCCTCAAACAATTTACTTATTAATGACAGGGCCGCATGAATCAGACTCATCGCCCAGTCTTACTGGCCGAGGCGGTAACTGCACTATTGGAAAGCCCTTTATTGCAAGCAGAATCGACCGAGAAATCCATTGTGATCGACGGCACCTTCGGGCGCGGGGGTCATACGCGAGTACTCTTGGAAGCGATTCCATCCGATGCGCAGTTGATTGCATTCGACAAAGATCTGCAAGCGATTGCAGAGGCAAAAAAAATAAGCGACACGCGCTTTCAGATTATTCACAGCAGCTTCGCCAGCATGGCGCAGCATGCCGAGCCTGCAACAGTAGCGGGAGTATTACTCGATTTGGGTATCAGCTCGCCACAAGTGGACGAAGCCGAGCGGGGGTTTTCATTTCGTCGCGATGGGCCGCTTGATATGCGCATGAATACTTCGACTGGATTGACGGCGGCACAGTGGCTCAATCAAGCTGGCGTGGATGATATTGCGCATGTGATTAAAACCTACGGGGAAGAGCGCTTTGCCTTGCCAATTGCCAAAGCAATTATTGCGCGCCGCGAATTAGCTCAGCCCTTAACGACCACCTTGGATTTAGCGAACTTGGTTGCTGGCGTTATCAAAAAACGCGAGCCAGGACAAGATCCGGCAACACGTACATTTCAAGCGCTACGCATATTTATCAACAAAGAATTAGATGATTTAGTACTCGGGCTTCAAGCTGCACTGGACTTACTTAAGCCGGGCGGACGCTTAGTCGTCATTAGCTTTCACTCCTTAGAAGACCGCATCGTTAAGCAATTTATGCAAATGCATTCAGCGGTAGAGGTCCCACGCGGTTTACCGATTCGTGCAAAAGATTTACCGCAGGGTGAATTGGAGCTCATCGCGAGAGTTAAACCAAGCAGTTCTGAGGTCGGCGAGAACCCACGGGCACGCTCCGCGGTCATGCGGGTAGCGCAAAAACGCAGTCTAGAGGCCGGTCTTATTTACCGCAGACAGGTGAGCCAATGAATCGCGCCACTTTAACCTTGCTGGCCTTGTTATTGATCTGTGCGCTATCACTCGTATCAGCCCAGCAGCGCGGTCGCAAGTTGGTCACTGCAATTGAGCGCGCGCAAATAGAAGAGCGCAAACTCAACCAAGAATGGCTACGCCTTGAATACGAGCAACGTAATTTATCGAAGTCAGCACGGATTCGCGATGTGGCCCGCAATCAACTCAATATGAGCCCGATCTCACCCAATCGAACTATTTATCTGCGAGAAGATCGGTGAAGCGAGTCGGATTCTCAACCACGCCTAATTTAGTGTTGCGTCTGCCGATGTGGCGGTCGCGCTTAATGCTATTCATGTTGTTTGTTGCATTTGCCGCACTTGTACTGCGCGCACTTTGGATTCAGGGCCCTGGTAATGCGTTCTATGAAGCCAAGGCAGTTAAGGGAACGCAGCGTGAACTCGAGATGTCGGCTAGCCGCGGAAAAATATTGGATCGCAACGGCCAGGTCATCGCAACCAGCCTTGAGGCAAAGGCCGTAATTGCATATAACGATACGATTCCAAAAGATTTATCTGATGAAAAAATTAAGCAGCTTGCAGCTTTGCTCGAGATGCGTGAAGTCGACATTAGAAAAAAATTAAAGGATGAACGTAACCAGGTATTTTTAAAGAGGCAGGTTGACCCTCAAATAGCCCAGCAAATCCGCAAGTTAGAAATTCCAGGTATTGGATTGAATAATGAGTTTCGTCGCTTCTATCCCGAAGGCGAGGCAATGGCCCACGTCGTTGGTTTCACTAATGTGGAAGATCGCGGACAAGAGGGGATGGAGTTATCGCGTGAAAACGATTTGGCTGCGAGTACCGGTAAACGACGTGTTGTGGTTGATCGCCTCGGGCGCATCGTCGAAGATATGGGCGTTTTACAGTTACCGCAAAACGGCAAGGATTTAAAGCTCTCAGTTGATAGCAAGATTCAATACATTGCTTACAACGCATTAAAAGATGCGGTTGAGAAGCATCGCGCTAAAGCGGCCGGAGCAGTTGTTATTAATGTACAGACAGGTGAAATTTTAGCGCTGGCCAATTGGCCAAGCTACAACCCAAACGATCGCAAAATATTAAGTGGCGAACAGTTGCGTAATCGTGTGATGACCGATACGTTTGAGCCAGGCTCAACCATTAAGCCATTCACGGTTGCGCTGGCGATGGAAAAGGGGCAAGTGAACCCCAATACAGTGATGGCGATCGGCGCTAAGTATTTGGTTGGACCTAAGCCAATTACCGACACACATCCTTATCCATCGTTGACGGTGGCAGAGGTGATCCAAAAATCAAGCAATATTGGCACCTCTAAGTTGGCAATGAATATGCCAGCCAGCGAAATGTGGGACCTATTTACTGCAGTTGGATTTGGCCAGGCCCCCAAGGTTGGGTTTCCGGGTGCCGTTGCAGGCCGAGTGCATCCCCATGAAAAATGGATGCCAACCGATCAAGCACGTATTGCCTTCGGTTACGGCATATCAACATCCCTTTTTCAGATGGCCCGCGCCTACACCATCTTCGCTCGCGATGGTGACTTAGTTCCGGTCACGATAGAACATAGCCCTGATTACAAACCCGGTACACGCGTAATCTCGGCGAAAACAGCAATCGAGATGCGTAGCATGTTGGAATCGGTAACCGAGCCAGGCGGTACTGCACTTAAAGCCCATGCCGAAGGATATCGTGTTGGCGGAAAAACAGGTACAGCCCATAAGGTAGCGGGCAAAGGCTATGCTACGAATAAATACTTAGCTTATTTCACAGGCATTGCGCCGATGAGTGCCCCGCGCATTGTGGTGGCAGTCATGGTCGATGAGCCTACTGCGAATGGCTACTATGGCGGCCAAGTTGCGGCGCCTATTTTTTCGACCATCGTTTCTGAAACGCTTCGCGCAATGAATGTTGCACCAGATAGCGCAGTTAAAAATATGGTGCAACGGGATGATGCGACTAAGCCCGGATCGGCAGCGCCAATACAACGCGTCGTGTTAACGCAATGATGGTTACCTTGATTAAGCCAGAACAAGCCATCGATCACCTGCGGCGATTGGCTTTGCCAGCTGCGCGCATCGTGAGCGATACACGGCAAATCAAAGCGGGCGATGTTTTCTTAGCGTACCGAGTAGGGCATGGAACTGCCATACAGGATAGCCGCCCCTATATTACGGATGCATTAGATGCAGGAGTTGCTGCTGTTATTTATGACCCAAGGGATTTAGAAGAAATTCCAGCCTTGAGTGATCCACGTTGTTTCGCGCTAGAAAATTTATCGGCCCATGCGGGGCCAATTTGCTCCAAATGGTATGGTGAGCCGAGCAGTCAAATGACGGTGTTTGGGGTAACTGGAACCAATGGGAAGACGAGCATCACGCAATGGCTTTCTCAAGCATTAGATCGCCCGAAGTCGCGTGCAGCGGTAATTGGCACCTTGGGTATTGGCTTTCCAGGGCATTTAGAGGTAACTGGCTACACCACGCCAAATGCTGCGCGCTTACAAACCGAACTCAAAGCACTTTTAGATTCCAATGCAAAGCAAATTGCCATGGAAGTCTCTTCACATGCACTGGAACAAGGGCGCGTTCATGGCGTCCAATTCACCACCGCTGTGTTTTCCAACTTGAGTCAAGATCATTTGGATTACCACGGCAGTATGGCGGAATATGCAGCAGTCAAATTTCGTTTGTTTCAGTTCCCCGGTCTTCAGAATGCGGTCATTAACTTGGAAGATCCTTTGGGTCGCGAGTTAGCCATGCAGTTATTGGCAAAGACAGGCGTTCAGGTTTGGGGCTATGCAGTCGACCGCAACGCCTTTGCCGGTTTTGAAAAGTTTGGTAAGCGACTGCATGCTATTTTTTCCAGCGGCATGCAGTTTAAAGAGTATGGCTATCAGGGCATATTTGAGTGGCAAGACCATGGCAGGACTGAGGTCAGTGTTCCAGTTGTGGGTGACTTTAATTTAAGTAATTGCCTTGCAGTCTGGGCTTGCTTATTGGCTGGTGGCATGGACGTGCTTGAGGCAGGTAAGCGCATGGCACTCTTAAAGCCGGTCAGCGGAAGAATGGAAATGGTGCTCGGCAACTCACGTAGCACCGGCCCATTGGTTATTGTTGACTATGCCCACACGCCAGATGCACTAGAAAAGGTATTAAGTACATTGCGCCCGATCGCAAGCCAGCGTACGGGAAAGCTGTGGTGTATTTTTGGTTGTGGTGGTGATCGCGATGCGAGTAAGCGCCCCCTCATGGGCCGGATTGCTGCAGACTTGGCTGACCATACGATTTTGACCAGCGATAACCCACGCTCCGAGAGTCCAGAAAAAATTAGCGCTGATATTCAAGCTGGAATGAGCAATGACAAATCAGTCGAAGTCATTCTAGACCGGGCTGCAGCCATTCTCAGCGGAGTTCGGCACGCAGAAGCGAATGATGTTGTATTGATCGCAGGTAAAGGCCATGAAACAAGCCAAGAGATTAATGGCAGAAAAGTAGATTTTTCAGATCAAGAACATGTTTTATTGGCTAGCGGAGGCTCCGTCTAATGGCGATGACTACCCTGGGCCAAATCCATGCATTTTTGCCATCCAGTAAATTGATCAATATCTCTGAGGTGGCAGCGCAAAGCCATCCAATCGATTCTATTTCCACGGATAGTAGGGCGATTGAGGGTGGATCACTCTTTATTGCGCTCAAAGGCGAGCGCTTTGATGCGCATCAATTCCTAGGTGCGGTTAGCGCTGCCGGAGCAGGCGCCGCACTGATTGAGGATGAGAAAGCATGTCCAAATCAGCTTCCAGCAGTATGCGTTGCTGACACGCGAATTGGTTTAGGTGATTTTGCTGCAGCATGGCGACAGCAATTTACATTGCCGCTCGTGGTGGTGACTGGTAGTAACGGCAAGACTACTGTGAAAGAGATGATCGCAGCTATCTTTAGTGCGGCAGTAGGCAAAGAAGCAACCCTAGTAACGCCTGGCAATTTGAATAACGATATTGGGCTGCCGCTGACGGTATTGCGTTTGCGCGAGCACCATCGATTGGCCGTGATTGAGCTCGGAATGAATCATCCTGGCGAGACAGCGTACCTTACCAAGATTGCCAAGCCAACGATTGCGCTTATCAACAATGCCCAGCGTGAACACCAAGAATTCATGGAAACCGTAGATGCGGTTGCCCATGAGCATGCGGATGCAATCACTGCATTGCCAGTAGATGGCATTGCAGTGTTTCCAGCAGATAGCCCATTTAGTAGCGATTGGCGCAAAAAGGCGAACGGGCGTCGCTCTATTGACTTTGCACTCAATGGCCCTGCAGCAGTTAGCGGCACGCTCTTAGAAGATGGTGCGCTTGAAATAATAACAAGCAACGGCGTTATCAATGTTCGACTTTCTGTGCTCGGTGAGCACAATCTGCGCAACGCTCTTGCTGCAACAGCTGTAGCCCTGGCTGCAAAGGTAGAGCTAGAGGCTATCCGTCTTGCATTGGAATCATTTCAGGCGGTTAGGGGCCGAATGATGGCAAACCAATTGGGTGCGTGCCTGCTGATTGATGATAGCTATAACGCCAACCCCGACTCAGTGCGCGCTGCAATTGATGCCCTTAGTCAGGCTAGCCAAAAAACCTGCTTAGTCCTGGGTGACATGGGTGAAGTGGGATCAAAAGGTCCAGAGTTTCATTATGAGGTTGGCGCCTATGCAGCAGAGCGCGGCATTCAGCATTTATGGGCGCTGGGAGAGCAAACGCAGTCTTCGGTGCGCGGCTTTAATGAATTCAATGGACGCATCGGAAGTAGTAATGCGGCAATCCATTTTGAAACCATCGACGCCTTAAACGCACGCGTAGCCACCGTTGCTGATTTATTTTCTGAAGGTGCCTCAGCGTCTCAGCCCTATGCAGTGCTAGTTAAAGGATCGCGTTTTATGCGCATGGAGCGAGCAGTAAGTGCAATAAAAGATACGCTGGCGGAGGTTAAAGCATGCTCTTAATCTTGGCGCAGTGGTTACAAGACGATTACAGTTTTTTCCGAGTGTTTAATTACATTACCTTCCGCGCGGTGATGGCGACATTGACGGCATTGTTGATTGGCCTGATTTCAGGACCTTGGGTTATTCGGAGATTGACCGAGTTAAAAATGGGTCAGGCAGTTCGTACTGATGGGCCGCAAACGCATTTAGTCAAATCAGGAACCCCAACCATGGGCGGTGTGCTCATTCTGATTGGCATATTTACCTCGTGTGTTTTATGGGCTGACCTGACCAATCGATTCATCTGGATTGTGATGTTGGTTACATTTGGCTTTGGCTTGATTGGTTGGGTAGACGATTACCGTAAAGTCGCCCGCAAAGACCCTAAAGGAATGGCTTCACGCGAAAAGTTTTTCTGGCAAACCGTGATTGGATTGTTTGCTGCAATTTATTTGGCTTTCTCTGTGTCTGAGGTCAACAACTTAAAAGTGCTGCAGTTATTCATTGACTGGGTACAGAGCGGCTTTTCATTGGACCTGCCAGCTAAATCAAACCTCTATCTTCCATTTGTGAAAGAAGTGAGTTACCCACTGGGAGTGATGGGTTTCATCATCCTGAGTTACCTGGTCATTGTGGGCAGTAGTAATGCAGTCAATTTAACGGATGGCCTTGATGGTCTGGTCATCATGCCCGTGATTTTGGTCGGGGCTGCACTGGGCGCCTTTGCCTATGTGATGGGTAACGCAATCTACGCCAAGTATTTGCTGTTTCCATTTATTCCTGGTGCGGGTGAGCTGATGATCTTCTGTGGCGCCATGGGCGGCGCGGGTCTTGCCTTCCTTTGGTACAACACCCATCCTGCGCAGGTCTTTATGGGCGATGTTGGCGCTTTAGCTCTAGGCGGCGCCCTTGGAACCATTGCGGTGATTGTGCGCCAAGAGATTGTTTTGTTTGTAATGGGCGGTATTTTTGTTGCCGAAACCGTGTCAGTCATGATGCAGGTGATTTGGTTCAAGTACACCAAAAAACGCTATGGCGAAGGACGTCGCATTTTTCGAATGGCCCCCTTGCACCACCATTTTGAACTGGGTGGCTGGCGCGAAACCCAAGTTGTTGTTCGTTTTTGGATCATCACTATTTTGTTGGTGTTGGTTGGTTTATCAAGCTTGAAATTACGGTAATCAGTACACGATGCGCAATGTAAAAGATCCTTTTGTATGTCCAGAACTCAGTAGAGCGCAAGCGCTCTCGGTAGAGCCAACGCGCTTTTTAATTCTGGGCCTGGGTGAGTCTGGAATTGCAATGGCGAAGTGGTGCTTGCGTCATGGTGCAAAAACCCGCTTGGTTGATACGCGCGAGCGAAGTGCTCTGAATGAAAAGCAACGCGCGCAGCTAAGCGAATTGGAGTTTGCTGGTCTAACCGACATGCATTTTGGTAGCTGGGACGCCAGTATGTTGGATCACATTGATGTGATTGGTATATCACCAGGACTATCGCCAATTGCAGAGCCAGCACAATCGATTTTGGCAGCTGCGCAAGAACGCGGTATTCCAGTGTGGAGTGAGATCGAGTTCTTTGCCCGCGGTATTGCAGCGCTGGAACGCGAATCCGTTATTGAGTCACCTGATTCCGAGGCCTGGACCTATGCGCCAAAAATCGTTGCTATTACTGGTACCAATGGCAAAACAACCACAACGGCGCTAGTGGGTCAGTTGTGTGAACGTGCCGGCAAAACGGTGGCAGTGGCTGGCAACATTAGCCCCGCAGCACTGGATAAGCTAATGACCTGCCTTGATAGCGCTGATGGTTTACGTGATCTGCCAGAGTTCTGGGTACTCGAGCTATCGAGTTTTCAATTGCACTTTACCTATAGCCTTAATCCAAGCGCAGCAACGGTTCTGAATTTAAGTCAGGATCACTTGGACTGGCATGGGGATATGCAGGCCTACGCAACTGCAAAGGCAGCCATTTTTGGACCAACTAGTATCTGCATAGTGAATCGCGATGAAGTTGAATTAAATCACTTGCTTAGTAACCGATTGGAAGATCGGCAGATCATTCACTTTGGATCAAGCCGGCCGGATGAGCCAGGATCATTCGGGATTGAGCGTGATCCTCAGGCCGGCGGAATTGATTGGTTGGTTTGGGCTGAAGTGGATGAGGATGCTGAGTTAGAGAAGCCCAAGCGGCGCCGTAAAGTAGTCGAGGCAGAAGCCGAGCCGATCCGTTTGAAGCGCTTAATTCCGTCGGATGCCTTGCGTATTCGCGGCAAACACAACGCACTCAATGCCCTTGCTGCCTTGGCCTTAGCTCGTGCAGTCGGCCTGCCACTAAACAAATTGCTGCATGGTTTGCGTGAGTACCGCGGCGAACCCCATCGTGTTCAAAGTGTTGCCATTATTCTGGACGTGGAGTACGTCGATGACAGTAAAGGAACCAATGTAGGCGCTACCGTTGCTGCACTCAATGGCCTGGGCGATACGGCTGGCACGAAAAAGATTTGGTTAATTGCGGGTGGCGATGGCAAAGGCCAAGATTTTGCCCCCCTCTTTGATCCAGTGCAGCGTTTTGCAAAATGCGTTCTATTGATTGGCAAAGATGCGCCGCTTATTCAGGATGCGCTGCAAGCAACCGGCGTTACATTAGAGCGCTGTGAAACCATTGCGGTCGCTGTGAAAACTGCGTCAGAGCGCGCGGCTGCAGGCGATGTAGTTCTACTTTCGCCAGCATGCGCCAGCTTTGATCAGTTTAAGGACTACGTCCACCGTGCTGCTGTATTTGTATCTGAGGTGGAAGAGCTGGGCATGCAGTTTTCCGACTCCAGCCTTGAAGCCGATTGCTCGTCTGGAGTAAGCGCATGAACTTAAATCGCTTTTGGAACTACTCCCGCGGCGGTATCACTGGCTTTCGAACTGGCTTACGTGATGCAGTTACAGGGGTGGAGCAAACGCGTTCACGCATGATGGAGTATGACCAGCTGCTGGTATGGGCAGTTGTTTCATTGGCACTCATTGGTTTGGTGATGGTGTACTCCGCATCGATTACCTTGGCCGATGGTCCAAAGTATAAAAACTACAGTAGCAATCACTTTCTGATTCGGCATTTGATTTCACTCACGATCGCGACAGTCGTTGGCTTGTGTGTGTTTCGGATACCTGTGAAGACGTGGGACAAGCTTGCGCCGATTCTGTTCGGAATTACCATCTTATTGTTGATTGCAGTGCTGATTCCTGGAATCGGCAAAGGCGTTAACGGAGCGCGCCGCTGGATCTCCTTCGGGTTTATGAATTTCCAGCCATCTGAGCTAATGAAGTTTGCCGTTGTCATTTTTGCTGCGAGCTATACCGTCCAGCGCCAAGAGTATCTCCATTCATTTGTAAAGGGCTTGGTGCCGATGGGCATCGCCGTCATGATCATTGGCGCTCTACTGCTATGGCAGCCTGATATGGGCGCGTTTGTGGTGATTGCTTTAATTGCCTTTGGCATTCTTTTCTTGGGCGGAATTAATGTGAAATTGTTTGGTGGCTTAGTGGTTGCTGGAATAACGAGCGCCGCCATCATCATCGCGCTCTCGCCATTTCGCCGTGAGCGCATCTTTGCATTCCTAGATCCCTGGGCGGCCGATCATGCTGCCAATAAAGGCTACCAGTTAACCCACTCCCTAATGGCATTTGGACGGGGCGAGTGGTTTGGTACTGGCCTTGGCGGTAGTGTCGAAAAATTGCATTATTTGCCCGAAGCACATACTGATTTCATCTTGGCAGTGATTGGTGAGGAACTCGGTTTTGCTGGAGTGCTCGTCATTATCTTTTTGTTTTACTGGATTGTGCGCCGCGCTTTTCTGATTGGTCGAACTTCATTGCAGCTGGATCGTAGCTTTGCTGGCTTGGTAGCAAAAGGGATTGGCATCTGGATTGGTTGGCAGGCATTTATCAATATGGCAGTGAATTTAGGCCTGCTGCCGACCAAAGGCTTAACACTGCCGTTAATTAGTTATGGCGGCTCTGGGATTTTGATGAATGCAGTTGCGATTGCAGTCCTACTCAAGATTGATTATGAAAACCGTGTCTTGATGCGGGGAGGCAAGTTATGAATCAGCCTTCCATCTTAGTCATGGCCGGTGGCACAGGTGGGCATATTTTCCCTGGATTGGCGGTGGCTGAGCTCTTACGTGCGCGGGGCTGGCAGGTTGCTTGGCTGGGTAATGCTACTGGCATGGAATACCGTTTGGTACCGAGTCGCGGGTTTTCATTTGAGGCAGTAAATTTTGGTGGCCTGCGCGGTAAAGGCTTGCTGACTAAGCTAATGCTGCCCTTTAATTTAGCAAGGGCATGTTTGCAAAGCTGGCAGATTATTCGTAGGCTCAAGCCAAGCGTTGTGCTGGGCATGGGCGGCTACATCACCTTTCCTGGTGGATTAATGAGCGCCGTACTAAAGCGCCCTCTGGTTTTGCATGAGGCAAATTCCGTTGCTGGGAGCGCCAATCGCTACCTATCGAAGATGGCCACTAAAACCCTGACGGGATTTCCGAATACCCTGCCCGAAGGTGAGTGGGTTGGTAATCCGATTCGCAGTGAGTTTGAGTCAATCGCATCACCTGCCGAGCGGTATGGCGCACGTACTGGTCCGCTGACATTGTTGGTAGTCGGTGGTAGTTTGGGCGCTGCTGCTCTCAATGAAACGATACCAGCGGCGCTTGCCCTAATTCCCGCGGAAGAAAGGCCACGCGTACTGCACCAGGCCGGTGAAAAACACGTCGCTGAACTCAAGCAGCGCTATGCTGATTACGGGGTTACTGCAGATGTTCGCGCCTTTATTGGTGATATGGCAGAGGCCTATGCTGCAGCCGATCTCGTCATATGCCGTTCGGGTGCAATGACGGTATCGGAGATTTCTGCCTGCGGCGTCGCCGCCTGCTTCGTGCCATTTCCATTTGCGATTGACGATCACCAAACGGCCAATGCAGCGTTTTTATCAAGAGCAGACGCGGCTAAATTGTGGCCACAAACTGAGCTCAATCCAAGTGCTCTGGCCGCTTGGTTACAAGATATTCGTCGCCCGGAGTTAATGGCAATGGCAGAACGTGCCCGTGCTTTAGCAAAGTTGCAGGCAACAGAGCGTGTGGCAGCCATATGCGCTGAATCTGCAGGAGTAAGTCAATGAAGCATATTGTTCAGCAAATTCATTTTGTTGGTATTGGCGGCGCGGGCATGAGCGGCATTGCCGAAGTGTTGCTCAATCTGGGGTACCAAGTCTCGGGCTCTGATTTAGCTGAAAGCGCGACAACAAAACGCTTACGTGAGTTGGGCGCTGATATTCAGATCGGCCACAAAGCTAGCCACGTTGGTACTGCTGAGGCTGTGGTAATTTCAACAGCAGTAGCTGGCAACAATCCTGAAGTGATTGCTGCACGCGCTGCAAAAATTCCGATTATTCAGCGGGCGGTAATGCTGGGTGAACTCATGCGCTTAAAGCAAGGTATTGCGATTGCAGGAACGCATGGAAAAACCACCACTACCAGTTTAGTAGCTTCCGTACTGGCGGAAGGTGGCCTTGATCCCACATTTGTGATTGGCGGAAAACTTAACTCAGCTAACGCCAATGCACGCTTGGGGCAAGGTGACTTTATTGTGGTGGAGGCAGATGAGTCGGATGCTTCATTCCTACAGCTGTTCCCAGCGATGGAAGTCATCACCAATATTGATGCTGATCACATGGACACGTATCAGCATGATATGGCGCGCCTCAAGCAGGCGTTTGTGCAATTTACGCAGCGCATGCCCTTTTATGGCATTGCGATTGTGTGTGCAGACGATGCCAACGTGCGGGATCTGATTCCCTTTGTATCGCAGCCTATTCTGAAATACGGTACTGCCGATGATGCCGATATTCGCGCGCACCACATTCAGGCAGATGGAACGCGGATGCGCTTTACGGTGGAGCGCCGTACGATTCGACGTCATGGCGCTAAGCCAGGACCCTTGCAAATCGAGCTCAATCTCCCAGGCTTACACAATGTGCGCAATGCCCTTGCTGCGATTGGTATAGCCACTGAATTAGGGATACGCGATGAAGCGATTGTGAAAGCCCTATCGGAATTCAGTGGCGTTGGCAGGCGTTTCCAACGCTACGGTGATATTGCATTAGCAAAGGGCGGAAGCTTCACCTTAATCGATGACTATGGACACCACCCGGTTGAAATGGCAGCTACTTTGGCGGCAGCACGTGGAGCCTATCCGGGTCGCCGACTGGTTTTAGCATTTCAGCCCCACCGCTATACCCGAACACGCGATTGTTTTGGTGACTTTGTGGATGTGTTGCGTGGCTTCGATGCGTTGGTTCTGACGGATGTCTATCCTGCGGGAGAGCCCCGCATCAAAGGCGCAGACGGCGAGAGTTTGTTTAAGGCAACTTGCACTGCTGATGCAGGGCTCAAGTCAGCATTACTGCAGCATGCCGACTCTTCTTATGTCGCTAAGGTAGCGGACATGCCTGCGGCGATTACGACCATGCTGCGTGATGGCGATGTGGTTATTACGATGGGTGCCGGTTCTATATCCTCGTTGCCTGCCATCTTGTCGGGAGGCCAACATGCTTAATCGCACAATGCCCTGGGGAGAGCGCGTCAAAATTGATCTTGCTAAGCTAAAGCCAAGTGACTTGGGTAAGGTCGGGGTACTGCTCGGCGGCAAATCAGGTGAACGGGAAATTTCCCTCTTATCGGGTAATGGCGTTTTAAGTGCCCTGCTGGAAAAGGGGGTTAATGCGCATGCATTTGATCCTGGTGCGCGCAGCCCTACTGAGATTGTGAACGAAGGATTTGACCGGGTCTTTATTGCGCTACATGGTCGCTATGGCGAGGATGGCACGATTCAGGGCTTGCTTGAGTTACTGGAAATTCCGTATACCGGCAGTGGCGTCTTAGCTTCTGCGCTGTCCATCGACAAAATTGCAACCAAGCAAATCTGGCTTAGCAATGGCCTATCAACGCCTGATTTTGATGAACTAGGGCCTGAAAGTGATTGGGCGGCAGTGGCAAAGCACTTGGGTTTGCCTTTAATCGTCAAGCCAGCCCATGAAGGTTCGTCACTCGGCTTAACCAAAGTCAAAGCCGTAGAAGAATTGCCAGCCGCCTACGCAAAAGCAGCCGCATTAGATTCGAAGGTGATTGCAGAGACTTGCATTATTGGCGATGAACTGAC
Organism: Rhizobium sp. Q54; assembly: GCA_943371165.1. GTDB lineage: Bacteria > Pseudomonadota > Gammaproteobacteria > Burkholderiales > Burkholderiaceae > Polynucleobacter. The sequence goes on from CALRTW020000005.1 coordinate 25,327, forward strand.
TTGCCCTTTAGTGGGCGAGGGACAAAATGCAGAAGCGCTGCCGGTGATTCGGATTGTTCCGCCTGACGCCAATTACGACTTCCACAATAAGTACTTCTCAAACGACACTCAATACTGTTGTCCTACTGGTTTGGATGAGGCGGTTAACCAAAAGGTTCAAGCCCTAGCGCTTGCTGCGTACCGTGCATTGGGTTGCCGTACCTGGGGCCGTGCCGATGTAATGCTGGATAGTCGCGATGGTACCCCCTATCTCTTGGAGATGAATACATCTCCTGGCATGACTTCACATTCCCTAGTGCCGATGGCAGCAAAAGCAGCCGGTGTGAGTTATGCCGATTTAGTGTTGTGGTTGCTGAGCCAGACCATGGATTCAAAAGAATGAGTAACTTAGCAAAACGCTCATTCCATTTTGTCCTAGGCATGTCTACGCCGTTGCTGAACAATCCCGCACGCATGGCCGAAGTGAGCCGTTGGTTAATGCGCCTCTTTTTTCTGCTGGCGACGGTAGCAGGATTAATGTGGCTGAGCCAGCGACCTGTTTTTGCTTTACGTCAAATGCAAGTTGAGCCCTTACCGGGGCAAGTCGTCAAGCACGTCAATTTATCCCAAGTAAAAAATCAAGTGCTTGAGCAAGTCCAAGGGAACTTTTTTACAGTACGTTTGGAAAACATTAAAGAAGCATTTGAAGATTTGCCATGGGTGCGGCATGCGAGTGTTCGGCGGGTTTGGCCCAATGGTCTGGCTGTCAGCATTGAAGAGCAAAAGCCATTTGCTATTTGGGGTGGCCGCAGCGAGCAAAAGTTTATGAATAGCTTTGGCGAGGTATTTAGCGGCAGCCTTTCGCAGGTCGATGATCCTTCACTTTTAATCGAAGTATCCGGACCAAATGACTCCAGCAAAGAAGTCATGCAGCTCTATCAAAAAGCGAGCCGCTGGTTTGCGCCGTGGAATGTCGATGTTGTTAGCGTTACGTTATCGGATCGGTATTCGTGGAGCGTTAAGTTATCCAATGGCATCCGCGTTGAATTTGGCCGCGATGAAGAGGCCCAAGGTAAAGCCTTAACGGAAGAGCGTGTCGCTCGATTAATTGAATATTGGCCAAAGGCGCAAGAGCGTCTGACGGGCCGCGTTGATGCAATTGATTTGCGATACGGCAATGGATTTGCAGTACACCTTGCTGGCGCGGCTACCAAAAAGCCGGAGCTAGATGCAAAAAAGAGTGGAGCACAACGGTGAATTTAATCATGAGGAAATTTGATGAGTAAGGATAACCGAGACCTTTTGGTCGGTCTTGATATTGGCACATCAAAAGTAGTTGCTTTGGTTGCTGAGCTTGAAGCGGATGGGCAATTTAATGTGGTTGGCGTTGGTCAAACCGCGTCCAAGGGTTTGAAGAAGGGTGTTGTGGTCAATATTGAGGCTACAGTGCAATCGATTCAAAAGGCGCTTGAGGAAGCTGAGGTTATGGCGGATCGCCGCATTGTTCAGGTATTTACCGGCATTGCAGGGAATCATATTTTTAGTTTCAACTCGAGTGGCATGGTTGCCATTCGGGATAAAGAGGTTGGCGCTAACGATGTAGAGCGCGTACTGGAGACCGCTAAGGCCATCAATATTCCGACTGATCAACAAATCCTGCACATTTTGATTCAGGAATTCATCATCGATGGGCAAGAAGATGTGCGTGAGCCGATTGGTATGAGTGGACTGCGTCTAGAGGTAAAAGTCCACATCGTTACTGGCGCCGTGAGTGCGGCTCAAAATATTGTGAAGTGCGTGCGGCGCTGTGGATTAGAGGTAAATGATTTGATCTTGCAGCCCCTCGCCTCCAGCCTTGCTGTACTGACCGAAGATGAAAAAGAGCTCGGAGTAGTCTTGGTCGATATCGGCGGCGGCACTACTGACATTGCTATCTATAGCCAAGGATCAATTCGCCACACTGCAGTGATTCCGATTGCGGGCGATCAAATTACCAATGACATTGCAATGGCCTTGCGTACTCCAACTGTAGAAGCAGAAGACCTCAAAATTCATTATGGGATTGCGCGCCAAGATATGGCGGATTCCACTGCCATGATTGACGTACCTGGCGTGGGCGACCGTGAGCCACGACCGATTTCAAAGCAGGCCCTTGCTGCCGTGATTGAGCCACGCGTCGAAGAATTATTTACCTTGGTAATGGGTGTTGTGCGTGACTCGGGGTATGAGGGCATGGTTTCGTCGGGCGTTGTTCTGACGGGAGGCACCTCCTTGATGCCTGGCATGGTCGAGTTAGCAGAGCAGGTCTTTTTGAGGCCTGCGCGGATTGGAACACCAGAGTACCGCGGCCATCTTCATGAGGTGTTGCGTAGTCCACGCTTTTCAACGGGCATTGGACTCTTAATGGAAGGTCAGGCGCAACTGATGCGGGGTCGCCGCGTATCGCAATCCGGCTCTTTTCAAGGTGCTTTCTCGCGAATGAAGGAATGGTTCGCGGGTAATTTTTAAGTTTTTTCGTCGTCGTTAATGTAACTAAGTAACTCAGGAGGGTTTATGGAATTTGAAATGCTAGATCAAGATACAGCCGGTAAGACCATTATTAAAGTGGTTGGAGTCGGGGGCGCTGGCGGCAATGCTGTCCAGCATATGATTCGACGCGGTGTCGATGGAGTGGAATTCATTTGCATGAACACGGATGCAGGTGCATTGCAACGCTCCGCGGCATCCATTAATTTGCAATTGGGATCAAGTGGTCTTGGTGCAGGTGCAAAACCAGAGATTGGTGCAGCATCGGCACAAGAAGCCCGTGCTCGAATTGCGGATTCATTGCAGGGCGCGCATATGGTATTCATTACCGCCGGTATGGGCGGCGGAACCGGTACAGGCGCTGCACCCATCGTGGCGCAAGTTGCCAAGGAAATGGGAATTTTGACGGTCGGCGTCATTAGTAAGCCATTTGATTTTGAGGGCGTTAAGCGCTTGAAAGTGGCAGAAGATGGAGCGCATGAGTTAGAGGCGTATGTCGACTCGCTCATCGTTGTTCTTAACGAGAAGCTGTTTGAAGTCATGGGCGAAGATGCCGAGTTTGATAAAGCCTTTGCTTGCGCTGACGATGTTTTGCATAACGCCGTTTCTGGCATTGCTGAAATCATCAATGTTCAAGGCTTAATTAACGTCGACTTTGAAGATGTGAAGACAGTCATGGGCGAGCAGGGCAAAGCCATGATGGGTACTGCTACTGTTTCTGGAATGGACCGTGCTCGTTTGGCCGCAGAAGCAGCAGTAGCATCACCCCTGTTGGAAGGCGTTGATCTATCGGGTGCGCGTGGTGTTTTAGTCAACATTACTGCTAGCCGTTCCCTCAAGTTATCGGAAACACGTGAAGTTATGGCGGCCATTCGTGGCTATGCTGCGGACGATGCCACGGTGATCTTTGGTACGGTGTACGACGATAGTTTGGGCGATGCTCTGCGCGTTACGGTGGTAGCGACTGGCCTCAATCACCCCCAAGCGATGCAAAAAAGCCAGCCTGAAGTCATTTGGCGCAAAGCAACTGGCACCCACGACGCCATGCCTACGATGGCTGATTTAAATAGTTTTGCCCCATCTAGCCCATCGGCAGCAATGAGCATGGCAGGTATGGATTCAACCATTTCGGCCGTGGGTTCTGGCGCAGGAATGGCTTCGAGCGGTGGCAATGCATTGGGAGCCGCTTCAGCCCAGCCAGCTGGGGTTGATTACAGCCAATATGATTTGCCACGGGTGTTCCGGTCTCGTTCAGAGCCTTCTAGCCCGCCAAGCTTGGGTGCAGATAGCTCTCCACAGGCTAAAACCATGCTCGATAAGGGGGCGGATTTCTATGAAATTCCCGCTTTTCTGCGTAAACAGGCCGACTGATGAATTGCTCAATACAATAGTGTTATGAGAGATGCCAGCGCAGCGCCCCTCCGGACGACGAATCCTGCGCTTGCGTTGGCTCACCCATTAATAACTATTGAATTGGAGATTTTATGATTGCAGTTGGACAAAAACTACCGAACGCCACCTTGTATGAGTTTCTGAACGAAGAAACCGAAGGCTGCGCCATTGGCCCTAATGCGTTTGAAGTAGAGAAGTTAGTTGCCGGCAAAAAAATCGTGATTTTTGCTTTGCCTGGTGCCTTCACACCAACCTGTTCCGCACAGCACGTGCCAGGTTATGTTGCCCAGTTCGATGCCATCAAAGCAAAAGGCGTTGATGAAATTTGGTGTGTTTCTGTGAACGATCCATTTGTCATGGGTGCATGGGGACGTGATCTCAATGTAGGTAAAAAAGTACGCATGCTCGGTGATGGCAGTGCTGAGTTCACCAGCAAATTAGGTATGGAATTTGACTTAACCAAGCGCGGACTCGGAATTCGTTCCCAGCGTTACGCCATGGTGGTAGAGAACGGCGTAGTGAAATCGCTGTCCCTCGAGGCGCCAGGTAAGTTTGAGGTAAGCGATGCAGCCTCAGTATTAAAGCAGCTGTAATTCAGTTACTCGATTTATCGATCCCCCGAATTTACGAACGCGACCATGCTCAAGCAACGAACCATTGCCAATCCGATCAAAACGGTTGGCATTGGCTTGCACTCCGGTCGTAAGGCAAGCTTATCAATTAAGCCTGCACCCGTGAATTCGGGAATCCAGTTTGTCCGCATTGATTTGCCTGAGCCAGTCGTGATTGCGGCAGATGCCATGCTGGTTGGCGATACGCGTCTCGCATCGGTCTTACAAAAAGACGGTGTGCGTGTTTCTACAGTCGAACACTTGCTGTCCGCTTGTGCTGGACTAGGATTGGATAATGTATTGATTGAAGTGGATTGCGAAGAGATTCCGATCATGGATGGCAGCGCTGCATCCTTTCTTTTTTTGCTGGAGTCTGCCGGCATAGCGGAGCAAGATGCGCCTCGTCAGTTCATGGTGATTAAGAAATCCGTTGAAGTGCGTGATGGCGATAAGTTAGCCCGCCTAGATCCTTTTTTCGGCTTCAAGTTGGATTTCACGATTGACTTTAAGCACCCTGCAGTGGATAAAACAGGCCAGCATTTTGTGGTCGACTTTGCAGAGCATGCATACCGTAGTGAGATTGGCCGAGCACGCACATTTGGTTTTGCGCACGAGGTTGAGGCTTTACGCGAAATTGGCCTTGCGCGCGGCGGTAGTTTAGATAATGCGATTGTTTTGGATGAGCACCGCATTCTTAACAATGAAGAATTGCGCTACGAGGATGAGTTTGTGCGACACAAGATCCTCGATGCCATTGGTGATTTGTATTTAGCAGGGCATCCGATTGTGGGATCGTATATTGCAAAAAAATCAGGCCATGCCCTGAATAATGCCTTGTTACGCAAATTGTTTGAAGATCCCAGTGCATATGCAATTGAGTCGTTTCCGCTCAATAAAGCGCCAGCAGCCTACACCGTAGAAAATCAGCCCCTCTTTTTTTAAGGCGAACCCGTTTTTGATTGCAGTAGGTGCTGGACTGCCTTGCTGAGATCCGATTCCGGCTCCAATTTACTGAGCAAATCAAGCCACGCTGAACGGGCGACGGGATTTAGCCCCTTGGGCTTTTCCCTGGCCGGTGCCCGGGGCTGAACAATCCACTCCGACTGAGGAAGGGCGGGCTTTAAGCTCACTTTAATTGCCGTGCAATTCAGGCCATTCTTAGCTAACTCATTGATTAAGCTAGGCAAAGACTGCTGTAGACGGGCGGCAATGGTGGCATTGGGCACCATCAGCAACAGCTCGGTAGGCTTGCCGGAGACCCAAACCGGCTCTACTTTAGAGCCAAAGTGCGCTAATTCCAGGGTTTTTAAGCAGTGTTGCAGGCAGGCCTTGAGTTTGGCCAAATCTTCCGTACGCGCCAAAATGCCACTGATTCCCTCTGGCCCACGCAAGCAGTCTATCCACTCCCGGGCTATCTTGGGCTTGGCAGAATAAGGGGTTTTTGGCTTTGGATTCATGGGGAAAAGGGGATTCGGGTGATAAACTCAAAGGCTTAATTTTGGTCAAAATCCCATGGCAATCGGCATTCTAAAAACTCTATTTGGCAGTCGAAATGATCGGCTCTTAAAGCAATACCGCAAAGTCGTTCTCAAGGTTAATGCACTTGAGTCTACCTTGCAATCGCTCGATGATGCTGCGCTTCAAGCAAAAACAGCAGAATTTAAGTCGCGCCTTGCCGCTGGCGAATCCCTAGACGATCTGACTGCAGAAGCATTTGCCGTAGTCCGCGAATCCAGCCGCCGCGTCATGAAAATGCGCCATTTCGATGCGCAGATTATGGGTGCCTTAGCCCTGCACCAAGGCAAGATTGCTGAAATGGGAACAGGTGAAGGTAAAACCCTGACTGCAACCTTAGCCGTTTACCTCAATGCGATTACAGGCAAGGGCGTTCACGTGGTTACGGTCAACGATTACCTGGCGCAGCGCGATGCTGAGTGGATGGCCAAGCTCTATAACTTCTTAGGCCTTCAGGTTGGGATCAATTTATCCCAAATGGATCACGAGGCAAAGCAAGCAGCTTACGCAGCCGATATTACGTACGGCACCAACAACGAATTTGGCTTTGATTATCTGCGCGACAACATGGTGCAAGATGCTGCGCAGCGGGTTCAGCGTGGCTTGGCCTATGCCATTGTTGACGAGGTCGACTCGATCTTGATTGACGAAGCACGGACACCACTGATTATTTCAGGGCAGGCAGAAGACCATACCGACCTCTATCTGAAAATGAATCAATTGCCTGCGCATTTAGAGCGGCAAATTGGCGAAGAAAAAGCAGACGGCAGCGGTGTTGAAAAGCCAGGCGATTACTGGGTGGATGAAAAAACCCAGCAGGTTTATTTAACCGAGACTGGCCATGAAAAAGCCGAGAGCATCTTGGCACAAATCGGCGTTTTAAATCCGGGTGATTCGCTTTACGCACCTCAGAACATTACCTTAATGCACCACGTCTATGCGGCCTTGCGTGCACATTGCTTGCAACACCGCGATCAACAATACGTGGTTCAAAACCAAGAAGTGATCATTGTCGATGAGTTCACGGGCCGTTTAATGACGGGCCGTCGTTGGTCAGATGGACTACATCAAGCAGTCGAGGCAAAAGAAGGGGTACCGATTCAGAGTGAGAATCGCACCTTAGCAACCATTACCTTCCAGAATTATTTCCGGATGTACGGTAAGTTAGCTGGCATGACCGGTACCGCCGATACCGAAGCCTACGAGTTCAAAGAGATCTATAACTTAGAGACCGTCGTTATTCCGCCCAACCGCATGAGTCAGCGGACCGATCGCCAAGATCAAATCTATAAAACATCCGCAGAGCGTTATGCTGCAGTAGTCAAAGACATTGAAGAATGCTATGGCCGAGGTCAGCCTGTATTGGTTGGTACTACGTCGATTGAAAACTCGGAGCTGATTTCGCACTTATTGGATCAGAAGAAGTTGCCGCATCAAGTCTTGAATGCAAAGCAGCATGCAAAAGAGGCTGAGATTATTGCGCAGGCAGGCCGCCCAAAAATGATTACGATTGCGACCAATATGGCCGGTCGTGGTACTGACATTGTGCTCGGCGGTAATGTCGAGAAGCAAGCTTCGCTGATTGAGGCCGATGGCAATTTGGCGCCTGCAGATAAAGAAGCGCGCATTGCGGTCTTGCATGATGAGTGGCAGGGGCTACACGACCAAGTATTGGCTGCGGGTGGATTGCATATTATTGGTACCGAGCGCCACGAGAGTCGCCGTATTGATAACCAGTTGCGCGGTCGATCCGGTCGTCAAGGTGATCCAGGATCATCGCGTTTTTACTTGTCTTTAGATGATCCACTCTTACGTATTTTTGCAGGCGATCGCTTGCGTGCCGTAATGGACCGCTTAAAGATGCCAGAGGGCGAGCCAATTGAGGCTGGTATGGTCACGCGCTCAATCGAGTCTGCACAGCGCAAAGTTGAGGCCCGCAACTTTGATATTCGGAAGCAGCTGTTGCAATACGACGACGTTGCCAACGACCAGCGCAAAGAGACCTACCGCTTGCGCAATGAAGTGCTGGAGAGTAAAGACATTGGCGACTTAATTACCAACTTACGCGAGGATGCGCTGCGTAGCTTTTGTCATTTGTATGTTCCTGCTGAATCCATGGAAGAGCAGTGGGATTTGCCAGGACTAGAAAATAGCTTAGCCAATGAATGGGGTCTCAGTGTTGACTTAACTGGCCTAGTTCAGTCAGCCGACTCCATTGAGGCAGAAGAAGTGGTCGAACATGTTTTGGCTGCCGCGAAAGCAGCGTATGACGGCAAAGTAGAGCTATCGGGGCGCGAGTCATTCGCTGGCTATGAGCGTTCAGTCATGCTCTACAGCTTAGATAGCCACTGGCGTGAACATCTAGCCGCTTTAGATCATTTGCGTCAAGGCATACATTTGCGGGGCTACGCACAAAAGGATCCAAAACAAGAATACCGCCGTGAGGCATTTGAGCTGTATGGCGAACTCTTGGATGTGATTAAGAACGATGTGGTGAAGAGCATCATGGCGGTCAGAATTCGGACTGCCGATGAGTTGGACGCCGCCTCCGAATCCATTAATGACGACATGAGTCAAATTAAGGAAGTGCAGTATCAGCACGCCGATGTCAGCGCTGATGCAGCCGAGAGCGAAAAGCCTGCTGCGGCGCCTGCTCCTGTTCGATCAGGACCTAAAGTCGGCCGCAACGATCCCTGCCCATGTGGTAGTGGCAAAAAATACAAAGCCTGCTGCGGTGCCTTGAGTTAATCATGCCAGTCAATTTGCCATTGCCAGAGCGCGCTGCCCTTAGCCCAGTTGCTGGGGTGCAATTAGGCATTGCCGAGGCGGGGATTAAAAAAGCCAATCGCAAGGATGTTTTGGTCATCACCCTCAGTCCCGGTACACAGGTGGCTGGCGTATTTACGCAAAACCGATTTTGTGCAGCTCCGGTGCAGCTATGCCGAGCCCATTTAGACTGGGTTGCCCAAACTGGTAGTGGAATTCGTGCATTGGTTGTGAATACCGGTAATGCCAATGCGGGAACTGGCGAGCAAGGCATGCGTGATGCCCTGGAGACCTGCTGTGCCTTAGCGGCGGCTTTGAATATCCAGCCAGAGCAAGTGTTGCCTTTCTCCACCGGCGTCATCTTGGAGCCCTTACCCATTGCAAAGCTGACTGCTGCGCTGCCAAGCGCGATAGCCAAATTAACTGACGATGCCTGGTTCGATGCAGCTGAAGCGATCATGACCACGGACATTCAGCCTAAGGCCTTTTCGCAAGTGGTGATTACGCCGGACGGACTCATCACGCTCACCGGCATTTGCAAGGGCGCCGGCATGATTCATCCCAACATGGCTACGATGCTCGGCTTCATTGCAACGGATGCCGGTTTTGCGCCAGAAGTATTGCAAAGCCTAACCAAAGAAGTCGCCGATCTTTCCTTTAATGCCATTACGATCGATGGCGACACCAGCACCAATGATTCATTTATTGTGATGGCAACGGGTGTGTCCGCAGTACAGATCAATAGCACGGCAGATGCCAGCTATCCGATTGTGCGATCTGCACTCATTGCCTTTGCACGCCGACTGGCGCAAATGATTGTGCGGGATGGCGAAGGTGCCACGAAATTCATTTCGATTGAAGTGGTTGGCGGCGAGACAAACGAAGAGTGCCGTTTAGTGGCAGAGGCAGTAGCCCATTCTCCTTTGGTAAAGACTGCTTTTTTTGCCAGTGACCCCAATTTAGGCCGTATTCTGGCTGCCATTGGCTATGCCGGAATTACCGATCTGGATGTGAGCCGAGTGCAGCTCTGGCTAGGTGACGTTTGGGTCGCAAAAGATGGCGGGCGTAACCCCAGCTACCAAGAGGCAGATGGGAAACGCGTGATGCAGGCTGCTGAGATTGCGGTCAAGATCGACTTAGGTCGCGGCGCTGCCGAGCGGACGATGTGGACCTGTGATTTATCGCATGAATACGTTTCGATCAACGCCGATTACCGCTCTTAATCCCATGAATGAAAAACTAGATCGATTACTGAGTCACCTCGAAACCTTTCTTCCAAAACCATTGGATGAGGCGCAGTGGAAATCATCAACCGCATTTCGTTGGCGCCGTCGCGATAGTATTTTTGGCAGCATTGGTTTTTTACAGCCCGTAAAACACGTTGCCGATATTGCGTACGATGACTTGCAACACATTGATCGTCAACGCGATGCGATTAAAGAAAATACCCGTAACTTTGTACAAAAGAAACCGGCCAATAATATTTTGCTCACCGGCGCACGCGGTACAGGTAAATCGTCATTAATTAAGGCCAGCCTGCACGCCTTTGCAAAAGATGGTCTGCGCTTAGTTGAGGTTGAGAAAGAGCACTTGGCGGATTTAGCAGACATAACGGATTTACTAGCCGATCGCCCAGAGCGCTTTATCGTGTTTTGCGATGACCTTTCTTTTGAGGAGGGCGAATCTGGCTACAAAGCAATGAAGTCCGCCTTGGATGGCTCGATCTCTGCGCAGGTCGACAATATTTTGATTTATGCCACATCGAATCGCCGCCATTTGCTCCCTGAGTACATGAAAGACAACCAAACGTATCACCACGATGACGATGGCGAAATTCATCCGGGTGAGGCGGTGGAGGAGAAGATCTCTTTATCGGAGCGCTTTGGTTTGTGGCTTTCCTTTTATCCACCCAAGCAGGATGAATATCTCGCTATCGTCGCGCATTGGCTGCGGCATTTTGGCTTGAGTGATGTCCAAATCGAGGCTGCTCGATCGGAAGCTTTAGTTTGGGCGTTGGAACGCGGATCGCGTTCGGGTCGCGTTGCATGGCAGTTTGCAAAACACTGGACTGGCACGCACGCCTAAGCTTTGATGAGTGATGCTCGGCGCCCAGTAACCGAGGTAGCAGCCGGTATTTTGCTCGATTCCCAGCAGCGCTTTTTGATGGGGCAGCGACCCCTCGGCAAACCCTATGAAGGCTATTGGGAATTTCCGGGCGGCAAAGTGGAAGCCGATGAAACGCTTTTTCAGGCTTTGCAGCGCGAACTCCAAGAAGAACTCGGAATCACCATTCATGGCAGCGTCGATTTAATGACGATTGAGCATGACTATCCGCATGCGTATGTGCGCATTCACGTTAGCGTCATTCGGGACTGGAGTGGCGAGCCTACTGGGTGTGAAAACCAAGCTCTATCGTGGCAAGACTTGGGCGCGGATCATTTAACGATAGAGCCGCTTTTGCCGGCGGCGTTGCCGATGATTCAGCAACTAAAGCAGTTTTATGCCGAGATTAAAACTGGCACAAAGTTAGTTTGAATGGAATGTCTTCTAGGATGGGGTACGGCTTTTTATCCCGCTCGCTTTTTAAGAAACGAACCGATAACAAGTATTTGTTTGCACTGATTTCGGAAAAGACAGAATCATCTTCAACTCCAATCCGCATCAGTTGATAGACTTTTCCAGATGGCGCTTGTTGAAATGCCCCTTGGTGCGCCACCGCATCGCGTGACTCTCCTGACTGACGCAGCAACTTTAAAAACAACTGAGACGATTCATTCCAAGGCAGTAAGGGCGCAATAAAATTTTGTAATAACTCACGCCGATCATCGGGTGCGCTGCATTTCCATGCATGAAAATTCGGTAGATCAATCGGGCTAGTCCCTCCCGGTATCGACAGACGGGTTCGAATACCATTCAACCATTCATTTTCGGTAATCGCTGTATTGGGTTTGCCGAGTGATTGATTGAGGTGTGTGGATGCACCGTCAATCTCGGAGAGGGCTTGGCTTAACACTGCTTGATCAACTTTTGCAGACGATTTAAGGCCTTGGAGCGCCTGCTTTTGACGCTCAAACTCTTTTAATAGCAGTGATTTGATATCACCCCGCGCGCCAATGTCACCTAACTCAAATAGAGTTTCAATCGCGCATTGGTGCAGCTCGGGATCATCGGATTTAGAAAAATGGGTATAGCGCCCAAACAAATACTCCAAGCGGAGCATATTGCGGACTAACTCATTGAAGGGATATTCGTAAACAATCACGGAATCTATTCTATGCGGAATTCCTGGGCTTAGACCTATTTTTGATAATCAATTGGTGCAAGGCATCGATTTGGGGAAATAGCGTATCGAGGCTGCCATCATTGAGGAGAATCGTATCCGCCGCCGCTAGCCGATCCTCGCGCACGGCTTGTTTGTGCATAATGTGCTCAATTTCGCTACGGTCTAAATTGCTGCGTTGCATGACCCGTGCAATTTGGAGCTCCGATGGGCAGTCAACCACGACCAAATGATCGATTACCTTAGGCCAATAGCCGGACTCCACCAAGAGGGGCACCATAAAGACCAAATACAAGGCGCCGCTTTGATGCGCCAAGCGGGCTTGCCGCAGCGTTTCAGCATGAATGAGGGGGTGAGTAATGGCCTCAAGGGACTGAAGGGCGCTTGGATCGTTAAATACAAGGCGCCGCATCTTGGGCCGATCTAAGGATCCGTCGGCCGCCAATAGTTCTGGGCCAAAATGAGCCTGAATGGGGGCGATGGCAGCGCCATGTGGGCTAGTAATGTCATGGGCAATTTGGTCCGAATCAATTACCGTAGCCCCGAGCTCAGCCAGGCGCTTCGCTACTACTGACTTGCCAGATCCTATTCCGCCCGTTAATCCAATGAGCGGAATTTGCCCTTTTAGTTCAGCGAGAGTGGAATGCGCAGGAGTTGAGGCCATATTAGGTAAATAATGCCAGCAAACGCCAAAAAGGGCCCAAATGGAAACGCTTGTGCACGCCCTTGCTTTTGCCAGTAAAGCCATATGACGCCACCCAGTAAGCCACTCAGAGCCGATAGCAACACAATGCCCGGCAAGGCTTGCCACCCCAGCCACGCACCTAGAGAGGCCAGTAGTTTTGCATCCCCCATGCCCAATCCATCACGGCCTTTGAGGGAGCGATAAAGCCAATTCAATCCCCAGAAGAATCCAAATCCAACCGTCGCGCCAAGGATGGCCTCTTGGGGACTACAAAAGCGCACATCCACAAAGAAATTAAAGAGTAAGCCGCCAGCAATCAGCCGAAAGGTGATGGCATCCGGAATCCGAAACGTTCGAAAATCCACATAGGCCACATATGCCAAGGGCAGAATTAAGCCATAGCGAATTACATCAGCAAGTAAGGTGAGATCAGTCAAACAATTTGCCCCAAGTTAAAGATTGGTAAGTAGAGGATTATCACCAATCCCCCAATCAAAAGTCCTACGAATACAACGAGTATAGGTTCAAGGCTATGACTTAATAGCTTGAGTCGACTTGTTAGTTGCTTTTCAAGGGCGTCGGCACGATTGCTAAGCATGGTCGCTAAAGCGCCACTAGCACTGCCAATTTGGAGCAGCTGGACTGTCTCGTGATCAAAAAAATGCCGCCGCGGATCGGCGCGTTGCAAGGCCTCACCAAAAGACCACCCTTGGGCCAGTGATTTGAAGATGTGCGCACTGAGATCATGGCAAAGCCACTGATTTGAGGTTTGCGCTGTAATACGCATGGCCTCTAATGCAGGTAAGCCAGCTTGCATCAAGTAGCCTAAGCTTCGACACCAACAGGCTAAGGTCGACTGACGAAACAGATCCCCCGCCATCGGAATCTGCAATAGGTACTGATCGCAGCGCTTCTGAAAGCCCGGATGTCGCAGCCATAGCAGTGCGCTGCCAATAGCTGCTAGCGCAAGCCCGCCCCCAATCGCCGGAAAGTACAGTATGAATTGCTCTGATGCGCTGAGAAGTAATTGCGTCGACCAAGGTAAGCGTGCATTGAAGTGACTAAATACGTCACTGAACACGGGGATAACCCAGATGATCATCGCAATCATGAGTAAGCATGCTGAGCCTAAGGTGATCAAGGGGTAGGCCAGTGCCTGTTGTATTTGGCGACGCAATTCAATTTGGGTGTGCAATTGCTGTTGAATGGTGCGTAGTGCAAGAGTGATCTCGCCAGATTCTTCGCTGACACGGATTAATCCGATAAAGGCTGGATCAAAAATAGCGTGTTGCATGGATAAACATTGTGAGAAGCGTTCACCCTGGCTTAGGTGATGCGCAATGAATGCCATTGCCTTTTGCCACACAGGTGAAGCTGACTGATGCATAAGCGTAATGCTCTCCAATAAGGGCAATCCGGCATCCAGCAATACCAGCAGCCGCTCTACAAAATACAGTTGCTCTTGTTTTCGAAGGGCCATGACTAATGCCAAGAACCTAGTTGTGTATTGAGCTCGGCCAGGGTGATGCGGTGATGATCTACATGGACCATTCCAGCAGAGCGCATGTCTTGAAAACCGTTTTTCTGAACTTGCTTATTTAATTCAGTGGCAGTGGCTGCACTCTCAAATGCATTGGCAATGGCGCTTGTAAATGGCAAAACCTCATGGATGCCAATTCGATCAAATAGACCTGTTCCGCCGCACAGCACGCAGTTTTCCATCGACTCTTGAGCCTGGCATGCGGAACAGATTTGACGTGCTAGGCGCTGTGAGCTAATGCAACGTAGGCAGGCCCTTAAGACATCATGGGATATGCCCAAGCTAAGCAACCGTTGAATGCTGGCTAGAGCGCCGCGGGTGTGCAAGGTACTCAGTACCAGGTGGCCGGTTTGCGCAGCCTGCATAGCCAGCTCAGCCGTCACTGCATCCCGAATTTCACCAATCATGATGACATCGGGATCTTGCCGCAGCAGTGCGCGAATAATGCCATTGAATTCCAAGCCTGCTTTTGGGTGGCAGGCAATCTGATTAACACCCGTAAGACGGATCTCGATTGGATCCTCGATGGTGCATACATTTCGGCCGCTGGTATTTAATTGGTTTAAGCAGCTGTAGAGCGTGCGGGTTTTGCCGCTGCCAGTCGGTCCTGTAACCAGGATCAAACCGTCGGGCTGTGCAATGGCATCTGCGAAGTGCGCCAATTGCGGTGCATGCAAGCCAAGCAAACTCAAATCCAATGCCGTAGTGGGGGATGGCAATAAACGCACTACGGCTTTCTCCCCATGTAGCGTCGGAAGTATGGATACGCGGCAATCGATATTGGGGCGCGCGTAATTGAGTCCAACCGAGAGTCTGCCATCTTGCGGAATGCGCTGCTCGGCAATATCCAATCTGGCTAGTATTTTGATGCGGGCAATGATGCGTTCATGCTCGACAGCAATCGGGACTTGAAGCCCCTGCAATACGCCATCGACACGGATGCGAATGACGGTGTTGTGTTCAAGTGCCTCAATGTGAATATCGCTTGCACGTGCATTAATCGCTTGGGTAACAATCGCTTGCCATACCCGAATAACCGTGAAGTCATCATTTTGTGGGGTCAAATTAATACAGCACCTTGAACAAGATTGAAGTAAGAGTCCATGCATTTGGCGCACCAAATCGCTTGGTTTTACTGTAGCGATTGCTGGCCTGCAGCGCTATCGGCTGTGATTGAATTGCCTGTCAGATACCATAGACCCTAATGACAAGTTCAGCCACCGTTCGCGGACAATCCAATCATCAGAGCAATACGTGTGTGATTGCTGCGCCGTTTGGTTGCCTGGGCATCACTACGGAAATGGTCGATGGCAGTTTGATGCTTACCCATATTCGTTATCTGCCCGCATCGGCAAAGCATCAGGCGCCCGGTAATGCCTTAGCGGCCTTGGTAGAGGAGCAATGCCATGCCTATTTTGCCGATCCTAGGGCAGTATTTGATTTACCCTTAAAGCCCGTAGGTACTGATTTTCAACAGCGGGTATGGCGTGCGATTGCCCAGCTGCAGGCGGGTGAACGAATTACGTATGGAGCGATTGCAGCCCGCTTGCATTCAGGTCCACGCGCCGTCGGTGGTGCGTGCGGCGCCAATTATTTTCCCTTGGTGGTTCCCTGCCACCGGGTTGTTGCGAAAGCCAATCTAGGTGGTTTTATGGGACAGGACACTCCCGGCCTCTACCGGGACATTAAGCTGTGGCTACTTAATCACGAAGCGCGCGCTTGATCGGTCTTCCCGCAATCGTACAAAACTGCTGCATCAAAAAATTAGAACGTGCCGCAATCAACGTGAAGTAATAAAAAAGCCATACTGTTCTGCGAGGCAGTTTGACATCGTTTCCGCGAGAAAAATGGCTTCGATCGGCAATCTTGCTGAGCGTGAGTACGGCTAACCCAAGGGCTAAAAAACAAAAGCGGCGAATACCCACCTCATTGGATGGAATCAGGCGTATGTAGTCCATTGCTTCAGCTAACTTCTGGTCAGCAATGGCTAGTAGTGCGAGTTGGCTGTAGCCTTGGGGTTTCCAGGAGACGCCGCGAGCGCTGTCTTCGGGCGAGTCCTTCAAGATATTGGTCATCTGCAAGGCTTGACCAAAGCCAATCGCCAGATGTTCACGCCCAGCAATGGCGCGCGCAAATGCAGGTGAGTGCAGTGCAAAGACGCTGGTGAGCATTTCACCGACGACCCCCGCCACTACATAACAGTACTCTTCAAATTCAGGCAAGTCGCGTAAACCCGCCAAGGTTTGTTTGTCATGAAAACGCAGCATGCCGTTCGACATAATTTCAACGCAACGACTAATGGCAGCTTGCTCGTTTGCATTAAAGCCATGAAAAATGCGCAGTACCGTTGGGGTATTCGCAATCAGATCACGCTCGTCTGCGTTGCAATGCCCTTCGAGCGCATGCAGACACGGAATTACAAAGGCATCAACCGATTGCTTACCTAAAACAGCGTCTAGAAACAGCGAAGATAAATCCCGCTTGGCTTCGATGCTCAGGGTGGGGGCATCTTCGATCGTATCGATGATGCGGCACAGTAAATAGGTGTTCCCGATGACGGTTTCCAGCGCCTTGGGCAACAAGGGGATGGTGAGGGCAAAGGTTCTGGAAACCGCCCCCAAAATGGATTGCTGATAGGCCATGTCGGCCATGGATTGCGGATGCACCTTGCTCATGCTGGAATTATGTCAGAGCGGCGTGCTTCAGAGGGCGTCATAAAACATATTTGCCATAAGTAACAAGGCCATATAATTTGTGCAAATGATTAAATGGGGCGGTTTGCCGTGCTGATTTGGTTTGTTGTCATCTATTGGGTAATCTCGGTTGGCATCGGCCTGTGGGCTGCTATGCGTGTCAAAAATACGGCCGATTTTGCAGCAGCAGGCCATAGCCTCCCCTTGCCGATTGTGACCGCCATGGTTTTTGCCACCTGGTTTGGTTCGGAGGCAGTTTTAGGTATTCCAGCCGAGTTTATTAAAGAGGGTTTGGGCGGCGTCGTCTCTGACCCATTTGGATCGGCGCTCTGTTTAATCTTAGTCGGCCTCTTTTTTGCCAAGCACCTCTACAACCGCCGGATGCTCACGATTGGTGACTTCTTTCGAGAAAAATATGGCCGCACCGTCGAAGTTTTGGTTACCTTGTGCATCGTCGTTTCCTATTTAGGCTGGGTAGCAGCGCAGATCAAAGCACTGGGCTTAGTCTTTCATGTTGTGTCGGATGGCGCCATCTCCGAAAACCTCGGCATGATGATTGGTGCCGGCAGCGTTTTGATCTATACCCTGTTTGGCGGCATGTGGTCGGTGGCGATTACCGACTTCATTCAGATGATTGTGATTGTGATTGGGATGCTCTACATCAGCGGGGAGATGACCGCGCTCACCGGTGGATTTACTGTAGTGGTTGAGCATGCGGCTGCAGCTGGCAAGTTCTCTTTTTGGCCTGACATGAATCTAGTGTCTATCCTTGGGTTTACAGCCGCGCTGTGCACCATGATGCTGGGCTCGATTCCGCAACAAGACGTCTTCCAGCGTATTAGTTCGTCCAAGAACGTCAATATCGCAGTGCAAGCCTCGATTTTGGGCGGCGTCTTGTATTTCATCTTTGCGTTTGTGCCAATGTACTTGGCCTATTCGGCAACCTTAATCGACCCTGGTTTGGTAGAGCGCTACATCAATACCGATTCGCAAATGATTTTGCCCAAGCTGGTACTCGAGCATGCGCCGGTATTTGCCCAAATTCTATTTTTTGGTGCACTGCTCTCGGCAATTAAAAGTTGTGCAAGTGCAACATTGTTGGCGCCGTCGGTCAGCTTTGCCGAAAACATCGTGCGCGGGTTTTATAAGAACTTAAGTGATCAAGGTTTGCTGAAAATTATGCGAATTACGGTCCTTTTCTTCACATTGGCCGTGACCCTATTTGCAATGAATTCGGAGCTATCTATCTTTAAGATGGTCGAAAGTGCTTATAAAGTCACTTTAGTTGCTGCATTTGTGCCTCTAGCCTTCGGAATTTACTGGTCTAGGGCCAATTCCTTGGGCGGCCTGCTTGCCGTTGTTTTTGGCTTGACAGTTTGGATTGGGGCTGAGATATTAGCTCCTGAAGCTACTTTACCGCCGCAATTGGCGGGACTCTTAGCGAGCATCGCTGGGATGCTGCTAGGTGGTCTAGTCCCCCGTTCTGCACTGCGTTAAGTGCAGGTTGAATAATTTGTATTTTGTTGTGATTGATCCGCTGCGCGAGATCTCGCAGCAAAAGTTGCCTACGATGGGTGCAATGAAAAATTTTTTGTTCTTATGGAGTTGTTATGAAAATCTGTGTGATCGGCGGGGGTGGAGCCATTGGCGGCTACCTAGCTGTCATGTTAGCGAGAGCTGGCAATGATGTAACGGTGGTCGCCCGAGGGGCCACATTAAAAGCAATTCAGGAAAGGGGGCTGGCACTCATTACCAATGAAGAGCCAGAGCCCTTGCATGCCTCCGTTACCGCGGTTGAAAAGATTACCGATGCCGGTAAGCCGGACATCATTATTTTGGCGGTCAAAGCCCACCAAGTGGAGCCAGTCGTTCACGATATGGCAGCGATCATGGGCCCTGACACGATCTTAATCCCCATGCAAAACGGAATTCCGTGGTGGTACTTTCAAAAGTTGCCTGGCGAGTATCAAGACCATTCCGTTGAGACGGTGGATGCAGGTGGCCTCATCATGCGTACGATCAATCCCAACAACATTTTGGGTTGCGTGGTGTACCCCGCTACATTTACACAAGCGCCTGGCGTGATCCGCCATGTGGAAGGTACGCGCTTCCCGATTGGTGAGCTTGATGGCTCCGTATCCGATCGCGCGAAGATGGTTTCCGAGTTAATGGCAGCTGCTGGTTTTAAGTCGCCGATTTTGGAAGACATCCGTGCCGAGATTTGGCTCAAACTTTGGGGCAATATGACCTTCAATCCGATCAGCGCCTTAACGCATGGTCACCTCGAAGGAATTTGCCAGCATCCGCTCACCAAAGATCTAGCGCGCAATATGATGGCCGAGGCGCAAACCATTGGAGAGAAGCTGGGCGTTACCTTCCGCGTTGATATTGAGCGCCGCATTGGTGGCGCTGAAAAAGTCGGCAAACATAAAACATCCATGCTGCAGGATTTAGAAGCCGGTCGTTCGCTCGAGATTGATGCTTTGCTGGGTTCCGTTATCGAGCTGGGTCAGATCACCAAGATCCCAACACCATGCCTCAGCACGGTTTTTGCATTAACCAAAGTGCTGGATGAAAACGTCCAAGCGTCCAATGGCAGTTTGGCTTTGCCATTTGCCGCGGGATATTAAGCCGGGTTGATGGATTGATGCGGAGTTCTACAGTTTTATAAGGTTTGTTCAGTAGTTAAAAAAGCCTCAAAGCAGCAATGCCTTGAGGCTTTTTTATTGGTCCTGCATCTTTACTCGAACGTGTTGTCGAGCTGTCCAACGCCATCAATAACGATGCTGACCTTGCTGCCAGGCTTCATCGAGCCAACACCAACCGAGGTGCCGCAGGCAATGATGTCACCGACTTCGAGTGTGATGTCTTGCGAAATTAAACTGACCAATTTGGCGGGCTGGAAAATCATATCGGCAACCGGGTAATTTTGACGCTCTTGATCGTTCAAGATGGTCTTAATGTGCAACTGGCTTGGGTCAATGCCAGTGGTGATGTAGGGACCAAAGACGCCAAAGGTATCAAAGCTCTTCGAGCGAGTCCACTGGGCATAGCCGGGATCACGGTTGAGGATTTCAATGGCAGTAACGTCATTAATGCAGGTGTAGCCAAAAATAGCAGAGGCAGCCTCAGCCTCGCTAATGCCTTGGCAGCGCCGCCCAATCACAATGCCGAGCTCTCCTTCGTACACCACTTTGCCAGAGTAGGACTTGGGCATGCGAATGGTTTGATTGGCAGCCAGAAATGAGGTATTGGATTTTAAGAAATACAGTGGCTCTGCTGGTACTGCATGCTCAAGCTTAGTCACCAGGGCATGGAAGTTATCAACGAGCGCAACCATCTTGGTTGGTACGCAAGGAATATCAATCACGACATCCGATAGCTTTAGGGTGGCACCGGTTGGCGTGGGATTACAAAACATGTCGCCGCTGTACACCGTAATGTGATCCTTCTGAACTTGCCCAAAGCCAATTTGACCTTGGTGCTGATAGCGTACCCATTGCGTCATAATGAATTCCTCTTGTTTTCAGTATTGATGCGTTCTATCTTATCAAGGATCGGTTATGTCCCAGTCTGCTCCCCCAGCTGAAATCCATTTTGCGCCGGAATTCGATCAGCCTGTGGGCTACATGCTGCGCACCAGAAGCTACTACTTGGGCTTAGGCTATGAAAATCCCTATGTCTGGGCGCATTACATCGACGCGCCATTTACCCCTCTTAAAAAGCCACTGAGCGCATCCAGATTAGCTTTGGTGACAACCGCAGCGCCGTATCAAGCTGATAAAGGACCGCAAGGTACGGGCGCGCCATATAACGCCAGCGCAAAGTTTTATGAGCCCTTTGCGGCTGCAATGGCTAGCAAGCCGGATTTGCGCATTGCCCATGTTGGAATTGATCGCAAGCACGCCAATATGAGCGATAGCGAATGTTGGTTTCCGTATGAGGCAGCGCAGGCCGCGCAGCAATCGGGCCGCATTGCATCACTCTCCCCGCGCTTTTATGGCTTGCCAAGCAATCGCAGCCAGCGCCATACCGTGGAGATTGATGCGCCCGCCATCATTGCCATGTGCCAAGCAGATGCAGTGGATGTGGCGGTATTGATCCCGAATTGCCCGATCTGCCACCAATCCCAAAGTTTATTGGCTAGGGCCTTAGAGGCTGCAGGGATATCCACTGTCGTGATGGCAAGCGCGAAAGACATTGTTGAGTACTGCGGTGTGCCGCGCATGCTCTTTAGTGATTTTCCGCTGGGTAATGCTGCAGCAAGACCAAATGATCCCGGGTCACGCGCAACTAATTTTGAGTTGGCATTGCGTTTATTGGAGTCAGCGGTCGGACCTCGAACTACGATGCAGTCGCCGCTAATCTGGAGTGATGATCCAAGCTGGAAGCTCGACTATTCGAATATTGAGCGCTTGTCCCCGGAAGAGGTGGCACGTTTGAAAGCGGAGGCGGAGGCGGCACGCGAAACAGCCAAAGCCTTACGATTAAAAACGGTGGGCAAGTAAATCAATCCATGGGGGGGTGGTCGGAATGAGAGGATTCGAACCTCCGACCCCCTCGTCCCGAACGAGGTGCGCTACCAGGCTGCGCTACATTCCGTGTTGTATTGCTCTGTACTCATGCTGACTACTGGGTTTGCCAGTATGTCTATTTTATCCGACTAGCGCCGCTTAAAAAAGAGTCAGTGTGGGCTACTAGGCTTGTCTCACTAGGGAGTATTCGCACAGAGCAACCAAGGAATCTGTAGCCGCATTCTTTGGAAACGCTTTGATATTACTCAGGGCTAAGTCTGCTTCGCGTTTGGCAGCCAGCTGGGTGTATTCCAGCGCGCCGGAGCATTGCACTGCAGTGAGAATTTGCTCAAATACATCTTCCGGAAGATCGGTGTTCTGCGTAATGGCGGAACGCACTAAGAGCTGTTCTTCCGTATTACCTTTTTCTAATAAGTAAATTAATGGGAGTGTTGGCTTTCCCTCGCGCAGATCATCGCCGGCGTTTTTGCCCATTTGCGTCGACGTAGCGGTGTAGTCGAGTAAATCATCCATCAGCTGAAATGCGGTGCCAATGTGCCGACCAAAAGCTGCGGCAAGTTCACGCTCACTATTGCTTGCTCCAGCCAAAATAGCGCCCAGCTCACTGGAAGCCTCAAACAATTTGGCCGTTTTATAGCGAATCACTTGGAGGTAGCTCGACTCATCGACCTCAGGGTCATTCATATTGAGGAGCTGTAATACCTCGCCTTCGGCAATCGTATTGGTGGCGTCCGACAGAATCTGCATGATCCGAATGTCATTGGGGGCCACCATCATTTGGAATGCTCTGGAGTACAAGAAATCCCCTACGAGCACACTGGCAGCGTTGCCAAAGGCGGCGTTGGCGGTCTCACGCCCTCGGCGCAGGGTGGACTCATCAACCACATCGTCGTGTAAAAGGGTGGCGGTGTGAATAAACTCCACTACAGCCGCTAAATCCAGCACATGGGGGATTTCTCGGCCGCTGGAGAGGGCTTTTGCGACCAAAATCAACAGGGCGGGGCGTACCCTTTTCCCGCCGGATTGGATGATATAGCCCGAAATCTGGTCAATTAAGGCCACTTCAGAGGCCAAACGGCGCTTAATAACCTCGTCTAAAGCCTTTAAATCAGGGGTTATGGGGGCCAAAATGGCGGCCAGATCGGGAGTTTTGACAGTGGTACTCATGCAAGATATAATAATCGGCTCAGCTAGTCCGTGTGGATTAGCTTCAATGTTTCATAAATTTGAGGTTTCAAACCATGTACGCGGTCATAAAAACCGGTGGCAAACAGTATAAAGTTGCTGCTGGTGAAAAATTGAAAATAGAACAGATACCAGCGGATATCGGCAGCGAAATTACCTTAGACCAAGTTCTCGCCGTAGGCGAGGGCGCTTCACTCAAGTTGGGTGATCCACTGGTTAATGGTGCCGCTGTGATGGCCACTGTCATCTCCCAAGGACGTCACGACAAAGTGAAAATCTTTAAGATGCGCCGGCGCAAGCACTATCAAAAGCACCAGGGTCATCGTCAGAATTTCACTGAAATTTTGATTAATACGATCAAGGCCTAATTAGGCACACGCTGAAATAGCAGGAGAAGAACAATGGCACAGAAAAAAGGCGGCGGCTCGACACGAAATGGCCGCGACTCAGAATCGAAACGCTTAGGCGTGAAGGTATTTGGCGGCGAGCACATTAATGCTGGCAGCATCATCATTCGTCAACGTGGCACCAAGGTTCACCCTGGCGCAAACGTCGGCATTGGTAAAGACCACACTTTGTTTGCATTAATTGATGGTCAAGTTCAGTTTGGTATCAAGGGCGCCTTGAACAAGGCCCAAGTTTCGGTATTGCCTCGTTCATAAGGCAGCCTGACTGAGACCCGTTTTATTTCTGAACGCAACACTGAAATTTAACTCTTAGGAACAGGCCTCGCACAGCGAGGCCTTTTTTATTCATGAAATTTATTGACGAAGCTCGAATCGAAGTAATTGCTGGCGACGGTGGCGCCGGTAGTGCTTCCATGCGCCGAGAAAAGTTCATCGAGTTCGGTGGGCCCGATGGTGGCGATGGCGGGCGCGGCGGCAGTGTCTATGCGGTTGCTGATCGCAACATCAATACCTTGATTGATTACCGCTATGCCAAAACCCATACCGCCAAAAATGGTGAGCCTGGGCGGGGTGCTGACTGTTATGGCAGAGCGGGTGTTGATATTGAATTACGCATGCCGGTAGGCACCATCATTTCTGATTTTGAAACCGGCGATCTGATTGCTGACCTCACAACGCATGGCGAGCGCCTATGCTTGGCCGAAGGCGGTGTTGGCGGCTGGGGCAACATTCACTTTAAGAGCAGTACCAATCGTGCGCCGCGGCAAAAGACCAATGGCAAACCAGGAGACCGTCGCAAACTCAAACTCGAGTTAAAGGTGCTGGCTGATGTGGGTCTGCTGGGCATGCCCAACGCCGGTAAATCGACCTTGATTACTGCGGTATCCAATGCCAGACCTAAAATTGCCGATTACCCATTCACGACCTTGCATCCCAATTTGGGCGTAGTGCGTGTTGGGCAAGAGCGCAGCTTTGTGATTGCCGACATTCCAGGTTTGATTGAGGGTGCAGCAGAAGGTGCGGGTTTAGGGCATCGATTCTTACGCCACTTACAGCGTACGGGTGTTTTGTTGCACATGGTCGATCTGGCGCCTTTTGATGAAGGCGTCGATAACGTTGCCGATGCAAAAGCGATCGTCAATGAATTACACAAATACGATGAAGCGTTGGCTGAAAAGCCCCGTTGGTTGGTGCTCAACAAGATCGATATGATCCCAGAGGACGAGCGCGCTACGAAGGTAAAAGACTTCATTAAGCGCTTCAAATGGAAGGGCCCGGTCTTTGAGATTTCAGCCTTGACTGGCCTCGGTTGTGAAAAGCTCTGCTATGCCTTGCAAGATTATTTAGACTCGGTACGCCGTGAGCACGATGCAGCAGAGGAGCGCGCAATCGATCCACGCTATCAAGGCAACGATGATGAGCGCGCACGCAAGGTGATGGACGCTGACGATTAATCTGGAATAAAAAATACGATTGAGATGTACATGGGAATACAGAACGCAAAACGGATTGTGGTGAAGGTGGGTTCTAGCTTAGTTACCAACAATGGTGAGGGCTTGGATCACGCGGCCATCGCCAATTGGGCAGAGCAAGTTGCCGGCCTACAAAAATCAGGCTGTGAGGTTTTGATGGTGAGTTCCGGCGCAATTGCTGAAGGCATGCAGCGTCTGGCATGGACGCAGCGCCCCACTGAAATTCACCAGTTGCAAGCGGCTGCTGCAGTGGGTCAAATGGGTTTAGTGCAGGTGTATGAAAGCTCCTTTGCCCGTTTTGGTTTGCGTAGTGCCCAAGTCTTGCTCACCAATGCCGATTTAGCGAATAGCGAGCGTAATGCCAATGCCAAGGCAACCCTCACTACATTGCTGCAATTAGGTGTGGTGCCCATCATTAATGAAAACGATACAGTCGTGACGGACGAAATTAAGTTTGGCGACAACGATCACCTGGCCGCTCTGGTTGCTAACTTAGTGGGCGCCGATGCCTTGGTGATCTTGACCGATCAAGGTGGCCTCTATACAGCAGACCCCAGAAAGGACAGTAGTGCACGCTTGGTTGCTAATGCAGTGGCTGGCGATCCTAATTTAGAAACCATGGCGGGTGGTGCTGGTAGTGCGCTCAGCAAGGGCGGCATGTTGACTAAAGTCTTGGCCGCGAAGACGGCTAGCGCAACTGGCGCAAGCACAGTCATTGCGTCCGGCCATGAGGCTGGGGTCTTAACTCGATTGCTTGCGGGTGAGCAAATTGGCACCTGCCTTAGCCCAGCCTAAATAGCGATAATGCGCAACTTTAATTGATAACACCAAATGAGTTGGTAGGCTTTAATCCACCAATAAAGCCATTGGGATCGAGGGATTGCAGTATTGTTTTTATATTTCTCTCTTGATTGGAGAAGTTGCAGAGTGCCCCCTGCGCTAATGCAGCTTGGTAGCGATTTGGGATGCTGTCCTTAATCCCAGACCAACCACCTAAGGGATTTTCTCGCCAGGCCCCATTGGTCTCATAAGTGCCGTAAAGACGGGCTTGATACGAATCGCAGCGAATACCTTCGTATTGGGTTTGCTTTGATCCGCTGGGGCTCGTGATTTGAACCATATAGCGCGTTACACCATCGTTACCAATCAAGATGGATTGGGTATCGATTGCAAATTTGAATATGGTGGTTTCAGAAACATAAAAAGGCAGCAGGGTTTTGGGGTTGGGCCCAACTAGCGGCATGCTTGTCTTCCCCTCGTTAAATGTCTTTGGTGCAAACGGATCAACACCACTGATCAAGGGGTCGCCAGAGCAACTAATCAAGCCTACTGAAATCAATACGCAGCTCGCATAAACAAACAACCGGGGACGTGGAAAAGAAGGTGTATGCATGGGATCTGCCTAAATGGAGGGAGCTACTTTAGCTGGGTGGGGCTTCTGGATCATGGCGCCGAATATGTTGGGTAAGTTCAAGGGGTGCACCCCAAACCAGTTGCTGTAATTTCAGATTGCGAGTCAGGAACCGTGCCAACTCGGATAAGGCCAACTCATATACCTCGCGCTTAAAGTCCACGACCGTATTGAGTTCAATCCAATAGGGATGCCAGCGCCAAGCATCAAACTCCGGGTGCTCGGTGGCGCGCAGGTGAATATCGCTGTCCTGTCCTGTCAGGCGCAGTAAAAACCAAATCTGCTTTTGTCCGCGGTAGCTAGCCCGTTGCATCCGGCTGGCGGTTTGACGGCGCAAGAATTCCTCCGGGACATCATAGCGAAGCCAGTCCCTGGTGCGTCCAATGATCTGGACATGTTCTGGCAGCAAGCCAACCTCTTCGTGCAATTCGCGGTACATGGCCTCTTCTGGGCTTTCACCATGCTGAATCCCGCCTTGCGGGAACTGCCACGAATGCTGTCCAACGCGTTTTCCCCAGAAAACCTCGTTAGCGCCGTTAAGGAGGACAATGCCGACATTGGGTCGATACCCTTCGCGGTCGAGCATAATCGCGCTCCAAATCCATTAAAATCAGTGATTTGATTATATCTATACATGAAAGCCACACAAACCTTTCTCGCGACCCTCAAGGAAGCCCCCTCAGATGCTGAGGTGGTTTCGCATCAGCTCATGGTGCGTGCTGGCTTAATCCGTAAGTTAAGTGCCGGAATTTATAACTACCTACCACTGGGTTTAAAGGTAATTCGCAAGGTAGAAAACATCATTCGCGAAGAAATGAATCGGGCGGGTGCGATTGAACTTCTGATGCCGATGATTCAGCCAGCAGAGCTTTGGCAAGAAACCGGCCGTTGGGAGAAGATGGGCCCTGAGTTACTCCGCATTAAAGACCGACACGAGCGCGATTTTTTAATTCAGCCCACCTCCGAAGAAGTCGTGACTGATTTAGCTCGCAATGAAATCCGCAGCTATAAGCAGCTGCCAGTGAACTTCTATCAAATTCAGACGAAGTTTCGCGATGAGCGTCGTCCCCGTTTTGGCATCATGCGCGGTCGTGAGTTCAGCATGAAAGACGCCTACTCGTTTGACCGGGATGCTGCTGGTCTCAAGCAGTCGTATCAGTTGATGTTTGATGCTTACACCCGTATTTTTGAGCGCATGGGTTTGGTGTTCAGGGCCGTTACCGCCGATAACGGCGCGATTGGCGGCTCAGGCAGTCAAGAGTTTCATGTGATTGCCGATACTGGTGAAGATGCGATTGTGTATTGCCCCAAATCCGATTACGCAGCCAATTTAGAGGCTGCGGAGTCGCTTTCATTGCTACCTGTTCGTGCTGCCCCAACTGTCGCTATGCAAAAAGTGGCAACGCCGGATCAAACCCGCTGCGATCAAGTGGCGCAGTTCTTGTCGCTTCCGCTTGAGCAAACCGTGAAGACCCTGGTGTTTGCAGCAGACCAAGAGAAAGGCCCTGCCAAACTCTTCATGCTCTTGCTCCGCGGTGATCACGAGTTAAATGAAATCAAGCTCAGCAAAATTCCTGGCCTAGCCGAATCCCGTTTTGCAAGCGAGGCAGAAATCACTGCCGCATGCAATGCGAGCCCAGGCTCCTTAGGCCCAGTTGGTGTTCGCTCCGATGTTGTTGTGATCGCTGATCGCACCGTAGCCAATATGAGTGATTTTGTTTGCGGCGCCAATGCCACTGGGTTCCATTTGACCGGTGTGAACTGGGAGCGTGATCTGCCCTTGCCGCAGGTTGCTGACATCCGCAATGCTGTCGCCGGTGATCCGTCACCGGATGGTAAAGGCCCGGTTGAAATTTGCCGCGGTATCGAAGTGGGGCACGTCTTTCAATTGGGCACGCGCTACTCTGAAGCCATGCGCTGCACCTATTTGGATGAGAACGGTAAATCCCAACCAATGGTGATGGGTTGCTATGGCATTGGTGTAACGCGTTTACTCGGCGCAGCGATTGAACAAGGCCATGATGATCGGGGTATCGTCTGGCCGATTTCGATGGCGCCGTTTGAAGTGGTGATTTGCCCCGTGGGTTACGACAAGTCGGAGTCGGTGAAGGCCGAAGCCGATGCCTTGCACGATGCACTCCTGGCTGCGGGTATTGATGTGGTACTGGATAACCGGGGCGAGCGCCCAGGCGCCATGTTTGCCGACTGGGAGTTAATCGGCGTGCCGTACCGCGTGGTGATTGGTGAACGGGGACTCAAAGACGGGCAGCTGGAGTTTCAAGGTCGCACTGAAAGTGCCGCGCAAAACATCCCGCTTGCAAACATCAAAGACCACGTCATCGCTGCTGTTCAGGCGGCTAAGCAACAGACCGCTTAATTAAATAAAGGTAGAAGGTAGGGCGGCTTATTTTTTAAATAGGCCGCCAAGTCCTTTGGCCGCGCCACGCGCTGCCATCGAGCCCATCATGCGGGCCATCTTGCCACCCTTAAATTGCTTCATCATGCTTTGCATTTGCTCGAACTGCGCAAGCATGCGATTGACTTCTTGCACTTGAACGCCGGCACCTGCAGCAATGCGGCGCTTACGACTTGCTTTTAATAATTCAGGCTTGCTGCGCTCTTGCGCAGTCATGCTGTCGATAATGCCGCGCATGCGTTTGATTTGCAGATCGGCTTGACTCATATTGACCTTGCCTGCGTTTTGCGTCATGTGGCTGGGTAATTTATCCAGCATATTGGCCATGCCGCCCATTTGCTGCATCTGAGTGATTTGATCCCGAAAGTCGCCAAGATCAAACCCACCTTTTTGCATTTTGACTGCCAGCTTCTCCGCTTTGGCAACGTCGATGTTTTGATGGGCTTGCTCAACCAAGGCCAGAATATCGCCCATACCCAAAATGCGATTGGCCATGCGTTCGGCATCAAAGGGCTCAAGGCCATCCATCTTCTCCGCCACGCCGATGAACTTCAGCGGCACGCCAGTAACGTGGCGCACTGATAGGGCAGCGCCGCCGCGGGAATCACCATCGAGTTTGGTGAGTACTACGCCGCTCAAGGGCAGCGCCTCATGGAATGCTTTGGCCGTGTTGACAGCGTCTTGACCCAGCATTGCATCGACCACAAAGAGGGTCTCGATGGGTTTGACGGCGCTGTGCAACTGCGCAATCTCCTGCATCAGGGCTTCATCAATACCCAAGCGACCGGCGGTATCAACAATCAGTACGTCAAAGTAGTGACGGCGTGCCCAGTCCAATGCATTGGTGGCAATTTCCACTGGCTTTTGATTGGTATTGCTGGGAAAGCACTCCACGCCAACCAATTGACTGACGGTTTCTAATTGTTCGATCGCGGCAGGGCGATAGACGTCGCAAGAGACGGTTAACACTTTTTTCTTCTTGGTATCGCGCAGCCATTTAGCAAGCTTGCCGACCGAGGTGGTTTTACCTGCGCCTTGTAAGCCAGCCATCAAAATCACAGCAGGGGGTTGGGTGGCGAGGTTGAGTTCGCTACTTTGACTGCCGTCCCCAGCCATGACGCTGGTTAATTCCCGTTGCACCACCCCAACCAGGGCTTGGCCTGGACTGAGGCTGCCAACCACTTCTTCACCAAGGGCTTTGAATTTAACCTGTTCGAGTAGGGACTTCACCACGGGGAGCGCTACGTCGGCCTCAAGTAAGGCCAAACGGATCTCGCGCAGCATGTCTGCGGTGTTGCTTTCAGTTAGGCGAGCCTCACCTCGCATTGTTTTAACAACACGAGAAAGACGGTCTGTGAGGTTCTCTAGCATTTATCGATTAGACTTTCCAAATGACAATTTTAGGTTACTCCAGCTTCGGCTGGCTTCCCTCCGCACTTTATCTGCTTTTGCTGATCACATTAAGCGTGCGGCCACGCAATCGGCCCGAGACCAAGCCCTTCATTTTTTTGGTGCAAGGCCTCATTTTTCTCATTCTATTGGTGCATGGGGCGGTCTTGCATGATTCCATTTTTACGCCCCAAGGCTTTGTCTTTGGGTTTGCGCAAAACCTCTCCTTAATCGCCTGGGTTGGACTGGCCTTTTATTGGGTTCAGAGCTGGATGCTGCCGATTTCCAGTATGCGCTTAATGGCCCTTGCCTTGGCAATGGCGTGCGCAATCCTGCCCGATATTTTTCCGGGCACCTTACTCTCGGCCCGCACCGTCTCCGATGCCTGGTTCAAAGGCCATTTCATTGTGGCAACCAGTGCTGTTGGTCTGCTGAGCCTTGCAGTAATGCATGCCATATTGATGAGCATTCAGGACCGGGCGTTGCGCCGTCAATTTACCTATGCCCAAGATAGCCGCATCGGCCACTGGCTCGAGTCCTTGCCGCCCTTGATGGCAATGGAAAGCCTCCTCTTCAGCTTTATTTACGTCGGCTTTGCATTGCTGAGCCTAACTGTTTTTTCTGGACTCTTTTTCTCGCAGGCGCTCTTTGGTCGGCCACTGGTTTTTGATCACAAAACCATCTTTGCCTTAATCTCCTGGTTCTTATTTGCCGGACTGATTGTGGCGCGTTGGCGCGTGGGTTTACGGGGTTTGGTGGCGATTCGCTGGGTCTTGGGTGCTTACGTTGCGCTGATTTTGGCCTATGTGGGTAGCCGCTTTGTGCTTGAAGTTATTTTGCAGCGAACCTAATTGTGCTGAAATGGATTTTGCTGCTGGTCGGCATTGGCCTCATTTACTTTTGGATTAAAAACAAGGGCCGTGCCGCGCAAGTAGAAAAAGCAAAAGCAAAAGCCCAAACACCCCCACCAGTCATTGCCGAGTCAGAAGAAATCAGGCCTTGCCGCCATTGCGGAGTCCATTTACCCAGCTCCGAGGGGGTAACGCACGAAGACCGTTTTTACTGCTCTGGCGCGCACCGGGATGCGATAGATTCAAAGGGGTGGCTGGGATCAGCGCTATGGCGGGCCTCTCCAAACTTTGATGCGCGACCCAGTGATGCAGGGACGGATCTGGTGGTGTTGCACCACATTAGTTTGCCGCCAGGGCAATTTAGAGCCCAGAACAGCACCCAATACATTGTTGATTTTTTTCAGAACCAACTGGATCCACAAGCACACCCCTACTTTGCCGATATTGCGGAGCGACGCGTCTCCAGCCACTTCTTGATTGCCCGCTCCGGACGCATTATTCAGTTTGTGTCCACGCAGAATCGGGCTTGGCATGCGGGCGAGTCCGCGTTTGAGGGGCGCACACGTTGCAATGATTTTTCGATTGGGATTGAGCTTGAGGGCGACGGCGAGGCTGTTTTTGAAGAGGCGCAGTACCAGGCCTTACAGCAACTCATTACACAATTGCAATCCCAAAATCCGCATTTTCGTTTTGCTGGCCACAGCGATATTGCGCCAGAGCGAAAAACCGATCCCGGGATTCAGTTTGATTGGGCGCGGTTTCAAAAAGACAACAGATTGCCTCTCGATAAATTGCCTTTTGGCCTTACTTCGCGCTAGTTGATTTAGGCCTATTTTGATGTATGTAAGTATTTGCTTACATTAGTTGCCAACGGCTAAAACACCCTCTGCATTTGCACCAAAATTGACCCTCACATTGCCTGTGAAAATAAGGGCAAATCCTAGGTATTTTTTGTAATAAAAAGCATACGCAATTCGAAATAATTCCCTATACTTAGTGCCATGGTGCAAAAAAAACACTAGATGTAGTGTTATTTTGCCAAAAAACACAATTGCAAAATAAGGTTAAATCCTTGTTTTAAAACGACATTTCTTACACGAACTTAGGTAAACGCAGGGGCGCTATGACATATACCAACCAATCCGCAGCAGAGACACAATTAGGGCTTCCTTCCGGCGGCAATCCCACCGCAAATATGACCCAAAACCCTTCTGCTGGATTTGTGGCTGGTGGTGTCGGTGGCACTCAAGCTACCCAGTTATCCGATTACAAAATTATTCGACGCAATGGCTCGGTAGTGGCATTTGAGCCATCGAAAATTGCCATTGCAGTAACCAAAGCATTTTTAGCAGTTAATGGTGGACAGGGCGCTGCCTCAGCGCGTGTGCGTGAGCAGGTGGAGCAATTGACCCATGCGGTTGTTCGTGCCCTGCTGCGTAGTCGCCCCAATGGCGGTACGTTCCACATTGAAGATATTCAAGACCAAGTAGAGCTGGCGCTCATGCGCAGCGGTGAGCACAATGTCGCCCGTGCCTATGTCTTGTACCGCGAAAAGCGCAATCAAGAACGCGCAAGCCAGCAAGCAGTTGCAACAGAGACGCAAACCCCAGCACAGCAGGCAGACTCAGGTATTACCGTGCTGGATAACGGTGTCAGCAAGCCCCTCGATATGGCTGCCTTGCGTACCGTGATTCAGGCGGCATGTGAAGGTTTGGGCAATGCAATTGATGCCACTCCAATCATTACCGAAACCATTAAGAATTTGTACGACGGCGTCCCAATGGCACAGGTATACGACTCTGCCATCCTGGCCTCCCGTACCTTGATTGAAAAAGATCCGGCATATAGCCAAGTCACTGCACGAATTCTGATGCACGTGATCCGCAAAGAGATTTTGGGTCGCGAAGTATTGCAGGGCAATATGCAAGCCGAGTACAGCACCTACTTTGCCAAGTACATCAATGAGGGTATCGGCGCTGAGCTGCTGGATCCCCGCATGCGTGAGTTTGATTTAGCGCGCCTCGCTGCTGCCCTCAATGCCGACCGTGACTTGCAGTTCAATTACCTCGGCCTGCAAACCCTGTATGACCGCTATTTCTTGCACATTGAGGACCGCCGTATTGAAATGCCACAGGCTTTCTTCATGCGCGTAGCCATGGGCCTTGCTCTAAATGAGCTTGACCGTGAAGCCCGTGCCATTGAGTTCTATGAAGTGCTCTCGACATTTGACTTTATGTCCAGCACGCCAACCCTCTTTAACTCAGCCACAACCCGTCCGCAACTCTCGAGCTGCTACTTGACCACCGTGGCAGATGACCTCGATGGTATTTATGAGGCCTTGAAAGAGAATGCTTTATTGTCGAAGTTTGCTGGTGGTCTTGGCAATGACTGGACTAATGTGCGCGCCCTTGGCAGCCACATCAAAGGAACCAATGGCAAGTCACAAGGCGTGGTGCCATTCTTAAAGGTAGTGAATGACACAGCCGTTGCAGTAAACCAAGGTGGTAAGCGTAAAGGTGCGGTTTGCGCCTATTTAGAAACATGGCACTTGGATATCGAAGAATTCTTGGAGCTGCGTAAAAACACCGGAGATGATCGTCGTCGTACGCACGACATGAATACCTCCAACTGGATTCCTGACCTCTTCATGAAGCGCGTAATGGAAAACGGCAACTGGACCTTGTTCTCGCCATCCAATACGCCCGATTTGCATGACAAATTTGGTAAGGCATTTGAAGACGCTTATGTTGCTTATGAAAAGCAAGCAGAAAGCGGCGTTATCAAGCCATCCCGCACCATCCCTGCGCAACAGTTGTGGCGCAAGATGCTGGGCATGCTGTTTGAAACCGGCCACCCATGGATCACCTTTAAAGATCCTTGTAACGTCCGCAGCCCACAGCAGCACATCGGCGTAGTTCACTCATCCAATTTGTGTACCGAGATCACTCTCAACACCAATGACGATGAAATCGCGGTCTGTAATTTGGGCTCTGTAAACCTGACTGCCCATATGACAACCGATGCAAATGGCCGTTTGGTGCTCGATCACGACAAATTACAAAAGACCATCCGCACTGCGATGCGTATGCTCGATAACGTAATTGACATTAACTACTATGCGGTTGCTAAGGCGCGCAACTCGAACCTCAAGCATCGCCCAGTGGGCCTTGGCATCATGGGCTTCCAGGATTGCTTGCACATGCAGCGTATTCCGTACGCCAGCGATGCAGCAGTTCAGTTTGCTGATGCATCGATGGAAGCGGTTTGCTATTACGCCTACCAGGCATCGAATGAACTCGCAGAAGAGCGTGGCACCTACAGCAGCTACAAAGGCTCGCTATGGGACCGCGGCATCCTCCCACAAGACTCCGTGCGTTTGCTCGCCGAAGAGCGCGGCGGCTATTTGGAAGTGGACATGTCTTCCACCCTGAATTGGGATAGTTTGCGCGCGCGGATTAAGCAGTTTGGTATGCGTAATTCCAATTGCGTTGCCATCGCACCAACAGCGACGATTTCCAATATTATTGGCGTGTCGGCCTGTATCGAGCCTACCTTCCAGAATCTGTTTGTGAAATCCAATTTATCGGGTGAGTTCACGGTAGTAAATGAGTATTTGGTGCGTGACCTCAAAGACCGCGGCCTCTGGGATGAAGTAATGATTGCCGATTTGAAGTACTTTGATGGCACCTTGTCGAAGATTGATCGCGTACCACAGGATTTGCGTGATATTTATGCGACCGCCTTTGAAGTAGAGCCAACCTGGCTGGTGGAAGCAGCATCCCGCCGTCAAAAATGGATCGATCAAGCGCAGTCCTTGAATATTTACATGGCTGGCGCCTCTGGTAAGAAGCTGGACGACACCTATAAGTTGGCTTGGTTGCGTGGATTAAAAACTACGTACTACCTGCGCACGATGGCGGCAACCCATGTGGAGAAGTCTACCGTGGCAAGCGGTCAGCTCAACTCGGTGTCGAGTGGTGGTGGCGTAAACGGTACCGATGCTGCAGCAGCACAAGAGGCAGATGGTCCGGTTTGCACAATGCGTCCAGGTGATGCAGGGTTTGATGAATGTGAAGCGTGCCAGTAAGCCATTTGCTTACGGGTAGTGAAATGATGGAATTTTGGAGAATACTATGTTGAATTGGGAAGAAGAAGTGGCGCCAGCACTGGCTAAAGTCGGTTTAGCACCGCAGCCAGCAGTACAGCCACAGAAAGCACCGCAGCCAGATCAGGTTGCAATTGCGCCCCAAACGGCCGCACCTGCGCCAGTACAGGCTGCTAATGCAGCCGGCGGCGCAGCCATGCGCGTCAATGCAGCGGATAAGCGCGTGATTAATGCGAAGACTGACGTAAATCAGCTGGTCCCATTTAAATATAAGTGGGCCTGGGAGAAGTATTTGGCGGGTTGTGCAAACCACTGGATGCCACAAGAGATCAATATGAACCGCGATATCGCGCTTTGGAAAGATCCAAACGGCCTGACCGAAGATGAGCGTCGCATCATTAAGCGCAATCTGGGTTTCTTCACAACAGCAGATTCGTTGGCTGCAAACAATATTGTGTTGGGTACGTATCGCCACATTACTGCTCCAGAATGCCGCCAATACCTATTGCGTCAGGCTTTCGAGGAAGCAATTCATACCCACGCCTACCAATATATTGTCGAATCCTTGGGTTTAGACCAGTCTGAAATCTTTAATGCGTATAACGAGATTGAGTCCATTCGCGCCAAAGACCAGTTTTTGATTCCCTTTATCGACGTATTAACTGACCCCAATTTCAAGACTGGCACCTTAGAAGCGGATCAAAAACTACTCCGTTCGCTAATTGTTTTTGCCTGCGTAATGGAAGGTTTGTTCTTTTATGTTGGTTTTACGCAAATCCTTGCAATGGGTCGCCAGAACAAAATGACGGGTGCTGCTGAGCAGTATCAATACATCTTGCGTGACGAGTCAATGCACTGCAATTTTGGTATCGATTTGATTAATCAAATCAAGCTGGAGAACCCGCAGTTATGGACTTCCGCGTTCAAAGAAGAGATCCGCAGCATCTTCGAACAAGCAGTCGAATTAGAGTACCGTTATGCCGAAGATACGATGCCTCGAGGTGTACTTGGATTGAACGCGCCGATGTTCAAAGGCTACCTCCGATACATCTGTAATCGTCGGTGTATGCAAATAGGACTTGACGCAATGTTCCCAAATGAAGAGAATCCATTTCCATGGATGTCAGAAATGATCGATCTGAAGAAAGAACGAAACTTTTTTGAGACACGCGTTATTGAGTATCAAACTGGTGGTGCGCTGAACTGGGAGTAATGGTTTACCTAATAAGCGCCTCACTGGTTCACAGGAGAGTAAACGGTTGGATAGTTTTAGTAATCTAAAGCAGACACAGTTTAAAAAACCCCTCAAACGAGGCGTTTGCTCTTTATTCTCCTTTTTTTCCAGCATTTTTAAGAAGCCGTCACCCCTTGGGGTCGCGGCTTTTTTTCCAGGATTCATTAGCGTGCAGCACTTAGCATCAAGCCGCGCGCCGATGAATGGCTCGCTCGCTCGGTCCGCCAGGCCTTATGGCACGGCAGATCTGAATGGTCGGGTCTTCTTAATCGGTAGTTCGTACTAATCCTCACGTGAAGGAGTATCACTATGGCAATCGCCAAAAAGAAACCAGCTGCAAAGAAACCTGCTGCAAAGAAAAAAGTAGCTGCTAAGAAGCCTGCTGCAAAGAAAGTAGCAAAGAAGAAGCCTGCTGCTAAAAAAGCTGCTGCTAAGAAGCCTGCTGCTAAAAAAGCCGCTAAGCGTAAGCCTGCTGCTAAAAAAGCCGCTGCTAAGAAGCCTGCTGCTAAAAAAGCCGCAAAGCGCAAGCCAGCTGCAAAAAAAAAGTAAGTAAGCCTGCTGCCAAGAAGAAAGCGGGCTCTGCAGTAAAAAAGCCCGCGGCTAAGAAGCCTGCTGCTACTACGCAAACTGCGTTGAATCCAGCTGCTGCTTGGCCTTTCCCAACCGGCACACGCCCATAAGCGCAAGCTTATAGGTCAGGTAGTAATGCAATGGGGTCCCTCGGGACCCCATTTCTTTATGGCAAATTAATAAAACCCGGGCAGTAGACCGCCTGCCTTTGGCTTATCCCGCCTTAAAACCCAAAACCAAATGCAGTTTTGAATTGATCTTTAATCTGATCCAGGCTCAATTGGTGGTTTTGTGGGCCTTGATGGGCAATTTTGATCGAACCCATGAGGCTGGCAAGGCGACCGGTGGTTTCCCAGTCCATGCCATTTTCTAAACCAAACAGGAGTCCGCCCCGAAAAGCGTCGCCACAACCAGTTGGATCAATCAGCTGCGCTGCTTTGACCGGTGGAATGGCAATCGATTTGCCGCCCGCATAAATCTGGGCACCTTCTGCACCTTTGGTGACGATCAGCGCTTTGACGCGTTCACCTAATTGCGCAAGCGATAAGCCAGTCCGCTTGGAAAGCATTTCACCTTCATAGTCATTGACCGCTAGGTAGCTTGCCAGCTCAGTCAGCTCTAAGAGTTCAGGGCCATCAAACATGGGTAAACCCTGACCTGGATCGAAAATGAATGGAATCTGTGCCTCTGCCAGTTGATGGCAATGCTCCCACATACCAGCACGACCATCGGGCGCAACAATCGCCAGACTTACCGGTGCACTTTTCTTCTGGGTACGCGCTGCCGTAACATCGCTGACCTGATTGAGGTGGGATTCATTCATGGCGCCAGGGTGAAAGGCCGTAATCTGATTGTTCGAGAGATCGGTGGTGATCATCGCCTGCGCAGTAAACGCGCTTTCAAGGGTGCGAATGTGGCTTGCATCAATTTTCAAGTCCTTGAGGCGCTCAAGGTAGGGCGTAGCATCGCCACCCACCGTTGCCATGATGACGGGCTCGCCGCCAAGTAGCTTGAGGTTGTAGGCAATGTTGCCAGCACAACCACCGAATTCTCGGCGCATGCTCGGCACTAAAAAGGCAACATTCAGAATATGAATTTGGTCTGGCAGGATTTGATCCTGAAAGCGGCCTTCAAAGTTCATGATGGTGTCGTAGGCGATGGAACCGCAAATAAGGCTAGCCATAAAGTACTTTCGGAATAAGTGAGGGGTTAGGGATAAAAAAGCCGCACACGATACCCAGCAGCATTGCTGGGTAACTGCAAGGGAATGAGGGCGCGGATACTTTGTCCGCCGGGAGCGCCGTTGCGGGCAAACTGGGTATGCGATTCACGCCACGATGCGGGTAGCCACTCTTCTGGCGAAAACACAATCAATTGCACGGCAGATTCATCGGTATCAGTGAGGATTAATTCCAAATGCGGGAGTGCAATTGGCATCATTAAGCGATTTTGTATCTCAACTTCGAGTACAGATGGATTTGCAGGCGCTTTAGAGGCTTGCTGCGCTGTTTGCATGCCGAGCGCACTTGCAGTTATCTTCCACGCAGAAAAATCGCGTATAGCCCCTTCTGCGCAGCCAAATGACTCACACAGGATTTGATCAACGCGAGTTAATGCAGCAAACGTTTTTAAATGGAAGGCCGATGGTGTGTCATCCACGTGCGGCGCAGCAAATGGCAGCAAGCGATCGCGAGTCATGTGCAAGACGGCAAGGCTAAGGACGCATACCAGAACAAAAATCAGCGCCAACTTGTAAAGCCAGGGATAAACCACAGCCTTGTTAGTTGCGGATGAGCCGAGCGTGCTTGCTACTTCAGTGCTGTTTTTTTTTACTTCACCTGCGTTTAGTAGCGCAGACTGGGAAGAATCTTCTAAGGTGCCAGCAAGGCAGACCCAGCCGTCACTTTCTTTCCAGACAGAGAGTGTCAGCCACTGGCTATAGGTGGCGATGACCTCATCGGCCTGACGGCTGAGTACCCCAGAGAGTACGATTTGACCGCCAGGGCGAATGCGTTGCACTAAAGCCGGAGCCAAGACTTGCAAGGGGTTTGCCAAAATATTGGCCATGACGATGTCATAGCGCGCTTCGGCGCCCAGCATCGGCACTGCATCGTCGGGTAAAGCAAAAGTGATATCAACCCCATTAATCTCGGCATTGCTGCGCGCAGCGACCATCGCCTGGGGATCAATGTCAGTCCCTACAACGGGGTTGCAACCTAACTTTTTGGCGGCGATGGCCAAAATACCGGAGCCGCAACCGTAATCGAGCAAGCTTCTATTCTGCAATTGGGTTTGTTGCTCAAGCCATAAGAGGCAAAGGTGGGTGGTAGGGTGACTGCCGGTTCCAAATGCCAGTCCTGGATCGACCGCCAAACAAATGGCGTTGGGATCAGCGGGGGTTTCATGCCAGGATGGCACGACCCAAATGCGCTCACCAATCTGTATCGGCGCAAATTGACTTTGCGTTAAACGGACCCAATCTTGCTCGGCTACGATTTTTTCTTCAGGGGGTCTTAGGAAAAAGCCAGCATCCCTTAATGAATGCAGCAGCTCTGGAATAAAGTCCGCATCATCCGAATCATCTACATCGGGATTAAACAGGGCAGTGACGGTCGAGCGATCCCATGCTTGAACCTCAGGAGAAAGGCCGGGTTCGCCGTAAAGGGGGGTTTCATCGTAGCCGCCGGCAGCGGCATCTTCCACCGTAATCGACAGAGCGCCGAGCTCCATCAGCGCATCACCCAAGGGTTCGGCTATCTCAGCATGAACCGTAAAAATCAGTTCACGGTACGGCATGGCCCAGCGCTTTCAAGAAAAACTATCCCTTCACTCGGCTGGCAGCTTGCTCTTCCAGTCGATGTTCAAGGTAGTGAATGCTGGTGCCACCTTCTTCAAAGTTGGGGTCGAGCATGAGTTCGCGGTGCAGTGGAATATTGGTGGTGATGCCATCAATGACGATTTCCGAGAGGGCAATGCGCATGCGGCGGATGGCCTGCTCGCGGGTCTTGCCATAAGAGATCAATTTACCGATCATGGAATCGTAGTTGGGCGGCACCATGTAGCCACCATAGGCATGCGAGTCAACCCGAATACCAGGACCGCCGGGCATATGCCACGACAAAATACGACCTGGGCTGGGGGTAAATTTGAAGGGATCTTCAGCGTTGATGCGGCACTCGATGGCATGCCCTTGAAACACAATGTCTTTTTGTCGAAACCCGAGCTTAAGTCCGGCTGCAATGCGGATTTGCTCTTGCACAATATCAACGCCGGTAATCATTTCGGTGACGGGGTGCTCGACTTGAACCCGGGTGTTCATCTCAATGAAGAAAAACTCACCGTTCTCATACAGAAACTCAAAAGTGCCGGCACCGCGGTAGCCCATTTTGCGGCAGGCTTCTGCACAGCGCTCACCAATTTTGGCAATCGCACGACGATCGATGCCGGGTGCTGGCGCCTCTTCAATAATCTTTTGGTGGCGGCGCTGCATCGAGCAGTCGCGCTCACCTAGCCAGACTGCGTTGCCGTGGGTATCGGCCAGAACCTGAATTTCCACATGGCGGGGCTTTTCTAAAAACTTCTCCATGTAGACCTCGGGATTACCAAAAGCACGGCCTGCCTCTTCCCGCGTCATATTGACTGCGTTGACTAGGGCCGCTTCGGTATGCACCACGCGCATGCCGCGGCCACCGCCACCGCCGGCCGCCTTGATGATGACGGGGTAACCTACTTTTTTAGCGATCGCAATAATTTCTTTGGGGTTATCGGGCAGTGCGCCGTCGGAACCGGGAACGCAGGGAACGCCCGCCTTAATCATGGCGCGCTTAGCTGAAACCTTGTCACCCATGAGGCGAATGGTCTCTGGACGCGGACCAATAAATGCAAAGCCCGATTTTTCAACACGCTCAGCAAAGTCGGCGTTCTCGGATAAAAAACCGTAGCCGGGGTGAATGGCTTCTGCATCCGTAACTTCTGCTGCGGAAATGATGGCCGGCATATTGAGGTAGCTCAGCGGCGAAGGCGCAGGCCCAATGCAGACCGCTTCATCAGCGAGCTTGACGTACTTGGCTTCTTTATCGGCAACGGAATACACCACCACCGTCTTAATGCCGAGTTCACGGCACGCGCGCTGGATGCGAAGAGCAATTTCTCCGCGGTTAGCAATCAGAATCTTATCGAACATGGCGCCTTGGCTTGAAAGGATGTGGAGAAATTAAGCAATCACAAACAAGGGTTGATCGTATTCAACGCCCTGGCCGTTCTCACACAAAATTTGTTTAACAACGCCCGCCTTCTCAGATTCAATTTCATTTAAGAGTTTCATCGCCTCAATGATGCAGAGGGTTTGGCCTACCGTTACGGTGTCGCCAACATTAACGAAATTGGGCGATTCCGGATTGGCCGCACGGTAAAAGGTTCCAACCATAGGGGACTTTGCAACGAATCCCGCAGCAGTGGCCGCGGATTCTTCAGCGGCAGCATGTTCAGCCGCAGTCGGCGCCGCAGGTGCAGGTGCAGCCACTGGAATAGGTGATGGCGCTGCAGCTGCATAGGTAATGGGCGCAGCACTTTGTTGTGCTTGC
Organism: Rhizobium sp. Q54; assembly: GCA_943371165.1. Classification (GTDB taxonomy): domain Bacteria; phylum Pseudomonadota; class Gammaproteobacteria; order Burkholderiales; family Burkholderiaceae; genus Polynucleobacter. The sequence continues at coordinate 66,472 of CALRTW020000005.1, forward strand.
GCTAACTTCGCGTTCACAATGCGAACCCGGTCTTCACCTTCGTTGACTTCAAGCTCAGAAATGCCTGATTCAGAAACCAAGTCGATCAGTGTTTTTAGTTTTCTCAGATCCATGGAGGTATGCCCTTCTGGTAAAAATGACGGGAAAGAAAAATGACGATTATTTGAGTTGCTGGCTGACTGCTTGCAATGCCAAGGTATAGCCGACTGGACCTAAACCACAGATCACGCCTTTTGCAATGTCAGATAAATAGGAGTGCTTACGGAATTCTTCGCGTTGGTGAATATTGGATAAATGCACTTCAATGAAGGGAATCGCAACCCCAGCCAAGGCATCGCGCAGCGCCACGCTGGTGTGGGTAAAGCCGCCTGGATTAATGATGATGAAATCAACCCCATCCTGTTTTGCCTTCTGAATGCAGTCAATTAACTCGCCTTCATGATTACTTTGAAAGGTACTCAGACCGATTCCAGCAGCTTTTGCCTGGGTTTCGAGGCCATTATGAATATCGCTGAGGGTGGTATGACCATAAACCTGTGGTTCGCGGCTACCCAATAGATTGAGGTTAGGACCTTGAATAACTAAAACTGACGGGTTTTTTGACATAGATCGCTAATTTTAGAAACAGTTAAGAACAGATGATGTCAGGCTGCTCAAGTCCGCCGGCGATGCTTTCTGCCGAATAACGGGGTACGCAAACGCGGAGTTGGATCGATACAGCATGAGGTGAAGTATACCCCCTAGGCTTGGGACAAAATCGCAAAATGCGGTAAAAAAAGATCTATTTTCTGCAAAATGAGTGAAGTTAATCCGCTTTAGGCGCCAAAAACAGACTGAAATACCAATGGCTGCTGTCTATAAAAAGCTGCAATTTTAATTAAATAGCTGCTTTTATCTGTTTTCTGAGCTCATCTTCGCTTATCTTTCCTAATTTCGTATTGGTTACCTTGCCTTTGGCATTAATCACTACGGTATAGGGAAGGGCGCCTTGGGTGTTGCCTAGGGCTTTGCCAATTTTGCTGCCCTGCAATCCGCCCATGACAATGGGATAGGAAACTAGGGTAGTTTCAAGAAATTGACGTATGTTGGATGGTGTATCAATACCGATACCAACAAATAAGACATTTTTCGAGGCAAATTCATCCTGAAGATTGCTCAAGGCGGGCATCTCTTCGACGCAAGGCGGGCACCAGGATGCCCAAAAGTTCACCACCAGCACCCGTTTTTGCCATTCGGCAGTATTCACCGGTGTGTTGTCTGGTTTCATCCAGGGATTGGCGAGTAGTGCAGCAACCGACTCGTCGCTCGCAGTGCCGTCACGGTAAATCCAGCTTGCGGTGATGAGGCCTGCAGCAAGGGCGCCCAAGCTCATTCCACTGATGATTAGCATTTGTCTTCGGTTCATGCGCACTCCTTCGCTAAAATTCAATCATGCATATACACATCTTGGGCATTTGCGGCACCTTTATGGGCGGCATCGCTGCCATCGCACGGCAGGCCGGCCACCGCGTAACGGGATGCGATGCCAATGTGTATCCGCCCATGAGTACCCAGCTCGAAGCCCAAGGCATTGAGCTTATCGAAGGATACTCTAGCGACCAATTATCGCAACTGGGTAGCAAGCCAGATTTATTTGTTATCGGTAATGTGGTCTCGCGTGGCAATCCTCTAATGGAAGCGATTCTGAATCAAGGCTTACCGTATGTTTCCGGCCCGCAGTGGCTGGGTGAGCAAGTGCTCTACGGTCGCCATGTTCTGGCGGTGGCGGGTACCCACGGCAAAACCACAACCTCAGCGATGCTGGCTTGGATTTTGGAATTCAATGGCAAAGAGCCGGGTTATTTAATCGGCGGCGTGCCACTGAATTTCACGGTCTCAGCACGGCTGGGCAAAAGTACCTACTTTGTGATTGAGGCCGATGAATACGACACTGCGTTTTTTGATAAGCGCAGTAAGTTTGTGCATTACCGGCCACGTACTGCCCTGCTCAATAATTTGGAGTTTGATCACGCCGATATTTTTGCTGACCTTGCTGCCATCGAAACCCAGTTTCATCACCTGGTGCGAACCGTGCCGAGCGAAGGGTGTTTAGTGGTCAATGGCGCTGAAGCATCGCTGGAGCGGGTACTCGAGCGCGGTACTTGGTCACCGGTGGCACGCTTTGGTATGGATGCCAATAACACCTGGTCAATGCAGCCCCATCCCAATGATGATTTCACGGTAGTGCATGAAGGCAAAGAAGTAGCTACGGTTTGCTGGGCCCCAGACTCGGGCGTGATGGGTCGCCATAATCAACTCAATGCCCTAGCCGCTATTGCAGCAGCGCAGCACATTGGCATTAGTCCACGCGATGCAGCCAGTGCCTTAGCTCAATTTAAAAACGTAAAACGCCGCTTAGAAACCGTTGGCCGGCATAATGGCATCACGATTTACGATGACTTTGCGCACCACCCCACGGCAATTACCACTACCCTCGATGGCTTGCGCCGCCGCGTAGGCAGCGACCGAATTTTGGCAGTGCTCGAACCGAGATCGAACACCATGAAGCTGGGCATCATGAAGGCTCAGTTGCCTGCAAGCTTAGAGGCGGCCGATCGCGTTTATGCCTATGGAGCCGCCAGTGGCAAAGAGTCTTTGGGTTGGAATTTGGCGGAAGTGCTGAGCCCCTTAAATCGGGATCAGCCAGGCCGTGCAAACGCATTTGATGATTTGGCTACGCTGGTGAGCGCCGTCGCAAAGGAAGCCAGGCCAGGCGATCATATATTGGTAATGAGTAATGGTGGCTTTGGTGGCGTGCATCAAAAATTACTGCAAGCCATGCTTGCAGCAGCAAACTAAAACAATATAGAAAGCATTTTTATGCCAGCACGATTACAAGACAAGGTTGCGATCATTACCGGGGCAGCCAAAGGCATTGGCTTAGCCACAGCGATTCGCTTTGCCGAGGAGGGCGCCAAAGTCATGCTGGCCGACATCAATCAGGCTGAGCTGGAAAAGTGTGCCGCGCAGATTCCGAATGCGGAAGGCTATGCCATGAATGTGACCGATCGGGACAGCATTCAGGCGGCAGTCGATGCCATTATGAAAAAGCATGGCCGCATTGACATCTTGATTAATAACGCCGGTATTACCCAAGATGCGCGGCTCGTGAAGATGACCGAAATGCAATTCGATGCGGTGATTGATGTCAATCTCAAAGGCGTCTTTAATTGCACCCAATTGGTGGTGCCGCACATGCTCGAAGCCAAACGTGGCGCCATTGTGAATGCATCCAGCGTGGTGGGCTTGTATGGGAACTTTGGCCAGACCAATTACTCTGCAACCAAGTTTGGCGTGATTGGGTTTACTAAAACGTGGGCACGCGAGCTTGGCCCGAAAGGCATTCGAGTCAATGCCGTTTGCCCTGGTTTTGTGGGTACCGAAATGGTGATGGCAATGCCAAGCACTATTTTGGAAGACATTGCCAAACGCACATGGATGGGGCGCCTTGGCACTCCTGACGAAATCGCCAATGTGTATGCATTTTTAGCCAGCGATGAGGCTAGCTACATCAATGGCAGTACCCTCGAAGTTAGCGGCGGGATCTCCCTTTAATATGCACCTTCTTTATGAGGAAGGCGGCGACATTAAAGCCGCTACCGTGCAATCGACCACTGGCGAGGGCGATGCCCAGTCATGGCAGGCAACCGGTTTGTCTGGCAAAAAGCTCAAGCTAAAAGCCAAAGAGGTTTGGCTGCGTTTTGAAAAGCCCGATGCACAAAGTATGATGGACGAAGCCAATACCTTGGCTGCCGAGATTGATTTGCAATTGCTGTGGGATTGCGCCCCTGAAGGCGAGTTTGCGTTTACCGATATTGCTTCAGAGTATTTTGGTGGCCAGGTAAGTGCTGCACAACAGGCTGCATTAGCGATTGCCTTGCAATCGGCGCCCGTGTATTTTCGGCGCAAGCAGCGCGGCCGATTTATGCGCGCACCCAAAGAACAGCTCGATGCTGGCATTGCCGCACTCGAGCGCAAACAGCGTGAACTAGAGCAGCAGGGTCAATGGCAAGCAGAATTAGTTGCAGGACGATTTCCAGAAGGCTTGCTATCGCAAGCCAAGCAACTTCTTTTTAACCCCGATAAAAATACCCTAGCCTATAAAGCATTTTTAGCGGCCTGCAATGAGACCGGTGAGTCGCCGCCGCAACTGATGATGCGTTGCGGCGCCTTGGAGTCGCCACTGGCTTACCACCAGGGGATGTTTTTAAAGGCGAACTTTCCGAATGGCGCAGGCCACCATGCGGATGCAATGATTGCAGATGCAGTCTATGACGCAGCGATTGCAGCGTTACCGACCGCTGCAGTGCAGGCCTTTTCCATTGATGATGCTGCTACTACCGAAATTGATGACGCGCTGTCGGTCACTGCCTTGCCTGAGGGGGGTCACCGCATTGGTGTACACATCTCTGCGCCGGGCCTCGTGATTAGCAAGGATGATTCACTCGATCAGGTAGCGCGGGCGCGTATGTCAACGGTCTATATGCCGGGCGACAAAATTACGATGCTGCCCGATGCGGTGATCGCGCGCTTTTCTTTGGATGTGGGTAGTGCTAGGCCAGCCGTATCGATTTATGTTGATATCGACGCAGAAGGTGATTTAATCGCTCAGTCAGCGCAAACGCGAATTGAACTAGTACCAATTGCTGCCAACTTACGTTTAGAGCATTTAGAAAAATCCGTTAATCAGTTTGCCGATCCAGAGTATGTTGCTAAGACGGACAATGCCTTTGCGTTTCAAAATGAATTACTGATTCTCTGGCGCGCAGCACAAAAATTGCATGCGAAGCGCCAGGAGCAACGGGCAAAAAATGGCTTACGTGTCGAGCAACTCGGCGTCGTTGATCCCAATGCCCTGCAACGTGATTTTCAGTTTCAGATTAGTCAAACAAATGGCGTAGAGCGTGTGGAGATCCAGCCGCGATCACGGGGTTCGGTATTGGATACCATCGTGGCGGAGTGGATGATTTATTGCAACAGTACCTGGGGGCAGTTGCTCGCAGACCATGGTTTACCGGCTTTATTTCGAACCCAGAAAGGCTGGGGCCCCCAACGCACGCGCATGCAAACCACACCAGCACCGCATGAAGGTTTGGGGTTGGAGTATTACGCCTGGTGCACTTCCCCGTTGCGGCGCTACTCGGATTTGGTGAATCAGTGGCAATTGATTGCCTTGGCCAAGCATGGCGTTACGGCAAAAATGGTGGCGCCGTTTCAGCCGCGCGATGCTAGCCTGATGGGGATTGCTGCTGATTTTGAAACCTGCTATCAGTCCTACGCCGAGTACCAAGATCGGATGGAGAAATACTGGTGTTTGCGGTGGTTGGCGCAGGAGCAACTACCACGTACCCTCTATGCACGCCACCTCAAAGAGGGGATGAGCCGCCTAGAGGATGTGCCCTTGCATTTGCCGATACCTGAACTCGCATCGCATCCCCGTATGACCCGCGCCGAGATTGCTATTTTAGAAACTGATCTATTGCAACTCAGCGCCAGCGTACGCGTCAATCAGATTGAAAAATCGGAGTCTGCTCCGGCAGAAGTGGAGATGCCCGAAGCTGACTTGCCATCGGCGGATCCAGCCCCTGTAGGCGATACGCCAATTTCGTGAGAGTGGCTACGTGCAAATGCGCTTGAACGATCGTTTGCATTGGTGGTGGCGTCACCATCCATTTTGGTTTGCCCTGATGCTATCGCTGGCCTTGCATGCGATTTTCTTATCTATCCGCTGGAGTTACGGTGAAATCCAACAACGTAGACTGAATACGCCATTGAGTGTGGTGTTGGTGAACTCCAGCAGTCAAACGCCGCCCAAAAAAGCAGTCAAGCTAGCGCAGGCCGATTTACAAGGCGGCGGAGTAACCTTAGATCAAGACGCCAGTGCGATACACCGGGCGCGCCTGAGTGCTGAAGCGCAGCTCGAGGTTTTGGAAAAGAATCAAAAGCAAATGCTCTCGCGCATGCAGGCCGAGAAAGATGCTGCCGCAGGGAGACGTAGCGGCGAAGAGCAACGGGTCGTCTCGCAGCTTAATGCCTTGGAGGCAGAGCTCGCTAAACGCATTCAGGCTAACGGCAAAGAGCCGCGCAGAGCGGTATTAACAGCCAGCAGCACAAAAGCAGTAGTCTTTGCCAGTTATTACGATGCGATGCGACAAAAGATTGAGGCATACGGCAGTACGTTTTTTCCGCGGGTCAACGGTAGACCGCTCTATGGTAGCGTGGTGCTAGTCGTCAGTGTCGATGCCCAAGGAAAAATTGCCAACAGTAGTAGTGGCAAGGAGGGTGTTGAGGTGCGCCGCTCCTCTGGTATCGCCGATTTAGATCGCCAAGCCGTTGCGATTGTGCGCGCTGCTGCCCCGTATGGCCCTTTCCCGCCGGAGATGCGTAAGCAAATCGATGTGCTCGATTGGGTCTCTACGTTTGAGTTCACGCGGGATGGGTCGATAAACCGTCTTGAAGGCAATCGTTTGGAATTGCGTCCATAGGTGGGCACGCATGCCGCTTTATTCGCTACACTCACACCATGCCATCTAATTTCATTTTATTGAGCCGCAGATGAGTAAGCCATCTGAATTGCAAACCAATCCCGCTGATTTTTCAGGCGTGGATGTGTATGCGGTTGCGGGTAACCCCATTGTTCACAGCAAGTCACCAGTAATTCATCGGCGCTTTGCCGAGCAAACAGCGCAGGCCGTGCATTACGGTACGCTCATGCCGGAGCTGGGTGACTTTGCCACGGCAGCAAAGGCTTTTTTTGCTGCGGGCGGTAAAGGCATGAACGTCACTGTGCCATTTAAGCTCGATGCGCAAGCCTTGGCCGATGTCTTGACGCCGCGCGCAGAACTGGCAGGTGCTGTGAATACCTTGTGGCAACACGATGGCTTGCTGTATGGCGATAACACCGATGGTGCTGGTCTGGTGCGTGACTTGCAGGCCCAAGGCATTACGCTATCCAATGCATCCATTTGCATCTTGGGCGCAGGCGGCGCAGCGCGCGGGGTGCTAGGCCCGCTGCTCGAGCAAAAGCCGCAATCCATTGTGATTGCCAATCGATCGATCGAGAAAGCACAGGATTTACAACAAGCCTTTCAGGCTATGGCAGATGCCTATGGCGTTCTGCTCACGGTATGCCCAGTCGATGCATTAGGTAGTGAGTCCAGTCATGCCGCAATGGACCTGATCATTAATGCGACTGCCGCTGGCCTTAGTAATGACTCGCCCATCAGCGATGCAATTGCAAAACGGATGTTTAGGCCTACTGCATTTGCCTATGACATGGTCTATGGAAAAGTCACCCACTTTATGCAGCAAGCCATCAATCAGGGTTGCCGCGTGAGCGATGGATTAGGTATGCTGGTGGAGCAAGCGGCCGATGCATTTTTACTCTGGCGTGGCGCAAGCCTTGCTACGCAACTGGATGCGCGGGCAGTTTTAGATGAACTGCGCCAAGAGCTTGCTGCTAAAGCACCGTAGTTCAAACAACACGACCCATGCGCTGGATCGCCTATCCAATTAAATGCCTGCTGTTTGGCATCCTTGCCATGCAGATGTATTTTGCCGTGCAAATTGCGGTGTGGGCTTTTGTTGACCCGAGCACGACGGCATTTCAGCGGGCGGAGCGTTGGCGCTTATGCACCTGGCATTGGTCTTGCCCCATCGAATCGCGTTGGGTGCCGTATGAAGCAATTACATCAAGCCTAAAGCGGGCCGTTCTAGTGAGTGAGGACGATATCTTTTTTCAGCACCCGGGTGTGCGCGTGAGCGACATGCAAAAAGCGTGGGAGAAAAACCAAAAGCAGGCTAAGAATAAAAAGGCCCCGGTACTGCGGGGCGGCTCCACCATCACGCAGCAGCTCGGTAAGAATCTCTTCTTATCGTCTGAGCAACATTACGTGCGCAAGGCGCAAGAGCTGGTGATTACTGGCCTATTGGAATTAATCCTGAGTAAAGAGCGCTTATTGGAGATTTACCTCAACTCCGTTGAGTGGGGTGAAGGGATCTTTGGGGTGGGTGCTGCAGCAAAACATTATTTTGCGACCACGCCCCAGCAACTAGATCGTGAACAAGCAGCGAGCTTGGCTTCAGCATTACCGGCGCCCAAGTGCTTTGATAAGGTGCAGTATTGCCGCAGAGGCCGAATTGATTATGGCGCCCGCCAAGAATTTATTCTGGCCAATATGGATCGCATTGCGCTGCCAAAGCAAGCAAAGTAAATAAAGTAAGTGGTGTTTTATTGAGCGCTGGCAGTTCGCAGCGCATCGCGCGTTTCAATGGCAACAGCGCGCGCCGCCTCTGCAAAATCAGCCCCACTGCTCGCATACAAAATAGCCCGCGATGAATTAATCATCATGCCGGTACCAGGCTTGCCTAGAATATGACCAGCCTTGACGGTGGCATTGAGATCACCACCTTGCGCGCCAATCCCTGGAATGAGCAGTGGCATCTCACCCACGATGGCACGCACCTTGGCGATTTCATCAGGGAAGGTAGCGCCCACCACGAGGCTAACTTGACCCGCACTGTTCCACTCCTTGGCTGCGAGCGTAGCAACATGTAAATACAGGGGCTGACCATCGCTTGCAACATTTAAAAACTGCAAATCAGAGCCTCCCGGATTGGAGGTGCGGCACAGGATAATCACGCCTTTGCCTTGGTGCTTGAGGTAGGGCTCAATCGAATCGCGTCCCATGTAGGGGTTCACGGTAACGGCATCGGCGCCATAACGCACAAATGCTTCGAGGGCGTAATGCTCTGCTGTGCTGCCAATATCACCCCGCTTGGCATCCAGAATGACTGGAATGTGCGGATAGCGATCCTTGAGGTGTTGGATGAGTTTTTCTAGCTGATCCTCGGCCCCTTGGGAGGCAAAGTAGGCAAATTGGGGTTTAAAAGCGCACACCACATCGGCGGTGGCATCGGCAATCTCGCGGCAGAACTCAAAAATGCCCAGGGGTTTGCCGTGCAGGGAGGCAGGTATGCGTTTAGGGTCTGGATCAAAGCCAACGCACAACATGCTGCCTTGCGAAGCCCATGCAGACTGGAGTTGCTGGGTAAAGGATTTTTGGCTAGAGTTCATTGGTTTCGTGTTTATTTTCGCAAAGCTGTCATTATCTATAGGATAAACTAGCGCATTCCCTAGGAGTTCACCATGATTAACTTGTTCGTCCTGCAAAATGGCCGCCTCTCCCAAGAGCAAGTGGAAGATCGCAATGAGCTCCTGAAGCACGTTAATCCAATCTGGATTGACGTAATTGACCCTGAAGAAGAGGAATTAATCTGGATTAAAGAGGCTTTTGGCGTTCTTTTGCCTGAATTGGATGATTTGGGCGATTTAGAGGCGTCTGCCCGCTACTTTGAGGCGGACGATGGCCATATGCACATTCGGACCGATTTTTTGCTGGACGAAGAAGAGACCTCGCGCAACGTCCGTGTTGCGTTTGTGATGACCAAGCAAGTCCTGTTTTCAATTCACGATGAAGATTTACCGGTATTCCGTTTAGTTCGCTTGCGTGCCCGTTTGCGCCCCGGTTCGGTGAGCAATGCCAAAGACGTTCTGCTCGATCTCTATTCAACCGATGCGGAGTATTCCGCCGATGCGCTCGAGGAAGTCTATGAGAATTTAGAGCAGGCTGGTAAGCGTGTTCTCTCGGATGACATTAGCGACAAAGATGCTGCCGAGGTTCTCGAGACGATTGCTAAAGAAGAAGATACCAATGGCCGTATTCGTCGCAATGTGATGGATACCCGTAGAGCCCTATCGTTTTTGATGCGCAGCAAATTACTGTCGGATGAGCAGCAAGAAGAGGCGCGGCAAATTTTGCGCGACATTGATTCCCTTGAGAATCACACCGCATTCTTATTCGATAAGATCAACTTCTTGATGGATGCTACGGTCGGTTTTATTAGTTTGAACCAAAGCAAGATCATCAAGATCTTCTCGGTGGTATCGGTTGCTTTAATGCCGCCCACCTTGCTGGCTAGTATTTGGGGAATGAACTTCCAGCACATGCCCGAGCTCACCGAGACTTGGGGCTATCCAGTTGCCATTTTGTCGATGGTGATTTCAGCAATTATTCCGCTGAGCTATTTCCGGCACAAAGGGTGGTTGGGTTAATCGCTTCTTTTCAAGCGATGGATTCTAGTAGGCCTCGTAAGGCAAACAGAACCGCTTGCTGACGCACCGATTGACGGTCGCCCAAAAAGTGTGCGGTCGTCGTGATGTGATTGCTGGCATCGCCGCGTTCTAGTACCCAGCCAAAGCATACGGTTCCAACCGGCTTCTCTGCTGTACCGCCACTAGGGCCCGCAATGCCGGTAATCGAAATCGCTGCGGTCACGCCACTACTCAGCTGCGCCCCTAAAGCCATTGCACTAGCCACTGCCTCACTGACTGCACCTTCGGCTTCAATCAGCATGGGCGAGACTTGCAAGCACGCTGCTTTTGCAGCGTTGCTATAGGTCACATAGCCGCGCTCAAACCACTGACTTGATCCGGCTAAGTCGGTGAGGCTGGCTGCGAGCAGTCCACCCGTACAAGACTCGGCTACCGCAAGAGTCCAGCCGCGCTGACTGAATGCAGTAGCGACTGCATGGGTTAATTTACCCAGCTCAGCTGCTGTTGATGGAGAAGAAGTTTGCATGCAATGCCTTGTGAGTGGATCGCTCTGAAATTAAAACGACGGTAACAACTGGGTTGTACTGAGTAAAGCAAGAATGAGTAAAGTTGCAAAAGCTGCTGCGAGATCATCAACCACAATCCCGAAACCGCGCCACAGTATTTTGGGTATGGTCGTGGGGGAGCCGGGAGCAATCCAGGCGCAGTCTTTAAAGTAGCGATCAATCATGCCTATTGGACCCGGCTTGACTGCATCAAAAAAACGAAAGAGTGCAAATGCCAAGGCCTGCATCCAGAACGGAGCTGGCAGAATCAAGAGTAAGACCAGCCAAAAAGCCAAGATCTCGTCGAGCACAATTCCGCCAAAATCAGCAAGGCCTAATTCCTCACTCACTTGCCCGCAAATCCAACAAGCAGCGATCAGTCCGCCGCCGATAATCCAAATCCAATTCTCGGTCGTAAAGAAGAATTGCCCAATCAAAAAGAGTGCCCAAGCCCAGAGCGTGCCAACGGTGCCAGGAGCAAAGGGACTGAGCCCACTACCAAATCCCAATGCCAATGTGCGACCGGCAGTCTGAAACATCCAGCGGATGGTGGGTTTGGTTTGATTGGCATTGATTACCACTTAGCTGCTCTTAAAGTGATCAAACGATTGCGTTAACTGCATGCTGTCGGCTGCCGCGAGTGGATTTCCATTGGCATTGCGCAGAATCAATACGGGTTCATTCCCATTGCTAGCAGAGGTAATGCTGCCAATGCGCGTGAGTGGTAGTAAGGCGGTGCTCAGCAATTCAATTTCTGCCCTTTTATTTTTTGGGGCAGTGAAACACAGCTCGTAGTCATCGCCGCCATTGGCTGCGCATTGTCGGCGCAGACTTTCGGTTTGCTCGGCAAGCGTGCGTGAGGTGGGTAGTTGATCAATCAGGACCTCAGCATTGACATGCGATGCCTTAAGGATGTGACCCAAATCACCTAAGAGCCCATCCGATATATCAAGGGCACTACTCGCAATGCCACGCAATTGCATGCCAAGCGCAATGCGCGGTTCGGGCTCATGCATGCGGGGTAGGACCGCTTCTAAGCTACTAGGGTTAAGTGACCATTCGCTGCGCAATGCCCCTAAAGCAAGCCTTGCATCACCCAGCGTGCCGGATACCCAAATGTCGTCACCGATCTTGGCGCCGGAGCGTTTGATGGCGGCGCCAGAAGGTACATGACCCAAAGCGGTGATGCAAATGGTGAGGGGTCCTTGTGTTGTGTCGCCGCCGATTAAAGGGCATTGCCACTGCTGCGCCAAGCGAAACAAGCCTTGGCTAAATTGTGCAAGCCAGGTCCCATTTGCATCGGGCAGCGCCAGCGCTAAGGTAAAGCCAACCGGCTTTGCGCCCATTGCAGCAAGGTCAGAGAGGTTAACCGCTAAGGCTTTATGGCCAAGCCATTCGGGGTTTGCGCCCGCAAAAAAATGCCGGCCTTCGACCAGCATATCGCTAGTGACTGCAAGGCTTTGCGCTGGGTCTGGTTGCAGTAGGGCGCAGTCATCTCCTATCCCGAGAAGAACCTGGTTTATTTGGGTTTGGGCCATGGATTCCGAGCCGGCTTTGAAAAAACGCCAGATCAGATCAAATTCCCCTAGTTTTGCATCCATATTTTCATTTTATGTGCCTTGGAGAGGAATGTGCAGGAGAGGACTAGAATAAGAAGCTTCAAATCGCCATACCAATGAGTCAATCGATGAGCCAAGCGGACAACACTAAAGAACAACAAATCAAAGCCTTACGGGCTGCAGCCCTGCATTATCACGAGTTTCCAGTCCCTGGAAAGATTGAAATTGCGGCAACCAAGCAACTGACCAACCAGCGCGATCTCGCCTTGGCCTATACCCCTGGGGTTGCTGCTGCCTGCGAAGAAATCGCCAAAGACCCAGCCAATGCCTTTCGCTACACCGCACGCGGTAACTTAGTAGGTGTGATTACCAACGGAACCGCAGTACTTGGCCTTGGCAATATTGGCCCTCTGGCCAGTAAGCCAGTGATGGAAGGCAAGGCGGTCTTATTTAAAAAGTTTGCTGGCATTGATGTCTTTGATATTGAGGTCAATGAAAACGATCCCGATAAATTGGTTGAAATCATTGCAGCGCTTGAGCCTACTTTTGGCGGCATCAACTTAGAAGACATCAAAGCGCCGGATTGCTTTGTGGTCGAGCGCAAGTTGCAAGCCCGCATGAAGATTCCGGTTTTTCATGATGACCAACATGGCACCGCCATTGTGGTTGCGGCGGCAATTCTGAATGGTTTAAAAGTCGTTGGAAAAGATGTATCCAATGTCAAGCTCGTGACATCGGGCGCGGGCGCTGCTGCGCTGGCCTGTATCGACTTATTGGTGGATTTGGGTGTGCCCAGAAAAAACATTTGGGTCACTGACATTGCCGGCGTGGTCTATAAAGGCCGCAAAGAGTTGATGGATCCTGAGAAGGAGCCGTTCTCACAAGACACACCATTGCGTACCTTGAGTGAGGTAATTGAGGGTGCGGATATTTTCTTGGGCCTCTCTGCTGGTGGCGTACTGAAATCCGATATGGTCAAGAAGATGGCGGATAAGCCCTTGGTGTTTGCCTTAGCAAATCCCACGCCTGAAATCTTGCCAGAGGAAGTGAAATTAGTTCGGCCCGATGCTGTGATGGCAACCGGTCGCACCGATTACCCCAATCAAGTCAATAACGTGTTGTGCTTTCCATTTATTTTCCGTGGCGCTTTGGATGTGGGCGCAACGACGATTACCCGCGGCATGGAAGTGGCTGCAGTCAAGGCGGTTGCTGAGCTGGCTCAGGCCGAACAAAGTGAAGTGGTTGCGGCCGTCTACAGCACCGAGAATTTATCGTTTGGTCCTGAGTATTTGATTCCAAAACCCTTTGATCCACGCTTAATCACGGTGATTGCGCCGGCAGTTGCAAAGGCGGCGATGGATGATGGCGTAGCCCTGCGCCCGATCAAAGATTTTGATGCATACCGCAATCAGCTCCAGCAGTTTGTGTACCACTCGGGCACTTTGATGAAGCCCCTCTTTACGATCGCCAAAGGCGTTCCTGAAGCGCAAAAACGCATTGTCTTTTGCGAAGGTGAGGATGAGCGTGTCCTGCGTGCGGTTCAGATTGTGCTCGATGAAGGTATTGCAACGCCAATCTTGATTGGTCGCCCGAGTGTGATTGAGCACCGCATTGAGAAATTCGGTTTACGCATGGTTTGCGGTACCGATATCGATATTGTGAATCCTGAAGACGATTCCCGTTTTGGCGATTTTTGGAAATCCTATTTGGCCATCATGGAGCGCAAGGGCGTTACCGCTTCGTTTGCCAAGCTCGAGATGCGTCGCCGCAATACCCTGATCGGCGCTACTTTGCTCTCTAAAGGCATGGCCGACGGCCTGATTTGCGGCACCATCAGTAAGGTATCAACCCACCTCAAATACATTGATGAGGTGATTGGTCATGAAAAAGGCGCCAACGTCTATGGTGCGATGAGCGGTTTGATTCTGCCAGGACGCCAAGTGTTTTTAGTCGACACCCATGTGAATGTCGATCCGACGGCAGAGCAGTTGGCCGAAATCACCCTCATGGCCGCGAGCGAAATGCGCAAGCTAGGTATGACACCCAAAGTCGCTTTGTTGTCGCATTCCAACTTCGGTAGCAGTGATGCACCGTCGGCTGCGAAGATGCGTCAAGTCCTCGCCATTTTGCAGGCGAGAGCCCCAGAACTGGAAGTTGATGGTGAGATGCACGGTGATTGCGCGCTCGATCCAGAAATTCGTGCAGGGGCAGTGACCGCATCCCCGCTTGAGGGCGCTGCTAATTTATTGGTATTGCCCAATATTGATGCCGCCAACATTTCCTATAACTTGCTCAAGACCGCGGCCGGGAACGGCATCGCTATCGGTCCTCTGCTACTGGGGGTAGCCAAGCCTGTACATATTCTGACTCCGGCAGCGACCGTACGGCGGATCGTGAATGTCACCGCATTAACGGTAGTAGAGGCGGCTAGCAAGGCCAGAATCAAGGGAAGTTAAGGTTAATTTATATATGTGAGCAAACACTCACATATATATTTATCTATATAAATCAGTAGTTTATAAAAAAACCACTGTAATTAGGCTTGATTTGGCTGTCGCTTACGGGTAACCTTATACCCATCATGAATAATCCTGAAATTACATCCGCTGAGTGGGACGACCACAGTCGCGCCGAAAGTTGGGATCGAAACGAGCAGTCCGATGGTGAGCCTTCCGCTACCAACGTTTACGCACAGGGCAGCCTGTCGCGCTTGCAAACGCTCGCTGCCAATCATGCTTCCAGTAAAAAAGTGCCCGCGTCGTGGCGTGCTGCTTTAGCCGTTCGTGATGCTGGCCCTCCCGCCATGCTCCGTAGCGTTCGTCCTAACATCGTTCAATCGATCCGGGCCTTCCGCACAACCGATTTAATGGAAGCAGCTGCCGAACTCGGTCAGCACTTCATTTATGCCAATTGCGCAAATGGCCTCACCAAGAGCGAAGTGCTCGAGTCGATTGCTAATGCCTATGTATTTACCAAGCAGCAAGCCAAGAATTACGATCCGCTATTAGATACCTTAACCACCATGGTGGACAAGGCAGGCCCACAGCCTGGTTTCGTGGTGGTTTTGGAAGGCTTGCCTTGCACCCAGAAATTTGACAAAGAGGCCCGTGAGACTTTGCTGGATGTCTTCCGCGATGCGGTTGATTTCTGGTCTGAGCGCCGCGTACCGTATCGGGTGTTCTACTCCTTCGCGTAAGCGCCCACGCTTTGCTACAAGCCCTTGATCTGCTTGGATCCAGGGCTTTTTTATTGCCCGCTTAGGTTAGCGATCCCAAATGGCGTGGATCGTGCTGATGGCTGCAATGCCAGCGGTCTCGGTGCGCAGAATACGCTTACCCAAAGATACCGCCTGAAATCCTGCTTTCATTGCCAGTGCTATTTCTTCTGGGGTAAATCCCCCTTCTGGCCCAATCAACAGAATCACGTTTTGCGCAGGCATGGGCGCGATGGTGTTCGCTAAGGACGGATAGTCCCCGGTGCAGAAAATCAGTTTGAGGGCGCCATTGAGAAGATCCTCAGAGGCTTTGCTAAGGTAATCAGCAATCGCCTCTACGGGTTCTACTTGGGGCAGTACCGTGCGTTCACATTGCTCACAGGCAGCTTGCGTAATAGCGCGCCAATGGATTAAGCGCTTTTGCGCACGGTCGGCATCACTACTGCGGTTCAATTTGATTACGGAGCGTTCGCATTGCAGGGGCGCAATACGACTAGCACCGGTTTCCACTGCTTTTTCGATGACCCAATCCATCTTATCGCCACCAGCCAGCCCTTGGGCCAGGGTAATGCCATAGGACGGCTCGCTTTGAGTGTCTTGCTTTACGGCAGTGATCGTTAATTCACCAGTTTTATTGCCCAAGCGGACGAGGGTAGCCGAGGCGATTTGCCCCTGCCCATCAAAAATGGGAATGACTTCACCCTCGCTAATCCGCCGAACCCGCAGGTGGTGCAGCAACTCTGCAGGAATAGGGTGGGGTTTTTGGGTTTCCCAGGGAGGAGGAAGATAAAATTGAGGCATTACCGCAATATAGCCAATTTAATTCCTTCGAGACCACTTTTACGATGTCAAATTTACAAATCCGTATGGCCAATGCCATTCGCGCACTTTCGATGGACGCCGTTCAGCAAGCCAATTCTGGGCACCCGGGTATGCCGATGGGCATGGCGGATATTGCAGTAGCGCTGTGGGACCAGCATTTGCAACACAATCCAGCCGATCCGCACTGGATTAATCGCGACCGCTTTGTGCTCTCCAATGGCCACGGCTCGATGCTGCTCTATGCGCTCTTGCACCTCACCGGCTATGACTTGCCAATGAGCGAACTGAAAAATTTCCGTCAGTTGCACAGCAAGACACCAGGTCATCCGGAATATGGCATTACCCCGGGCGTCGAGACCACCACCGGCCCGCTCGGTCAAGGTATCTCGAATGCAGTCGGCATGGCGCTGGCTGAAAAATTACTTGCTGAAGAATTTAATCGCCCCGGCTTTGATGTCGTTGATCACTACACCTACGCATTTTTGGGCGATGGGTGTTTGATGGAAGGCATTAGCCACGAAGTGTGTTCGCTTGCTGGCACGCTCAAGCTCAATAAACTCATTGCGCTGTGGGATGACAACGGCATCTCGATTGATGGCAAGGTGGTTGCGTGGTTTAACGAAGATACGCCCAAACGCTTTGAAGCCTATGGCTGGAATGTGGTTCGCGGAGTGGATGGCCATAATGCTGGCGCTGTTGCGAATGCAATTGCCAGAGCAAAGCAAAGCGATAAGCCCACCTTGATTTGCTGTAAGACGGCCATTGGTCAAGGCTCACCCAATATGGCGGGCAGCGACAAGGTACACGGCTCGCCACTGGGCGCCGATGAAATCGCCGCTACGCGCAAGGCATTGAACTGGACTTCCCCGCCCTTTGAAGTGCCAGATGATTTGTATTTGGCTTGGGATTTCCGTGGCCGTGGTCAAACGATTCAAAATGCATGGAACGAGTGCTTTACTGCATACCAAAAAGCCCATCCCCGCTCGGCGGCCGAACTCGTGCGCCGGATGCGTGGTGATTTGCCATCCGACTTTGCATCAAAACTACAAGCACTGCTTGCACAATGCCAAACCAAAGCGGAAACGATTGCAACACGCAAGTCGAGCCAGAATGCGATTGAAGCATTAGCACCTGCGCTTCCAGAAATGATGGGCGGCTCTGCTGATTTAACCGGCTCGAACTTAACCAATTGGAGCGCATGCAAACCCGTGCGTGCCAATCAGTGGGGTAACCACATTAATTACGGTGTGCGCGAGTTTGGTATGAGCGCCATCATGAACGGCATGGCCTTACATGGCGGCTACATTCCATTTGGCGGCACCTTCTTAACCTTCTCGGATTACAGTCGCAATGCCTTGCGCATGGCGGCACTCATGAAGCTGCGCAGCATTTTTGTGTTTACCCACGACTCCATCGGTTTGGGTGAAGATGGCCCCACCCATCAGTCGGTAGAGCATGTATCGAGTCTGCGTTTGATTCCAAATCTCGCGGTTTGGCGTCCTTGCGATACGACCGAGAGCGCAGTGGCCTGGGGCGCTGCACTCGAGCGTCGGCATGGCCCAAGCGCATTGATTTTTAGTCGACAGAATTGCCCATTTGTGGCGCGTTCACCAAAACAAATCGAGAACATTGCGCGCGGTGGTTATGTGATCCACGAGCCCAGCAAGGCAGCCAAAGCCGTCATCATTGCCACTGGTTCTGAAGTCGGCTTGGCATTGCAAACGGCGCAGCAGCTGGCAAAAGAGGGTATGCCAGTCAGGGTAGTGTCGATGCCCTCGACGACCTACTTTGATCAGCAAGACGCGCAATACAAAGCCAGTGTATTACCAGCCGGTTTACCGCGCATTGCAGTTGAAGCGGGTGTCACAGATTACTGGTGGAAGTATGGCTGCGCGGCAGTCCATGGTGTGGATACGTTTGGTGAGTCTGCGCCCGCGAATCAGTTGTACGCGTATTTTGGTTTAACCGTTGATCAGATTAGTACGACGGTAAAGCAGTGCATTGCTCAAGCAAAGTAAGAAATTAATCTCAGTAACGAATATAGAAAACGAGTAGAGGAATAGCGATGGCGATTCGGGTTGCAATTAACGGGTATGGCCGCATTGGCCGCATGGTGCTGCGTGCTCTATACGAGAGTCAGCCGAACTTAGATCGCAAGCGCGATATCAAAATTGTTGCCATCAATGCGATGGGCGATATTGATATCAATGCCCACCTCACGCAATATGATTCAGCCCATGGCCGCTTCCCCGGTACGGTAACGGTGGACGGTGATCACATGGTGGTCAATGGCGATCGCATCAAAATGTATTCGACGCGCAATCCGCTGGAGACCCCGTGGGGAGAGCATCAGGTGGATTTAGTGCTCGAGTGCTCGGGCAAATTTACTTCCAAAGAAAAAGCCATGGTACACATTCAGCAGGGGGCAAAAAAAGTATTGATTTCTGCTCCTGGCGAAAAAGACGTTGATGCAACCATCGTCTATGGCGTAAATGAAAAAGTACTGAAGTCCAGTGACATCGTCGTATCCAATGCGAGTTGCACTACCAACTGCTTAGCGCCACTCGTTAAACCTTTGCTGGATGCTATTGGTATTGAATCGGGTTTAATGACCACGATTCATGCATTCACCAACGATCAAGTATTAACGGATGTGTATCACAAGGACATGCGCCGCGCGCGTTCCGCAGTGAGCAGCATGATCCCAACCAAAACAGGCGCTGCTAAAGCGGTCGGCCTGGTATTGCCGGAACTGGCCGGTCGTTTTGATGGCTTTGCGATGCGCGTTCCCGTGATTAATGTCTCGGTCGTTGATTTAACCTTTGTGGCCAAGCGCGCCACTAGCGTCGATGAAGTCAACGCCGTTCTGAAAAAAGCCAGCGAAGGCGAGCTCAAAGGTATTTTGGGCTTTAATACCTTGCCACTGGTATCGATCGACTTTAACCACGATTCCCGCCCCAGCATTTACGACGCCAGCCAAACGCGGGTTTCGGCAGATGGCAAATTGGTCAAAGTGCTTGCTTGGTATGACAACGAGTGGGGGTATTCAGTGCAGATGCTCAATGCAGCAGAGGCATTGATGGCGGCCTAGGCAAAACAGCCAAAAGGCGACTGTTATTGCTTAAAAAGGGGCTCACGAGCCCCTTTTTTCAATAAACCGATCTTTTTTAGCTTATTTGCGCTTATGGGCGCAGTTTTTCTTCTGGCAATGCCCATACATCGCTAGGGAGTGCTCCTCGAGTGCAAAACCCAAGGATTTGGCGATTTCCTTTTGGCGGCGCTCGATGGCGGCATCGACAAACTCCTCTACGTGCCCACAGTCAAGGCAAACGAGGTGGTCATGGTGCGTTCCCTCATTGAGTTCATAAATCGCCCGGCTATCGCCTTTGCTGGACTCAAAATGACTGCGGAGCAAGAGGCCTGCCTGCTCAAACTGGGTGAGCACCCGGTATACCGTAGCCAGACCAATGTCTTTGTCTTCTTTGGCCATGGCCATGAAGATTTCTTCGGCACTGAAATGGGCGCCTGGATGCTGATGAAAAAAATCCAGGATCTGCATGCGGGGAGCCGTGGCTTTCAGGCCAATATCCCGTAAATCGGCTGGGGAGGGGTTTTGGTTCATAGGCATCGATTGAGGGCTAAAATCAAGACCTTAATGATACGGCTTGCCATGCAAAACTGCCTTTTACCGATGAGTAGCATCCCAATGCGAGTTTTGAGCCCCAGCAAACGACTGCTGCGCTGCTACCTGCTTGCCTTGGTTGTGCTGGGCACCTTTATCGCAAGCGGCTGCTCGACGACAGTGGATGAGACGCAGCGCACGATGATGAACAGCGTTTTTCGGCCTTACGTACCCGATATTGTTCAGGGTAACTTTATTTCTAGCGAGCAGTACGCCAAACTCGAAGTTGGGATGAGCCGAGAACAGGTGCGGCAAATTTTGGGCACACCATTATTGGCAAGTTACTTTCACGCCAATCGCTGGGATTATGTTTTTGAATTTAAGCGCCTGGGTGAAAAAATCAGTAAAGAGCGGCGTGTAACGGTGTTCTTCGATGGCGATAAGGTGACGAAGTTTAATGGCGATGCATTGCCAACCGAGGTTGAGCTGGTTGCTGAAATCGATAACTATGCCAAGAATAAGCGCTCGTTCTGGGATATGGTTACCGGCAAAAACAAAGGTCCAGTAACGCCACCATTACAACAGCCCGAGGTATTGATTCCGAGTAAGCCGGGCGGCCCAATCGTGACACCAGTCAAGTAAACAGCATTGCTGCTGAGTCTGTAATGCCGAAGTGAGTTCTAAAAATTTAGCCAAGTAAAGAGTGAGATTATGAAAATCGCAATCGCAGGAGCGAGTGGCCGAATGGGCCGAATGCTAATTGAAGCCGTATTGCAATTGCCCGATGCTACTTTGGTGGGCGCACTGGATCATGCATCCTGCCCTGTCTTAGGTGAAGATGCTGGCGCCTTTTTAGGTAAAAAAACAGGCGTGATGATTACGGCCGATTTGGCGCACGGCTTACGCGATGCCGAGTATTTAATTGATTTCACGCGGCCCGAGGGCACGATGCTGCACTTAGCTGCATGCACTGCCCATGGCGTCAAGATGATCATCGGCACCACGGGCTTAAGTGCGGAGCAAATTGCCCAACTGAAAACCGCATCTTCCAAAATTGCGATGGTGTTTGCCCCCAATATGAGCGTGGGCGTTAATGTCACCTTGAAGTTACTCGAGGTGGCTGCGAAGATGCTCGATACCGGTTACGACATTGAAATCATTGAAGCCCACCACCGCCATAAAGTTGATGCCCCATCGGGCACTGCACTGAAGATGGGTGAAGTCATTGCAGGGGCCTTGGGTCAATCATTAAACGATGTCGCGGTCTATGCGCGCGAAGGCCACACCGGCGAGCGCAAGTCCGGATCCATTGGCTTTGCAACCATTCGGGGCGGCGATATTGTGGGCGATCACACGGTGCTATTTGCTGGCGAAGGCGAGCGCATTGAGATTAGCCATAAATCCTCCAGCCGTCAGTCCTATGCCCAGGGATCGATTCGGGCGGCACGCTTTTTAGAGAAAAAAACGTCCGGCCTATTTGATATGCAAGACGTATTAGGTCTACGAAAATAAGATATACCAAAACACCAAGCGATTACAGCGAAAAGAGCCTTACACGATGAGTACGGAATACGACTACCGCAGCATTGAAGCGGCAGCCCAAGCGGATTGGAATAGCAAAGACATCTACCGCGTTACTGAAGATGCGGTCAATGCGGAAGGCAAACCCAAGCCCAAGTATTACGCTTGCTCGATGTTGCCTTACCCATCGGGCAAATTGCACATGGGCCATGTGCGCAACTACACCATCAATGATGTGATGGCGCGCCAATTACGCATGCAGGGCTACAACGTCTTAATGCCGATGGGCTGGGATGCGTTTGGTATGCCTGCTGAAAACGCCGCAATCCAAAATAAGGTGCCCCCAGCAGAGTGGACCTACCAAAATATTGCGTACATGAAAAAGCAAATGGCTGCGATGGGCCTAGCGATTGATTGGTCGCGCGAAATTGCCACCTGCAAACCCGATTACTACCGCTGGAACCAGTGGCTCTTTTTGAAGATGCTGGAAAAAGGCGTGGCGTACCGCAAAACCCAAGTGGTCAATTGGGATCCGGTCGATCAAACCGTATTAGCCAACGAGCAAGTGATTGAAGGTCGTGGTTGGCGCTCAGGCGCTTTAGTCGAGAAGCGTGAGATCCCCGGTTACTACTTGAATATCACCGCCTATGCAGAGCAGTTGCTCACTGGTTTGGATGATTTAGGTTGGCCCGAGCGCGTGAAAATCATGCAGCAAAATTGGATTGGCAAAAGCCGCGGCGTGCGCTTTGCCTTTGACCATGCGATTAAAAACAGCGCGGGTGAATTGATTCAGGATGGCAAGTTGTACGTCTTTACGACGCGCGCTGACACCATCATGGGCGTAACCTTTTGCGCGGTAGCAGCAGAGCACCCGCTGGCGACCGAAGCGGCGCGCAGTAATTCAGAGTTAGCTGCCTTCATTGAAAAATGCAAGACCGGTAGTGTGATTGAGGCAGACCTCGCTACCCAAGAAAAAGAAGGCATGTTCACGGGCTTATACGTCACCCACCCCTTGAGTAAAGAGCCTGTCCCCCTGTGGGTCGGTAACTATGTACTGATGAGCTATGGCGATGGCGCTGTGATGGGCGTGCCTGCCCACGACGAGCGTGACTTTGCGTTTGCCCTCAAATACCATCTGCCGATTAAGCAGGTGATTGCGCTCAGCGGTGAGTCGCCGATGTTCAACCCCACCCACTGGGATGCGTGGTACGCCCAAAAAGAGCAGGCGCAGTGCATCAATAGCGGTAAATACGATGGCCTCTCGGTGAGCGATGCCGTCACCGCCGTCGCTGCGGATTTGGCTGCGCTTGGTGTTGGAGAAATCAAAACTACCTACCGCCTGCGCGATTGGGGCATCTCACGGCAGCGCTATTGGGGTACGCCTATTCCGATCATTCATTGCGGCGATGAGGCCAGCCCTGGTTGCGGGGCGGTGCCGGTTCCTGAAAAAGATCTACCGGTAGTGTTGCCAGAAGATTGCGTTCCCG
>CALRTW020000006.1:0-88981 GCA_943371165.1 Rhizobium sp. Q54
ATTTTGCTAGCCAATAAAGAAGCCCTCGTGATGTCGGGCGATCTATTTATGGGCGCAGTCAAAGCAGGCGGTGCAGAACTATTACCAATTGATAGCGAGCACAACGCGATTTTCCAATGTTTGCCGGATCGGTTTGGCTCTACATCGAATGGAAATACGCGCGACCATTTTGGCGTCGAGGAATTGTGGCTTACGGCATCAGGCGGCCCATTTCGCGAGAAGAGCCTCGATGCACTCAAAACCATTACGCCAGATGAGGCGTGCGCACACCCTAATTGGGTGATGGGACGTAAGATCTCGGTCGATTCAGCAACGATGATGAATAAAGGCCTAGAGGTAATCGAGGCCCACTGGTTATTTGGCCTGCCGCTGACTCAAATCCGGGTATTGATTCATCCGCAGAGCGTAGTGCATTCGATGGTGCGTTATCGCGATGGTTCGGTGATTGCGCAGTTGGGACAGCCTGATATGCGCACTCCGATTGCCTATGGTTTGGCTTGGCCTGATCGCATCGATGCTGGGGTGCCGCCATTGAATTTGGCGCAGATGGCAAACCTGCATTTTTCGGAACCTGATTTTGAACGTTTCCCGTGCTTGGCTCTGGCCTTTGAGGCGGCAAAAGCAGGCGGCACTGCCCCAGCTATTCTGAATGCCTCCAACGAAGTGGCAGTGGCTGCGTTTTTGGATCAGCGCTTACCGTATTTGCAGATCGCTAGCGTGGTTCGCGAGACACTCTCCGCCATCCAATCTGTCCCTGCCAGTTCAATTGAGATTGTGCTGAATGCAGATGCGCGTGCGCGCCAGGTTGCAGCGCAGTTGGTTTCTACACTAGCCAATAGATAGAGGTATCGGGTGCAGGGACTCATTACTCTTTTTACCTTCATTGTCACGATCGGTGTTTTGGTGGGCTTTCATGAATATGGCCACTATGCGGCAGCGCGCATGTGCGGGGTACGCGTGCTACGGTTTGCAATTGGTTTTGGTAAGCCCTTGTTTCGCTTTACCAGCCAAAACAAAACCGAATGGGTGATTGGCTCGATTCCGCTGGGCGGCTACGTTAAATTACTTGACGGCCGAGATCCAGAGCAAAGTATTGACGCAGCAAATGAAGCTAACGCCTTCGATCGCAAGCGACTGTGGCAGCGTTCCTTCATTGTGGCCGCCGGGCCGCTCGCCAACTTCATTTTGGCGATTGCTTTTTTGATGGTGATTTACCTTGCTGGTGCCATGCAATTACCCGCACGTCTGCAGGCCCCACCCGAGGCATCGGTCGCCGCAAAGGTGGGATTAGTTGCAGGTGACCTGGTCACGGGTTGGCGCGATATTGATGATGCATCGGTGGAATTTGAGCCAGTGATTAGCTGGAATCAATTGCGCTGGCAGCTTCTAGATGCTATTACGGGCGAGAAGGGTTTTGTGTTGGAGCTGACGAGCCCCAGCGGCGGCCGCATTGCGGTGCCATTTCCTGTTGATGCCTTACCGCAAGTTCAACCCAAGCAAGATCCGCTGCAGGCTTTGGGTATTAGGCCAGCAAGCGCCAAGCCAGACGAGATGGTTATCCTGCGCCTAGGCCCCATAGACGCGCTTATTTATGCAAGCGAGCGTGTTTGGTTGATTACCGTGGTGTCGACGAAGTTAATGTTGGGCCTGGTTACGGGTGAGACATCCTTAAACCAGCTGGGTGGCCCCTTAAGCATTGCGGACATGGCAGGTAAGTCAGCTCAAGTGGGCTGGCAAGCTTTTTTTGGCTTTTTAGCCCTGATGAGTATTAGCATTGGCCTTCTCAATTTGATCCCAATCCCGATGCTCGATGGGGGTCAGCTCCTGTATGATGCATGGGAGTTGGTATCCGGAAAGCGCTTACCTATCTCAGTACAAGAATGGCTTCATAAATTAAGCTTTATCTTATTGATTTCGTTAACAATTTTTGCTTTATTTAATGACTTACAACGGTATTTCTTATCTTGAATTTGTTCCAATTAGCCCCTCGATTTAGTCTCCGATTGCTGATTCAAGCAACATTTGTTTTGCTGACCAGTATTGCCATGCCATTGCAGGCAGCCGAGAGCTTTGTGGTGAAAGACATCCGGGTAGAGGGCCTGCAGCGGGTTGAGCCGGGCACCGTTTTTAGTTATTTGCCGATTCAGGTGGGCGAAACCTTTACGCAGGCAAAAGGGGCTGAATCCATTAAAGCCCTTTACAGCACTGGCTTTTTCCGCGATGTGCAAATTCAGGCACAAGGCAATGTATTAATTGTGATCGTGGAGGAACGCCCAACGATTTCCCGTATCGAATTTACGGGAATGAAAGAATTTGACCAAGAGTTAGTGCGCAAATCCCTTAGGGCCGTTGGTGTTGCGGAGGCTCGCTTCTATGATAAGGCGCTGATTGATAAGGCAGAGCAGGAGCTCAAACGCCAATACGTTAGCAAAGGCCTCTATGCCGCAGAGGTTGTAGCTACCGTTACCCCGGTTGAGCGCAATCAAGTCGCCATCTTCTTCAATGTGGATGAGGGCCCTGTCGCCAAGATTCAAGAGATCAATTTCATCGGTAATAAAGTCTTTAGTGAGAGCACGCTTCTGGGCGAGATGCAGCTTAAGACGGGTGGGTGGTTGTCTTGGTATACCAAAGACAATCTGTACTCCAAGCAAAAACTGACAGCCGATTTAGAAACCATTCGCTCCTACTATTTGAATCGCGGCTACCTCGAGTTTGTGATTGACTCCACTCAGGTCTCCATTACGCCAGATAAGAAGGGCATCTTCCTGACGATCAGTGTTAGCGAAGGCAAGAAATTCACGGTCAAGAACATACGTTTAGCTGGCGAGTTGCTTGGAAAAGAAGCAGAGCTCAAACAAGTCTTGGCTCTGAAGGCAGGGGACACCTTTTCTTCAGCAAAGTTGGCAGAAACAACCAAGGCCATTGCAGAAATTTTAGGCTCTTATGGCTATGCCTTTGCATCAATTAATCCTCAGCCCGACATCCGGCGTGATCTCGCTGAGGTTGACATTACGCTAGTGGTTGACCCAGGCAGGCGAGTGTATGTCCGTCAAGTCAATATTTCTGGCAATGCGAAGACGCGTGATGTGGTGGTACGACGTGAGATGCGCCAGTTTGAAAGCTCCTGGTTTGATAGCGATAAGATCCGACTCTCTAAAGAGCGTATTGGTCGTTTGGGGTACTTCACCGAAACCGACATCTCTACTGCCGACGTACCCGGAGCCCAAGATCAGGTTGACGTCAACGTTAAGGTCACCGAAAAGCCGACCGGATCAGTCACGATTGGTGCAGGCTTCTCAACCACCGAAAAATTAATTTTGTCTGCCGGTATTAACCAAGACAACGCATTTGGCACCGGCACTTCGATCGGCTTGAACTTTTCTTTGGGCAAGATCAACCAAAATTTAACCTTATCCCAATTTGATCCTTACTTTACCGATGATGGAATCAGTCGTTATACCGACTTGTACTACCGCTCATCCAAGCCGCTCTACTATGTCGGCGATCCTGACTATGAAATCCAAAATATCGGTACCAATATAAAGTTTGGCGTGCCCTATACAGAAGTGGACAGAGTGTTTTTCGGCACTGGTATTGAGGTCTTTTCTATTTATGCAACAACCAATACCCCCATTCCATATCAGAATTATGTTGAGGATTACGGCACATCCATTCCTGGCCGTCTGAGAACTTACAACATCCCAATTACCGCCGCATGGGCTCGCGACGGCCGAGACAGCGCAATGATTCCATCCAAAGGATCTTTACAGCAATTGTCTGCTGAGGTTGGAACCCCCATCGGCGATCTAATGTTTTATCGTATTTTTGGCCAATATCAGAAGTATCATTCCTTCTCAAAAGGCAATATTTTGTCTTTTAACGGTGAAATTGGCTTTGGTGAGGCTTATGGAAGCAAGCCATTTCCAATTACAAAGAACTATTTCGTTGGCGGCATCGGCTCGGTCCGGGGCTATGCTCCGGGCTCTCTCGGCCCCAATTTCTTTAATCCTGCTACAGGCAGGTTCCAGCCCACGGGAGGGCAATCTAAAATTGTGACGAATTTGGAGTACACCTTCCCAGTACCGGGGTCTGGCACCGATAAAACACTACGGCTATTTACCTTTGTGGACGGCGGTAATGCCTTTGGCGAGAACATTAATCTAGTTCTAAGATATTCTTATGGCTTAGGTTTATCATGGATATCACCGCTGGGTCCTTTGAAGTTCAGTTATGGTATCCCTGTGAATGCCCAACCAACGGATAATATTCAGCGTTTGCAGTTCCAAGTGGGCACTGCGTTTTAATTGTAAGGAACGATTTATGAAGCATCAAAACTCCATTCAGTGGGCCAAGCGCAGTTTAGTCGCCCTTATTTCCGCAGGCATGCTTATGCCGGTGATGGCCCAAGATGTTGGCAGTCGCATTGCGGTTGTGAATTCAGAAAAAGTATTCAACGAGTCTAATTTGGCTAAAGCGATGCAAACGCGCTTGCAAAATGAGTTCACAAAACGCCAAAACGAGTTGCGTGACAGTGCGCAAAAAATCAAATTGGCTGCTGAAAAGCTTGATCGTGATGCAGCTGTTATGTCAGAAGCAGAGCGCATTCGCCGTCAGCGCGAGCTGGCTGATCAAGATCGTGAATTGCAACGTAAGCAACGCGAATTTACCGAAGATCTGAATCAGCGTACTTTTGAAGAGCGCGCTAAGATCGCTGAGCGCGCAAATATGGTTCTCAAGCAAATTGCTGAGCAGCGAAAAATTGACGTCATCGTTCAAGAGGCAGCTTATGTTAGTCCTCGTGCCGACATCACCGACGATGTCATCAAGGCCCTCAATAACCTGAAGTAAGTTATGCCCACTGCCATCGAGCTGGCCAATCAATTTCAAGCCAGCTTGGTGGGCGACGGCTCCGTATTCTTGGACTCCTTAGCTCCACTTGAGCGAGCTACGGCGCAGCAAATCTCCTTTTTATCGAATCCCCTATATCGTCAGCAGGCGATTCATAGTGCGGCCGGCGCATTGATTGTCGGAGAGTCTGATTTAGACTATCTACAGGCAACTTCCGCTGTATCTAACGCGGGTCGAGTATATTTTTTATCACGCAATCCGTACGCGACATTTGCGCGCATGGCGCAGTATTTTGCAGCGCAAAAGCCAAATCTACGCCAGCCCGGCGTGCATCCTCAAGCTGCAATTGACCCGAGTGCGACAGTGCCTTCATCCTGTCATATTGGTCCCTTCGTGCATATTGCGAAAGGGGTGGTGCTGGGTGAGCGGGTTTCGATCATGGCAAATACAACGGTGGCTGCGGGAGTGCGAATCGGTGACGACAGCCTTATTTACCCATCGGTGTCGATTTATGCCGATTGTGAAATAGGACAGCGCTGCATTATTCACAGTGGTGCCGTGATTGGTGCCGATGGCTTTGGCTTTGCGCCTGACTTTAATGTGAGTGGCGGCGAATGGGTCAAGATTCCGCAGACGGGTGCAGTGCTCATTGGGGATGATGTGGAAATTGGCGCATCCACTACTATTGATCGTGGCGCAATGAGTAATACCGTGATTGGGTCCGGCTGCAAAATCGACAATCAAGTCCAAATTGGCCATAACGCAGTGATCGGCAAATGTACCGTGATTGCTGGCTGTGCCGGCATCTCCGGAAGTACCACGATTGGAAATTATTGCGTGATTGGTGGCTATGCTAATTTTGCAGGCCATTTAACCATTGCTGACCGTACTACTGTTTCGGGCGGAACTTCCATTATTCGCTCTATTACGGAGCCGGGACAGCACTTTACTGGCGTTTACCCATCGATGCCACATGCTGCGTGGGAGAAAAACTCGGCGATAGCCCGCGGGCTGGATAAAATACGGCAACGCTTACGCCATTTAGAGAAAACGAAGTCCGGTTCGGATTAGGGTAACGTAGCCTGCCGATTAGTTCATCACTTAACTTAGCCTTTTTATTGGATTGCAATCATGAGCAACGCCGTTTCCATCGACATTAACCAGATATTGAAACTACTGCCGCACCGGTATCCCTTTTTACTGGTTGACCGCGTATTAGAAATAACACCGCGCGTTAGCATTAAGGCATTAAAAAATGTCACCATGAATGAGCCTTTCTTTCAGGGACACTTTCCTGATTTTCCGGTCATGCCGGGGGTGCTGATTATTGAAGCTTTGGCCCAAACCGCGGCATTGCTCACTTTCTCAGAAGCAAAAGCAGAAAATGCGATCTATTACTTTGCAGGCATCGATGGGGCGCGTTTCAAAAAGCCAGTATTGCCTGGCGATCAACTCATTATGACGGCGATCCTCGAGCGTGAAAAGGCGGGTATCTATAAGTTTCAAGTCAAGGCAACAGTGAATGATGAGCTGGCAGCAGAGGCGAACATTACCTGTGCCGTTCGGACTAAGGGTGTTTGATGAGTCGGATTCACGCCACTGCGATTGTTGATAGCAAAGCCCAGTTAGCTAGCGATGTGGAGGTGGGGCCTTATTCGGTCATTGGCCCGCATGTGCAGATTGGCGCAGGTAGCAAAATTGGCTCGCATACCGTGATCGAAGGCCATACGACCTTGGGCATTGAAAATACCATTGCCCATTTTGCTGCCATCGGTGGCGCACCACAGGACATGAAATACCGCGGTGAACCAACCCGTCTGCAGATTGGCGATCGCAATACTATCCGCGAGTTCACCACGATTCACACTGGTACGGCGCAAGATGATGGTATTACGCAGCTGGGTAATGACAATTGGATCATGGCGTATGTGCATATTGCGCACGATTGCAAGATTGGCAACAACACCATTTTTTCGAGCAATGCACAGATTGCTGGCCATGTGCACGTCTATGACTGGGCCATTATGGGCGGTATGTCGGG
The DNA here is from genome assembly GCA_943371165.1 of Rhizobium sp. Q54. GTDB lineage: Bacteria > Pseudomonadota > Gammaproteobacteria > Burkholderiales > Burkholderiaceae > Polynucleobacter. Next base: position 6,890 of record CALRTW020000006.1, read on the forward strand.
TGTGCATCAATTTGTTCGCATTGGCCAGCATGCGATGCTCGGCGGTGCTTCAGCCTTAGTGCAAGACATCCCACCATTTGTAATTGCTGCGGGTGATAAAGCATCGCCCCACGGAATTAATGTCGAGGGCCTCAAGCGCCGCGGTTTTTCGCCGGAAACCATTGCAGCCCTGCGACAAGCATACAAAGTGCTTTACAAGGATGGCTTGAGTTTTGAAGAGGCTAAAGTGGCGATTCAAAAAATGGTTCATGAGAATAGTAGCGATGTAGCCACAGCTCAAAAATTGACTGAGTTTCATGACTTTATCGCTGCGTCGACACGCGGCATCATTCGCTAGGATTGCATTGCCTAAGTTAGCCTGCGTTGCTGGTGAGCCTTCGGGCGATTTATTGGCCGCACCAGTATTGCATGCACTCAATCAGATCCCCGAAATGGCTGGTCTTTCTGCTTATGGCGTCGGCGGCCCCTTAATGCAAGCGGAAGGATTTGATTCACGCTGGCCAATGGAGACGCTCAGTGTGCGTGGCTACGTAGAAGCCTTGACCCAGCTCCCCGCTATTTTTCGTCTACGCAAAGACCTTTTACACACCTTAATCCATTTGGACCGTCCCGATGCGTATCTAGGCATTGATGCCCCAGATTTTAATTTGGGGTTGGAGCAAAAGCTACGCGCTGCAGGTATTCCAACAATCCACTTTGTGTCGCCATCGATTTGGGCGTGGCGTGGCGGCAGGATTAAAAAAATCAAGCAAGCAGTGGATCGCATGCTATGCATTTTTCCATTTGAAACCGAGATCTATGCGCGTGCTGGGATTGCTGCAAGCTACGTTGGTCATCCATTGGCAAGTGCTATTCCGATGGAGGTTGATCCAAAAGATGCGCGTGATCGATTATGTTCGTTTCCTGAGCTAAAAGGCGCTGGAATAGAGCGTGCTGATTTAGATGGTCTTGTTATCGCTGTTTTACCCGGTAGCCGCAGCTCTGAAATTGAATTTATAGCCCCGGTTTTTTTTGAGGCGATGGGTTTAATTGCCAGTCGCCTGCCAGGGCAGTCCCTCCAATTTGTTATTCCCGTTGCAACACCCCGTTTACGCCCCGCTTTGGAAAGCCTCGCCGCGCAGGCGCGAGCGCAGCACCCGGATATCCAGATTTTTTTGATTGATGGGAATGCCGATACGATCTTGGAGGCTGCGGATGTGGTGCTGATTGCCAGCGGGACGGCAACCTTGCAAGCAGCGCTTTGGAAAAAGCCGATGGTGATCTCGTATAAGGTACCGTGGCTCACTGCGCAAATCATGAAGCGTCAGGGTTACTTGCCCTATGTTGGTTTGCCTAATATCTTGGCTGGCGAGTTTGTCGTTCCTGAATTACTGCAAGACGATGCGACTCCAGAAAAGCTGACTCAGGCCGTTTTGCACTGGCTGGGTAAGCCGCTTGAGGTAGCTCGCCTTAAAGAACGCTTTTCTATTTTGCATGAGACTTTACGTAAACCAACAGGCTTGCTGGTAGCGCAAGCGATTACCCAAACCATAACCGAGTCGCGCAGATGAGCGAGGCGATTTGGATCTGCGGAGTGGACGAGGCCGGACGAGGCCCCTTGGTTGGCGCAGTCGTTGCCGGTGCGGTGGTACTGGATCCACTTCATCCGATTTCAGGGCTCAAAGACTCGAAGCGCTTAACGCCCGCACGGCGCGAAGCCTTGTATGCAGAAATCGTACTCAAAGCAAAGGCCTGGGGTGTGGGCGAAGCTAGCCCACTCGAAATTGATCAGATCAATATTTTGCAAGCTACCATGCTGGCAATGCAAAGGGCAGTCGATGATTTGTGTGCACGCCTCGGCCATTTACCCGATAAGGCCTTAATCGATGGCAATCGTTGTCCGCGTTTACCTATCCCAGCAGAGGCGATTGTCAAAGGCGATAGCAAAGAGCCGGCGATTTCTGCAGCATCGATCATGGCTAAGGTCACGCGTGACCGTCAAATGGAGGCATTGCACGCGCGTTATCCAGATTATGGGTTTTTGCAGCACATGGGCTATCCCACACCGGTTCATCTGGCCGCTCTACGTCAATGGGGCGCATGCCCCGAGCACCGCCGTAGCTTTTCTCCGGTGCGCGCAGTATTGGATCAGGTTGCTGTATGAGCAACTTTATTTCCTCTCGCGATAATCCCTTATTTAAAGAATTAAGGGCGCTTCAGGCAACCGGCTCTAAAGGGCAAAAAGCACGCCTTAGTTCAGGCCACGTTTTATTGGAAGGCATTCATATCGTGCAGGCCTGGATCTCTGATCCTGCCTTAGGCGTTTTAATCACCTCGGATATTGGCATGGCCAATCCTGAAATTGATGCCCTGGTTCGCGAGCATTGTGCTGCCTGTCCGGATACGCGCGTCATTCATCTGGACGCTGGTTTATGGGGTGAGCTCAGCGAGCTCGCCAATGCCCCTCAAATTGCAGGCCTACTTTCGCTGCCAGAGTCGGTCATACAGACCAATCCCTCGAATCAGGATGCGATCACCGGGGATGTATTAGTACTCGATCGCATTCAGGATGCGGGCAATGTGGGAGCGATGCTGAGAACCGCTGCTGCTGCTGGTTTTATCGACGTGGTTGCGATTAGCGGCTGCGCCCATCTGTGGTCAAGCAAAGTATTGCGTGCTGGCATGGGTGCGCATCGCAGCTTACGCCTGCATGAGGGCTGGACAACGGAACAGGCGATTAAGCGGATTGCCGCCCCATTTTTTTTAGCCAGCGCCCATGGTGAAACTTCCTTATATGCGCTGGATCAGCAATTACGTCAGCCCGTTGCTTGGGTTTTTGGCAGCGAAGGGCAGGGCTTAAGCCATGGGTTTTTAATGCATGGAAAGGCCGTATCGATTCCAATGCATTCCGAAGTGGAGTCGCTGAATGTGGCCACTGCAGCAGCAGTATGTTTGTTTGAAACGGTCCGCGTTCGTAGCAGTAGCAGAATAATCAAGAGCAGCTGAAAAGAACAGCCGAAACTAACCTAAGATGGTTTTATCGGAGCGGATGGTTTGCAGTACGGTAGTCGCAATTTCTTCGATGGATTTGCTGGTAGTTAAAACCCACGGAATCGATTGGCGGCGCATCATTGCCGTTGCTTCGTTGATTTCATAGCGGCAATTTTCTAATTTGGCGTAGTTACTTCCAGGTCGGCGTTCATTGCGAATCTCTGATAACCGTTCGGGATCAATCATGAGACCAAAAATCTTCGATCGGTGGGCAATTAAATCCTTGGGCAATTGACCGCGCTCGAAATCTTCTGGAATCAATGGGTAGTTGGCAGCCTTGAGTCCATACTGCATGGCAAGGTAGAGGCTGGTGGGCGTTTTACCAACCCGCGATACCCCAACCAAAATGACATCGGCATCTGCCAAGTTTTGATTGGACTGACCATCATCGTGTGCTAATGAGTAGTTGATGGCTTCAATGCGGTTTTTATAGGCCGCTGTATCGGCATTGTGGTGCAGGCGATTCATGGCATGGGTCGACTTCAGACCCAGCGCCTGCTCCAAAGGGGCAACGAAGGTCTGGAACATGTCCAGAACCAAACCTTGGGCTTTAGAGACAATGCTATTGAGCTCGGTATTGACTAAGGTAGTAAAGACAATCGGCTGAACTTGATCACGCTGAAATGCCTCATTTATTGCCTGTACCGCGTTAAGCGCCTTCTCTACGCTATCGGTAAATGGAATGCGGATTAGCTTAAAAGTAAGCTCAAATTGGGCCAAAATCGACTGGCTGAAGTTCTCAGCGGTGATTCCGGTGCCGTCAGACACAATAAACACAATGCGGGTGATGTTGGACATGGTTTTTTGAGGGGAAAAGATAGGGTAAGTACTACAATAGTCTTATATAAGTATGCCGCATTTAGTCGGCCGCAACACCGGTTTCCTTATCTTTAGAGAGTATTTATGTCCAACCCAAAACACCAAGACGCTTACGTTTTACCTTTTGAAGAACTCCGCATGACCGACGTTGAATCGGTTGGCGGTAAAAATGCCTCCCTCGGCGAAATGATTTCCCAGCTTGCTTCTGCTGGGGTTCGTGTGCCCACCGGTTTTGCGACAACCTCGCTGGCATTTCGGGACTTTTTGGCCCACAACACCCTTACCGAGCGCATCCAGCAGCGTTTAGTCAATTTAAACATTGACGATGTCCGCGCCTTAGCTGAGGCGGGAGCAGAGATTCGTGGTTGGATTGAAACGGCCCCGCTGCAACCTCGCTTAGAACAAGAAATCCGCACTGCATTTGCGAAGTTGGACGATTCAGGCAAGGGTTCATTTGCTGTACGTTCCTCTGCAACCGCAGAAGATTTGCCCGATGCCTCGTTTGCCGGTCAACAAGAGACCTTCCTAAATGTGGAAGGTATTGACGATGTGCTCAAGACGATTCGTGAAGTCTTTGCTTCGCTCTACAACGATCGAGCGATTTCCTATCGAGTGCATAAAGGTTTTGCTCATGCAGAAGTTGCACTGTCTGCAGGCATTCAGCGCATGGTACGCTCCGATTTGGGCGCAGCGGGCGTCATGTTTACTCTGGATACCGAATCGGGTTTTGAAGATGTGGTTTTCATCACCTCCAGCTACGGGCTGGGTGAGACAGTGGTGCAGGGCGCCGTCAATCCGGACGAGTTTTATGTCTTTAAGACCACTTTGGCTCAAGGTAAAAAAGCCATCATTCGCCGCTCATTGGGTTCAAAGTTAATTCAGATGCAATTTGCGCCCGCAGGTTCTGCAGAGCGTGTGGTCACGGTGGATGTTGCTCCAGAAATGCGTAATCGCTTTTCCTTGGAGGATGCAGACATTACCGAGTTAGCCAAGTTTGCTGTGATTATCGAAAAACACTACGGTCGTCCAATGGACATCGAGTGGGGTAAAGATGGCAAGGATGGCCGCATCTATATTCTCCAGGCCCGTCCTGAAACCGTAAAGAGTCAGGCGGCCGGGCAGGTGGAGATGCGCTACAAACTTAAAGGCAACTCCACTGTGTTGGTGAAAGGTCGTGCGATTGGTCAAAAGATTGGTGCCGGTCCTGTGCGCATCATTCGCGACCCCAGTGAGATGGATCGGGTGCAGCCAGGCGATGTATTGGTAGCGGATATGACTGATCCCAATTGGGAGCCGGTAATGAAGCGGGCCTCAGCCATTGTGACCAACCGCGGTGGCCGTACTTGCCACGCTGCCATCATTGCGCGCGAACTTGGTGTTCCTGCGGTAGTTGGCTGCGGGGACGCAACCGACAAATTGCAAGACGGCATGATGGTCACGGTGTCGTGCTCTGAAGGCGATGAAGGCAATATTTACGATGGCTTGATTGAAACCGAAGTCACCGAAGTATCGCGTGGTGACTTACCTGAAATCCCAGTCAAGATCACGATGAATATCGGCAATCCTCAGTTGGCATTTGATTTTTGCCAACTGCCGAATAAGGGCGTTGGCTTGGCACGCCTGGAGTTCATCATTAACAACTACATTGGACTCCATCCCCGTGCAGTTTTGGAATATCCAAACATTGATCCGGACTTAAAGCGTGCGGTCGAGAGTGTGGCTCGTGGTTATGCAAGTCCCCGAGCGTTTTATGAAGATAAATTAGTTGAAGGCGTAGCAACCATTGGCGCAGCGTTTTATCCCAAGCCAGTGATTGTGCGTCTATCAGACTTCAAGTCAAACGAGTACAAAAAGTTGATTGGTGGTTCACGCTACGAGCCGGATGAAGAGAATCCGATGCTGGGTTTCCGCGGCGCGTCGCGTTATGTGTCGGCCGATTTTGGCGAGGCATTTGCGCTGGAGTGTTCCGCCATGAAGCGGGTACGCGAAGACATGGGCTTAACCAACGTCGAAATCATGGTGCCCTTTGTGCGTACGATTAAGCAAGCAGAGCGCGTGATCGACATGATGGCCAAGTTTGGGCTCAAGCGTGGCGAGAATGGCCTGCGCCTCATCATGATGTGCGAGATTCCGTCGAATGCCATTCTGGCGGATCAATTCTTAGAATACTTTGATGGCTTCTCGATTGGTTCAAATGACATGACCCAGCTCACCTTGGGGCTGGATCGGGACTCTGGCATGGAGCTGCTTGCGATTGACTTTGATGAGCGCGACCCAGCCGTGCAGTTCATGATTGAGCGCTCGATTGATGCTTGCTTAAAGCAAAACAAGTACGTTGGTATTTGTGGTCAAGGCCCATCGGATCACCCCGACTTTGCGCGTTGGCTCGTGAAGAAGGGCATTACCTCGATTTCCCTCAATCCCGATAGCGTTGTTGGTACTTGGGAAATGCTCGCTAAGTCGGATTTAAGCTAACCCAATCCAGGGGCGGTACCGTATGCACTAATTTAGTGCTTATTGGAGATCGCCCCGCGCGATTCGGGCTTTTTGAATTTCCCACTCTCGCTCTTTAGTGGTGGCACGCTTGTCGTGCTGCTTTTTGCCGCGTGCCAAGCCAATTTCACATTTGACGTTGCCTTTGGAGAAATGCAGGTTCAATGGGACTAAAGTGAAGCCCTTTTGTTCCACTTTGCCAATCAATTTGCGGATCTCGACCGCATTGAGCAGCAGTTTGCGAGTGCGGGTGGGGTCTGTGACCACATGGGTCGACGCAGAAATCAAGGGGGTAATGTGGGCGCCAATGAGGTATAGCTCTGCGCTGCGGATGACGACATACGCTTCTTTGATTTGCGCGCGGCCCGCCCGAATGGCTTTGACTTCCCAGCCCTGCAGTACGATGCCCGCCTCAAACCGTTCCTCGATAAAATAATCGAAGAAGGCTTTTTTGTTATCGACGATACTCATTGATTAATTTGCTCCACTAACCTGATTATGGCAGACGTCCACAAGACCGTTTTAATTGGCCAATCGGCTGATCGCATGTATGCGCTCGTCACCGACGTGGCCCGCTACCCCGAGTTTTTGCCTTGGTGTGGCGGGGTGGAGATTTATGAGCAAACCGAAACTACGTTGGACGCCAAGATTAAGATCAAGTTCAAAGGCATTGAGCAGTTTTTTCATACGCGCAATACCAACACCCGGCCTACGCAAATTGATATGACCTTTGTGGATGGCCCGTTTAAGCATTTTTCTGGCCAATGGCTCTTTATCCCTTTACGGGAGGATGCCTGCAAAATCGACTTTAAGCTGCATTGGGAGTTTAAAAGTGCGATTTTGGATAAGGTCATTGGCCCCGTATTTAGCTACATTGCCGGCACGTTCGTCGACTGCTTTGTAAAGCGGGCCGAGGAAACCCCCTAATGGAATTACTGATCTGCGATGCCCGCGGGGATGAGCCCCAGCTTAGGCCCTTTACCCTACAGGTGCAGGCAGGCCTGGCGGCAACGGTCGGCGAGGCGCTGGTGCAGGCGGGATTGGCAAGCGGGCCTGAGGACCCGAGATTTGCCCATAAAGGGGCTTACGGCGTCTTTGGCAAGCGCAAGGAGTGGGACAGCCCAATTTACGATGGCGACCGCCTAGAGCTCTATGCCCCCCTGCAAATCGACCCCAAGACCGTCCGGCGCAAGCGGGCCAACCAAAATCGGGACGCCCACTTAAAGGCGGTTGCGGCTAAACGCAAGGCCAGGAGGCTATAATCGGTTTTTGCGACTAGGGGTTTTGTATGCGACTCATCCAAAAAGCACTCACTTTTGATGACGTGCTTCTCGTGCCGGCGTATTCGTCTGTTCTTCCGCGTGATGCCAGCTTGGTATCAAAATTATCTCGGGATATCTCCATTAACACCCCCTTGGTTTCGGCCGCAATGGATACCGTTACCGAAGGGCGCCTGGCGATTGCCATGGCCAGCGAAGGCGGCATCGGAATCATCCACAAAAACTTAAAGCCAGCCGAGCAGGCGCGTGAAGTAGCCAAAGTAAAGCGCTACGAATCCGGCGTGTTGCGCGATCCGATTACGATCGGTCCCGAAGTGACGGTCAGGCAGGTAATGAATTTATCCAGAGAGCATGGCTTCTCCGGTTTTCCAGTACTGCAAGGCAAAACGGTGATTGGCATTATTACCAATCGCGATTTGCGTTTCGAAGAAGATTTAGATGCCCCGGTGAAAGTCAAGATGACGCCGCGCGAGCGTTTAGTCACCGTGAAAGAGGGTTGCACCCTCGAAGAAGCAAAACGTTTAATGAGTAAGCACCGCCTTGAGCGTGTCTTGGTCGTCAATGACGCCTTTGAGTTACGCGGCTTAATCACGGTAAAAGATATTCTGAAAGCAACCGAGCACCCCAATGCCTGCAAAGACAGCGAAGGTAAATTGCGCGTCGGTGCTGCGGTGGGTGTTGGTGCCGATAACGATGAGCGCATTGAGTTGCTGGTCAAAGCCGGAGTCGATGTGATCGTCGTCGATACTGCACACGGACACAGTCAAGGTGTGCTCGATCGCGTGCGCTGGACGAAGAAAAATTATCCCCAAGTACAAGTCATTGGCGGCAATATTGCTACAGGTGATGCCGCATTAGCTCTGGTAGAGCATGGTGCGGATGGCGTTAAGGTAGGCATTGGCCCTGGCTCGATTTGCACCACGCGAATTGTTGCCGGTGTTGGCGTACCTCAAATTACCGCCATTGTGAATGTGGCAACTGCATTAAAAGGCACTGGCGTTCCCTTGATTGCGGATGGCGGCGTGCGTTATTCCGGGGATGTGGCAAAGGCTTTGGCGGCGGGCGCCCACTCCGTGATGATGGGCGGTATGTTCGCGGGCACCGAAGAGGCGCCTGGCGATGTATTTTTATACCAAGGCCGCTCGTACAAGAGTTACCGTGGCATGGGTTCACTCGGCGCGATGACCGACGGCGCTGCAGACCGCTACTTTCAGGAAGACATTAGCGCGGCCAATGCGGAGAAGCTGGTACCGGAAGGCATTGAGGGGCAAGTGCCTTATAAAGGCAGCGTGCTCACTATCTTGCATCAGTTGACGGGCGGTATTCGCTCATCGATGGGCTACTGCGGTTGCAAATCGATTGCTGAATTGCACGAGAAGGCGAATTTTGTGGAAATCACTTCAGCAGGCGTGCGTGAATCGCACGTCCATGATGTGAAGATCACCAAGGAAGCCCCCAATTACCACATCGATTGAGTGTGGAATACCTGATGCACGATAAGATTCTGATTCTGGATTTTGGCTCGCAAGTCACGCAGCTGATTGCGCGCCGCGTTCGCGAAGCAAAGGTGTACTCGGAGATCCATCCCTACGATTGCGATCCTGACTTTATTCGCCGCTTCATTCAAGAAGAGGGTGGCAAGGGTATTATTCTTTCTGGCGGCCCCAATTCAGTGACGGAGGGCGAGAGCCCACGAGCGCCGCAAATCGTATTTGAACTCGGCGTTCCTGTTCTTGGTATTTGCTACGGTATGCAAACCATGGCAACCCAGCTGGGCGGCGCTGTTGCTTCGGCTGAATCGCTGGGTAAGGCCCGTGAGTTTGGTTATGCGGAAGTACGTGCCCATGGCCATACGGAATTACTCAAAGGCATTCAGGATTTTGCGACGACCCAAGGACACGGCATCCTTAAGGTGTGGATGAGCCACGGCGATTCGGTAACGACCTTGCCGAATGGTTTCAAGCTCATGGCATCGACGGACTCTTGTCCGATTGCAGGCATGGCGGATGAGGCTCGGCATTTCTATGCCTTCCAGTTTCATCCGGAGGTAACTCATACCTTGCAGGGCCCCGCTATCTTAGATCGCTTTGTGCGCACAATTTGTGCTTGCCGTGGCGACTGGGTCATGGGCGATTACATTAGTGAAGCTGTAGCGCGCATTCAGGAGCGGGTCGGTAGTGATGAAGTGATCTTAGGCTTATCGGGCGGCGTGGACTCCAGCGTAGCGGCGGCATTAATTCATCGTGCGATTGGTAAGCAATTGACTTGTGTCTTTGTTGACCACGGTCTTTTGCGCCTCAATGAGGGCGCAATGGTAATGGAGATGTTTGCCCGCAATCTCGGCGTCAAAGTCATTCGGATTGATGCCGAACACGACTTTATGTCAAAGCTGGCTGGTGTGAGCGATCCCGAAGCGAAGCGCAAAATTATTGGTAAAGAGTTTGTCGAAGTCTTTCAGACTGAGTCGGCCAAAATTAAGAATGCCAAGTGGCTGGCCCAAGGAACTATTTACCCCGATGTGATTGAGTCTGCAGGCAAAGGCAAAAAGGGCGCCCATACAATTAAGAGCCACCACAATGTGGGTGGATTGCCAGATGACATGCACTTGCAATTGCTTGAGCCTTTGCGTGAACTGTTTAAAGATGAAGTACGTGAGTTGGGCGTTGCCCTAGGCCTACCCCGCGAAATGGTCTATCGCCATCCGTTCCCAGGTCCAGGCCTGGGTGTGCGGATCTTGGGCGAAGTAAAACAAGAGTTTGCTGATTTACTGCGCCGTGCTGACGCCATTTTTATTGAAGAGTTACGTAATACGATCGATGAAGCGAGTGGCCAGTCATGGTATGACCTCACTAGTCAAGCATTTGCTGTTTTCTTGCCCGTGAAGTCAGTCGGTGTTATGGGCGACGGACGTACTTACGAATACGTCGTTGCCTTGCGCGCCGTTCAAACCCAAGACTTTATGACCGCCCACTGGGCACACCTACCGCATGAGTTACTGGGTAAGGTTTCTAATCGCATCATCAATGAAGTCCGCGGCATCAATCGTGTGGTCTTTGACATCAGCGGAAAACCCCCCTCGACGATCGAGTGGGAGTGATCAGTCTGGCCTTCACCAGTGCTTGAGCCAAAGCTAAATCTCCCCGCTTTACCAGCAGGTCGACACTATCGCTTTCATGCGATGAACAAGCCTTCCGGTGCTGAATGCAATATCGATTGCGATTACTGCTTTTATTTACACAAGACCGATTTGCTCAAACACGATGAGCATGCACGGATGAGTGATTCGCAGCTGGAGCAGCACATTCGGCAGTACATAGAGGCACAAACCGGTGAGCAGGTGGTTTTCTCGTGGCAAGGCGGTGAGCCTACTTTAATGGGGTTACCTTTTTACGAGCGGGTCGTGGAACTGCAGGCAAAGTATGCCAAAGCTGGTCAGCGCATCGAGAATGATCTGCAAACCAATGGCATTGCGCTTGACGATGAATGGGTTGCGTTTCTAAAGAAGCACGGCTTTCATGTTGGCCTATCAATCGATGGCCCCAGGGAGTTGCACGACTACTACCGCAAGACCCGTAATGGCAAGCCCACCTTTGACTACGTTCTGAGCGCCGCTAAAAAGCTGGCTAAGGCCGAGGTACCTTTTGCCGCCTTATGCGTTGTCAACCGCCAAAATGCCAAACAACCCGAAGCGGTTTACCGTTTTTTAACGGAAGAGCTCGGCACTTGGCGGATTCAATTTAATCCTGCAGTAGAGCCTCGTAGCTTTAAGCAGAGCGCCCCAGGTAAGATGGATTTTTCCTCTGCGCCAATCCAAGACTCTGAGCGAGCCAAACCAGGTCATCCCCTCTCGGTCGTTACCGACTGGTCGGTTGATCCCGATGATTACGGCCATTTTTTGTCGGCCGTCTGGGATGAGTGGCTTAAGAAAGACTTTGGCCGTATTCATGTCAATTTATTTGAAACCGCCATTGCTCAAGCGGCAGGCCTGCCTGCGCAAACGTGTACTCAGGCCGAATTCTGCGGAAAAGGATTGGCAGTCGAGCACGACGGCGAAGTCTACTCATGCGACCACTTTGTCTATCCAGAATATCGACTAGGAAATATTACAGAGACACACTTAGGGGATATGGCGTTTTCTGCCGAACAAGAGAAGTTTGGTATGGATAAGCGCGATACCTTACCAAAGCAGTGCCGTCAGTGCGATTACCTGCAGCTTTGTTGGGGCGAGTGCCCCAAAAATCGCCTCATCAAAACCAAAGATGGTGAAACCCAGTTAAATTACCTGTGCTCTGGACTCTACCGTTTTTATGAGCACATCGGGCCAGACGTGATCCGCATCTTGAAGCACTTAGGGCGTCTACCCCAGTAAATTATTTTTCAGAACTCAGTCACTTATTTTGGCTGCGCCGCCGGAAAAATCGTACGCCAGTCTTTTTTCATATCAACCACGAGCCAGTTATTTTTTGGCGCTAGATCCAGCGCGGTATTGAGTTTGCCAATAGCCGATTGGCGATCGTAGGCAACCTCCCTAATCTCATCGGTATGGTGAACTATTCCACCTAGCCTTGGGCCTGGGGCTCCAGTGGTCCACAGCAACATGTCTTGGTCGCCATCGGAATTGCCAAAAGCAATTACAGGGCGTCTTCCAATCTGATGTTGAATGGCGAGTGGTTTATTTGGACCATCATTAATCCATTCAATTTCTGGCTGACCAATAATGCGGTATTGGCCATTGATCTCGACGAACTTCGATTTAATCGTGCTGCCAATAATGCGCTCCGGTGGAATGCCGTAGGCCTTTTGCGTCCATGGGCGCATGAACTCAGTGCCGCCACCCGATACGATGTAATTGGTATAGCCATTAGATTTGAGGTAAGCCAGTAGCTCGATCATGGGTTGATAGACCATCTCGGTATAGGGTCGATTGGTCACAGGATGGCGTGCAGTTTTAAGCCAGTCGCTGACGATGGCCTGAAATGCCTCGGTACTCATTCCAGCATGCGTCGCTGCAATCAGTTCAAAAAGTCCTTTATGCCCGCTAGCCTTAATTGTTGCAACATCATTTTCTAATACGGCTTTAAATGGCTGTTGCTTCTTCCATTGGGGGTTTTGTGGAGCGAGTGCTTTTACTCGGTCAATTGCAAAGGCAAGCTGAACATACAAGGGTTGCTCGCTCCAAAGAGTGCCATCGTTATCAAACACTGCAATACGCGCCTCTGGCGGAATAAATTGTTTAGTGCCAGGCCGAGTAGTCTCTTGGACAAAGCGGATGATTGCTTTTTTGCTTGGGTTATCGTTCCAGGCGGGTAGCGGATCTTGGGCCAGGGCGCTGCCAGAAAATATAAGAAGCAGGCTTATAAAAAACGATTTCATTCTGAGCAAAGTGATTTAACTTGATATTGAGATAAAAAAAATCTGCTAGCCAAAAGGGTAGCAGATTTTGATGAGACAACTTTGAAGCTTATTTATTCTGGGGTTGGGATACTGCCTCCATCACCCGATCTAAATTAAAGCTACCAGGCTTTTGGCGTGGCGGAAATTCTCTAAAGCTTTGCAGCCATTTACCAACATAAGCGCCTGCCGGGGCAATCATGAACATCCGATCTAAATACCAGCGCTGGTAACCCATGGCGTGTTCCTGCTGGGCTCGCTCAAACGGATCCATACGGAGGTTGGTTAGGGCAGGGGCGCGTAATACGGTGAATGGCTTTTGCCATACCTCGAGACCTTCTGCCTCTTGCTTCATGAAGGTGAGTTTCCAGTTGTCATAGCGCAATGCGGCAACGCTGCCATCATCGGTCCAGTAGATAAACTCGCGACGTGGCCACTCTTTGGTCTCACCCTTGAAGGAGGGCAGTAAGTCGTAGCCATCTAAATGTACTTTATAAGATCGATTGCCCGCCTTACGGCCTTTGAGAAGATCTTGTTTTACGGTTTTATCACCAGCAGCAGACAGCAAGGTGGGTAGCATATCCTCGTGCGCCGCAATATCGTTGATCACTGTGCCGGGCTTAATGACGCCGGGCCATTTGATCATGGCAGGGACGCGATAACCGCCTTCCCAGTTGGTATTTTTCTCGCCGCGGAACATGGTGGTGCCACCATCAGGCCAGGTAAACGTTTCGGCGCCATTGTCGGTGGAATACATGATGATGGTGTTTTCATCGATACCAAGCTCTTTTAATTTAGCGAGTAAGGTGCCGACGTGTCCGTCATGTTCAACCATGCCATCGGCATAAACGCCAAGGCCAGTTTTGCCACGGGATGCTTCTTTTAGGTGGGTAAAGATATGCATGCGAGTGGAGTTCCACCAGATGAAGAAAGGCTTATCTTCTTTTTTGGCACGCTCCATAAAGTCCAGCGTCTTGACCATGACTTCATCGTCAATGGTTTCCATGCGCTTACGGGTAAGGGGACCAGTGTCATTGATTTTCCCGCCCGCAAAACTATGGATTACCCCACGCGGCCCAAATTTCTTTTTGAACTCTGGATTTTTTGGGTAGTCCACATTCTCAGGCTCTTCCTCTGCATTGAGGTGATAGAGGTTGCCAAAAAATTCATCAAAGCCATGCGCTGTTGGCAACATATCATCGCGATCGCCCAAATGATTCTTACCAAACTGGCCGGTTTTATAGCCACGCGCTTTCAAAAGGGTGGCCAAGGTTGGATCTTCCTTGCGCATGCCCTCGGGCGTTCCGGGTAGGCCAACCTTAGTCAGACCTGTACGAATCGGAGATTGACCGGTAATAAATGCGGCGCGACCAGCGGTGCTACTTTGTTGCCCGTACCAATCGGTAAACAAGGCCCCTTGTTTGGCAATGCTGTCGATATTCGGTGTCTTGTATCCCATCATGCCCTGGTTATAGGCGCTGATATTGAACTGACCAATGTCATCGCCCCACAAAATTAAAATATTGGGTGCTTTTTGTGATAGGGCATTGGAAGACATTAATGCGCCCGCAGTCATCGCTAGTGCGAGTGCAGATTTTTTAATTTTTAGTGACATGGAAATCTCAGGTTGCGGAGCTAATAAATGAAGATCCTATGGGAACATAAACACCATTGTATTTATATTGGCTCTAGGGTGAATATACGGCTCTTGGCCAGACACGATTGACCGGCTCTTTATTGGAATAGCTTGGCCCACGTTGAGTGGTTATTTTCATTTGACTTGACTTGCTTATCCTTTGATTTGCCGACATCTAGGGCTTGCTAAGGTACTGATTTTTATCAAAATTAGGCTGTTATACTGCAATTGTTATGATTTGGATTTATTGAAAACGCACACACAAGCCCCCTTTTTTTTTGAGTAAGTATTTGATTTAATTGCTTTTTGCACTTGCCATGCAGAATCAAACTGCATTTAAGAGGGAGTTTGGAGCGATTGAATCGAAATAAAGTAGACGAAAGAGATAAATAACATGCAAACAACCCGCAGACTATTTCTTGCCGCTTCGGCCTTGGGGCCGATTGGGTGCGCCACCTCCGGTGACCAGGGTATTCCAGTGGCGGCACCCATGCCGATGCCATTGGTGCGTGCGCCACAAATAGGGCAGGAATGGCGCTATGTTGAGCGCGACCTCTTCAGCGGCCGACCCCGTGGTGTTGTGGTGGAGAAGATAAGTGGCCTAGGAAAGACCATCATCGTTAGCCGCTCGGATGAGAATGGCTCGCCGTTACCCAATGAAATTCAAGGGCCACACGGCATGGTCATTACCGACCCGCATTGGGGCAAGGTACTTAATTTCAATCCGGCCATTCCATTGTGGCCCGAAAAAATGAGCGGTAGCTGGAATAAAGAAGTGGTTTCTAGGTACAACATAAGCGGATATCCGCAGAATAAAAATGATTGGCAACTCTATATGAGTGCCCACGGCTGGGAAAAAATTACCGTACCAGCTGGTGACTTTATTGCACTTCGTTTTCAGAACCTGATTAACTTTGAGAACAATGATCCGAATGTGGTCGACTGTATTCGCCGCGAGACAATCTGGTTTGCGCCGCAAATTGGCCGTTGGGTTGCGCGTGAATCCTCTGGCACATTCCAAATTCAGGGTCAAATTGGTACAGTCTTGCTAGAAAACAGTACGAAGTGGGAGTTGCTCTCGTGGACTTAATGTAAGTCGATGAACTCTATTTCTTTGCATTCCTTGCAGCGTATGTTGAAGTTTTCGGCTGCGCTTGCAGTGCTCTTACTCACTGCTTGCTTGGGTTCCGTTGTTCATATTCCCAAGACTCCAATTGCAACGCCCGTGAGCATTCCTGCGGTACGGGCTCCTGTAGTGGGGCAGCAATGGGTGTACGAAGTTCGCAATTACTTTAATGGTGAGTTGGTTGATATTGTTACCGAGACCGTGGTTGAGGTTGGACCGAAGGTGCGGATTGCGCGGCAAGGACAAAAACTCGGCCCATTACCAGATGAGATTCAGGAGCCTTGGGGTATGAACTTGCAGGACCCCAATTGGACACCGCCCCAGCGCTTTATAAAGCCTGTGCCCCTTTGGCCTGAAAAGCTGGTGCCAGGTTGGTCTGGCTTTTATCGAGCTCGTTATCAAGTAGTGGGCTTTCCAGATTATGATTTTGATTGGGGTCTCAATATTGATGCTAAAGCCTGGAGCCGTGTAAAAACCCAGGCAGGTGAGTTTGATGCTTTGCATTATGTCAATACGGCTGATTTTTTTCAGAGCGATGATTGGTTTCGTATTGCGAGTAATCGCCGCGAGAATGCCTGGTTCGCGCCGGAGGTTGGTCGTTGGGTCGTGCGCGAACGTTCTGGTGAATACCTTTGGATGGGGGCACGAGGCTGGTCAGAATCGATCAAAGAGGATTACTTCCGCTGGGAGCTCGTCTCATGGAAGTGATCAAAATCAATGTATAGCGTAAAAGAACTTTTTGCTACGCTACAAGGCGAGGGGGCGCATGCTGGTCGTGCAGCCGTTTTTTGCCGTTTTACAGGATGCAATTTGTGGAGTGGACGCGAAGAAGATCGCGCTAATGCGGTGTGTCAATTTTGTGATACCGACTTTGTTGGTACGGATGGCGATGGCGGTGGAAAATTTGAGACTGCTGCAGATTTAGCTGCGCAAATTGAGCTTGCATGGCAGGCAGCGGGTGGCGCTAGCCACCATCGCTATGTCGTCTTTACTGGCGGTGAGCCTTTATTGCAACTGGATGTAGATTTAATCAACGCACTGCATGCTTTGCATTTTGAAATTGCGATTGAGACCAATGGCACGCTACCCGTACCCAAGGGTGTGGACTGGGTCTGCGTTAGCCCAAAAGCGGGCTCCGAGTTGGTGGTCTTGCAAGCCGACGAAATGAAGTTAGTAATTCCGCAAGCAGGCCATGATGGATTGGATCAACTGCTGACCCGATTTGAGCGAATGGACTATCGGCATCGCTATATTCAGCCCATGGATGGGCCGCTGCGTTCAGAAAATACCGCATTCGCAGTCCGCATTTGCCAAAACAGGCCGCTCTGGCGGCTAAGCTTACAAACCCATAAATGGATCGGAATTCGATGAGTATCCCTACCCCAGCCATCACCATCACTCGTCGTCTTGAGTTTGATGCAGGGCATCGCATTCCTCACCACGATGGCCAATGCCGCCATCTGCACGGCCATCGCTATGCAATTGAGTTAACCGTATCGGGTGATGTGCTTGAGACGCCTGGTAAGGCGGATGATGGCATGGTGCTCGACTTTGGAGATATCAAGCGCCTTGCAAATGAACATCTGGTCAACTTATGGGACCACGCTTTTTTAGTCGCCAAAGAAGATCAGGCAGTAGTTGCATTTTTAGCCAGCATGCCAAATCACAAGACAGTGATATTGGATCGCGTTCCTACCGTTGAAAACCTTGCGCATGCTGCCTTTGCGATCTTGGAGCCTATTTTTGCAGAGGCGTTTCAAGGACGACTGCGCTTAACTTCCATTCGTTTGTATGAAACCCCCAATTGCTGGGCGGACATCTCGCAGATCTAATCAATGCAGGCCGAACTCGATCAGCAGTTTATGGCGTTAGCCATAGAGCAGGCCAACTGCGCCGCTTTAGCTGGCGAAGTTCCGGTTGGTGCCGTAATAGTTCGTAATGGCCAGGTCTTAGCAAAAGCCTTTAATCAACCCATTGGATTACATGACCCCAGCGCCCATGCTGAGATGTTGGCGTTGCGCGCTGCAGGACAGAATGAAGGCAATTACCGCTTGCCTGGAACAACGCTGTATGTCACTCTAGAGCCGTGTGCGATGTGTGCAGGAGCGATGCTGCATGCACGAGTGGAGCGTGTGGTTTATGGAGCGCCTGATCCCAAAACCGGAGCTGCTGGAAGCGCGCTGAATGTATTTGCCAACCAGCAAATCAATCACCAAACCCAGGTAGAGGGCGGTGTGTTGGCGGAAGAATGCGGCCACGTTTTAAAACGCTTTTTTAAGGAGCGCCGTTAATGCAAGTGCAGTTGATTGCCCCATCGGGCGCTAGTTTGGATGCACGCAGCCCACAGGCCGGTATTACGTGGTTACTGGAGCAGGGCGTATCCGTACTTAATCCAGAGTGCACGAAGCGCGTCCATCAACGCTTTTCAGGTACGGACTCCGAGCGAATTGCCGAGCTGAATGATCTTGCCACATTGCCAGCAAGCACAACGGTGATGGCGATGCGCGGTGGCTATGGATTGCATCGCTTGCTGGGGGGAATTGAGTGGCAGGCAATTCACAAGGCCGTAAGCGCTGGCCTGCAGATTTGTGGGCACAGTGATTTCACCGCATTCCAGTTAGGCTTGCTTGCAAAAACAGGCGGCATTAGCCTCGCTGGTCCTATGCTCAATTATGATTTTGGTCGCATTGAAGATAATCAGCTTGTAGTGCCCGATCCATTTATGTGGGCTCACTTTAAGCGTGCGGTTCAGGAACGTAGTCTGAGCGCGCAAGTGAATGCCAGCCAGCCGCTAAGTGCTTTGGGTAGCAAAACAAAAACCACTGCTGGCATGCTCTGGGGAGGTAACTTAACCGTTCTCACGAGCCTGATAGGTACGCCATACTTTCCTTCTGAGCAGCAGTATCAGCGCGGCATACTTTTCCTCGAGGATGTGAATGAACACCCTTACCGGATCGAGCGCATGCTCATGCAGCTGCTGGATGCTGGAGTCTTGGCAAAGCAAAGCGCAATTCTGATGGGCGGATTTTCTGCCTACCGCTTGTATGACAATGATCGTGGCTACAGTTTGCAAGCGGCGTTTGAAGCAATTCGCAGCCGTGTGCCCGATTCCATACCAATTCTGACTGATCTGCCATTTGGACATCAGCCAAATAAATTGACATTACCTGTAGGGGTGATGGTTGAAATTGAAGCAAACGATGCCGGCTATTCGATGCAGGCCGATTGGTAATTCAACGCTGATTAGTGTTTGCGCATTGGGCTGATGCTTAGCTTACGCTTCGCTTGATTGTAATTTGTAGGCAGCCCCAGAATCCAATCCCAAGGCGTTTTTCAGAATAGGTAATGCGTCTTTTAGATGACCGTGCAGAGTCCAGGGCGGATTAAAAATAAACATACCGCTAGCCTGCAGTCGGCGCTCACCGGGGGCGTTTTCAACCCGTAACTCAGCGCAAAGCCAGGCTCGTTGGTGGGCTTTCGCAATGGCTTTTAGTCGATCGGGTAGCGCAATGGATTCGCGCCGCGCGATTACCGGATACCAGATGGCATAACAGCCGGTCGCAAATCGGCTAAGCGCTTCCTCGAGGCACAATTCAAGATTGCGATAATCATTTTTGTCCTCGTAGGACGGATCAATTAAGGTAAGCCCGCGCCTGCTCGGTGGCGGCAGTAGGCCCTTGAGTCGACTAAAACCATCCGCAGAATACACATCCACTTGTTTTGCACAGTTGAGTTGATTGATATTGCTGCGCAAAATATCAATCTCATTGGGATGCAGTTCAAACAAGCGCAGGCGATCCTGTGGCCGCAATAAGCGGGCCAAGATAAAGGGGGAGCCTGGATAGAGAGCGGCACTTTCTGGTGCATTTTCGATGGCAACGCAGGCCAGGTAGTCAGCGATGCTTGTCGGTACATGGGTGCCCGTACTTGTCAGATAGTCTTTGAGGCGAACAATGCCGCCAGCTGATTCTTGACTAATTGCTGCAAAACCATCTTGCAAGTTATACAAGCCCGCGCCGGCGTGGGTATCGACAATCGACAGTGCCCCTGGCTTTTCTTGCAAGTAACGCAGTAATTGAATGGCAATTGAATGCTTCAGAATATCCGCATGACTGCCCGCATGAAAGGCGTGCCGATAGCTAAACATCCCTTAGATACGCCTACGGGACTGCTGCTGCAAAAAGACGGCAAGCGTGAGCAATACAAGCGCGATGCATGCATATTGCAATGGCATATTCAATGGGTGATCCAAGGTCTCGTTGAGCAGGACGTAGAGTGAGGCAAGACCACCGATAGCAATGATTCTTGGCCATAAACTACGTGGCGATAGCTGTTTGTTTGGTAATAAACTGGCCAACTTAGCGCCAATCAAGCCGCACCAGATGCCCAGCCCCGCCCCAACAAGTACATCCGTTAGCCAGTGTGCGCCTATGGCATTGCGCGAGAGTGCAACGGCGCTTGCTGCAATGAATAGAAATACAAACGGTTTGCGTTTATCGGCTGGAACGGTGAAAAAATAAGCACTAGCAACCGCAAATGCGGTGAGGGTATGGCCCGATGGCATTGCCTTATGAAATACCGCTTCGCCAATCCGGTAAAACTCATGCTCTTGCAGGATGCCAGCTGGACGTGGCAGGTTAAATGCATTCTTGAGTAGCGCGCTCACGATAGCGGCGACACCGCCAGCAAAGATTCCTGCACTAAGGGTGCGTGGCGCCAAGATCAACAAGGGAAACGAGAGTGCAAAGACACCCCAACCATTACCTAAAAATGTAATCCAGGTCCAAATCCAATCCGGAGCAAAGCGGGTGACTGCATTAATCGCAAGAAACGTACTTTGCTGAGATTCCGTAAAGTAGAGTGCGGCACCGATCCCGATAGGAATCAGGGGAGTACTCCAAGCAACCCAAGAGAAGCGGGTGCCCATGATCAGTCTAGCGCGCTCGATCGGCAGCGTCCAACTGGACTTCTACCTTCGCAAGAACATCGGCTACCGTAATGGCTTGCATGCAGACATTATTCTGGCATGGTGTTTTGCGGTGATTGGCAGCGCTGACGCAGGGTGAGCATGCCAAGTTAGCAGTAATGGCAATTGAATTACCAATCGAGCCATACAGCGCTGGCGTCTCAGGCCCAAACAAAACGACAGTGCGCAGTGCAGTTACAGCAGAAAAGTGTCCTGGTCCAGAATCGTTCGTCACCATCACATCGGACAGCGTATATAGCGCAGGCAATTCAGCAAACTTAACCTGCCCGGCGAAATTGATTGCTGCTTTTACTTCGGCGACACGTCGTACCTTCTCAACATAATCAAATTCAGCAGGCGATCCCGTAATCAGGATTAAATCGGCTGGCCAACGAGTATGCACCGCGCGTATCAGCTCTGAAAAGCGCTGCTGTGACCAACGTCGCTGCGGTAATAGATCGCTAGCGTTTGGATTGATCAGGATGAGGCGCTGCTGACCATGACGGTAGGGTACATCAGCGTTACGGGCCAAAGACTCAATGCGCTCCAATACCGAATTACGCACGGCCGGATCAATGACCGCCTGCGCTAACTGGATTTCGTCATCGCGAATCTGAATCTTGCTGAACGGGACTTCGATTTCAGTAGCAAAGGCTGCATGAATTAAGGAAAAGAAATTCTTGGTAATGTGAATGTGTGGGTTGTAATGCACTTTGCGAGTGAGCATCGTGCCACGCCACAATCCCTCGCCA
The DNA here is from genome assembly GCA_943371165.1 of Rhizobium sp. Q54. Taxonomy (GTDB): domain Bacteria; phylum Pseudomonadota; class Gammaproteobacteria; order Burkholderiales; family Burkholderiaceae; genus Polynucleobacter. The sequence continues at coordinate 28,383 of CALRTW020000006.1, forward strand.
TGGAAGATGTGATAGCCCACGCGTCTGCGAGCGCCACACAGACCAGTTAGTAAGGCGGTGAAGCGGGAGAACAATTCCAAGTCGACTACGGTATCGATACCACGCATGCGCGCTTTAATCAAAAAAGCGATGGTATCGATAAGCAGTGTTCTCAGACTAGAGGCATCAATTGTGAAAATATTTTCAGGTTTGACTGTATTCAGTAAAGTCAGGCTGGCCTGATTGCTTTTAAAGATCAGGAAGAAAAGCTCTGCGCCGCGCGCTTGGGCATTGCGCATGGCGGGGTCCACCAAGATTGCGCTACCCATTTCAGAGAGTTCAATAAAGAGGAGCTTTTTGGGCGCTTTGGGACCGCTAGTCAAGATTCCCTTTACTAAATCGGTTAGCGCCACTACCGGACTCATAATCGCGCACAGTGGAACGCCGACCCAATGGTCGATGGCACGCATGGTATTGACACTAATGCTCATAAATAGATTTGTGTGGGGTTACAAAGAAAGCGCATGGCTTATTTTCGCTTGAGAAGGACGTAAGCGCCAGGTAAAACGCATAAAACGGTCATCGCACCGTAACTAATCGAGCCTAATACAGTCAGCGAAGGGCTAATGCCCCATAAGGCCAAAACCGAAGTCAAGGTGGCCTCTCGGAGCCCCCAACCGGAAATACTAATCGGCAGCATGAGCAATAGGCTCAAGGCAGGCAAGCCGATCATGAGTGCTTCAATGGGGACTTCGGCACCGTAGGCTTTTAAACAAAAACCCAGAGCAAGGATGGTTAAAAAATGAATACCCATGCCAAATAGGGCTTGGGCGATATTCATGGGCCAGGCAAAAGCCATGCGCACGCCAGGCAATGCATTGCCCATCCGCAAGCGATCCAGTAATTTTTGCAGTAAGGCGCGCGTTGGTCCCCACGCCAATCCAGTTGCCGCAATCAAAAACGACGCCACCATGACGGCGATGACGGCATAGCCCAGCTGATTTCCCCACACGGCTAAGGTAGTCCCGCCCAAAATGAGACCGATACCACCTAGTAAGTTATTTCCAGCGAGTCCAAGTAGGCGATCAACAAAGGTCATTGCAAATCCTAGCCGCAAGCTAGGATCGGCTTCTTCAAGGCTGACTTCGTGATGCAATTCGGTATCAAGTTTTTTTTCTTCAGCGGCGCTGCTAGCCAATTCGCCGCTGGGCTTTAGATGGCTGCCGGCAATGGCGCGATAACTGTCGCCGCCTAAGGTGCTGGGAAGGCCTTGATTAATGAGGCCGCCCGCAAAATACAACGAGATGTAGCCCGCAATGCTGCCCTCAAAACCGACGCTGCGCATGAGCAGGCCCCAACGCAAGCCACCGCATAAAAATGCACCGCTTAAACAGAAAAAAGCAGCCACAAACCACAGCGGTTCGATTTGCAATTCGGATGCGAATAAGGCTGCCCAATCAATCCCGCTGGTTGCCTTCCATAACAGCGCAATCGACAGTACAACCCGTATGGTCGGCCAACTGCGTTTTAGAAGGTATTTCCAGCGCGGGGAGGTGCTTGCTGGGGCAGATTTTGCACTCATAGCCCTAAGGATAAAGCAGGCGAGTGCTTAGTTCGGATCTTTTGCCATCCAGTTTTTGCACAGACTAAAGTCAAAATGGGACAGAACACGCCCAAGATGCCTTACTTCAACCCGCTCTAGGGCGTGGCATTCGGCAAAAGTAGCTTGTAAATGGGGTTGAGCGCCTTTTACTGGAAGGGCGTAAGGCATTGCAGACCAATTGACTGCAATGGCATCGGAGCCCGGTTTTAGGCTGCCAAACCACACATCAAACTGGTCTTGGCGTTGGTCCAAGATGAAGACGGGAGACGGTCTTGCATACCAGGCGATGCGACTACCCAGGGTCCAGTTTTGAACGGCAATACCAGCAACCGAGTGGGTTTTGCTCAGAACCAATGCCGTTTTGCCCGCCTGATCCCAGCCATATAAATCAGCAATCGGATTGTTTCTTGGATTGCTACTGACAATACCGCCCGATAAAACAAACCCGAAGCCAATCAAGCACAGCGCAATCTGAAGGGCAAAAAGAAATCGAATGAGCCTGCGTTGTTGCGTTGCCCATGCACTGGCAATGCCGATCCCCGCAAACGGCGCCAAGCAAAACCAGGCGGGCGTAGTCCAGTGCGGTAAGCCACCTCCGCCTGAGAGCCAAGCAAAAATTCCAAACGGAATCCAAAAAAAGCCGAGCAGACAAACGATGGCTGTTGGCGATTTGGGCCAGTAGCGCTTCAAAAAGAAAATCATGCCCACCGCAAAGAGGAATCCAAACGCGACTAATTGCAAGCCAATGAAGCCTGCAAAGCGACGAAACAACCACTCACCTCCGCTGCCATGAGCCAACTGGTACTTAAATGAAATCCAATCGTTTGCCCAGTTCCAGTAGAGCACGGGTGAGATGATTAGCAGCGCAAGCAATACAGCGAGATAAAAACCACCTTGATTGATCCACGGCTTGCGGGGTGGGCAGAGCACAACTAGAGCCAATGCAAACGCAGTGAAGGCGGCGGTATATTTACTCAGCCCAGCAAGGCCCAGCAGTAGCCCTGTGATTAGCCAGTCGTTCAGGGTAAATCTACGCTCTGCCTGCAGCCATCGCAAAGCCATCCAAAAGAGCCCCAGGCTCAGTGGTGCCAGAATGGAATCGGGTAAAAGGCCTACTGATAAGACATGGGGTAGTGGCGCTGCAATGACCAGCAATACCGCAGCAAAGCTAGACGAGCCGATGGGCGGGAATGCTGTAGTGGTATTTGCTGTTTTAGATTGCAATAACAGCTGCAATTCAGAGGTGACGATAAAAACCAAAGCACACGAGATGAGCCAAAGCAGTTCTGGAACGAGTCTTAAGACGCCGGTGCTGGCATCAAGGGATACGAGTGGCCACTGAATCCAACCCACCAGGGGCGGATGATCAAAGTAACTCCATGCCATATGCTTGGCATAGAGCAGATAGTGGGCTTCATCCACCGAGAGTTCGAATGAAAAGCCCAACCCCAAATGAACTAGTGCAGCGATTGCAAGGCAAATGCCGGCCTTGCCTGTAAATGAACAGGACTTCCAGTAAGAGGCCGCTGCAGAAGACAAATTAAGGTACTTCTTTACGTAAGTAAAGTTCAAACAGTGCGTGATAGCCAGTGCGACCATGCCCTTGTTGCATCAGGATGTCATAGAGTTTTTTTGCCTGAGTTAGCCCTGGTAGCACCAAGCCCATACGGTCTGCCTCAGCAATAGCTAAGCCAATGTCTTTAACAAAATGCTCCAACATAAAGCCGGGCGCAAAATCCCCTTTGATCATGCGAGGGCCTTGTACATTGAGTTGTACGCCACCGGCAGCGCCACCGCCAATGACCTCTAATACCGCCAGGGGATCCAGACCCGCAGTTTTGGCATACATCAAGCCTTCGCATACGCCCATGATGCTTGAGGCAATCACAATTTGATTGCACAGTTTTGCATGTTGACCGGCGCCAGCAGATCCCAGTAGTGCAATATTTTTACCCATCAACTGAAAGAGGGGCAGTACTGCATCAAACGCTTTTTGATCGCCGCCCACCATGATTGACAGCTTGGCATCACGGGCGCCGATGTCGCCCCCCGATACGGGCGCATCCAAACAAGCGATGCCGCGCTCGAGGCCGTGGCGTGCAATTTCCTTGGCCAGTTCTGGGCTCGAGGTAGTCATGTCAATCGTGATGCAGCCTTTGGGTGCGTGCTGCAAAATGCCTGTCTCGCCCAAGTACATTGCCTCGACGTCCTTGGGGTAGCCAATGATGGTGATGATGACTTCCGATGCTTTAGCAAGCGCGATAGGACTATCAAACCATTGCGCGCCGCGGGCTAAAAGATCCTCAGCTTTACTACGGGTGCGGTTGTAAATGTATAAGGTATGCCCGGCAGCCATTAAATGGCCTGCCATACTTTTACCCATAATGCCGGTGCCAATAAAGCCAATCTTCATCGTAAAGGTGCCTAATTAAGTTACTGCAATGAATCAGCCAATTTTAGACTGCTTATGAAGGCCAACATTACCTTTTGCACCAAGCCAAATCAGTGCCAATACGATGCAGGCCAGTGGGGCTATCGAGCCCCAATTAAGTAATGCCCATCCTTGGGTTGTGATCAAAATGCCGGAGCTCAGCGCCGAAAGCGCGGTCGTCAAAAATACAAAGAAATTAATGGCACCTTGGGCTTTATCCCGCTCTTCGGGTCGGTAGGCCTCCAGGGCTAAGGTGGTGCTACTCGTAAACAAAAAGTTCCAGCCCACGCCGAGCAAAAAGAGCGCAATTAAAAAATGGGTAAATGTGACCCCAGATAAAGCGATGGTGATGCAGGCGATGTACAGCAACACCCCAATTCGCATGACCCACAAGACACCCCAGCGGCGAATTAAATTACCAGTAAAAAAGCCCGGAGCAAACATACCAATCACGTGCCACTCGAGTACCAATACGGTTTTATCAAACGGCAGTTTGCACATCTCCATAGCTAAGGGCGTTGCTGCCATGAGTAGATTCATGACGCCGTACGAAAGGGATGCAGAGATAGCGCAAACAATAAACAGAGGTTTACGCATGATCTCGGAGAGGGGCCTACCGGTTTCTTTGGTTTCGCTGGCAGAGCGTTCCTGAAAGCGAATCAGGCTAATAGCAACAAAGGCGAGGACAGCAACAAAAGCTAAGGCAATGTAAGCGCCTGCAAAGGGTACGCTTAGCCAGTCACGGGTTTGGTTGGCCAAATTAGGCCCAAGAACAGCGCCAATCACGCCGCCAGCCAAAACCCACGAGACTGCTTTTTCTTTTGATGTGGGTCCGGCAATCTCGGCAGCAGTAAAGCGATACAAGAGGGCGTTGGCGTTATAAAAACCTGCAATCACAGTAGCGGTATTCAGTAGCCAAAAATTACGTTCAAGCACGGCGAAAGCGCAAAGGAGAGCGGATAAGCCGGCAACTACTAATCCGATTTGGAAGGAGCGCTTGCGCCCCCATTGTTTTTGGGTTCGGGCTACGAGGGTAGTCGACAGGGCGCTACCGATGACATACCCCATGACTGGAAGGGTTGCTAGCCAGGGTAAGGGCGCCAGCATAAAACCTACTAAGCCATTGATTGCAATAAAGGTGACGTTATTCGTCAAATACATGCCTTGCGCAAACGTTAGCAACCAGAGATTTTTATTCATGAAATAAGCCAATGAAACCATTACGATAAAGCATCTGTATTCACCATGACTTATTTCATGCCCCAAATGATCCATCCCGTTGACCAATTTAAGCCGTATGCATTTCGCCGCACAGGAATTGTGCTTGGCTTGGTACTCGCTTTATCTGCATGCGCTGGCTTGTCTGGTGATGCGGAGGAGGTCAGCTCGCCGCCGACTGCAGAAATACCGGCACAGGAGATGCTGCCTAAATTTTCCGAGCAGCCTGCTAAATCAGCCTTACCTAGCGGTTGGAGTTTTTATCGCCTCGCGCCGTACAAAAAGAATACGGCCTATCGCCTTGAAAACTACCAAGGTAAAACTGTGCTGAGCGCAAACTCAAGAAGATCAGCATCGGGTTTGGCCGTGAAACTGCGGCCACAACCCGCAACCGATTTATGGTTAGAGTGGGAGTGGAAAGCGGTTGGCAAAATCCCGAATGCAGACAATGCCATTCGCTATACCGACGATGCCCCTCTGCGCATATTGGTTGCGTTTGATGGCAATAAATCAAAGCTGCCATTAAAAGAGCAGCTCACCTTTGAAATGGCCAGCATGCTCAGTGGTCGAGAAATGCCCTACGCCACACTTATGTACATTTGGGCTGGCAATAGTCCATTGGATAGCGTGGTAGAAAACACCTTTACTAGCCGCGTCAAAATGATTGCCGTGGATTCGGGATGGCAGCATACCGGCAAGTGGCGTAAGCATGCACGTGATTTAAGTGCAGACTACCGTACTGCCTTTGGGGAAGACCCGGGCGATGTGATTGGGGTGGCGCTCCTCACCGACACCGATAATACGAAGTCGCAGGTCAGGGCGCTGTATGGTGATATTGAGTTAGTGCGCAAAGCGCTCAAACAAAAGTAGCGCCACAGCAGTAGATTATTTAGGCCTCCACAGTCTTAGTAGCAGTGCATTGCTCAGCACAAATAGACTCGATAACGCCATTGCGCTTCCAGCTATCGCAGGCGTTAAGTAACCCAAGGCTGCCAAGGGAATACCAATCACATTAAAAGCAAAGGCCCAAAATAAGTTTTGACGAATCTTGTTCCAAGTGCGCTTCGATACATCAATTGCGCTAGCGACCAAGGTGGGATTGCCGTGCATTAAGGTGATGCCAGCAGCTTGCATGGCCACATCGGTTCCAGTGGCCATGGCCATACCAACATCTGCCATCGCAAGTGCGGGCGCATCATTAATGCCGTCGCCCACCATGGCAACCCATTGCCGCTCATTCGCCCCATTGCGCTTTAAGCGATCAATCCAACCTGCCTTATCTGCTGGAATGACTTGCGCATATACCGTGCCAATGCCAATGCGCTGACCTACTTGTTCGGCGGCGGCGCGATTATCGCCGGATAGCATCACCGTCTGTATTCCCATGCCCTGCAACTGCTGCACTGCTGCAGCTGCATTGTCTTTGATAGCATCACCAAAGGCGAAGATGGCCAGCGGTATTGATGCGTGAGCGCCTAGCGGTGTTGCAATTAAAGCCGAGACGCTATGCCCCGCTAAAAATAGGGGAGCTGCTTTGAGGATTAGGTCACTGTAATGCGGGTGAGGCTCGAGCGAGGCAAGGCTTTGCAGTCGCAGTGATTGCCCTTGCCATTCACCAGCCAGTGGCCCGCCTTCAATCCCTACCCCAGGAATGGCCTGCATTTGGGTGCAGGTGACCGGAGTTACGCCGCGCAGCTTCGCATTTTCAAGCACTGCCTTTGCAAGTGGATGTTCGCTGCCCATTTGCAGCCCGGCCGCCAAAGCAAGTACTGCTTCCTGCGTTAGTCCCGGGCTTGCATCGATGGAGAGTAGGGTGGGCCTGCCTTCAGTCAGAGTACCGGTTTTATCAAATGCGACGATTTGAATGCGATGCGCCAACTCTAATACGTGCGGATCTTTAATCAAGATGCCAGCGCGTGCCGCAACCCCAGTGCCGGCCATGATGGCTGCCGGAGTTGCTAAGCCCAATGCACATGGACACGCAATCACCATTACCGATACCGCTCTTAAGATGGCCTCGCTAATATCACCGATCAGGAGTCCGGTAATCAGGCCAGTAGCGATTGCGATGCCAATCACTGCGGGCACAAAGATTGCGCTGACTTGATCTACTAAGCGCTGAATTGGCGCCTTTTGCGTTTGCGCCGTCTCCACTAAATCGATGATGTTGGCCAGCATGCTGTCGGTACTGGTCGCACCCACTCGGAAGACCAGCTGACCATCGCCATTGAGAGAGCCGCCAATGACAGCATCGCCAATCCCCCGTTTTACAGATTGACTCTCTCCTGTGAGTAGCGATTCATCCAAATGGCTGCTGCCAAGCACGATGAAACCATCGGCTGGCACACGTTCGCCAGGCAAAACCATGACGAGATCATTTATCAATACATGTTCAAGCGGTACTTCGGCGTGCTGGTTGATGGCGACAGCATTGCTGCCAATCAGGCTGAGATCCTTTGTCTTGAGTACCCTTGCTTGTTGTGGCCATAAGGCGTGCAGTGCACGAATGGCCTCACCCGTTTGCTGCTTGGCCCGAGCCTCGAGCCATTTACCCAAGAGCACCATGCTGATGATGACTGCCGCCCCTTCAAAATAAAGGGCATGGGGGTCTCCAAACACCAGCTGATAGACACTCAAGCCATAGGCTGCACTCGTCCCCAGCGCGACCAGTAAATCCATATTGCCAGAACCGGACATCAGTGCTTTAAATCCAGACCTATAAAAGCGCCAACCGAATACAAACTGGACCGGACTAGCGAGCAAAAGCTGCCATAGGCCATTTGGCATCCAGTGGATCCCCAATGGCATGAGCACCATCGGAAGCACAAGGGGAGCGGATAAAGCAAAGCTTAGTAGCACGGCCCCCAAACCATCAGCCGACCAAAATGCCGATTGCCTTACTCGCTTGAGTTGCCCCGGCGCTGCACTTGGTTTAGCGCCATACCCCGCTTTGTGGATGACCTCGATGATCTGATCGACTACTCCAGGCATTGCTTCTGTAAGGCGGATGCGGGCCTGTTCGGTGGCGAGATTAACCGTAGCCGCCTCTATGCCTGGGATATTGGCTAAGGCCTTTTCAACGCGGCTGACGCAGGAGGCACACGTCATGCCCTCAACATCAATCGAGACAAAGCGCGTGGCGTCTTTCGAACTTAAGTTCATACTAGGGATAATCTACTGCAAGAATCGATTCAGCGGAGGGAAATAAAATGCAAACCCTGTTTGTTACTGGCATGACCTGCGGCGGCTGCACGAAAGCCGTTACCCGGGCGATTCAAATGCAGGATGCTAGTGCGACGGTTCAGGTGGACCTGGATTCCCAGAAAGTGGAAATTGACTCCAAGCTGAGCCGGGAAGCGCTGATTGCCATTGTCACGGATGCAGGCTTTCCGGTGGTGAATTAGCTGCTTATTGGCTAGCCAGGGCGCATTTCAGCAAAAAATCCCTCCTGGGATTAATCTAGCCACTGTTTGAGGCGCGTTACCTTGTATTCTCAGGGCTCAATACAATACTAAAAGTAGCGTAAATTAGAAAAGTAAGGGAGATGACATTGGCAGTCAGTATTGAGTCTGTACAGCAGACCTTAAAAACCGTTTTAGACCCAAATACCCAAATTGACCTGATGACTGCAAAAGCAGTCAAAAACCTCAAGGTTGATGATGGCGCAGTTTCATTGGATGTGGTCTTGGGCTATCCCGCAAAAAGCCAAATTGATTTAATCCGAACCTTGGTTGTGAATGCCATTCGGAAATTGCCGGATGTAAAAAACGTCAGCGTGAATGTCACCAGTAGCATCGTTGCACATGCAGTGCAGCGCGGCGTCAAGCTAATGCCGAATGTAAAAAATATTATTGCTGTAGCAAGCGGTAAGGGCGGCGTTGGTAAATCCACTACCGCAGTGAACCTCGCCCTCGCACTCGCTGCAGAAGGTGCTGAGGTTGGCATTTTAGATGCGGACATTTATGGCCCTAGTCAGCCGATGATGCTCGGCATTACAGGTAGACCTGAATCCTTGCAAGAAAACACCATCGAGCCGATGGAAGGCCATGGCTTACAAGCTAGCTCGATCGGGTTTTTAATTGATGCCGATAATCCGATGGTATGGCGCGGCCCAATGGTGACATCGGCCCTTGAGCAATTGCTCAAGCAGACGCGCTGGCGTGATTTGGATTACCTGATTGTCGATATGCCGCCGGGTACTGGCGATATTCAGTTGACCCTGTCACAAAAAGTGCCCGTTACTGGCGCGGTGATTGTGACAACGCCCCAAGACATCGCTTTGCTGGATGCACGCAAAGGCTTAAAGATGTTTGAAAAAGTCGGCGTGCCTATCATTGGCATCATCGAGAACATGTCAACCTACATCTGTCCTAGCTGCGGCCATGAAGAGCATGTTTTTGGTCAGGGCGGCGGTCAAAAAATGTGCAAGGATTACGGCGTTGATTTCTTAGGATCATTGCCTCTCAATTTATCGATTCGTGAGCAGGCTGACTCCGGCAGGCCCACTGTGATTGCTGACCCAGACGGCGCTATTAGTGCAGTGTATAAAACCATTGCACGTCAAGTTGCGATTCGGGTTGCCAATCTGAGTAAAGACATGAGCAGCAAGTTTCCGAACATCGTGGTTCAAAATACGTAAACCCCGATCGCTTAATGAAAACCCATTTCAACTCTTCTTGCTAAAGGCTAAGCTAAGACCATGCGCTTTGCTGTAGTGATGCGAAAGCAAGCCATCGATAACCCATGGGTCTCCCATCGGTGGATGCCGGTCGAGGTATTTGCGGATTCCGGGCAGTTTGAGGATAGCGGTGTAGCGATCACAACAAGCAATCCACTGGGTCGTTTTATTGAGCGAGATGCAGAAGGAGAGACCTGGCTGTTTCGCGGCTTTAGCTTAGATCTGTTTCCGGATGAGGCTGAGGGATACTTTTTAAATGCCACAGCAGCTGAACCCTGCTGGTTTGTGATGTGGCGACTGGAAGAAGACTATCAGCACTTTTTAGAGCCCGATAGTTTGTCCCATTGTGAGGCCGAATCCACTCTGGCTATCCCACACCGCATTTGCTTGAGTTACAACGAAGCTGCGCGATTAATAGATGGCGGTGAATCGGTAGCCACGGTTGTGCTCGACAAAGCGCACTGGCAGTGGCTGCATGATTTTGTGGGCGCGCATTACCGGCCTGAGCCAAAAAAACGGCAACGACCCGAATCCTTTAAGGGCGCGCAGCGCTCGGCAGAAGATTAATGGCTGACGGATTTCTTGGCCGCTGGTCGCGTCGCAAAGCAGGTCTAGAGCCCGAAGGGCTCGATGGCCCCGCGCCGGAGTTAAAGCCCAAGGTAACACCAAGCCCGGCTCCGCACGATAAAAAGGCCATCGATAGTACGCCCACTCCTGCAGCAGAAGAGGTCCTGCCGCCAACCCTCGAAGAGGCTGAAGCGATTGACCGTTTTGCCCCCGACTTCTCAGCATTTATGAAGCCCAATGTCGATCCAGCAGTGCAACAAGCGGCGATGAAAAAATTGTTCTCTGATCCCCATTTCAACATCATGGATCGGTTGGATATTTACATTGACGATTACTCCATTCCAGACCCGATTCCCATGGAGATGCTCAAGCGCATGGTGCAGTCCGAATCCCTGGGCTTATTTAGAAAGTTTGAAGATGGACCGGGGGGGAAGGTTCTCGCCGAGTCGGAAGAGGAAAAAGTCCCTGAGCCAGAGTCAACTGCAGCAGCAGAGCCCGATCCAGCTGAAATCGCCGATGCTTCTGCTGGAGATGTCACAATGCCGCAAGACGAGGTCAAAGTTGACATCCCCAATCCAGACCTGGATCAAACGGTAGCATCCCTAAAAACAGTGCCTGAACAGAAGATAAAGTAATGACCCAAAAGCTCATTTGCGATTGCAATCGCACCATGCCACTGGATGCAAAAGCCTTAGGCGTTCCGATGCATACGGCTTTGTGTCGCCAAGAAGTCGGTTCATTTTTAAAAGCACTGGATGGATCCGAGCCCATTTTGGTGGCATGCACACAAGAGCGTGGTTTGTTTTCAGAACTGGCAACGCAATCCGAAAAGGCGCTGGTTGCGCCATTGCGCTTTGTCAATATTCGAGAGCTCGCCGGCTGGACTCAAGAGGCCGAAAAATCTACGCCTAAGATCGCCGCATTACTAGCGCTCGCTGATTTCCCAGAAGCGGATCCAGTTCCGGTAGTGGACTATCAAAGCCAAGGTCGTTTGATCATTATTGGACCTGGCGCCGAGGCCCTGCTGTGGGCTGAAAAACTACATACGCAATTAAATGTATCGGTACTATGCACTGAGTCAAGTGCGCTGCCCAGTACGCGGGAGTATCCGATCTACAGTGGCCAGGTTAGTAAGGTAGAAGGCTACCTCGGTAACTTCACCGTCGATTGGGACTTAAAAAACCCAATCGATCCAGAGATGTGTACCCGGTGTGGCGCTTGCGTTACCGCCTGCCCAGAAAATGCGATTGACGATTCGTTTCAGATTGATATGGATCGATGCAAATCCCATCGCGCTTGCATTACCGCATGCGCGGGTATCGGCGCGATCAATTTTGATCGGGCTGAGATTAATCGAAGTGCAGAGTGCGATTTAGTTTTAGATTTGCGCCCCGATGCGCAGATGCGCATGAGTCAAACACCGCAAGGCTACTTTGCCCCTGGGACAGATCCCTTTGCGCAATCCTTGGTTGCCAGTCAACTCATCACCATGGTCGGTAAGTTTGAAAAGCCAAAGTATTTTGCGTACAACGAAAAGATATGTGCGCATGGCCGCAATGGCAAAGTGGGATGCAGCGCCTGTATTGATGTTTGCTCTACCGGCGCGATTGAATCCCTATTTAAAAATGGCCAAGGTCAAGTTGAAGTCAATCCCAACTTATGCATGGGCTGCGGCGCCTGCGCCACGGTTTGCCCATCGGGCGCGATGCGCTACAACTACCCCAGCGTATCGCATCAAGGTAAGCAATTAAAGGCCCTGATCACGGCATACAGTGATGCAAACAGTAAAGCCAAATCACCTCAGCTGGCACCAACACTCTTATTGCATAGCTTAGAGGCGGGTGCCGAGGTCTTGGATCGACTTGGTAGGGCGGCTCACTTAAATCCAAAACGGGTTGAGGGTCTACCTGCTTTCGTTATTCCAATGGGCATTGAGCACATTGCATCGACGGGACTTGATCTCTGGCTCGGCTCCTTGGCGTACGGATTTGGCGAGGTCGTGTTATTGCTTAGCGGCGATGAGGATCCTTCTTACCGCGCCGCTCTAGAAGAGCAGGCAAACCTAGCGAACGCGATGTTGGCGGCGTATCAGTTTGCGGGTGCGCGAGTGCAGCTGATTACGATGGCGAATAAAGATGATTTATCGAGTGTGTCCAGTGCCATGGGGCGCCTGCGTCAGCGCGGCGCTCTGCAGTCCCTAGGCAAGCCAGCCGTGTTTGCGTTTTCCAATCAAAAACGTGAAACCCTAGAGGCGACCTTAGAGCACTTTCAAAAGTTAGCCCCAGCACCGTTGCCGGTAGAAGGTAAACCGCTGCCTAGCTCATCGCTACTCGGCGCCATTCAAATCAATACAACGGCCTGTACCTTGTGCATATCTTGCGTTGGCGCCTGCCCTGAAGGCGCTATTTTGGATAATCCGGATGCGCCACAACTCTCCTTTATCGAAAAGCAGTGTGTGCAGTGTGGATTATGCGTACAGACATGCCCAGAATCGGCCATTACCTTACAGCCCCGGATAGCAACTGTTGAGCAGCGCAAAGAAAAAGTATTGCTAAATGAAACCAAGCCTTTCCATTGCATCAGCTGTGGCAAAGCCTTTGGCACCCTCAAGTTAGTTGAGTTAATGCTGGGTAAGTTGGCTTTACACGATGCCTTTTCTGGTGAAGCCTTAGATCGCCTCAAAATGTGCAGCGATTGCCGGGTAGTCGATATGATGAAGAAAGAACTATGAGTGATTCAATGAACCCAAGCCCAATGGAGCAGGCGCCGACCGAAGTGGGCAATATTGGTACGGCTGAAGATTTGGCTAGAGCCGACTTGTACGGCCTCTTGGCTGCGTTTTACTTAAAACCGCCCGCGCAAGAATTCTTAGATTTAATTACTGCCTCAGCCCCCCAAGAGCAGTCCCTCAATGAGGTCTCACCCTTATTGGGTGTTTGGCTCAATTTAATCTCGGCTGTCCGAGAGAGCACGGCTAGCGATTGGAATGCAGAATATGCAGCCGAGTTCATGGGTGTGGGCAGACCCAATCTTTTTTTGAATAGCTCGTTTTATTTGGCGGGCCATTTAAATGAGAAGCCGTTGGTGGAAGTAAGGCGAGCCTTGGCTGAATTTGGCCTAGAGTCTTCAGAGGATGTAACCGAAACCGAAGATCATGTATCGGCCTTGTTCGAAGTAATGCGCTACCTGATTGCAGGCGATGACGTTGAAATTTCCAACCTGACCAACCAACGGGTGTTTTTTAACGACCACATTCGGCCTTGGTATGACGACTTTTGCGATGCCATAGAGGCTAATCCGGAGACGCATTTGTATCGCCCGGTTGCTGCATTGACCCGTGAATTTCTGGCGGTTGAGGGTCAAGCCTTTGACATGATGTGAATTCCGCCCGGCTAGTAAGGGTATTTACTGACTCCAAACGCCCCTAGAGGCACTACACAAAAGCATTAAAAGTACTACACTCATTATTAGAAAAAAGTTGCATATATACGTCCACTTATTGGAGACCACATGAGCACAAAATCAAAGCCACTTGCAAACCCAGTCACCACTGCGTCACGCAGAAAATTTTTCATTAGTGCTGGTGCTACGGTCGGTGCGGTTGCGGTTGTTTCGCAAACGCCTATGGGCAAAGCCATTATTCAAGAGGTGGGCAGTACGGTAGAAGGCAAGAAAGACGGCTACCAACTCACAGCCCACGTCCGCAAGTATTACGAAACAACCTTAATTTAGTTTTAACCGACCCTTACTCTAAAAATATAAAACCCCTCAGGAGCATCAGATGAGTCTGATTCGTAAAAATCCAGTAAACACAACGACCCGCTCGGTACCGGTATCGAACTTAATTGGGAGTTTGTCGCGAGGCCTAAAGGCGGCAGTTCCGACCATGGATCGCCGAACCTTCTTGAAGCGCTCCGGAATTGGGGTTGGCGCTGGAATCGCAGTTAGCCAGCTAAATCTAGTGCAAAAAGCAACCGCAGCCGACCCAAGCAAAGCAATGCTGGATGGCAAGGGCAAGATTGAAGTAAAACGAACCGTTTGTACCCATTGTTCCGTTGGCTGTGCCAGCGATGCAACGGTTGAGAATGGCGTTTGGGTCCGTCAAGACCCCGTGTTTGATTCCCCTATCAATATGGGCGGCCAGTGCGCCAAGGGCGCTGCATTGCGTGAGCATGGCCACGGCGACTACCGTTTGCGTTATCCCATGAAATTAGTGGATGGCAAATACCAGCGCATCACCTGGGATCAGGCCCTCGATGAAATTACCGCCAAGATGAAAGATCTTCGCGCCAAGTACACCCCAGATTCCCTCTACTTTATTGGCTCATCCAAGTGGAATAACGAGCAAGCGTATTTGATGCGCAAGTGGGTATCGTTCTTCGGCACCAACAACACCGACCACCAGGCGCGTATTTGCCACTCCACCACAGTTGCTGGCGTTGCCAACACCTGGGGCTATGGTGCGATGACCAATAGCTACAACGACATGATGAACTCCAAGGCAGCGCTGTACATCGGCTCGAATGCCGCTGAAGCGCATCCTGTCTCCATGGTGCACATGCTGCACGCTAAAGAAAACGGCTGCAAGTTGATTGTGGTCGACCCACGCTATACCCGTACTGCAGCGAAGTCAGATCAGTATGTCCGCATTCGTTCGGGTTCGGATATTCCATTCCTGTTTGGTGTTCTGTACCACGTATTTGCGAACGGCTGGGAAGATAAGAAGTACATCAATGACCGCGTATTCGGCATGGATGACATTCGTAAAGAAGTAATGGAAAAGTGGACTCCAGCTGCGGTTGAAGAGGCATGCGGCGTTCCTGAAGCGCAGGTATACAAAGTCGCGCAAACCATGGCCATGAATCGTCCTAGCACCATTGTTTGGTGTATGGGTCAAACACAGCACACCATCGGTAATGCCATGGTGCGTGCATCGTGCATCTTGCAATTGGCTTTGGGCAACATCGGCAAGTCCGGTGGGGGCGCCAACATTTTCCGCGGTCACGATAACGTACAAGGCGCAACGGACGTTGGTCCTAATCCGGATTCATTGCCTGGCTACTATGGCTTGGCTGCCGGATCGTGGAAGCACTACGCTACCGTCTGGGGAGTGGATTACGAGTGGATTAAAGGCCGTTACGCTCCAAACATGATGGAGAAGTCCGGTACGACCGTTTCGCGTTGGATTGATGCGGTGCTGGAAAACCCAGACATGATTGACCAAGAGACTGCTGTTAAGGGTCTGTTTATCTGGGGTCATGCACCGAACTCGCAGACACGCGGCTTGGACATGAAGCGCGCCATGAATCAATTGGATTTATTGGTTGTTGTTGATCCTTACCCAAGCGCGACAGCGGCGATGGCTGCAATGCCACCTGCTAAAGGCGATCAAGTTAACAAGAACCGCGCCGTGTATTTGCTACCAGCATGTACGCAGTTCGAAACCACCGGATCGGTTACAGCGTCCAATCGCTCGATTCAGTGGCGCGAGAAAGTCATCGACCCCTTGTTTGAGTCGGTTCCAGATCACGTCATCATGCAGGAGTTTGCAAACCGCCTTGGCTTCGGCAAAGAGCTGTCGGTTAACTTCAAGATGAACGAAGCAAAATACGCTGGCAAGAATTGGCAAGAGCCTGAAATTGAATCCATCTTGCGTGAAATCAACCGCGCTGTTTGGACCATCGGTTACACAGGACAAACACCAGAGCGCCTCAAGGCCCACATGCGGATGATGAGTGTCTTTGATCCGAAGACATTGAAATCGCGTGGCGGTAAAGATCCGGTTACGGGTTACGACACCACTGGCGATTATTTTGGATTGCCATGGCCATGCTTTGGTAATGCTGCCTTGAAGC
Organism: Rhizobium sp. Q54; assembly: GCA_943371165.1. GTDB lineage: Bacteria > Pseudomonadota > Gammaproteobacteria > Burkholderiales > Burkholderiaceae > Polynucleobacter. Next base: position 44,714 of record CALRTW020000006.1, read on the forward strand.
ACCCAGGTTCACCTAACCTCTATGACACCAGTAAGCACGTTATGGATGGCGGCGGTAACTTCCGTGCCAACTTTGGCGTGGAAAAAGACGGCAAGAGCTTGCTGGCAGCAGACGGCTCTTACTCGAAGGGCGCTGACATTAAGACCGGCTACCCTGAGTTTGATCACGTGCTCATGAAGAAATTGGGCTGGTGGAGTGAGCTCACCGAGGCTGAGCAAAAATTAGCTGAAGGCAAAAACTGGAAGACCGATTTATCGGGCGGCATTATTCGTGTTGCCATGAAAAACCACGGTTGCCATCCCTTTGGTAATGCGAAGGCAAGGGCGGTGGTATGGAACTTCCCAGATCCAGTACCACAGCACCGTGAAGCGCTGTACAGTACACGCCCTGATTTGGTGGCGAAGTACCCAGCATCAGCTGACCGTAAAACCTTCTGGCGCCTGCCAACCCTGTACAAGACACTTCAAGACAAGAACATTGAAGATAAATTGGCGGATAAGTTCCCAATTATCTTGACCTCAGGTCGTTTGGTCGAGTACGAGGGTGGCGGCGAAGAGACTCGTTCCAATCCATGGCTGGCTGAGTTGCAACAAGAAAACTTTGTTGAGATCAACCCAGCAGCAGCAGCCAAGCGCGGCATCAAGAACTGGGACTACGTCTGGGTCAAATCGCCTACAGGCGCCAAGATCAAGGTGCGTGCAATGGTTACTGAGCGCGTTGCTGCCGACACAGCCTTCATTCCATTCCACTTCTCGGGATGGTGGGAAGGTAAGGACTTGCTCGAGTACTACCCTAAGGGCGCGTACCCAATCGTGCGTGGCGAAGCTGTTAATACCGCAACCACCTATGGCTACGACAACGTAACAATGATGCAAGAAACCAAAACAACGATCTGCCAGATCGAAAAGTTTGCATAAGCCCAACCGCTAAAGTCAGGAGATCACAATGGCACGAATGAAATTTATCTGCGACGCGGAACGGTGTATTGAATGCAACGGCTGCGTTACTGCTTGTAAAAACGACAACGAAGTACCTTGGGGTGTTAATCGCCGCCGGGTTGTTACCATCAATGATGGTGTAATTGGGGCGGAGAAATCCATCTCGGTTGCCTGTATGCACTGCGCGGATGCGCCTTGCATGGCAGTTTGCCCAGTTGATTGCTTCTACCGCACCGACGAAGGCGTTGTGTTGCACGATAAGGACACCTGCATTGGTTGCGCTTACTGCTCCTATGCTTGCCCATTTGGCGCGCCACAATTCCCAAGCACAGGCACATTTGGCTTGCGGGGCAAGATGGACAAGTGCACATTCTGTGCGGGTGGTCCAGAGGCCAATGGTAGCGTCGCTGAATTTGAAAAATATGGTCGTAACCGCTTAGCTGAAGGTAAGTTGCCTTTATGTGCTGAGATGTGTTCTACCAAAGCCTTGATTGGTGGTGACGGCGACGTGATTGCCGACATCTTCCGTGCGCGCGTAGTGAAACGTCAAACTGCCGGTAAAAATCCAGGTGCTGATGTGTTTGGTTGGACTACCGCATACGGTCAGCCCGATAAAGCTGGCGCGAAGGCCGCACCAAGTGGAGGTAAGTTATGAGAACCATTCGCACCGTAACTGCCGCACTCTTAGCCCTTGGCTTCTTAAGTGCTTGCAACAATGAGCCGGGAACGTTGGCTCTGAATTCCAAGCGGCCGGATATCGCTCCATTTATGGGTGCGGATAACGGCTTTATGGTTAAGGGCTGGAAACCAGGCGATGCCAAGAGCTGGCAAGAGGAAATTAATAAGCGCAATCAACAACAATCTGAGTACAGCAAAATCAAGTAATGGACTTTTGTACCTTTATTCGGAACATTAAATAACAGAATTGCTGTTGAGGAAATTCGCATGAATCAATCTATTTGCGCAACACTCCGTCCTTGGGCCTTAGCCACTGGACTGTTTTGCTCAGTTTTTGCAGGCACAAGCTTAGCGCAACAAGCTCCAGCCAGCCAGCCAGCTCCCGCTGCCTTGCCACAGGTTCAATCGGCCAACATCATGGATGTAGGCCGTGCTCCGGATGCAACCATTGAGGCACAACGCAAAGCGGCACAAAATCAACCTGGAAATAGTGCGCCAATATGGCGTACGGTGAACAGTGATACGGTCAATTACGTCAGTATTCCTGATAAGCAGGCGGGCGTACTCATTCAGAAGTCAGGCCAGCAATGGCGTTTGATCCGTAACGGCGTTATCACTGTGTACGGAGCTTGGTTACTTGCACTTGCCTCCGGCGGCATTTTGGCGGTCTTCGTGCTCAAAGGAAAAATCAAGCTGCATGAGCCAATGACGGGCAAAAAAATCAAGCGCTTCACAACCCTGGAGCGAGTCAATCACTGGACGATGGCGTTTAGCTTTATTGCGCTTGCTATCACTGGCTTGTTGATTCTGTACGGTAAGTACTTTGCGATTGATCTATTGGGCGCAAGCGCCTTTAGCATCTTGTTGCTCGTTAGTAAGAATATTCACAACTTTGTGGGCCCACTCTTCACGATCAGTTTGATTGCGTTTTTCCTCCAATTTGTAAAACGCAATATGCCTGAAAAAGGCGATTGGGAATGGATCAAAACATTCGGAGGCATGTTCGGCGGCAAGCATGTGCCAGCGAACTTCTTCAATCCAGGTGAAAAGTTTTGGTTTTGGTTTGGCATGGTCGTTCTCGGCGGATTGGTTTCGGCGTCCGGTTGGGTATTGGACATGATTGTTCCTGTTCCTGGCCTTGAGTACTGGCGCGGCACTATGCAGATATCGCACATTATTCACTCGGTCGGTGCATTGCTTATTACCGCAATGGCTTTTGGCCACATGTACATCGGTAGTATTGGAATGCAAGGTTCAATCGATGGCATGAAAACCGGCTATGTCGATGAGACCTGGGCAAAAGAACACCATGAAGCTTGGTACCACAAAGTTAAATAAGGAATTGGCTATGAAAAAGACCATCGCACTTCTCGCTTGCGCATTCACTGCAACTGGAGTATTTGCAAAGTTACCTGCACCAACTCCAGAGCAGGCTGCAGCAGCAGACTTGGCAAAAGCCAAAACTGCTTATGCTGGCCAAGTAAGCGCCTATCAATTGTGTATGTCTGAAAATGCCGTTGCGAACCGCTACAAGGCTGCCGGAACACCTGCCCCAGCAGCCTGTGTTCAGCCACCGCCTTTTGTAGCCCCAGTAGCCGCAGCTCCTGCTCCAGCAGCAGCTCCTGCTGCCGCTCCAGCGGCTGCAAAAAAGTAGAGTGATTTAATCTGCAGCGCGTTCGCGCTGCATGTACCGCTGTGCTGCCTCAGTTTGAGGCTGTGCAAAGAAGGGGGCGCAAGCCCCTTTTTCTATGATTTGTCCGCCGTCGATAAACACAATCGAATCAGCCAAGCGCCTTACTTGCGCCAGTTGATGGGAGCTAATAAGGACATCGCAGCCCGATGCGGCAAACTCCCTAATCATCGCTTCGACTTGGGCAGTTGTAGTCGGGTCTAAATTCGCTGTTGGCTCATCGAGAAGCAGTACATTCGGCTTCTGCAGGCGAGCTCTGCCTAAGGATAACTTCTGCTTTTCCCCGGCAGAAAGTTGGTGTGCTGGCTGATGTTGCAAGTGACTTAAGCCTGCCTCGTGCAGTACACGATCAATTTCAGCTTCAGTCGGTTTGCTCACGCCATTCAGACCTATATTGCATCTAACGCTGGCCTTGATCATGGGCGTATGGTGCAACACCAATGCGCTGCGAATGCCATCAGCGTAGCCGATGCTGCCGGCCGCATTCGGTTTGATTAGTCCGTGCAATAACTTTAAAAAAGTCGTCTTGCCAGCTCCATTCGGGCCGATGCATGCAGTAATGCCACCCAGCTGAATGTCGGTATTCGGTATATCCAAAATAGTACGCCCGTCGCGCACAATTTGAATGGCCCGCAGCTCAATCTGCTTTGCCTGATTAGCCATTGGATTAACCATAACGCCGTTCTGCAATGGATCGCACTGCGAAGGTGAGTAAATTGGCCAATAGCACGATGGCTAGTAGCACGATGCCGAGTGCCAGTGCGAATGGTAAATCGCCTTTACTGGTTTCAAGGGCGATGGCAGTCGTCATCGTACGAGTGGAGTTGAGAATATTGCCGCCTACAATCATGACGGCGCCCACTTCAGAGATCGCTCTAGCTAGGCCTGCCAAGATCGCAATCGTGAGCGAGAAACGGCAATCCCAAAGTAGCCATTTGATATAACCAAAGCGAGTGAAACGCAGGGATAAAAAGGTTTCGCGGTGAATCTGCCAGGCATCTTCTAAGACCTGCCTACTCAGAGCGGCCACCAGGGGTGTGGTGAGCAGAAATTGAGCAACTATCATGCCTTTGACGGTAAACAGCCAGCCTAAATCCCCCAATGGTCCACTGCGCGATAAGACTAAATACACCAGGACCCCAATAATGACAGTGGGGACGCCCATGAGGGTATTGATCGTAATAATCAGCGCGCGCTTACCCCGAAATTGCTCGGTTGCTAGCCAAGCCCCGAGGGGGAGGCCAACCAGCGTACCTAACACCAGGGCGGTTAGGCTGACCTGCAGGGAGACCAGCACAATGCTGATGACACCCCGATCAAATTGGGTCAACAGCGCAAAGGCGTCTTGAAAGGCGTTTAACATGCCTAATTCTAGCAAGCCTCACTATCAGCGGTGGCACAATCCAGTTATGGGGCTTTTAGTGATGAAGTACAACCGATAGCAGGATTAGGTAAGCGGAATGGCAGAGGTAGTATGTGTTTGTAACGGCATAGTGGACCTGGATTTACGGGAGTATCTGGATACGCACCCCATTAATTCAATCGAAGAATTGCGCGAGCAGGCATCGATCTGTAATAAATGCATGCAATGCCAAGAGCTTGTGGAGTCCGAAATTTATTACGCTAAGGTGCGCCGTCAAAGTGCATCCCAGTAAGTTACCCCAATCACAGAATCGGGTGCGTGTTGTGACCCTCAATATGCATAAAGGCGTTTCAGCCCTGCATGCGCATTCCACGGTTTACCGTTTAAAGCAGGAGATGCGCTCACACAACCCAGACCTCATTTTCATTCAAGAGTTTCAGCAAGAGCATCGTGGCCGTATCCGGCGCTTTGGGCAATGGCCTGCAAATGAGTTGAGCCATTTCTTGGCCGAAGGTTTTTGGCATGACTGGCACTACGGAAAAAACGTGGAGTACCGCCAAGGACACCATGGTAATGCCATCTTCTCTAAGCATCCCTTACATAAAGGGTTTAATTACGATATCTCAGCCTATCGATTTGAGCGCCGAGGCTTATTGCACAGCTCGATTCAGTTACCGGGCAGCGAAGTCCTAATTCATTGCTTTTGTGTTCACTTAGCTTTGTTTGAGCGGGGTCGTGAACGTCAGTTGGTGGAAATCATCTCGTACATTAATAGCTTGACCCAAGGCGGACCAGCTATTGTGGCAGGGGACTTTAATGACTGGCGTAATCGCGTCAGTAGCCCAATGCGCGACGCTGGTTTTTTGGAAGTGTTTGAGACCTTAACAGGATCTCCCGCCAAAACGTTCCCTAGTGTTAAGCCTTTACTGGCGATGGACCGTATTTATGTGCGTGGCCTACACGTTCATTCTGCTGATATCTTGGAAGAATGGTTTAGGCTATCGGATCACCTTGCAATTGCTGCTGAATTGGAACTGCTATGAACTTCATTGATGTATTGATTGGTCGACAGGCCGACCTGTCTTTTCCCTGGTTTGCATTGGCACACGCTGCATTGGTGATTTTGTTTGCACTGCGCTTGATTTGGACTAGACGGCCTGTGAGCGTTTCGTTTGCCTGGTTTTTGGTCGTAGTGATGTTGCCTATCCTGGGAATTGTGCTCTATGTGATGTTTGGGGAGCGTCCAGTGGGCCGTAGCCTGACCAAGAAAATTGTGCGGATGGAGCGGGAGCACGCCAAACTACGACAGCAGATGTGCAAGCACTATGTAGCTGATCGCGACTTGCTGCCAATCGAGGCAAAGGCATTAAGCCTACTGGCAGAGTCACAGCATGGCTCGCCCGTAACTGCTGGCAACTGCATTGAGCTATTTACGGAGTCACTCACCATTCTGAAAACCTTTGTTCGCGAAATCGATCAAGCCAAAGTCAGTTTGCACATGGAGTTTTATATTTGGGCCTTGGGTGGCGATGCCGATGCAGTAGGGGAGGCAGTCATACGCGCTGCTAAGCGGGGAGTGGCATGCCGTGTTTTACTGGATTCTTTAGGAAGTAAGGCTTGGTTTAAATCCAGTTGGCCTAGTCGCTTTAAAGAGGCCGGCATTGCCATTACTGAGGCCTTACCGATTCAGCTGGGGCGCTTTCAGTTCCGCCGTGCTGACTTGCGCCTGCACCGCAAGATCTTTGTGATTGATGGCCGCATCGTATGGACCGGTAGCATGAATTTGGTTGACCCCCGGACCTTTAAACAAGATTCTGGGGTTGGTGAGTGGGTCGATGCGATGGTGCGCATTGAAGGCCCGGTAACCGCTCAATTTGAACTCACCTTTTTGTTTGATTGGAGCGTAGATAATCCAGCCATTTCCAGCTTCAAAGACCATCACCTTGTTCCTGCTCTGGAGGATGGCAAAACCCTGGCCCAAGAATTTTCCTCTGGCCCCGTTTATCGAGACGATATTCTGTATCAAGTGCTCCTATCAGCCATTCTAGATGCGCGTGAGGAGTTGGTCATTACTACCCCATACTTTGGACCAGACGATGGCTTATTGCAGGCCTTGATGGCAGCGTCGCACCGTGGTGTCAAAGTGACATTAATTGTGCCGAAACGCAATGACTCGACTTTAGTTGCCTGGAGCAGTCGTAGTTTCTATGAGGACTTACTGCAAGCAGGCGTTCGGATAGCAGAATTCCATGGTGGTTTATTGCATACCAAGAGCCTATTAATTGATCGCAAGACAGCTATATTTGGCTCGGTTAATTTCGATCAGCGCAGCCTGCGGCTTAATTTTGAAATCAGCCTGATCGTATATGACACCGTTTTTTGTGCGCACTTAGAAAAATTAATTCACGGCTATCTGCACAATGCCGATGTAGTGAATGCGGCGCAGTGGGCTAAGCGCCCGCGCTGGCGTCTTTTACTCGAGAATCTAGCCCACCTGACTTCACCCTTGCTTTAAATCGCCTTGGCGACTTTCATGGCGCTGATTTGGTCTGGATGGAAGCCAATTTCAGTGAGAATGGCATCCGTGTGTTGCCCCACAGAGGGTATCGCATCCATCCGGTAATCAAACTGATCATTTGCGCCGGGTGGCAATAAGGCCGGAATCGGTCCTGCAGGTGAGTCTACCGAAACCCAGCGCTCACGTGCTGCCAATTGCGGGTGATGCCAGACCCCATGCATATTGTTTAAGCGGGCATTGGCAATCTGCGCTTGATCGAGCTTGGCGATTACCTGGTCACCAGTCAGTTTGCTAAAACAGGTATCAATTAGTTTGGCCAAGGCATCGCGGTTCTCATGGCGTTTGCTGTTTTTATCAAAACGAACATCGCTTGCTAATGCGGCATTATCTAAAACCACCTCGCAAAAAGCCAACCACTCCCGCTCATTCTGTAAGCCCAGCATGACCGTAGCGCCATCGCCTGCTTTAAACGGGCCATAGGGATAGATGGTTGCATGGGATGCGCCGCTGCGTTGGGGTGGGCTAGCGTCCTGATAGGCGTAGTACATCGGGTAACTCATCCATTCGCCAAGGGATTCCAGCATGGACACATCAATGCTGCTTCCTACGCCGGTTTTTTGGCGCTGCAATAGTGCTGCCAAGATATTACTGTAGGCATACATGCCCGCTGCAATATCGGCAATCGAGTTGCCTGCTTTACTAGGAGTATCGGGCGTACCAGTAACGGACAAGAAACCTGCCTCACTCTGAATCAGTAAGTCATATGCTTTTTTATCGCGATAGGGGCCGTCATTACCGTAGCCAGAAATGTCACACAAAATAAGGCCAGGGTTATCGCGCTGCAACTCCGCTGCCGTAAGTCCCATGCGTGCTGCTGCACCAGGGGCTAAGTTTTGCACTAAGACATCGGCCGTTTTAAGTAGGGTCTTGAGGGCGCTGAGTGCTTCGGCCTGTTTTAAATCGAGCGTGAGGCTTTCTTTCGAGCGATTCACCCAAACAAAGTGCGATGCCAGACCAGAAACGCGTTCGTCATAGGCCCTGGCAAAATCACCCACCCCAGGACGTTCCACTTTGATGACGCGCGCACCCAAGTCCGCTAGTTGACGGGTACAAAAAGGGGCGGCAATCGCATGCTCTAGCGAAACAACGGTGATGCCATCCAGTGGCCGTGCGGCAGATTTACTGCTCATATTAAAAAGACCGGGGAAGGCCGAGTACGTGTTCGGCGATATAGGAATAAATCAAATTAGTGGAGATGGGCGCCACTTGATAGAGGCGGGTTTCACGAAACTTCCGCTCGACATCGTATTCACAGGCAAAGCCAAAGCCGCCGTGGGTTTGTAAGCAGACGTTGGCCGCTTCCCAAGACGCTTTGGCAGCCAGGTATTTGGACATATTGGACTCTGGACCGCATGGCTCGTGGCGATCAAATAAATCACAAGCCTTAAAGCGCATTAAGTTAGCCGCTTCCGTTTCCATATAGCTGTCCGCAATCGGAAACTGAATGCCTTGATTTTTGCCAATCGGTTGGTCAAATACCACTCGCTCATTGGCGTAGCGCCGCGCACGATCAATGAACCAGTAGGCATCACCAATGCACTCGGCAGCAATCAGCACCCGCTCTGCATTTAAACCGTCGAGGATGTATTTAAAACCACGGCCTTCCTCGCCAATCAAATTTTCGGCTGGGATTTCCAGATTATCAAAAAAGACTTCATTGGTTTCGTGATTGACCATGTTTTCAATCGGGCGCACTTCCATGCCCTTGCCAATTGCATCGGCCAAGTTGACGATAAAAATCGACATGCCTTCTGATTTGCGCTTTACCTCACTCAGCGGGGTAGTGCGTGCCAATAAGATCATCAGGTCAGAGTGCTGTATCCGCGAGATCCATACTTTCTGGCCGTTAATGACATAGCGATCCCCTTTTTTAACAGCAGTCGTTTTGAGTTTGGTGGTGTCTGTGCCGGTAGTGGGCTCTGTAACAGCCATGCTCTGTAAGCGCAGTTCGCCGCTGGCAATTTTCGGTAGGTAGAGTTTCTTTTGGGCGTCAGAGCCGTGTCGCAGCAAGGTACCCATGTTGTACATCTGACCATGGCAGGCGCCCGAGTTGCCGCCGGAAAAGTTAATCTCTTCCATGATGACCGATGCTTCGGCCAGTCCAAGGCCAGAGCCGCCATATTCTTCCGGGATCAGTGCGGCCAGCCAGCCTGCTTTCGTAACCGCATCGACAAATGCCTCGGGGTAACCGCGTGCGTGGTCGACTTTTTGCCAATAGCTGGAATCAAACTGACCGCAGAGGTCGCGTAGTGCATCGCGAATGTCTTGATATTGATCGGCGGCTGGAATCGGGTAATTCATATAGATCTTTCAGAGCAGGAAATATGGTGTGCGCAAGGCACAATAGACCCCTAGTTTAAGCAAAAATACAGAATCTTGGAAAATACGGCTTCAGCTGTAAATAGTGTATTCAAGCACGTTCTAAGAATAGGCTTATGCTGGAGTTTTAGAAGTTAGATGAATTAAAGGGCACAGTAGATTGGAGCATTACTTCATTGTATTTTTAGATTGGTTCGGCATGCCCGCTGTTGGGCTGCCAGCGGTCTTTTTGGTTGCGCTAATATCGGCAACCCTGCTGCCCATGGGCTCCGAGCCGGTTCTGTTTGCCTATGTCAGTGTCAACCCAAGCATGCTATTGCCTGCTATTGTGATTGCAACGGTTGGTAACACCATTGGCGGGATGGTGAACTGGTTTTTAGGCCTGGGTGCGCGCAATGCTTTTGAGGCCTATAAAGGGACTACAGGAGGGCGCATGCAGCGCTGGCTTGTCAGCCTAGGCCCGAAGATGCTATTACTTTCCTGGCTACCGGGTATCGGTGATCCATTGTGCGCTTTAGCAGGGTGGTTACGTATGCCCTGGAAGGCGTGTTTGATATACATGGCGATTGGTAAGTTTTTGCGCTACGTTACCTTTACGCTTGTTTTGGTGAGCATACCCAGTGAGTTTTGGCATGCCATTGGTCGTTTTATTGGGATTGGTACTTAGCGCTATCGGCTATCATTGAACTCAATTGAGGCGAGTTAAATACCACCCTCCATCCCCATCTAATTAGGAATACATCTATGTCCACCTTACGCGGAAAAACAGCCCTTGTAACCGGATCAACCAGCGGTATTGGCCTTGCTATGGCAGTTGCTTTGGCGAAGCAGGGGGCCAACATCATGATGAATGGCTTTGGCGAAAAAGATGCGGCTATGGCGAGCGTCAAAGCCTGCGGTGTTGAGGTGGATTACCACGGCGCCGATATGAGTAAGCCCGCTGAAATTGAGGCGATGATTGCGGCAACCGAAAAGCGCTTTGGCGCGCTGGATATTTTGGTCAACAATGCAGGTATTCAGCATGTTGCCAATGTGGAAGACTTTCCGGAAGAGCGTTGGGATGCGGTGATTGCAATTAACCTCAGCTCGGCATTTCATACCACCCGTTTTGCCTTGCCTGGCATGAAGCAGCGTAATTGGGGTCGCATCATTAACATTGCATCCGTTCATGGCCTCGTTGCATCGATGCAAAAGGCAGCCTATGTCGCTGCAAAACATGGAATTATTGGCCTCACTAAAGTAGTGGCGTTAGAGACTGCCAGAACGGGCGTGACGTGTAACGCAATCTGCCCAGGCTGGGTATTGACTCCCTTAGTGCAAAAGCAGGTGGATGCTCGCGCTGAGCGGGATGGTGTCTCTAATGACGCCGCTAAATTAGCGCTGGTTTCTGAAAAGCAACCTTCGGGAGAGTTTGTCGCCCCCGAACAGCTTGCGGCGCTAGCCGTATTTCTCTGCGGTGATGCTGCATCCGAAGTGCGCGGTGCAGCTTGGAATATGGATGGCGGCTGGACAGCCCAGTAGGGCATCCAGCTCCACCATCAGACGCTGTTACGCTACGCCGCCTTTGGCATTCGCTTTCACTTTTAAGCGATAGGCATGCAGTAAGGGTTCGGTATAGCCGTTAGGCTGCTCAAGACCCTTAAAGATCAAATCACTTGCAGCTTGGTATGCAAGGGAATCTTTATAGTTTGGCATCATTGGCTTATAGAGGGGGTCGCCGGCATTTTGACCGTCCACAATCGTAGCCATTCGTTGCAAAGCATCTTCTACTTCCTCTTTGGTGACGAACTTATGCAACAACCAATTGGCAATGTGCTGACTCGAAATCCGCAAGGTTGCGCGATCTTCCATTAAGCCGACGTTATAAATGTCAGGCACCTTAGAGCAGCCAACGCCTTGATCAATCCAGCGTACGACATAGCCCAAAATACCTTGGCAATTGTTATGGAGGGATTCGCGAATCTCCTCTTTAGTCCAATCCGGATACAGTGCAATGGGTACCGTTAAGAGATCGTCGGTTAAGGCTTCATACTCAGCTGCGGTATCTTGTTTCTCCATTTCCTCTTGGATCTTTGCCACATCAACCTGGTGATAGTGCAGTGCATGCAAGGTGGCAGCAGTAGGTGATGGCACCCAAGCGGTATTCGCTCCAGCTTGGGGGTGGGCTGCTTTTTGCTCAACCATTTCCTTCATGAGATCTGGCGCAGGCCACATACCCTTACCAATTTGTGCGCGACCACGTAGACCACAATCTAAGCCAGCTAAAACATTGCGACGCTCATACGACCCAAACCATTTGGCAATCTTCATCCTGCCTTTACGAACCATTGCGCCGCCATACATGCCGGTATGCATTTCATCGCCAGTACGGTCTAAGAATCCGGTATTAATAAACGCAACGCGAGCACCAGCTGCAGCAATAGCGGCTTTCAGATTGACGCTCATACGGCGCTCTTCATCCATGATGCCTAATTTGACGGTGTTCTCGGGTAAGCCCAGTAACTTCTCTACCCGACCAAAGAGCTCGCTAGCAAAGGCAACTTCTTCTGCGCTGTGCATTTTTGGCTTAACAATGTAGACAGAGCCTTTACGCGTATTACCAATAGCCTGAGTTGCTGGGCGATTGATGTCATACAAAGCAATCAACACGGTCACGACTGCATCCAAGATGCCTTCGTAAATCTCTGTTCCATCGCCAGTAATGATGGCCGGGTTCGTCATCAAGTGACCAACGTTGCGGAGAAACAAGAGTGATCGGCCATGCAAAGTAACAACGCCATCTTTCGCATTGACAGCGCCAATACCTGCGGTGTACTTGCGATCTGGATTGAGTGCGCGAGTAAACGTCTTGCCACCTTTGCTGACTTCTTCAACTAAAGTACCTTTGAGAATGCCGAGCCAATTCTCATAAGCCAGTACTTTGTCATCGCCATCCACAACGGCTACTGAGTCTTCTAAGTCCAAAATAGTGGAGAGCGCAGCCTCCAGCACCACATCATTTACTCCTGCTGGATCAGCGGCGCCAATGATTTTCGTCTTATCAATTTGGATATCAATATGAATGCCATGATTGCGCAATAAAACAGAGGAGGGTGCAGAGGCATCGCCTTGGTAACCAACAAACTGTTTCTCATCAACCAAGCCGACTGTGCTTCCATCCTTTAATTTCACGGACAGTTTTTTGTCGACAACGCTATAAGCCACGACATCACTGTAGGAGGCCTTGGCCAAAGGAGCAGCTTGATCCAAAAACTGGCGGGCATAAGCAACGACCTTTGCCCCTCGAATCGGGTTGTATGCGCCATCTTTGCTAGCGCCATCCTCTTCAGAAATCACATCGGTGCCGTAGAGGGCATCATACAAAGAGCCCCAACGCGCATTGGCAGCATTTAAGGCGTAACGTGCATTGAGCACCGGAACCACCAGCTGAGGACCGGCTTGAAGAGCCAGCTCATCATCCACATTTTGAGTGGTAGCTACAACCTTGGCAGGTACATCTTCAATATAAGCAATGTCTTTTAAGTACTTGCGATAGGCAGGCATATCTTTGATTGGGCCCGGATTGGCTTTATGCCATTGGTCCAAATCACGCTGGAGGCGATCACGCTTAGTCAGCAAGGCTGCATTTTTAGGCGTTAAGTCTTTCACGATCGCATCAAAACCCTGCCAAAAATCAGCACTTTTAACGTTCAGCCCTGGCAGCACTTTGTCCTCAATAAAGCGGTAAAGGGGGGTAGCAACTTGGAGGCTGTGGCATTGGGTACGAGCGGTCATAATAAGGGCCTTAAAAGCGGTTTTCGAAGGGAAAAACAAATGCATTGCAGTGCAATATATTTTCCCATATTTTTGTAATATATCTGTAAAAAACAGGGCAATAAATGCTATTTTTAGCAAAAAAACGATGTTTACGATTGTAAACTGAGCCTACCCCCAATCCCTTTGCTTCCTGGCTGCTTCTGTATTTTCTCGGACAAAGGCAAGAACAATAGGACACCTTGCATGACAGGCATTTTGAATTCCCTTAGTCGCACCATCTTGGCCGGATTTGCCTTGCTGGCAGCCATTTTGCTCATGTTTGCCAACCCAGGCGCTCTGGGCTCTCCAGAATGGTTGTTATTTGGATTGCGCTGGTTTCACGTCCTCTGTGGGGTGATGTGGCTCGGTTTGCTGTGGTACTTCAATGCCGTGCAAATTCCATCGATGCCCCAGATACCGGATGAGCAAAAACCGGCGATTAGTAAGGTCATTGCGCCACGAGCCCTGCTGTGGTTTCGGTACGCCGCGCTCGCCACGGTAGTAACGGGTATGTTGGTCGCGATCCTGGCTGGTTATGCGCATCAGGCATTTACGCTGCAGCCTGCGTTTAGAGCAATTGGCCTGGGTATGTGGATTGCCCTCTTTATGGCATTCAATGTGTGGTTTGTGATTTGGCCCAATCAAAAACGCGCTTTGGGAATCGTTGCCGCCGAGCCAGCTGTCAAGGCCGCCTCAGCCCGCCGCGCCATGCTGGTATCGCGCTTTAATACGATTTTATCGATTCCGATGCTGTATCTGATGAGCGCCCAATCCCACGGGGGTCTATAGGCGCAGAGGGGATAAATAGGCAAAAAAGACTGTGCCCGCATAAAATAGCATCTGTTAGAAGGAAGCGGGCTCAAAAACCCCCGCATGAACAAAAACCATTTCAATCAGGGAGACACGATGGAACACACATTACCGCAGTTGCCTTACGCGCTTGACGCCTTGGCCCCACACATTTCAAAAGAAACCATGGAGTTTCATTACGGTAAGCACCATCAGACTTACGTTACCAATTTGAATAACCTGATCAAGGGTACCGAATTTGAAAACGCCAGCTTAGAAGACATCATCAAAAAATCATCCGGCGGTGTATTTAACAACGCAGCCCAAGTGTGGAACCATACTTTTTATTGGATGGGCCTGAAGCCGAATGGCGGCGGCGCTCCTACTGGTGCACTGGCTGATGCGATTAATGCCAAATGGGGATCGTTTGATAAGTTCAAAGAAGAGTTTGCAAAGTGCGCCGTGGGCACCTTCGGCTCAGGCTGGGCATGGCTGGTTAAAAAGCCCGATGGCTCACTTGATCTCGTATCCACTAGCAATGCCGCTACACCATTGACAACCGATGCAAAAGCGTTGGTGACCTGCGATGTGTGGGAGCACGCGTATTACATTGATTACCGCAATGCACGTCCTAAGTATCTTGAGGCATTTTGGAATTTAGTGAACTGGGATTTTGCAGCAAAGAACTTTGCCTAATATCTAGTTCACCGTTGTACCACTCAAGTCACCTGCGGGTGACTTGTTTATTTGTGGCTTTGCAAAACGAATCCCCTTAATCGGGTTTATTGCGCATCCAATCGGCAGTGGCAAAAAAGGATTCATGGAGGCGTTCTTTGAGTGCTGCATCGATTGCTATTTCATCCATAGCGCGCTGCATGCAATCAAGCCATTGGTTGCGCTCGGTTGAGCCAATCGGAAAGGGTAGGTGGCGCGCACGCAGCATGGGGTGCCCATACTTTTCTTGGTACAGCCCGGGGCCGCCCATCCAGCCGCTTAAAAACAAATACAGCTTGTCGCGTGATGTGCTTAAGTCAGCCGGGTGCATCTGCCGAATTACAGCGTAGGCAGGCTCTAACTCCATGAGGTCATAAAACCGATCAACCAATTGCCGAATGGATTCAGCGCCGCCAATCAGTTCGTATGCGGTTGTGCGGTGCGAATTGCTTTGATCGGTCATGCCAATATGGGAGGCAGCAACTTAACCAGTGCAGCCCGTTCCGAGGTCGCTGAGCCGAGTAAAGCAAAGCCCAGCAACTGACCATCGCCGGACTCAAAGCGACACAGCATGCCGCCCTCGACCTTGCTATTGTTCCATTGACCCTCTGCCTCTTTAGCTGGAGGCGAGACTACGATAGGGTAGGCGGGGGTTTTAACCATCACGGGCATGGCTGGGTACTGTAGCGTCGCCGCCTGTCCGAGCAATACGGGCGCCAATGCGCGCGCTGCTTGCATGATAGGCATCACATAGGGCAAGACTAATCCTTCGGTTTCTGCACAGTCACCAATGGCGTAAATGGAATCTTGATTGGTTTGCAGTTGGCGATTAACTTGGATGCCCATCCCAGTCGCAATGCCTGCGTCATGCGCCAATTGAATACGCGGACGCAAGCCCACAGCCGAAAGGACCACATCGGTATCGATCGTAGCGCCATTAGCTAGGGTAATGCGTATGGCATCACCATGGCTATCAATCGATTGCGCCGTGCTACCAAAGTGCCAACGTACACCTCCTGCTGCACTGAGTTTTTCTTCTAGCGCTGTTGCTGCAGCTTCAGGTAAGAGGCGACCCAGCGCATGGGGCGCTATATCAATGACGTCCACTGAATAGCCGCCAAGCGTGAGGTCATTGGCGAACTCACAGCCGATCAAGCCGGCACCGAGAATCGCTACGCGTTTGCGACCCTCAATGGCCCCACGAAATCGAGCATAGTCTTCCAGGTCATTGACTGTCATGACTGCATCGACAGCTGTACCTTGTAGGTCCAACCGAATCTGATCAGCACCCAAAGCTAACACTAGCTTGCTATAGCCTACTTCACCATTACTGGTGCGCAGTAACCGAGCCTGTGCATCAATGGAGTGCACATCGGCGTTACCCAATACCGTTAGATTAAGCTGAGTTGCCATAGCATCACTGCTGGAGCTAATCAATTGATCGGCTGCTTTGCTATTAGCAAATGCAGTGGATAGCATTGGCTTGGAATAAAAGTAGCCGGGCTCGCGGGTGATGAGCGTGATTGGCACATCCTTGTCAATCTTGCGTAATTCGCGAATGACGGTATAGCCAGCTAATCCGCTACCAATAATGACGATCGGTTGGTCTTGATGTTCGCTCAAAGCGGTATTCCTTTAACTAATAGCATGACGGCGCATTAAAAAAGTGCGATTTAAATTTGCACCATTTCAAAATCGGATTTGGATACGCCGCAATCAGGGCACTCCCAGTTCGCTGGAACATCGGCCCACACCGTACCTGGAGCGATTCCATCTTCTGGAAGGCCTTTGGCTTCGTCGTAAATAAATCCACACACAATGCATTGCCACGTTTTCATATTCATCCCTTTATTCTTAGCCAGAAATGCCATTTAGACCTACAGAATACATGGCTTAAATGGGTCACCCTTAAATACTAGCCTTTGATATGGTGTGCAGAACAGGCCCATTCTTGTTACGATCAGGTTTGTTTGGTTTATTCATTTTTACAAAGGAAGCATGCATGTCGACCCACTTAGAACTTCTTAGCCCTGTTTCGCTCGGCTCCTTGGCGCTCAAGAATCGCCTCGTGATGGCGCCACTGACGCGCATGCGCGCCATTGACGGGGATGTACCGAGTCCGCTGGCGAAGACCTATTACAGTCAGCGTGCGAGCGCCGGCATGATCATTACCGAAGCAACCCAAATCTCCCCCTTGGGTAAAGGCTACCCAGCCACGCCGGGCATTTATTCGGAAGCGCAAACGCAGGCTTGGAAAGATGTTGTTGCAGCAGTCCACGCCAAAGGTGGTTTGATTGTTTCGCAGCTCTGGCATGTTGGCCGTATTTCCCATTCCTCATTGCATGCAAATGAAGGCTTGCCTGTCGCCCCTTCCGCAATAGCGCCTGCTGGCAAAACTTATGGCGCCGATTGGCAACTGCACGCGTATGAGACCCCAAAAGCCATGAGCGATGCTGATATTGCGCAGCTACTAGTTGATTTTCGTAATGCGGCGCTCAATGCTAAAAAGGCAGGATTCGATGGCATCGAAGTTCATGCAGCTAATGGCTATTTGCTGGATCAATTCTTACAAGACAAGACCAATCAACGCACCGATCAATACGGCGGCTCAGTTGAAAATCGCCTGCGCCTATTAATCGACGTACTAAAAACCGTCAGCGAAGTCTTCTCATATGACCGCATTGGCGTTCGTTTGTCACCCTATGGTAGTTTTAATGACATTGCTGATAGCGATCCAGTGACGCTCTTTACGGCGGTCATCGATAAGCTCAATCCATTGGGTCTTGCTTACCTGCACATGATCGAGCCACGCGCGACTACCGCAGGTGGTAGCGATAAGGTTGATGCGAATGCGCCTAATGTATCGGGACTATTTCGTAAGGCGTTTCATGGCAAGTTCATCAGCGCTGGTGGTTACACCAAAGAATCCGGTGAAGCAGCATTAGAAGCGGGCCTTGCTGATGCCATCGCCTACGGACGTATATACATCGCCAATCCGGATTTGGCTGAACGCTTTGCACAAAATGCCGCACTCAACCCATACGATCGGGCCACCTTTTATGGCGGCGGCGAAAAAGGCTACACCGATTACCCTAGCTTATAACTAAGGTATTGAGGCATGGCAAACCCCATTAAGGCATAAATTATGGGCATGCGAAAGAAGGGCGATCTGCCCAGCAAAGACTGTGTTTGCTGTGGCAGGCCCTTTAATTGGCGAAAAAAGTGGGAAAAAGTTTGGAATGAGGTGAAATACTGTTCCGATCGCTGCCGGCAAAATAAACAGGACGTCAAAAAACCGACTTCCCCATAATTGCACCTAGTTGGCAGCATGGATCTTTCGGTTTAGAGTGGTAGATGAAGCTTTATAAAAATCACGACCCTCGAAAGGATCAGCAATGAACCAAAAAGACATTCAAGACTGGCAGCAAAAGAAAGCCAAAGAGCTCTTTACGCTATCCCATAAGTTGCTCGATACCGCTAAGCAACTCAGCGAGCATCACGCCAATGAGCTGAAACACAATATGGACCATGCGCTGCGTTTTGCTAAAACGGCAGCGAAGAATGATCTCGAGAGTTTGAAGCTCTTGCAGGAAGAGGCAACGCAGGCCGCTGCCGATCGTTTGCACGTCTATCACAAAAAAGTGAAGGGTATGCTGCGCGAGATGGGTGATGATGCTGCGGACGAAGCAGAAAAATATTTAGAGAAGGCGCGCGAATCTCTCTCTGGATGGCTTGAAGATGTGGAGAAAAAAATGCCAGCCGGTGGTGAGCATTTAGCCAAAGTGGCGCGTGACTTGTCGCGTGCCGGCGAAAAGGCATTTAAGGAAGGGCGCCGCGTTATTAATGAAGCAGCTGAGGCAGCTGAAAAAAATATCAGCAGCTTATCCAGTCGTGCTCATGCCGGTAGCTCTAAGTCAGCTGCGCCCAAAAAGACAGTAGCCAAAAAGGCGCCAGCAAAACGCGCGGTTGCAAAAAAACCCGCTGCTAAAAAGACTGCTAAAAAGAAGGCGTAAGCATTTCGTCTTTATCGCTGATCTAGAATCAGTAATGCAATCATCGCCACCCTAAACTTGGGGTGGCGTTTTTACTTATAAAACCCAGAAATGGTGCGTGCCATCCTTGCCTAGCTGGGCAACCAAACCAAATTCCCAGTCGAGGTAAGCCTGCATGGCCTCGGGACCAACGTTAGTTCCTTCGTAGGGGCGTTTATAGCGGTCGCGCGCAGGTGAGGCGAGGTGGGTTTCGCCTTTCTCTAGAGGGCATCCAGCCTTGATCCATTCAGCATTACCGCCTTGCAGCACAGACACCTGTTTACCGGAGTAGGTTTTCATTTCCGCGGCAGCGAAAACAGCCAGCTCTGGCGGTGTACTAGTTAGCACATATTGCCTTGCTGCCGGAAGCGATTTCAATGCCTCGGATAACTCGGAGCGAAGGGCAAACCAGGCGCCGGGAATATGGCCTCGAACATAAAATGCATGGGTACTGAAATCCACTACCAGCACATCTGCATTCGATTCTTGAAGTCCAACGAGTGTGGCTACATCAACGTAGTCAACTTTTGGTAAAAGGGGTAATGGGTTTTTCCACGTGCCGCGCTCGCTCAAGTCACTGGTGTTTAAACCGTCCACGACATACACATCCCAAGCCATCTGAGCAAGCCACGATGCTGCCATGTCCGCCCGAACACCGCTGGGATCGGCCAAAACAATGCGAGCGCCCCGCACTGGCGCAACCATTTCAGTCTCTTGTACTAGCTGCCCGCCTGGAACCGAGCGAAAGCCGGGCAGATGTCCGGCCTCATATTCTTCTGGGGTGCGAGTATCAAAAAAGTAAGTGGTACGCTCATTCTGCTGTTGCCACTTCTTCACATCACTTAACTGCGCCCGTTTTACTTTAGCCTGGTCAGCGACGGAGCGGGCTCGCTGTGCTGCCTCTGCTGCAGTTTCAGGCCCTACATCAGTAAAGCGCCGGCTTTGACCGACGTCCAAGCTTTGTCCAGCCAACTTCCAGCCGATCGTGCCATTGCGCAGGGCATGTACTGGGTTTGGAATGCCCGCATTGATTAAGGATTGCGTTCCTAAAATGCTGCGTGTTCTGCCAGCGCAATTCACAATAATCTGGGTTTTGGGATTGGGCGCAATTTCCTTTACCCGCAACACAAGCTCAGCGCCAGGAACGCTAATCCCAGTAGGGATGCTCATGGTGTTGTATTCATCAAAGCGGCGCACATCCAGTACCACCATGTCTTCCTTGGCATCAATCCGCTGCTTTACTTCTTCGGCTGAGAGGGATGGCGTATGGCGCTTAGATTCGACGAGCTCGCCAAAGGATTTGCTGGGCACATTAACGTCCCGAAATAATTCACCGCCCGCTGCATCCCAAGCCCGAATGCCGCCTTGGAAAATCGATACATCGGTATACCCCAATGCAATCAGGCGGCGCGCAGCCAATTCGGCAAAACCTTCACCCTCATCGATAGTCACAATCGGGACATCGCGCCTGGGCAGCTTTGCATGGGCATCGTATTCGATGCGAGAGAGGGGGAGGTTAGCCGCAAACAGGGGATGTTCTTCGGCATGGGGGCCTTCTTCGCGCACATCTAAGAATGCAATTTCGCGGCGCTGCAACAGTGCGTTGCGGACGTATTCGTAATTTTTTTCTGGGACAGCGTGATTGCTTGCAGTCATTTTTCTTATCCTTTTTTTATTTATTTTAGCAACAGCCTAATGCCAGTAATCAGCGGCCATCTACCTCAGTCGATTTGGCGAGGACGGCTTTATCGGTAGGATCATTTTTGACTAGTAGCCACATCGCAGCGATGACGATCGCCATACCGCCAAGCTGCAGCAAACTGACGGTTTCGGACAGGACTAGCCAGCCCATAAAAATGGTAGCAATCGGACCCACGATGCCGGCTTGCGCTACTAAGGGTGAACCAATCCGATTAATGGCAACAACAATCATCGTCATCGGAATGACGGTACAGATGCTGGCATTAATTAAGCTCAGCCCATAAATCTCGGGCACTTGGTTAAAAATGGCGCTCGGGTCGTAAAAAAGTATTTGGATGATGCTGCACACCGCAGAAGCAGAGCTTGCGAATACGACCAGGCGAACGCTACCAATCCGACGAACCATTTCGCCGGAGCCAATCATATAGGCCGCATAAGCGCAGGCGCTAGCAAAAACCAGAGCCATGCCTAGCCAAGCCTCGCTACCGAGGATTGCCACGTCCTGAATAAAAACCAATGTAACACCAAGGTAGCCGGTGATCAGTGCTAGCCACTGAATTCGGGAGATCCGTTTCTTGAAAACAAAAAAAGAAATCAATAAAACGAGTGTGGGCGTGAGGTACAAAATAATGCGCTCAAGTCCAACAGAAATGTATTGCAGGCCCAAAAAGTCAAGGTAACTCGATAAGAAGTAGCCTAAAAATCCGAGACCACATACTTTGAAGGTATCTGGTATGGATATGGGACTCATCGGTTTACTGCGCGCTTGCCAATAGTACAAGGCCCAAAACAGGGGTAGTGCAAAGATCATGCGTAATGCCAGTAGCGTTTCCGGCTCGGTGCCATAGGAATAAGCCAGCTTAATTAAGATCGCTTTGCCCGAAAAAAGGATTGATCCGAGCCCGGCCATGAGGATGCCGGTGAGGTAAAGGCGCCGCTGTTCTGTACTTGAAAAAAAAGACATGCCGCTTTTATAGCAGGTCGTTGAGTACCTGTCGTATTTCCAGGATTAGTTCGCTTGGAGTCATGCCAATCGGTCCGCCTAATTTGGTGCGTAATTGATCGGCCGCAAGGGCATGTACCTCAACACCAAGGCAGGCTGCCTCCCATGGCGTGAGCTTTTTATCCATACCCTGAGCCAGGAGCGAGGCAATCAGCCCAGTTAAAACATCGCCAGTACCACCCACTGCTAAAGCCGGATTGCCCCGATTGCAAACTTGAACTGCCTGAATGGGTGAGCCAAGCAAGGTGTGCTGGCCTTTCAGAATCACAATCTGCTGACTCCAGGCTACCAGCGCGCGAAGGCTGCCTATGCGATCAGCTTGAATTTTGGTATTACTGCTGTGAAGTAAGCGAGCTGCCTCGCCGGGGTGGGGCGTCAAGATGCAGGGTAAGGTGCAATTCTGAAGGGCGGTACCTAAAGCATCATCTGCGGCAATCAAATTGAGCGCATCCGCATCGATAACAATTGCGCCCAGCGAAGATACTGCTGCATAGTCCCTCAGAACTGTACCTAACCATGCTTTGGCGAGTAGCGAGGATCCAAGTCCGGGACCAATGGCAATCACATTGGGCTGAAGGCGTTGTAAGTGAGCAATGGGATCATCTGCTAGGTTATTCACCTGAGCGCTCTCAATCATGAGCTCAGGCTGTTCTTCGAGGGCATGCGCTGAATGGCTATCCAACATACACAGCATGGTGTAACCCGCTCCACTGTGCAGCGCTGATTTTGCTGTTAGCAAAAGGGCGCCAGCCATACCAATCGCTCCCCCAATGCACAGAACTTTGCCGGAGTGCGCTTTATTAGTATCAGGAAGCCGCTGTAATTTCTTGGCCAAGGACAATACGTTGAGTGGTTCAGGGGCAAGATTCGATAGCGACATCCGATTGCACCCCTTTCTTGTTATTGGCTTATATAGATTGATCAGTGTATGCTGAAAGTACTGCTTGGTAAATGGATGCCCGATGTGATTGGGCATTAAGGATTGAAGCCATATGAAGATACAGTTTTTGGGGGCCGCCGGTGAAGTCACCGGATCCAAATACCTATTGGAGATGGACATGGCGCAGCGCAGTCGACGCGTCATTGTCGACTATGGGATGTTTCAAGGAGGTCGTGAGGCGCTGGAAAAAAATCAAGGCGCATTACCCATCTCGGCATCCGAGGTGGATTGCGTCATATTGACCCATGCCCACATAGACCACAGCGGCCTATTGCCGAGACTTTGCGCTAGTGGCTTTAAAGGCCCGATTTACTGTACTGGTGCCACCTTTGAGTTACTAAAAATTATGTTGCCCGATAGCGCGCATCTGCAACTGGCGGATAGTGAGCGCGCTGCCAAAAAAATCAAACAAGGAAAGTGGCGAGGCACCGTCCCCGAGCCCTTATACAGCGCCAAGGAAGTGGAGATAGCCTTATCGCAGATACGCGTTGTGGAATACCACCAAACCATTGAATTGTTTTCTGGACTGCGTTTGAGTTTTTATAACGCGGGCCATATTCTCGGTTCGGCCATTGCGGTGCTGGATATTCAAGAGACAGGAGCGAAGTCAAAGCGCTGCGTTTTTTCTGGAGACCTGGGCATGCAGCGGCGCCCCCTCATGCCCGATCCTGAAGTGATTGAGTCAGCCGATATCGTGGTGGTGGAATCCACCTACGGTGATCGCTTGCATCGAACCATGGCGGATACCGAAGATGAGCTAGTTGCCGTAATTTGTAAAGTGATGGCGGAGCATGGCAATATCGTGATGCCTGCTTTTGCGGTAGGACGTACCCAGGAAGTCTTGTTTGTCTTGATTGATTTGGTGCGGCGAGGGCGACTACCTAATTTACATGTTTGGGTTGATTCGCCGATGGCGACAGCCGCAACCCGCTTGACTGAGCATTTTTTTGCGCAGCTTGATCCTGAATCGCAATCCACATTTGCCTGGCTTAAAGAAAATCCAGCCGCATTGCATTTGCGCTTCATTGCCGATGTTGAAGAATCCAAGGCCCTTAATCGGGTTAAAGGTGGCGCCATTATTATTTCTGCAAGCGGGATGTGCGATGCCGGGCGTGTTTTGCATCATCTGTTATGGAACTTGCCCCGCGCGCAAAATGCGGTCGTCATTACCGGCTTTCAGGCACAAGGCAGTTTAGGGCGCCGCCTGGTTGATGGGGCGGCTTCGATTAGGGTGATGCATCAAGAAGTCGCGGTTCGGGCATCCATTCATACGATTGGTGGCCTATCTGCCCATGCCGATCAGTCCGGTCTTTTAAAGTGGCTGAAGGGTTTCAAAAAAGCCCCCCAGAAAGTATTTGTAACCCATGGTGAGGAGAAGTCCTCTCACGCCTTGGCAGCTGCCATTCAGCGCGAGTTGCATTGGGCACATGTAACAGTGCCGGTACTCAATCAGATTGAGGATTGCTCGCTTTAATCTGACTACAATGGGTCTATTCCGACTGCATTGGATTGCTTATGGGCAATACGCTCCGCCGCACCACCCCCGTTAGCATTACTGACCTAGCAAAGCTTTCCGAGCCTAAGGCTGCTGAGCCAGGCTCAAGTCAGGCGCATGACTCTTATAAATTCGCATACGACGACGATGCATTTTTGTCCCGTCGTGAAACCCTGGGTATCCGTTTTGAGCTGGAGCTCCTCAAGCCCGATTTATTGCTGCGCGAAATGGGCATCGAAAACACCGTGGTGGTTTTTGGTTCAACCCGCTTTTGTAGTCCAGAGCGCGCTGCAGAAATGCTTCAGAAAGCCAGTAGGCCCAGCGAAAAAATTGCCGCTGAAAAAGCGCAAAAGGGTACTCCTTTTTATGACTCTGCACGGCGCTTTGGTAGCTTGGTGGCGCAATACAATCTAAAACAAGCGAGTAATGCCGATAAGCTTGTGATCTGTACTGGCGGCGGCCCCGGCATTATGGAGGCGGCTAATCGAGGCGCTTTTGAGATGGGTGATCTATCTATTGGTTTTAACATCAGCCTGCCGCGCGAACAAACGCCCAATCCCTACCTAACTCCCGGCCTGAGCGTACGTTTTCATTACTTTGCCTTGCGAAAAATGCATTTCATGATTCGGGCACGCAGCATTGTGGTGTATCCGGGCGGATTTGGTTCTTTGGATGAATTATTTGAAGTGGTGACGCTCATGCAAACCAATAAGGTCGAGCGCTTTCCGATTATTTTGGTCTGCAAGTCCTTTTGGGATGATGTATTGGGATTTCAAAAGTTAATTGACTATGGCGTAATTGATGCAGCCGACCTGAAATTAATTCATTTTGTTGATAGCGCTGAAGAGGCTTGGGAC
The DNA here is from genome assembly GCA_943371165.1 of Rhizobium sp. Q54. Lineage (GTDB taxonomy): Bacteria > Pseudomonadota > Gammaproteobacteria > Burkholderiales > Burkholderiaceae > Polynucleobacter. Next base: position 69,605 of record CALRTW020000006.1, read on the forward strand.
TACATCGCAAATTGGTACGAACTCAATTGAGTATGAGCGCCCCATGGGATGCGATTGTTGTCGGAGGGGGTGCAGCAGGGCTCTTTTGCGCCGGTATTGCTGGTCAACTTGGTAAAAAAGTATTGGTATTGGATCACGCCGCTGTGCTTGGCGAGAAGATTCGTATTAGTGGTGGCGGTCGCTGCAATTTCACGAATATCAGTAGCACTCCAGCCCATTTCTTATCCTGCAATCCGCATTTCGTGAAGGGTGCCTTAGCGCGCTATTCCTCTGCAGATTTTATTGGGCTGGTGAAACGCTACCGCATACCCCACCATGAAAAACATCAAGGCCAACTCTTTTGCGATAACTCCGCCAAAGACATTATTGCCATGCTCTTTGCAGAATGCCAGCAGGGTGGAGTCACTATTCGCAATCCAGTGTCTGTGGAGCAAATACAGTCTGTTCATGGAGGCTGGGAGATTAAAACCAATCAGGGCATAGAGCGTACGAAAGCCATCGTGATGGCTACGGGCGGACTGCCTGTGCCGGCCATTGGTGCAAGCGACTATGCGCTGGGTATTGCGAAGCAGTTTGACTTGCCTGTGGTACCAGTGCGCCCAGCACTGGTACCGCTCTCCTTTACGTCCGATGAATTTACGCACCTGAGTGCGCTCGCCGGCTTGAGTGTTCCGGTGCGCATTGCTGCTGGCGCTAAGGGGCAGCGCTATGGGCACGGTGACTTTCAGGAAGATCTACTCATCACCCACAAGGGCTTATCTGGACCCGCAGTCTTGCAAGCGAGCAGCTATTGGATCGAAGGGGAGTCTATCGCGGTTAATTGGCTTGGCGCGCATGATGTCAAAGGCAAGCTGTTTAATTGCGATGCCTTATTTGATGATCCAGACAATCGCCTCAAGCAAACGGAAACGATCTTAGCGATGGTATTGCCGCAGCGCTTAGCCAAAGCGTTTGCAGAACAGCAGTCGCTGCTCGGTCGCAAGTGGGCAGAGGTTGGTAAAAAAGATCGGCAAGCCCTGAAAGCAGTCTTGCAGCAGTGGACCGTGAAGCCTGCCGGTACTTTAGGCTGGAAAAAAGCCGAGGTGATGCTCGGTGGTGTGGATACCAAGGTGCTGGATAGTCAAACGATGATGGCTAAAACGCACCCCGGTCTTTACTTTATCGGGGAATGTGTTGATGTCACCGGCCACCTAGGGGGCCATAACTTTCAGTGGGCGTGGTCTAGCGGTTTTGCCTGTGCCCAAGCTCTAGCGGCAGCTCAGACCTAGCCGACCATTCGTGCCACGAGCCGATGTAATTGCGAACCTGCGGATAGCCAGCCAAACGCAGTGCCCAATACGCATTCGCAGAGCGGGCTCCGCGATGGCAGTAGGGCACAAGCTCATCATCATCCCGAATGCCGCGACTGTGCAGTAATGCCCTAATTGCTTCTCCTGATTTAAAGCATCCCCGTTCTAAAAATTCAGACCAATGAATCCATACTGCGCCAGGTACATGGCCGCGGCGCTCACAGCATGCGGTGTGATCAAGACCATCGTGCTCCAGCTCATCGCGCACATCGATCACCACACGCTTTGGGTGATTGAGGTCAGCCACCAGGGAATCGGCTGCCACAAAACCAGAACTACTGTGTTGAATTTCAAATGCCTGCGGTGTGCTTACGGAAGCTGTTGTGCTGATCGGGCCGCCACACTGCTGCCATGCGTTTAGACCGCCATGCAGTAAACGCACTTGACGGTGCCCAAGGTATTCCAGTAACCAGCATTCCCTGGCAACACGTACCCCGGTATCGTCGTCATAGACCAAGACGGGTGTATCCAAGGTGATGCCGGCAGCGCCATAGAGTGCCGCAGCTTGGTTAGCAAAAGCGCGCATGCCTTCGGGTTTGGTATTGGGCACGAAGTAATCGTAGGTAGTGACCGAAATAGCCCCTGGAATATGCCCGGCAGCGTAGGCTTCGGGTGAGCGGGTATCAATAATGAGACCACCTAGGTCTGCAAAAGTGGCCAGCAGGGTTTTGGGTTCGACTAAGAAGGCGTCGAGCGAATGGAGTTCTGTGGTGGAGGGCATGCCTAAGTGTACTGAGGTGAACGAAAAAAAGGCCCTAAAAGGGCCTTTTGCTTCGTTATCGGCGTAGTGCCGACCACTTATTCCTGCTTATTCTTGGCAAAAACTAGGGCTTGCCATGAATTGCGCTGCAAACTGGACGCCCATTACACGGACATAGCGTTGCAGCATCTCCAGCGACGCGGGATCCAGTAAGTTACTGGCAGGGATGCCCGTTGCCTTGGTTTCACGAATCAGTAGGGCTACTTGGGCCCATTTATGTAGTCTTTTACGCATATTTGTCTCCTATGAGGCAAATAACGCACTGGCTTTTGATTAAGTTAACAAAAATTTTGATTTATTTTGAACTTTTCATAAAAAAACGCCCAAAGCTAAAAATGCACTAATTTAGTGCGCAAAGAGCCATTTGCTAAAGGGTGATCAGCCATCGGTCAAAAACCAACTACCGGATAGTAAACTGGGCTTTGGTGAGCGCTTTGCGCCCATCTTTTTTAGATCCTTCATTCATTAGGAGTTCACTTGAAGAAAATTGCCCTTATCGCACTCTGCTCTACATTTGCAGCCACCAGTTTTGCCCAAGCCCCCGCTAAGCCAGCCACCTCATCCGTTTCGATGGCGCCGGTTGCGGCAGAGGTAGTTGTCATGACCTCGACCGTTGACTCCGTTGACGTGAAGAAGCGCATCGTTACCTTAAAGGACGACAAAGGCAACACCGCCACCATGACGGTTGGTAAGCAGATCAATGACCTTGAAAAAGTCAAGAAAGGCGATTTGTTTGTAGTGGAGTATGCCCAGGCATTGGCAGTTGGATTGGCGATTGCGCCTAAAGATGCGAAGCCAGGCGTCAGTGGAACACGGACCGTTACCATCGCTGGTAAGGGCGCTAAGAAGCCATTTGAAGAAATTACCGATGTGATTATTGCTACTGCAAAGATCACGAGCATTGATGCTGCTAAGCGTACTGCTGTTTTGACCTTGCCAAGTGGCGAGAAGCAAACCGTGAAAGTGGATCAAAAAGTATTGGGCCTTGAGAAATTCAAGGTAAACGACGATGTGGTTGTAGAGTACATCGACGATATGGCGATTGGTTTTGTAACGCCACCAAAGAAGTAAACATGGAAGCGCACATCGCAGTGTGCGCCGCATAAAAAACAAAAGGCCCGCGCTGCGGGCCTTTTTATATGCTTACCGCTGCATCATTTTGCATTCGGAAAGAACAGCTGTTCGCCGCCCACCTTATAGGAGGCAATCGTATCTTGACCTTCTTTCGAAACCAGCCAGTTGATAAATGCCTGACCTTCTGCTTTTTTCACATTAGGAAACTTTTCTGAACTAACCAGCATCACGCCATATTGATTAAAGAGCTTGGGATCGCCCTGAACCAAAATAGTGAGATCACCGCGATTTTTAAATGAGAGCCAGGTGCCTCGGTCAGCCAAGATATAAGCGTTCATGCCCGATGCGGTATTCAAAGCAGGGCCCATACCTGAGCCGGTTTCTTTATACCAAGGCAGGTTTGCATTGACTTCAACGCCTGCACCTTTCCAGTAGCGGAGCTCTGCTGCATGGGTGCCACTTTTATCGCCGCGCGACACGAAAGCAGATTTACTATCGGCAACTTTCTTGAGCGCTGCTTGAATGTCTTTTCCGCCTGCGACTTTGGCAGGATCGGATTTGGGCCCTAGTAAGACAAAATCATTAAACATCACTTCTTGTCGTTTATCGGAAAACCCCTGCGATACAAATAATTCTTCCGCTGCTTTGTCATGGACAAAAACGACATCGGCATCGCCGCGGCGACCAATGTCCAGTGCTTGGCCAGTGCCGACTGCAACCACTTTGACGGCAATACCGGTTTTATTGGTAAACACCGGCAGAATATGCCCGAATAAACCGGACTGCTCGGTTGATGTGGTGGATGAAACCAGAATGCTTTTCTGAGCTTGTGAGGCGGCTGGACCACTTCCAATTAATAAGCTAACAGTCAGTAGGGTGGCAGCGCTTAGTGCGGAGTATTTTTTATATAGCGACATGAAATCATCCTCTTAAAAGAAGTTGTTATGATTCATGCCTTCGGTGTATAAATCAATATGCAATTAATTACATATAAGCTGATATGAATATCGTGATTAAGCCCGCCCTAACGCTAGAGTCAGGCGGCAAGAGTCGTTCATCTGCTGATTTGTCAGCCATTGCCATCCTGTTGCGGGAAGTCCAGCGGGGCAAAACCATTCAGTCGGCCGCAGAGGCGCTCGATGTTTCGTATCGGACTTTATGGAATCAAATTAAAGTGGCAGAAAATGCCTTAGGTACGCCTTTATTGCTGAGCACCAAAGGCCATGGCTCAAAGCTCAGTCCAGCAGCAGAATCCTTTTTGAACTCCGTTACCCAAATGGAGCGCCGCTTTGATCGGGTGAGTCAGGATGAAGTGAGGCGACTATCCGGCGAGCTTTCATCGTGGATTGATCCTCGCCCAGCGGGCTGGGTCTGTTGCAGCAGCAGTGATCCATTAATTGAGCAGGTCATCGATGGACTCACTCATATTGATTATCAAACGATGGGATCAGGTCAGGCACTCGAGCGCTTACTCGGCGGTGATGCCGATATTGCTGGATTTCATTTACCTGATCAGGATAGCTTGTTGCAAGTGCAGACCCATTTAAAAAAAGCGGGGATGTTGGCTTATCCCGTGATGCGACGTACGCAAGGGCTGATGGTGGCAGCTGGCAATCCCTTGCGAATAAAAAAACTGGCGGATTTAGCTAGGCCCGAGGTGCGCTTTATCAACCGACAAAAGGGCGCGGGAACGCGCTTACTGCTCGATACCTTGATGGAAAAAGAGGGCATTGGCAGTGACCGTATTCGCGGATATCGCCATGAAGAGTTTACGCATACTGCCGTGGCTACGGCAATCGTCGCGGGTGCAGCTGACGCGGCGCTGGGCCTCAAGTACATAGCAGCGCAATTTCGTTTGGGTTTTGTTCCGCTCGAAGAAGAGACGTTCTACTTAGCTATGTCACCCAAGACACATGCTAGCAAGCCGATACAAAAGTTCATTCAATCCTTGCAGGCTTTGGCGACTAAGCAGGTGGGGTATCGAGCTGCGACTGCCCGGCCCCGAAAGTAGCTAAAATCAAAATACCCAATCAAGCAGACCGCTAAGGAGCCTTACCTTGAATACACCGTCCCCCGCCAGCCAAGTGAAGGTGCTGGCATTTGATGTCTTTGGTACGGTGGTAGATTGGCACGGATCGATTGTGCGTGAAGTCAGTAGCTTGGGCTTATCGGTAGACCCAGTTGATTTTGCTACCGCATGGCGTAACGGCTATCGACCGGCCATGGCGCGTGTTCGCTCTGGCGAACTTCCATGGACAAAAATTGATGACTTGCATCGCCTGATCTTGGATCAGGTGTTGCTGGATTTTGGAGTCACTTCGCTGAGCGAAGAGCAAAAGCGTGATCTCAATTTAGTCTGGCATCGCCTTGCAGCATGGCCCGATAGCGTTTCTGGCTTAACGCGACTCAAGCGTCAATTTACGATTGTGACGCTATCCAATGGCAATTTAGGTTTGCTGGCCGATATGGCGAAAAATGCCGGCTTGCCATGGGATTTGATTTTGTCGGCCGAAGTATTTCGGCACTACAAGCCCGACCCAGAAACCTATCTGGGCGTTGGTCAAACCTTTGATCTGCCTCCAGAGCAAACCATGCTCGTTGCATCGCATAAAGATGATTTGGCAGCAGCCCATGCGCTAGGTCTAAAAACTGCGTTTATTGAACGTCCAGCCGAATTCGGACCTAAAAAAGCCAATCCGGATTTAGAGCGAGTGGATTGGACTACCTTTCATGCAACGGATTTCAATCATTTAGCGGATCAACTGGGCGCATAAAAAAACCGGCTGCCTTTACGCAACCGGTTTTAATCAATACGAACTACTGTATTTCGTTTAGCCGAAAAGCCACATCAGCATCAATCGGCTTTGATGTTCGCATCCTTAATCACTTTTGCCCACATAGCGACTTCATTGTTGATTTTCTTGGTGGCGTCATTTGCATTGAGGTAGTTGACATAAACACCAGCGGCAAGCATGCGCTCTTGCACCTCAGGTCGCTGCAGAATAACTCGAATGTCTGCATTTAACTTATCGATAATTGCTTTTGAGGTACCGGCCGGGGCGGCAATACCAAACATCGACACCACATCAAAATTGGGGATGCCAGTCGCTTCGGTTACGGTTGGCACATCGGGTAACTGCGCTACGCGCTTGGCAGTGCTGACAGCTAGTGGTCGCAGACGCTCACTTTGAATAAAGGATAGCGCCGCAGGAACGGTCTCGGCCATACTCAGAACTTGACCGCCAACTAGATCGGTCATGGCGGGTCCACTGCCTTTATAGGGCACGTGCAAAATATCAATTCCAGTGATTTTCATCAGCATTTCCATCGCAAGGCGTTGCGGCGCGCCAGCTCCGGAGGAGGCATAGGTCAGCTTACCGGGATTGGCCTTTGCATAGGCAATGAATTCCTTCATATTCTTCACTGGAACTGTTGGATTGACAACAAAAACCAGGGGCACAACGCCGACGATGGAAACTGCCGTTAAGTCTTTCTCTAGGTCGTACGTAATCGTGGCTTTTTGAAGCGTGGCATTAATGGCGTGCGAGGTCATGGCGCCCATTAACAGGGTGTAGCCATCATTCGGCGCTTTTGCAACAGCATCCGCTCCAATATTGCCGCTCCCGCCAGAACGATTATCAACAATCACTTGTTGGCCGAGGGACTTAGAAAGTTCTTGGGCCATAATGCGACCAATCACGTCAGTTGCGCCGCCTGGCGGGAAAGGCACGACCAATTTAATCGGCTTATTGGGATAAGTTTGGGCTAGAACGGGGCTTGCCCCAGCTCCACATAAAACTGCGCTTGTAGCAAGGGCGGCGATCCAAAAACGCCTCTGAATAAATCGGTTCATGTTCTATTCCTTTAAGGCATTAAAGCCGTTTGAGTATTTTTTTATTGTTTATTGGGTACTAATATGCCTTATACATACTGTACTCACCACTTTAACAATAGTATGGAAGCATATGCTTGATCTAGATCATTCGAAGACTGCGCTTAGTACAATCCCTAGTTATGGATCTTGTTAACCTGATTGGAACGGTGGCCGCGACGCTGACGACCTTGGCCTTTTTGCCTCAAGCGTGGCGTTCATGGCGCACTCGTAATTTAGCGGGCGTGTCTTTGGCGATGTATGGCTTTTTCACGCTAGGCGTTTTTCTTTGGTTAATCTACGGCATCCTATTGAGCCAGTGGCCGATTATTGTGGCCAATGCCATCACGTTTGTTTTGTCATGCAGTATCCTATTTCTAAAAATTCGGCACAAAGATGTGTCACATCACCCGGATCAGTAGATACAGTAAAGAAAGGTTTTTATGAGCACCCAGTATGTGATTGAGCCCGTTGCCTTGCCATCCTTGCCAGTAGCAGGGGATACCCGCCGCTTTGCAGTCAACCGCATTTATTGCGTTGGTCGAAACTATGCTGATCATGCGCGTGAAATGGGCCATGATCCGGATCGCGAGCCGCCATTCTTTTTTATGAAGCCAGCGAGTGCAATCGTGACGGACGGCGCCGACATGCAATACCCCAGCCTCTCGAACGATGTACACCACGAGATTGAGATGGTGGTGGCGATTGGCAAGGGCGGTGCCAATATTGCCGCTGATAAAGCCTTGGAGCATGTATATGGTTATGGCGTTGGTCTAGACATGACGCGCCGTGATTTGCAGGGAGAGGCAAAGAAGATGGGGCGCCCTTGGGATACCGGAAAAGCCTTTGATCAATCCGCTCCATGCTCTGCTTTAGTCCCAGTTGCGCAGTGTGGTCATCCATCGCAGGGCAATGTTCGCTTGATGGTCAATGGTGAAGTGCGCCAAGAGGGCGATCTCAATCAATTGATTTGGAATGTGCCTGATACGATTGCCTACCTCTCAACGCTATTTACGCTGCAGCCTGGTGATTTAATCTTTTCAGGAACGCCAGCGGGTGTTGGCCCCATTAAAAAAGGCGATGTGCTGGAGGGTGAGGTTGTTGGTTTACCTCTACTGAAGACACGGATTGTTTAAAGTAAGCTGTCTTTAGCGGCGTATTGTTTTAAGGTAGCTAAATCAATTTGGTCGAGGGCTTTGATGTTCGTGCTCTCGAGCTGAATCAAGGGAGCGCATTGGGCATCCAATGCCTCTTTCCAGCGATTAAGGCAGAGGCACCATTGATCTCCAGGGACTAAGCCCGGAAATCGCCACTCTGGCCTTGGGGTAATTAAATCGTTGCCCCGCTCCAGACTAAAAACCAGAAATTCTTTTGTCATGATGGCGCAAACCAAATGACTCCCTAAATCCTGCTCATCGGTTTTACAACAGCCATCCCGAAAAAAACCAGTGAGGGGGTCAAATGAGCAAGGGACGATCGGCTCGCCTAGGACATTTAAGGCGATGTCGTGATCAGGGTCATAGCGGTATTGATCTGCTGCCATACACTTGGATTCGCTTTAAAAACGTTGCAATGACTATTTATACGCTATTTCCCTAGGCAATGGGGCATTTTGATGGCATGGGCATACGCTAGAATGAGCGCATGTATATGTTCCTTCCGTTTGTGACCGCATTGCTTGCTACTGTGTGCATTTGGTACGAGCGGCGCACCCTCGCCTTGAGCTTTACTGGCATTACCTTACTGATATTGCTGGCGTGGTTTCAGTTTCATGCGACCACCCATTTAAACATTAGCCTCTAATGCGAGCCCATTCTTTTTCATTTGCAGGCGTAGGCAATTTACTCGCTTTGTTGGCCGTCAATGGTTCATTGAGCTACGCCTTTTTTGATCAATTGTATTTTGGAGAATTGCCTTGCCCGCTTTGCCTATTGCAGCGTGTTGCCTATGTATTGGTCGGCATTGCACTGGTATTAAATATTCGCTTTGGGGCACACAGCGCGCATTATGGCTGGGGAATTTTAGGGTGCGTGACAGGCATGGCGGTATCGTTGCGGCAAATTTTGCTGCACATCATGCCCGGTGATGCTGGTTTTGGTAACACCTTTTTAGAGCTTCATTTTTATACTTGGTCTTTTGTTGGCTTCATCGGCTTAATTGCAGCCCAAGGGATCTTAATGATGCTGCCTAGCGGCGGCGTCCGCAATCACGGTTGGTTTGCTAAAACCCTGGTGATTTGGTTCATCTTGCTGGTGCTAGCGAATGTTATCTCAACATTGCTCGAATGTGGAATTGGTCCCTGCGCCGATGATCCAGTGAGCTACGATGGATTGCAGTGGCTGCGCCAACGCTTTGGCATTTAGCGTGCAGGTAGTACGAATGGTTGCTGCATCTTTTCAAAAACTAGCACTATTAAGCTGCTTGCTCTTTCTGGTGACCAATGCATCGGCGCAATCCAATCCCTTAAAAAATACCGCTTGGCCAAAGCAAGCCATTCGGATTGTGGTGACCTTTCCGGCTGGGGGCGCCCCAGATATTTTGGCGCGTGTATTGGCTGAAAGTTGGCAGCCTGCCTTAAACGTTCCAGTCTTGATCGAAAATCGTCCTGGGGTCGGCGGTAATATTGGTGCAGACATCGTTGCTAAAAGTAGCCCAGACGGCTATACCTTACTGATCGGCACGGTGGGCATTCATGCGATCAATGGTGCGCTTTATACCAAGATGCCGTTTGATCCGATTGCGGATTTCACGCCCATCAGTTTTTTAGCCAGTACGCCCAATGTATTGGTGGTTAATAAGCAGCTCGGCGTAACTTCCTTGCGTGAGTTAATCGCTCTCGCCAAATCAAAACCCAATCAGCTGACTTTTGGATCTTCAGGAATAGGTACGTCACTGCACATGTCGGGCGAGCTCTTTAACGAAATGGCAGGCGTGCAAATACGCCACATACCTTATAAGGGTCGTGCACAGTCCTTGCCTGACTTATTGGGCGGTCGCATATCCATGCTGTTTGATAACTTATCTTCGGCACTGCCATTGATTCAGCAGCAGGAGATTATTGCCCTTGGCGTCACTACATTAAAACGCTCGCCTGCAGCGCCCGAGATACCCACCTTGGCAGAGCAGGGACTGCCTAATTTTGAGGCAGTCTCTTGGTTCTCCTTGATGGCGCCAGCAGGCCTACCCAAAGATCTCCAACAACAGCTCAATCGCTTAACGATCGAGGCTTTATCAAAACCGGAAGTCAAGCAAAAGCTATTGATGAGTGGCCTAGAGCCCAACCCTGGCAGTCCGCGTGAGCTTAGTAAGCTCATCCTAGAAGAATCCAATAAATGGTCGAAGTTGATTAAAAAAGTGGGCATCACAATTGATTAGTGTTTTGAAAGCCGTAATACCCTATATGCCTGTCATCTTCTGCCGATATGCTGCGTTATTACAGTAGAAGTGCTACATTGAACTGTGTGCTGAAGTGTTTCAATTTTCACAGCCTAACTATTAGGGATATGCGATGACTTTATCCGCGAATACACCTGGATTTCTACAGAAAACCGCTGGTATTTGGGCTTGTGGCATGGCGGGCATATGCCTTGCAATCGCGTTGATGTCATTACCAACCCCTGCCAGCGCGGGTGGATGGAATGTCGCTGTCGGCGTTTCTGGCAGCAATGGCTATCGCCCAATTGCTTACGGACCCGGTTATGGAGCGCCCTATGGTCCCGGATTCGGCCGTGGCTATTGGAATGGTGGCCCTTACGGTTACGGCGGCTGGGGAGCAGGGTGGAATGCAGCTTGGGGCACGGGGTGGGGATATCCTGCATATCCAGCTGGCTATCCATACGCGTTTAGTCCGCCACCTGCAGTGTATGTGCAGCCGGTTCTAGTTGAGCCCATTGTTTTGGCAGCACAAGCACAGCCCCCAGTCTGGTATTTTTGCGCATCCACTGCGCAGTATTTTCCGAATGTAGGGGCTTGTCCTGAAGGTTGGCAGGTTCATTCTGCTGTGCCTCCGCCACAGACGCAAAGCCAACAAAAGCCCCCCAATGCTGCGCGCACTCATTAACCAATAACTAGCACTTTATTTGAAAGATTCCGCATGAAGCAATACCTGATTCCAATTACTCTTGTTCTGACCTTAGCGGCCTGCGCATCGGCACCTACCGGCCCAACCATTACGGTGATGCCAAGAGAGGGTAAGCCATTTGATGTATTCCAAAAAGAAGATCAAGAGTGCAGAAGCTTTGCAGCAAAGGCGGTAGAAGACACCTCTAATGCTGCGTTGAAGCAGGGCGCTACCAGCGCATTGGTTGGTGCTGCAATTGGCGCTGCTGCGGGAGCAGTGATTCAAGGCGGTGGTGGGCAGAACATTGGAACGGGGGCCGGCATCGGTCTTTTAGGCGGCTCTGCAATGGGTGCAGTGGGCGCCTCCAACAAAGAAGATCAAGCACAAACCCAATACAACATTGCCTATCAGCAGTGCATGTATGCCAAGGGTAATCAGGTCCCTAGCTTTAGGCCGCTACGTTAACTCTTCGACTTTTTATTGAGTAACTGTATATCCAAAGGAGCGCAATATCGCTTGCGCTTTCGGCGATTGCATAAATTGATAGAGTGCAACCGCATCGCGCGGTGGGTTTTTCATCAGAACCATGCGTTGCCGAATTGGCTCATAGAGCGCCGGATTTAAAACCAAATGCTGGGTTTCTTTCGCAATCCCTGGGGCCAGCGCCAAGGATAGAGCGGTAAACCCAATATCGGCGGATCCGCTGGCAACATACATGGTTGCCATACTGATAGTGTCGCCATAGACGAGTTTGTCTTTGGCTAACTCCCACAGACCTTCGGCTTTTAGGTAGTCGACTGCCGCTTTGCCATAGGGCGCTAATTCTGGTTTTGCAATGGCAATCTTATTGGCTTGTTTTATTGCCTTCATAAGATCTGCTTTACTGCTGCCGAGCAAGACACCAGATGATTTTTTGCTGAGCAAGGCAATTTTACCGATGGCATAGACTTTGCCCTCATCCACCGTCATCTTCCGTTTAACGAGTTCCAGCGGGTAGCTTTCGTCGGCCGAGATAAAGAGCGAGAATGGCGCGCCATTCAAAATCTGGGCAGAGATATTGCCGGATGATCCATACACCACCCGAAAATCAGCCTTGTTATCTGCTTTGAATTCTTTCTCAATGGCAAGAAAGGCATCCTTCATGTTGGCGGCAACTGCTATGGTGCTCACTTGAGCGTGGGCTGCAGCACAGAGAGTGACAAAAAAAAGGCTTAGGATGAGCTTGATGAATGCCATCCGGTCATCATAATCGAATCCCTGCACCAAAAAAATAACCCTAAACTGTCACAATTCCTTGAAATCACTACTAAATGCACATAAGATGAATTGATCGCAGTTCACTTATTCGCATGAATCTGGAGGGAAGCTAAATGAGCAACACGAAGACCATTAAAAAATTGACCAAACAGCTTGAGAAGCTGGAGGCAAGCAAAGCCAGCCTAACTAAAAAGCTGGAAAAAGCCCAAGCCTCTAAAGCAGCAAATGATGCAAAAAAAGACGCAGTAAAACAGAAAAAAGCAGCTAAAAAGGCAGCCAGCAAGAAGGCCCCTACCAAAAAAGTAGCGGCGAAGAAAGTCCCCACTACAAAAGTCGCAGCGAAGAAAGTGCCTGCCAAAAAAGTGGCAGCAAAAAAGGCCGCAGTAAAACGCACCGCCCCCAAAAAGGCAGTCGCCAAAAAAGGAGCTACGAAAGTTACCGCCCCCGCCGTGAACGGCAATCCAGTTAATAAGGTCGGCACCTAGTGGCTAAAAGCGCAGCCCATGTTGTAGAGGCGAGTAGTTACGAGCAAGAGCTGGGGCTGCTGCAGATTGAGCTCGTCAAGCTACAAAAAAGCCTGATCGCAAACGGCGATCAGATTCTGGTTGTGCTGGAGGGCCGTGATACCGCTGGCAAGGACGGCACGATCAAGGCGATTACCGAGCACCTCAGTCCACGCGAGACTAGGGTGGTTGCTCTAGGTAAGCCATCTGATGTGGAAGTTGATCAGTGGTACTTTCAGCGCTACATCGCTCAGTTACCTAAGAAAGGTGAATTCGTCCTCTTTAATCGCAGCTGGTACAACCGGGCTGGCGTTGAGATGGTGATGGGCTTTTGCAGTAAAGCGCAGTACGCTACATTCATGTCCACCGTTAATCCGCTGGAATCGATCTTAATTCAGTCGGGCGTCACTGTTCTGAAGTATTACCTGGACATTTCAAAGAAAGAACAGAAGGAGCGACTGCAGTCACGCGAGCAAGATCCCCTGAAGCAATGGAAGATCAGTCCCATTGACCAGCAAGCCCAAAAGAAATGGAATGCATACAGCACCTACCGCAATGCCATGTTACTCAAGACCAGTACGGCAGAGGCACCCTGGACTATCGTGCGCGCCAACAATAAAAAACACGCGCACCTCAATTTAATTCGGGATCTTTTATTGCGAATTGACTATGCCGGTAAAGATAAAAAAATGGCAGCGCCAGACCAGAACATCGCGTTTCGATGGAATGGCAAAGTCAGTACTTTAGAAAAATAGAATACGGGTCCGCCTTTTATGCAGCGTGAAATTGGTTTAAACCAATACCGGCGGATGCGTTTTCTGAAAGCGGACTGCAGTGCGCTTAAAAAGATACAGCAGAAAGACGGCAGCAACCCCTAAGCTGAGGCTATTGGCGGCCCAAAAGCCGCTTGCACCTTGTAACGCTAATGGCACATTGCCGGTGATATTAAATCCCAGCAGATAGCCTCCACCCAGCCCGACGCCCCAAAGTGAGAGTGCATAAATGAGCATTGGCCAAAAAGCAATGCGGTATGCGCGCAGAATAAAAGCAGCGCTGACTTGCAGGGCATCAAATATTTGATAGAAGGCTATAAACAAAAAGAGCGGAACCGCAAACTGCTTTACTTCCTCTGGGGGGTCGTACAAGTTAAGTAATTCGGTTCTGAAAAACCAGGCCGTAAGCCCAATGACGGCGCAGGCAGTAGTCGTAAAAAAAACCGAAGACCAACCAATCTGCTCCGCTTTTGATTGTTGATTGGCGCCAATCGATTGCGACACTAAGGTCATGGTTGCAATGGATAGGGATAAGGGAACCATGTAGATCACGGTGCCAATATTGGCCACAATTTGATGTCCAGCCAGGGCTTCTGTACCCAGGCGGGCAATAAAGAGTGACATAAATGTAAATGAGGTTACTTCAATGAGGTAACTAAAGCCAATCGGCATGCCCAGTCTGAGCATGACACCGATGCGGTGAGGATCCGGCTTACTAAATCGAGCAAATAGGGCAAATGGCTTATAAAAACGCCCAGCCATCACAATCCATAAGGTAATGAGTAGCCAGAGCCAATTAATAATGACGGTCGCTACTGCGCAGCCGGGGCCTCCCATGCCTTCAATACCAAAAGCGCCATAGATAAACAAATAGTTGAGCGGGAACTTAGCAGCCAAGCCGATCAATTGCACGATCGTAATGATGGTTGGCCGAGATACGGCATTGTGCAGGGCAATGAGCACGCGCATAGCCATACTAGCAGGCAATCCCAGCACCAAGATGTGCATGTATAAACTGGCTTTTGCATGGATCTCAGGACTCACTTGTGAGATGTCCAAGATCAAATCAGCATTCCAAAGAACCAGTGCGCCAAATAAACTGAGTAGAACTGCAAGCCAAATGGCTTGACGTACTTCCTCACCAATTTCATCGTAGCGTTTTGCGCCAAACAGTTGACCCGCAATGGGAGCCAATGCCGAAACTACGCCAGTAAGACCGACGTACACGCTAATGAAAATCGCTGAAGCCATTGCCAATGCTGCTAAATCATCTGCAGAGTAACGCGCCGTCATGGCGGTATCGAGTACCCCAAAGGTAATCACAGCAAGCTGACCCACTAGCAGTGGGCCTGCTAACTTCAGCAACGCCGGAATATCGTCGCGTAAGCGAGAGAGCCTTAGAAGCATGGGAAAAGGGGCTGCGGCACGAGGTCGGCCGTAATGGTTGAGTTCTTCAAGGAGCTATTTTACTGCTTCGGCGATAAAGCCTGTGCAGCGCTATTTAGATCAAGCCTAAAAGGATCTAAACCGGCGCATTTGATGCATTGAGCTATTCAGGGGGTAACGCGGTAAAGCCGCAAGCGCTCGGCGCGGTCAGCAGCGCGCCGATCTTCCCACAATAAGGTAATGGTTTTTTGATTGAGGCTGGCATAGGCCTTTGCTTCTAATTGACTGTGCGTCAATACATAAGGGCAACTGGCATCATCGCGCAAGGGGAGTTTTGTAAAGTAATTAAACGACGCTAGCTGCGCAGAGCCAATATGGCTGGTATCAATGCAGCGCGCGTCCTTGGGGGCCGCTTGCACCAATCGCTCCGCTACAAAGCGATACGTTTTAGCGTAATTGATCGTGGGCAACCAAAGGGTCATCAAAAGCACCCACATTAATACCGTGCCCGAGGCCGAAATAATTAAGCAGCGCCAGATTACTTTAGGTGCGCGCGAAGTGCGCCAGCGAATTACTGCAATCCAAAGGCCAGTAATGCCAATGGCAATGACAAAGGCAGTAAGACTGAATTGGGCTTGGTAGCCTGGAATAAAGCGTGCCACGTTGGCTGCGGTACTGGCCGGAAAGCCCGTGATCTTTGCCAGCCAAATCACCCAAATGGCCAGGCCAATGAGGGTGAAGCTCAGCATGGCTAGCCAATCAATAAAGCTAATGAGATTGCGCTTCAGAATCGGCAGGCTAAAAATAGCCAGAATGGCCATGGGCGGAATCAACACAATCAAATCATGTTCGTTGGCATCAACTCGCAGCAGCACGTAGACGATTCCACTGAGTATGAGGCCGAGTGGAATGCATAAATGCGGGGCTCGCCACGACCCGGCACTTTTTTCTCGAACCCAATGCACGATTGCCACGATGGCGAGCGGCCATACTGGCCAGGCAAAGACCCAGAAGTTCACGCCCAAGAAGCCTATTGATTCGGCGGAGGGGCTACCCATCGGCGGCACATTGAGCCAAGCATCCAATGCATTAGCCCGCTGCGAGTCATTGATGTCGAATAGGACCCACAGCAAAGGCCAAAGCGTAAAGCCAATCAGGCCGAGCACAACGGAGGTAAGCGACCAACGGAAGCGTAATCGTGCATTACTGATAAACACCGCACCCACTGTTGCCAATATGACGAGGGTGGTGAGGTACAAATTGCTGGAGAGTGCTAATACGATAATTCCAAGGCCAGTCCATGCGCCACCTTGCCACGGTTTATCAAGGCCCCGCACCGTGCCATACAGTACAAAACTGATGCCCATTAATTGGGCCATCATGGGGGTGGTTTCATGAGCGCGCTGCGCTAAACCAACGCAGGCTAAGAATATAAGCAGAGCACCATCTGCTAACGTCATGCCATAGGCTTTGGATTGCGGTTGACCACCTACCGCTAGCGCCATCGGCTGTACTTCACGCCGGCGTCCCAATAGATAAGTCGCGTACCAAATGGCAATAGCGGCTGCAAAAAAACACAGGGCTGAGTACAGTCGGCTGGCGTTCGCTAAGCCAATGAGCGGTCCAAACCATTCCATGAGTAAGCTGCCGAGCCAATAGGGCAGCGGTGCACCCAGGGCTGCTTCCCGGCCAGCTAAGTGGGGGACGAGCCAATCCTGCAGGTTGCCTTGGTATGCCGTGAACATGCCACCAAAGCCAATAGCATCCTCAGTCTTCCAAGGATCGCGTTGGAATAAACCAGCCAAACCATAGATTACGGTTAGCGCAAAGATAACCGTGCGCGGAATCGAAGTAGTGGCAGCGGCAGTGAGTTTAACCATGCGAACGGCGTGAGTGAAGTTGCATTCGGGCGATAAAAATTTCAGCTAAGAAAAAAGGCAGCACAGGCTGCCTTTTGTGGATTGCGGGAGAAGTACAGCTTACTCCCACGAGATCATTACGCTTTCTTGACAGCCGCTTTTTTGGCTGCTGGTTTTTCAGCGGCTTTAGTTTCAGCAGCAGCTGCTTTTTTCTCAGCGGTTTTAGCAGCGCCATCGCCAGTTGCCTTGGCAACGGCTTTGCTACCAAACTTCTGACGGAATTTCTCAACCCGGCCAGCGGTATCCATAATCTTTTGGGTGCCGGTGTAGAACGGATGGGACTCCGAAGAGGTCTCAATTTTGGAGAGTGGATACTCTTTGCCGTCTTCCCATTTCACAGTTTCTTTGGTGCTGATGGTCGAGCGGGTCTTAAAGCTAAAGTTGTTCGATACATCAAGAAAAACAACTTCGCGGTAATCAGGGTGAATGCCAGGTTTCATAAGTGTCCTTATTGCAGGTAGCCGTTTCAGTTCCAGTGAGAGAAGTGAAATACTTGCCCAGGTAAAAGTAAAAGCAACGGTGAATCAAAAAAAGCCACACCTAAGGGTGTCGCAAAAAAGAAATTATGCCATGAAATCAATAAGAAAGGCTAGATTTGCCATCCATCTAGCCTAGGCTTCTTAGCCTCCGCGGCGCATCAGATCGAAGAATTCCCCATTGTTCTTGGTCGATTTGAGCTTATCGACGATGAAGTTCATAGCCTCAATGTCGTCCATATCAGCCAATAACTTGCGTAAAACCCAGATTTTTTGGAGATTTTCTGGCTTGACCAGCAATTCCTCGCGGCGGGTGCCGGATTTATTGAGGTTAATCGCAGGATAGACCCGGCGCTCGGCTAAGCGGCGCTCGAGGTGCACTTCCATATTGCCGGTGCCCTTAAATTCTTCATAAATCAGGTCATCCATGCGGCTGCCGGTTTCAATCAAGGCGGTGGCCAAAATCGTTAAAGAGCCGCCTTCTTCAATGTTACGGGCTGCACCGAAGAAACGTTTTGGACGCTGCAAGGCATTGGCATCGACACCGCCCGACAATACTTTGCCAGACGATGGCACAACGGTGTTGTACGCGCGCGCAAGGCGGGTAATCGAGTCGAGCAAAATAATCACGTCTTTTTTCATTTCCACCAAGCGCTTGGCTTTTTCAATCACCATCTCGGCGACTTGAACGTGGCGCACTGCTGGCTCATCAAAGGTAGAGGCAACGACTTCGCCGCGAACGGAGCGCTGCATTTCGGTGACCTCTTCAGGGCGCTCATCAACGAGCAACACAATCAGAATGGCATCTGGGAAATTGCTTGAGATGGCGTGGGCAATGTGCTGCATCATCACCGTCTTACCTGATTTGGGTGAAGACACGATTAAGCCGCGCTGACCAAAGCCGATGGGCGAGATCATGTCGATGATGCGACCGGTTAAATTCTCTTCGGCTTTAATGTCGCGCTCTAAATGAATGGTGCGATTGGGATGAAGGGGCGTCAAGTTCTCGAACATGATGCGGTTCTTCAGGGCTTCTGGCGCTAAGCCATTAATCTTATCGACCTTGACCAGTGCAAAGTAACGCTCACCGTCCTTTGGTGTGCGAACTTCACCCTCAACGCTATCGCCGGTATGTAGATTGAAGCGACGAATTTGGGCGGGCGAGATGTAAATGTCATCAGGCGAAGCCATGTAGGAGGCTTCTGGGGAACGTAAAAAGCCAAAGCCGTCTGGCAATACTTCAAGTACGCCATCACCGAATACAGATTCACCCGACTTAGCCCGCTTTTTCAGAATCGCGAACATCAATTCTTGTTTGCGCATCCGCTGGGTATTTTCAATCTCGAGGCTGGCTGCCATCTCGAGGAGGGCGGAAACGTGGAGTACTTTTAATTCAGTTAATTGCATTGTGTTTAGTTGTATCAGTAGAAAAGTGGGGGAGCTGCTTGCTGCCAGAAAGGCGGCGAGCCAAAGGGGGGGGGATGCGTTACGTTAGTGGGAAGTCAAAATCAAATGGGCGCGCCAAAAAATGAGCTTGGAATCAATCAGGGAAATAAATCAAGAAACAAAGAAGAGGGGGATGTAGAGCCAGAAATGGGGAAGCACTGAATAGTGCGTTTAGAGGATATTACACCAAAAAAGGCATTTGGCAAGGCTGGGGGGTCAATTAAGCGGGATTTACCCAAAAGGGCCTGTAGCAAAGACAGGCTCGAATAGTGAGCCTGTCTTGCGGGATACTTAAATATTGCCGTCGATGAAGGCGGCCAACTGGGATTTGGACAGAGCGCCTACTTTTTGAGCGGCTACTGCACCCCCTTTGAAAAGGATCAAGGTTGGAATGCCGCGAATATTAAACTGCGCTGGAACGCCTTGGTTCTCATCCACATTCATTTTGGCGATTTGGATTTTGTCGCCGTACTCGGTCGACAGTTCTTCCAAAATAGGGCCAA
>CALRTW020000007.1:0-88428 GCA_943371165.1 Rhizobium sp. Q54
AGGCGATCGTAAGCCAAGGCTGTTAATCAATCCGCATTTCGTTGGTTTGGAAGGGGGCTTCATGGCCCTCTCCTTTATGGCAAAGGAACGCGGCTGGATGGGCGGCGCAGGGCTTTACCAAAAGATGAAGAACCCATTTTTCAATCAAAAAATGATTGAGTGGCGCAATCGGTTTGGTGGCAAGTCGATTGAGCGGCAAAGCCGCCTGCGCGACCTGATTCGAGAAATTCAAACTGGGAATTTCATCTTCATCGCGCCAGACATTGATCTGGGTCCGCGCGATTCAGTGTTTGTTCCTTTTTTTGGCATTCAAACCAGCACCATTACGTCGGTATCTCGCTTGGCCCAATTGAGCGGCGCCGAGGTCTGCTTGATGACGACCACCTTAAATGCCAGTCGCAGCGGCTATGTTTGCCGCATCAGTGCGCCACTGGAAAACTTCCCGAGCGACGATCCCAGCAACGATGCCGCCCGCCTCAACCAATGCATCGAAGCGCTTGTTCGCGAAAGGCCTGCAGAGTACTATTGGGTACATAAACGCTTTAAGCATCGCCCACCTGGCGAAGCTAGCTTGTATTAATTAACTATCCGGAATGGAACGCCACTTGAGTACTGTTTTGAAACGCACACTGCGCTTTACCAAAATGCATGGTGCAGGTAATGACTTTATTGTGCTCAATGGCATCGACCAAGATCTAAGTGCCATTACCAAAGAAGAATGGCGTCAATTAGCCCATCGCCAATTTGGTATTGGTGCAGATCAAATTCTGCTAATTGAAAAAGCAACTCGGCCTGATGCCGATTTTCGATATCGCATTTTTAATTCGGATGGTGGCGAGGTCGAGCAATGCGGCAATGGTTCACGCTGCTTTGTGCGCTATGTATTGGATAAAAAACTATCCAGCAAAAACCCACTGCGGGTGGAAGTTGCGCATACGGTCTTGACACTCGAGGCGCTGCCAGACGGTCAAGTACAAGTTGACATGGGGGCGCCCATCTTTGAGCCCGAGCGCATTCCATTTCGAGCGGAAAATCTAGCGAGCAAAATGGAGTTTCATGAAACCCTCTATGCCCTACCGATTGGTTCAAATCCAGGAGCGCATGATGATTGGGTTGGTGTGCTGTCGATGGGCAACCCCCATGCCGTTCAGGTTGTCATTGATGTGGATAGCGCGCCCATTGCTCAAGAGGGTCCGCGCATTGAAAGCCACCCCGCTTTTCCAAAGCGCGTGAATGCAGGCTACATGCAAGTACTCAATCGCAATGCCATCAAGCTGCGCGTCTATGAGCGTGGCGCAGGGGAAACCTTGGCTTGCGGCACCGGTGCTTGCGCTGCAGTCGTCTCAGGCATTCGGAGGGGCTTGCTTGACTCTCCGGTACGCGTTCAAACGCGCGGGGGAGATTTGACCATTGCGTGGCCCGGACTTCGCGACGGTGTTGCGCAATCCGTCCTCATGACCGGACCAGCCACCACCGTCTTTGAAGGTGAATTTACCCTGCCTTAATTCCGTATTGCGTGCGGTAGGCTATCACCGCTGGAAGATACTGCTGCAAAGCCGGGTCCTTAGAAGCGTCGAGGTAATCCATCAGATTGCTTAAACTGGCAATCGCAATCACAGGGATACCAAACTCCTGCTCAACACTCTGAACCGCAGAGTGGCTGCCAATGTCGATTGCATTGCCTGAGCGTTCCATTCGGTCCAGAGCAATTAACACGGCTGCAGGCTCTGCGCCAGCTGCCCGAATCAATTCGACTGACTCTCGCACGGATGTGCCCGCTGAAATCACATCATCAATAATGACTACCTTTCCCCTCACCGGAGCGCCGACTAAGGTGCCGCCCTCGCCATGGTCTTTTGCCTCTTTGCGATTGTAGGCAAAGGGAACATTTTTATTTTGATGAGCTAAAGCAATTGCGGTTGCAGCAGCCAAGGTGATGCCTTTATAAGCGGGGCCATAAAGCATGTCGAAGGCAACCCCGGATTCGAGCAAGGCATTGGCGTAATACTTACCCAAGGCTCCGAGTAAGGCGCCATCACTAAAACCACCCGCGTTAAAAAAATAAGGGGATTGACGACCGGCTTTGGTTTTAAACTCACCAAACGATAAAACCTGAGCCTCTAGGGCAAAACGGATAAAGTCGAATTGATTTACATTTTTAGAGTTCATAGGCCTCCATGTTACGCATCATTTCAGCGAACCTCAACGGTATCCGTTCTGCAGCCAAAAAAGGCTTTATTCCTTGGGCACTCCAGCAAAAGGCGGACTTTATTTGCATGCAAGAACTCAAGGCCCAAGAGCCTGATCTGGATGAAGGCATGATGCGCCCTGGCGATCTGCTGGGATTCTTTCACTGTGCCGAGAAGAAAGGCTATAGCGGCTGCGGGATCTATACTCCGCACCAACCGGATGACATCATTTACGGTTTTGGTAATGCTGAGTTTGATGCCGAGGGACGTTACGTTGAAGCCCGCTATAAAACCCTCTCTGTTATCTCGGTGTACATGCCTTCCGGCTCAAGCTCGCCAGAGCGCCAAGAAGCCAAGTTTCGTTACCTTGAGGCATTTATGCCCCATCTGATTGAACTCAAGCGCAGCGGCCGCGAAATCGTCCTATGCGGGGATGTCAATATCGCGCACCATGAGGCGGATTTAAAGAACTGGAAAGGCAATCTTAAGAATTCCGGATTTTTGCCAGAAGAACGTGCCTGGCTAACGCGCCTCTTCGGTGAAATTGGATATGTCGATGTTTATCGCAAACTCGAACCCGATACGACCGATGCGTGCTACACCTGGTGGAGCCAACGAGGTCAAGCCTACGCTAAGAACGTCGGGTGGCGAATTGATTACCAGATCGCGACTGCGCAGATTGCGGCCTCAGCGAAAACAACTTCCATCTATAAGCAAGAGCGCTTCTCCGATCACGCACCCTTAGTCGTCGACTATGACTGGTCGATTTAGTCGATAGGGATCGTCGCCGATTCCTGTTTTTTGAATTGCACTAAGTTGAAGTGAATCACCAGCCAGATCAGTAAGAGTACCGGCACACCAATAATGGCCGTGCTAATAAAAAAGGCTTGGTATCCAAAGGTATCTACAAAGACGCCAGAAAAGCCCGCCAACCACTTCGGCGCCAAAAGCATCATAGAGCTAAACAAGGCGTACTGCGTCGCTGAATACTGAATGTTTGTTAGTGAAGATAAAAACGCAATGAAGGCTGCAGTCGCAATTCCAGAGCTGAGGTTGTCTGCAGAAATAACCCAAACCAGTCCGGTCAAGTCATGACCTTGGGTCGCCAGCCAAGCAAAGAGTAGATTACTCACGGCAGATAAGGCCGCCCCCAAAAATAAAATGCGCATTACCCCAAACCGTAAGGCCAATACGCCACCAATAAAGGCGCCAAGCAAAGTCATGATCACGCCAAACACCTTGCTCACTGCGGCGACTTCATCTTTGCTGTAACCCATGTCGACATAAAACGGATTTGCCATAATTCCCATCACAATGTCACTAATCCGATAGATTGCGATTAGCCCTAAGATGGCAATCGCATGCCAACCATAGCGGGTAATGAATTCAGAAAAAGGTTCAATGAGTGTTTGATGCAGCCATGCTTTTGCATTGCGGGCTTTAGCTAACTCAATGCGTACAGGCTCCTTACTCAAGAGGGTTGTCAAAACACCAACGCCAATGGAACAGGCCATGACGACATACGCAAATTGCCATGCACTGGCATCGTAGCCGGCACCCGTCTCAACTCGAGCCGCCAACCACAGCACCCCTGCGCCTGACCATATCAAGGCAAGGCGATAACCCGTTTGATAGGTTGCAGCCAGCGCAGCCTGTCGATCACTGTCAGCCGACTCAATCCGAAATGCATCCAGTGCAATATCTTGTGTTGCCGAACCAAACGCCACCAGTAAGGCGCACCACACCACTGGGGTAATCGCAAGCTTGGGGTCTAAGCTAGCCATGCCCAATAAGCCAAGAACAATGATGGTTTGGGCAAAGATCAACCAACTCCGACGGCGTCCCAGCAATCGACCTAAAAACGGAATCGGTAGCCGATCCACTAATGGGGCCCACAACCACTTGCCTGCATAGATCAGGCCAATCCAGGTGAGGTAACCAATGGTGCTGCGATCAATGCCCGCTTCTCGCAACCAAAAACTTAGCGTGCCTAGGACGAGTAGAAGCGGGAGCCCCGCAGAAAAACCCAAGAACAGCATCCGCAGGCAAGGCCATTCCAGGTAAACCCGAAAATCACTTGCCCAAGAACGGATTGAATTAAGTGCCACGAATGCGGTAAATGGCTAAGCTGCCCAGTAGATTAGCGGCCCAGGTGATTGGCCGGCCTTCGTGCAAAACAACGCGATCCAAGATGTCTAATCCTAGTCGGTGTGCCAGCCCCTCAAAATCGGCAATGGTTAAAACGCGCACATTGGGCGTATCAAACCAAGCGTAGGGCAGCGACTTGGATACGGGCATGTGGCCCATTGCAACAGCAAGGCGATGCGACCAGTGGCCGAAATTCGGGAAGGAGATGACGCACTCTTTGCCGACACGAACAATTTCAGAAAGAATTTTTTCGGTCTGGTGGATCGTTTGTACGGTTTGCGATAACACAACCGTGTCAAAGCTTTTATCTTCAAAGAGGGCGAGACCTCCCTCAAGGTCCTGCTGAATTACATTGAGGCCTTTTTGTACGCAGGCCAATACCCTCTGATCATCAATCTCAACGCCGTAGGCATGCACTGGCTTTTGGGTTTGCAAAAAAGCCAGAAAGCTACCATCTCCACAACCCAAGTCCAGGACTTGGCTTTGCGGCGCAACCCAATTGGCAATCGCGGCAAAGTCAGCGCGCATCATGGCAATACCTCTGCAATCTTTTTGAAATAAGCGCGCACTAGATTGTGATACCGAGCATCGTCCAGTAAAAATGCATCGTGGCCATGCGGCGCATCAATCTCGGCATACGATACCTCGCGCTTATTGCTGAGCAAAGCCTCGACAATTTCCCTGCTGCGATTGGGTGGAAAGCGCCAATCGGTTGAAAAACTAACGATCAGAAACTGGGCCTGCACTTCCGCCAAGGCACGGCTGAGGCTGCCACCATGGCGCCGCGCAGGATCAAAGTAATCTAAGGCGCGCGTGATGAGTAGATAGGTGTTGGCATCAAAGTAGCTTGAAAACTTGTCGCCTTGATAGCGCAAGTAACTCTCAACCTCAAACTCCACATCAAAGCTAAAGCGGTACTCATCGGATGCGCCGGCAGGGCGCTGCAACTCCCGCCCAAACTTTTCGGCCATGTCGTCATCCGACAAATAGGTAATGTGGCCAACCATGCGGGCTAAGCGCAAACCACTTTTGGGCACCACACCATGAGCGTAGTAATTACCGCCGTGGAAATCGGGATCCGACAAAATGGCATTGCGCGCCACTTCATTAAACGCAATATTCTGAGCGCTCAACTTAGGCGTTGATGCAATCACGATGCAGTGCGCTAAGCGCTTCGGAAACTGAATCGCCCATGCCATTGCCTGCATACCGCCTAAGCTTCCGCCCATGACGGCAGCAAAGCGGCGGATACCTAATTTATCTGCCAGTCTTGCCTGCGTATTGACCCAATCTTCCACCGTGACAACCGGGAAATCAGCCCCATAGGGCTTATTGGTTTCGGGGTTTAGGCTCATAGGTCCCGTAGAACCAAAGCACGAGCCTAAGTTATTTACACCAATAACAAAAAATTGGTTGGTATCGACTGGCTTTCCTGGCCCAATCATGTTGTCCCACCAGCCGATGTCGGACGGCTTATCTGGATCGGGTCCGGCTACGTGATGCGATGCATTAAGCGCATGGCAAATCAAAATGGCATTGCTCTTATCGCTATTAAGCTTGCCGTAGGTTTCAATAACTAAGTTGTAGTTACTGAGAATCGCTCCACTTTGTAAGGGTAGGGATTCTGCAAAATGGATGGTATTTCGTGAGAGATGGAGATCACTCATTCTGCAAGCAAGATACGAAGGCTGATCTCGGATGCCTCAGTTGGCAACTTTTTAAAACCGCTGCGCGCAAAGCGATGCCAGCGGCCGAGCACAAAGCTCATTAGTAAAGCAGCACGAACCGCAACGTCATCTTGGCCTGCATTTCCTGGCGCACTACCTTGTGACTGGCCGATACGCAGGGATTGCTTAAGGGATGCCTCTACTCGGTCGAGCACTTGAGAAATACGATCTTGCAGGCGATCATCTTCTTGGAGCAAGGCATCGCCCAACAGCACGCGCGTCATGCCTGGGTTTTTTTCCGCAAACACCAAGAGCATTTGCAAAATGCCGCGGGTCTGGGCCAAGCCCGACTCTTCTTTTTGATTGATCTGGTTAATTAAACCGAAGACGGTCTGCTCGATAAAAGCGATGAGGCCCTCAAACATCTGCGCCTTACTTGCAAAGTGGCGATACAGCGCAGCCTCAGAGACATCAATTTTCGCTGCCAATGCAGCAGTGGTTACACGTTCACCCCGTGGGTTTTGCAGCATCTCCGCCAGAACTTGCAAGATTTGCAAGCGACGTTCACCCGGACGCGGCCGCTTGCGCGTCTTTTCTTCTGCTGGCGCTTCTGCGCTCACATCGTCGGTGGGTGGTTTTGTGCTCATGAATGATTAATGTACCACTTACCTAGAACGAATCATCGTGCCGAACGCTTGCTCGGTCAGAATTTCTAAGAGGAGGGAATGCTCAATGCGGCCGTCAATGATGTGTACGGAGTTCACACCGCTCTTGGCAGCATCTAATGCCGATGAAATCTTGGGCAGCATTCCGCCTGAAATCGTCCCATCGGCAAACAATTCATCGATTTCACGGGCAGTCAAATCGGTTAATAAATTACCGCTTTTATCCATGACACCGGGAATATTGGTCATCATGACCAATTTTTCAGCGCCGAGTATTTCGGCCATTTTTCCAGCCACGAGATCGGCATTGATATTAAATGCCTGACCCTGCGCACTAAAACCAATTGGCGATATCACGGGAATAAAAGCATCGTCTTGCAGCGCCTTTACAACGGCCGGGTTGATGGCTTCGATTTCGCCTACAAAGCCCAGATCGATGGTCGCGCCCGCCTTTTTTTCGTCCGCGACCAACATCTTGCGCGCATGAATCAATCCGCCATCTTTGCCAGTTAATCCTACTGCCTGACCGCCAAAGTGATTAATCAACATCACAATGTCCTGCTGCACTTCGCCGCCTAGAACCCACTCCACCACTTCCATGGTCTCTTCATCGGTCACGCGCATACCTTGAATAAAGGTACCTGTCTTACCAATCTTTTTTAGTGCCTCATCAATCTGCGGACCGCCACCATGTACCACTACTGGGTTCATGCCAACGAGCTTGAGCAAGATAACGTCGCGCGCAAAACTTTCTTTCAGTCGCTCTTCCACCATGGCATTACCGCCGTACTTAATCACGATGGTCTTACCGTGATACTGACGGATATAGGGCAGCGCTTCGGCCAATATCTCCGCCTTTAATAAGGGGGAAATATCCGCAATCGTTGGCATTGGTTTAGTCATTCCGAAATGAGAGTACTGGTAGTGTTAGTAGAAATTAATCGCCAAATAATTTTTGACGTAGCTCGCGGCGCTCTTGCGCTTCGAGCGATAAGTTGGCAGTAGGGCGCGCGATTAGGCGGGATAAACCAATCGGCTCGCCAGTCTCTTCACACCAACCATACTCGCCCGATTCAATACGGGCCAATGCTTGCTCAACTTTTTTAAGTAACTTGCGCTCACGATCGCGGGTGCGCAATTCGAGCGCATGCTCCTCTTCGATCGTCGCCCGATCGGCTGGATCTGGAACCAAAATATTCTCACGCAAGTGCTCAGTTGTTTCTGAAGCGTTCTTGAGTAAATCGTCTTTCAAGGTCACCAACTTTAGGCGAAAGAATGCGAGCTGGGCCTTATTCATATAGTCTTTTTCAGACATTTTGAGTAATTCAGCGTCGGTTACTGGAACCGCTTTTGAGGATGCCGTCGATTTGCTAGCCGTTTTCGTGCTAGCGGCCGCCGCTGCCTTGGGGCTCTTCGAGCTAGGTGTTTTTACCGTCATGTCATTCTTTCCATGGATTTGGAGCACTATTGCCCCATTCTGCCAAAGTTTTGCTGCTATTTACTGCTGTTTTACTGCCCATCTGTTACATCAAGTGCAATCAGCCCTGTGGCGGCGGATTGTACTACGCTAAACACCCTTCTAGTCCAGCCATTAGGGTATCTTTGGGTAAATCAATGCCAATAAAGACCATACGGGTTTGCTTGGGCTCCGTACCCCAAAGACCTGCCATATCGCTGCCCATCATTTGATGCACCCCCTGAAACACCACTTTTCGGTTGCTGCCTTTCACGTACAGAACCCCTTTGTAGCGCAGCATCTTCTCACCAAAGACCTCCAAAATACCGCCCAAGAAGTCTTCTAATTTGTTGTGGTCAAAGGGGCGATCGCTGCGGAATACAAACGACTGAATGCGATCCGTATGGCCGTGGTGCCCATGGTGTTGATGTGCATCGTGGCTATGATCGTGTCCGCAGGTGGCGTGATCATGGTCGTGACTGTGGTCATGCCCGCAATCATCGTGGTTGTGGTCTTCCTGTTCCAAAAAGTGCGGGTCAATGTCTAACTTAGCATTGAGATTGAATCCCTTTAAATCGAGCACTTCATTGAGTGGCACCACCCCTTTGCTGATCGCCTTAATTGGCGCGCGGGGGTTCATGTGCATCAGTCGTGCGCGCAGTCCTGCGACTTCGGCATCCGTTACGAGATCCGTCTTGGTAATAAAAATTTGGTCTGCAAAGCCCACTTGGCGCTGCGCCTCCTCGTGCTCGCTCAGCTGCTGCTGACCGTGCTTGGCATCCACCAGGGTCACAATCGCATCGAGCACATAGTGATCCGCGACGTCGTCGTCCATAAAAAAGGTTTGGGCTACTGGCCCAGGATTAGCAACCCCAGTGGTTTCGATCACCACCCGCTCGAACTGAATTTTCTTATCGCGGCGCTGCTCCCAAAGCTGATTAAGCGCTTCTACTAAATCGCCCCGAATCGTGCAACAAATACAACCATTGCTCATTTGCACAATTTGCTCTTGACTCTCTTGAACCAGAATGTCGTTATCGATGTTCTCTTCGCCAAACTCGTTTTCAATCACCGCAATTTTTTTGCCGTGTTGCTCCGTCAAGATGTGCTTTAAAAGGGTGGTTTTGCCGCTTCCGAGAAAGCCGGTCAGAATGGTGACGGGTATTAATGCCATGATCGTGTTGCTTTCGCT
Source organism: Rhizobium sp. Q54 (assembly GCA_943371165.1). Taxonomy (GTDB): domain Bacteria; phylum Pseudomonadota; class Gammaproteobacteria; order Burkholderiales; family Burkholderiaceae; genus Polynucleobacter. The sequence goes on from CALRTW020000007.1 coordinate 9,318, forward strand.
ATGTCGGATGCCGTTGTAAAAAGTCGATTTGCGCAAGTTAATGGTGACTAACCCATCATCTTACCGAGTTCCGTGAGCTTATTGGCCTGGATTTACTTTACCTGCCCCGCCTTCGCACGGGGATGCGCTAAATCATAGGCTTGCGCGAGGTGTTGAAAATCCAAGGCGGTATAAATTTGGGTGCTGGCAATGCTGGCATGCCCCAGCATTTCCTGAACCGCCCGCAGATCATGGGATGACTGCAGGACGTGGCTAGCAAAGCTATGCCGCATCATATGCGGGTGAACATGGGTTGGTAAGCCGGCGCGGATCGCTAAGCTGCGCAAGCGTGCCTGAACGGTTCTAGGCGATAGGCGCATGTTGCTACCACTCAAAAACAGTGCGGGCGTAGCCTGTGCAGGCTGTAGCTGCTGTCGAATCTCTAGCCATGCCCTCAGCGAGGCCATCGCAGCCGTTCCAACCGGAACGCTCCTGCGCTTGCCCCCCTTGCCTAAGACCGTTACCTCCGCCGCATCCCAATCCAACCAACCCGCAGATTCATATGCGCGATCCTGACTGGGGGCTGCATCAATCCCTAAGAGCTCTGACAAGCGTAAGCCGGACGAATACAGCAACTCAATGATGGCGACATCGCGGACCGTCTCTAAGCTGGGATTGGCCTTGGCCTCTACGATCGCCTGATTGATTAATGCCAGCGCCTGCTCAACGGACAAGGCTTTGGGTAGGGCCCGCGCCCGCTTAGGCGCCTTTACATCGTCCACGGGATTTGCTTTTAAAGTGGGCTGATCCTGCTTCTGGGATAGCCAATCGTACCAACCCCGCCATGCTGACAAAGTGCGTGCGATTGTTCTAGGCGATTTACCTTTGGCATGCAGTCGGCCTGCCCAGCGCCGAATGTGGCTATTCGTAACCGCAGTTAAATCTAAGCTGTCCTCCTGAGCCGACTGGTACAGCTCAGATAAATCGGCCTGATACGCCTTAATGGTGTGCGGCGAAAGTTGCCGCAATACATGCAGCTCGTGCAAGTACGCTTGCACTTGGGGGTGCAACTCAGCCGAGGGGGGCTTCATAGGCTCCAACTCGGTCTAGGGCGGCTGCAGTGAGCTGCGCAATCTGCTGCAGATAAAACGCGCCCATGTCCACGGTAAAGCGAGTGGCATCGTGACTTGCTAACAGCAGCACTGCAGGTGGATGACCCTGTAAAGGCAATCCAATCGCCACCATGCTTTGCCATGCGGCATCGAGTGGGGCTGACTGCGAGAGTAGATCGATGCTCGATTGAGGTAACTCGGCAAGTGCGCCGCATAAGGGTTTTGTAACCCAGGGGGCATAGTCTGTATCCGGACTTAGAATGCGCACGGCATCAACTTCAAATACCGCTGCAAGACCAGCCGTAACAGCATGCTCTACATCGGTTTGACTGCTTGCTTTCATGAGCATCAGTAACCAGGCTACCAGGCCTTGTTGGGTTTTGTCATTGCGACTACCAAAATGCAGCATCTCGCTGAGGCGACGATTGAGTTCGGTATTTTGATTGCGCAACAAGGACATTTGACGTTCTTGCAAGGAGATGGCGCGGTCTTCGTGAGGGTGCTTTAAGCGGATGTCATTTAACAGCTCAGCATGGCGCTCAAAAAATCCAGGGGTTGCGCGCAGCCATTCCGCTACGAGGGCTTCTTGCTCTGCTTGGGTTGAATCAATCTCACTCATACTTATTCCTAGCTCAATTTTTTACGCAGCAACTCATTCACCTGCTGTGGATTTGCCTTGCCTTGCGATGCTTTCATAACCTGCCCGACGAGGGCATTAAATGCTTTTTCTTTACCCGCACGAAACTCGTCAACAAATGCACTGTTAGTCTGCATGACTTGGTCAATCAGGGTCTCGAGCTCGCCACTATCGCTAATTTGCTTTAAGCCCTTTGACTCGATAATCGAATCGACTGTGCTTTTGAGCTGCCCCTCTAAGGCCTCTTTCCATAAGTCGGCAAAAATATCTTTCGCAATCTTATTGGAGATGGTTCCATCGGCTACTCGGCTGAGCAGTGGGGCTAGATGCGATGCGTTTAAAGGTGAATCGGCCGCCGACATGCCAGCCCGATTTAAGGTCGAGGCAAAGTCACCGGTCATCCAGTTAGCTACTGCTTTTGCTAAAGGCTTACCCAGTATGGCCAATAACGCTTCGAAGAGTGTTGCGGTAGCGCGATCTTGCGTTAACAACTCCGCATCATAGAGGCTCAAACCAAATGCATCTTGCCACTCCTGCTTCAGCTGCGCTGGCAGGGCCGGCATCGTCGAACGAATGGAATCAATCCAAGCTTCATCAATCACCAGCGGCAACAAATCAGGATCTGGGAAATAGCGGTAATCTTGCGCATCTTCTTTGCTGCGCATGCTGCGTGTCTCTTGCTTGTCTGGATCATACAAGCGCGTTTCTTGTACCACTGTGCCGCCATCTTCGATTAACTCAATCTGCCGACGGACTTCGTATTGAATCGCTTCTTCTAAAAAACGGAATGAGTTCAAATTCTTAATTTCACAGCGGGTACCAAACGCCTCCTGCCCAAGGGGGCGCACCGATACGTTGGCATCGCAGCGAAAGGAGCCCTCTTGCATATTGCCATCGCATACCCCAAGCCACACCACTAAGCTATGCAAGGTTTTTGCATACGCCACGGCCTCTGCAGCGCTACGCATGACTGGCTCAGTCACAATTTCCAAAAGGGGTGTGCCAGCGCGATTTAAATCAATGCCACTCGAAGGCTCGCCGTGCGGACCAATAAAATCTTCGTGCACGGATTTACCGGCATCTTCTTCTAAGTGTGCGCGAGTTAACTCAATTACTTTGGTCGTATCGCCTACGACTATTTCTAAGTGGCCGCCTAAGACGACTGGAATCTCATACTGGCTAATCTGATAACCCTTCGGAAGATCCGGATAAAAATAATTTTTTCGCGCAAAGATACTGACGGGTGCAATTGCTGCATCGATTGCCAAACCAAAGCGAATGGCATGCTCCACTGCTTGGCGATTTAAGACCGGCAGTACGCCGGGCAAAGCCAAATCAACCGGACAGGCTTGTGTATTCACGTCGGCACCAAACTGCGTGCTGGCGCCACTGAAAATTTTGGATGCGGTACGCAGTTGGGTATGCGTCTCCAGACCAATCACGACCTCCCACTGCATTACAGCACCTCGCTGGGTTGGCGCAGGTGCCAATCGGTGGCCTGCTGAAATTGATGCGCCACTTGCAAGAGCCGCGCTTCTGAAAAATAATTGCCGATCAGTTGCATGCCGATCGGCAAGTCTTGACTAAATCCACAAGGGACGCTCATCGCCGGCAAGCCGGCGAGATTGGTTGACAAGGTATATATATCGGCCAGGTACATTTGTAGCGGATCGTTTGACTTTTCACCAAACTTCCAAGCAACGTCTGGCGTGACGGGGCCTAGAATGAGGTCACACTGTGCAAAAGCAGTTTGAAAATCGGCAGCAATGATGCGGCGAATGCGCTGGGCTTGCAAGTAATAGGCATCGTAGTAACCATGCGACAAAACATAACTGCCAATCAAGATGCGGCGCTTCACTTCAGACCCAAATCCTTCGGTGCGTGATTTTTTATACATCTCGGATAAATCACGGTATTCATTTGTACGATGGCCATAGCGAACGCCATCGAAGCGGCTTAAATTACTCGATGCCTCAGCCGGGGCAAGCACGTAATAAACCGGAATCGAGAGTTTTGTTTTGGGCAGACTCACTTCAACCAAGGTCGCGCCTAAAGCCTGCAATTGGTTTGCGCCCTCGCGCACCGACTTGGCAACGCCATCTGCCAAGCCTTCGGAGAAAAACTCGATTGGTAGGCCTACGCGTAACCCAGCTAAAGGTTTTGCTGCGGTATCGGTATCCCATGCTGTATTCAGATACCGGCCATAGTCCTCGCCCGAATCGGCCAAGGACGTTGAATCCCGGGGATCATGGTGGGACATTGCGCTCAGTAATAGAGCACAGTCTTCGGCAGTTTTACCAATCGGGCCCGCCTGATCTAAGGACGACGCATAAGCAATCATGCCGTAGCGGGACACCCGCCCATAACTGGGCTTAATGCCGGTCAGGCCACACAGAGCGGCCGGCTGACGAATCGAACCGCCCGTATCGGTACCCGTTGCTATCGGAGCTAAGCCAGCAGCGACTGCAGCGGCAGAGCCGCCAGAAGAGCCACCCGCTACACAGGCTGGGTTCCATGGGTTAAGGACCGGACCAAAAGCAGAGTTTTCATTGGAGGAGCCCATGGCAAACTCATCCATATTGGCTTTACCCAAACAAACCATGCCAGCACCATTTGGATTTTGCTCGCTCGGCATGCCCAAGCGCTCCACAACTGCAGCGTCAAATGGACTTTGGTAACCCGATAGCATCTTTGAGGCGGCGGTTGATTTCCAGCCGCGCGTGACAAAAACATCCTTGTGAGCCAAAGGGATACCGGTTAACTTGCCGGCCTTACCAGCCGCCCGAATGCGGTCGGCACTGGCAGCCTGCTCCATCGTTAGGTCTGGGTTAACGTCCAAATAGGCATTCCAGCGCGCGCCAGCCTGAATGCGCGAAAGAAAATGGCTTGCCAACTCAGTACTCGAGACCGTTTTGGCTTCCAGTGCCTTTGCCAGCATTGCTACTGAAGACAGATGCCAGCTCATTCAATCACCCTGGGTACCAAAAAATAGCCATTTTGCTGGGCCGGAGCCGACTGCATATTCTGCTCTCGGTTATTCGCCTCAGTAACTTGATCTGGGCGCAGTGGCTGCGCTAAATCGCGCAAAAATAGAATCGGATGCGCTAAAGGAGCGAAATTACTGGTATCGACCGCCTGCATCTCCTCCACTAAGGAAAAAATAGCCTGCAATTGGGGCAAAACAAGCTCTGCTTCTGCTTGGCTTAACTCCAGGCGGGAAAGGTGCGCTATGCGCTGAACATCATCAAGTTTCATGGGGCGCTAGGGTATCATTGATCTGTAAATTCATTAACTCTACTATTTTCCCACTTCCATTATGTTTGGTTTTTTTCGCAACTATTTTTCAAACGACCTGGCGATCGACTTAGGCACTGCCAACACCCTAATTTACATGCGTGATCGGGGTATTGTGCTTGATGAGCCCTCGGTGGTTGCAATTCGCCAAGAAGGCGGCCCGAATGGCAAAAAAACCATTTTGGCAGTGGGCACTGAAGCTAAAGCCATGCTTGGGCGTGTTCCGGGCAACATTGAAGCCATTCGCCCTATGAAAGATGGCGTTATTGCCGACTTCACGATTACCGAGCAGATGCTCAAGCAGTTCATCAAGATGGTGCATGAAAGCAAATTACTGCGCCCCAGTCCGCGCATCATCATTTGCGTGCCCTGTGGCTCAACCCAAGTCGAGCGTCGCGCGATTCGCGAATCTGCTCTGGGCGCGGGCGCATCGCAAGTATTTTTGATTGAAGAGCCAATGGCTGCAGCGATTGGTTCTGGTTTGCCTGTATCGGAAGCGGCTGGCTCGATGGTGGTGGATATCGGCGGCGGCACAACCGAAGTGGGTGTGATGTCACTCGGCGGCACTGTATACAAAGGCTCTGTCCGCGTCGGTGGTGATAAGTTTGATGAAGCCATTACTAATTACATTCGCCGTAACTACGGCATGCTGATTGGTGAGCAAACCGCTGAGCTCATCAAGAAAACCATCGGCTCCGCATTCCCAGGCGCTGAAGTGCGCGAGATGGAAGTCAAGGGCCGCAACTTAGCCGAAGGTATTCCACGTAGTTTTACGGTAACCAGCAACGAAATTCTTGAAGCCCTCACCGACCCCCTCAACCAAATCGTGACCGCTGTTAAAGCAGCTTTGGAGCAAACACCACCTGAGCTGGCCTCTGATATTGCGGAGCGCGGCGTCATGCTCACTGGTGGTGGCGCACTCTTGCGTGACCTCGATCGCCTATTAATGGAAGAGACAGGTCTGCCCATTCATGTGGCCGAGGATCCATTAACGTGCGTTGCTCGCGGTTGTGGCATCGCCTTAGAACGCATGGATAAGCTAAGTGGAGTCTTCTCGCAAGAGTAAGCCGACCTTAGTCAGATAAGGTCTTGCAACACAGCGCCCCACCCCTCTTTAAGCAGGGCATACCCGCCCTGGTCAAACTCATTGTGTGCCTGTCCATCAGCGCTGCCTTGATGTTGATTGATTTCCGGTTTAAGACAATTGATCTCGTACGTGACTCCATCAATCTGGGCTTGCGCCCATTGGAGTATGTCATGCAGTTGCCGCGCAACCTATTCTCTGCAAGCGACACTTACCTCACGACACGATCCACCTTAGCCAGTGAGAATGCCGATTTAAAGCAACGGCAGATAGAGCTGACGCTGCTTGCAAATCAGTCCGAATTACTGCGTGTAGAAAACCAAAACTTACGTCAGCTCTTAACCCTTCAAAAAGAAGTTTCTTACAAAACGATCCCGGTTGAAATTCTCTACAACCCAAGCAACCCAATTTCCCAACGCGTCGTTATTGATCGTGGCTCAGATGATGGCCTAAAGCTGGGCAATCCGATTGCCAGTGACTCGGGCATTTTGGGTCAGGTTGTACGACTGTATGCGGGCTCTGCTGAAGTCTCTCTGCTGGAGGATCGGGACTTTGCCGTTCCTGTGCAAGTCGCTCGCAATGGCCTGCGTGCAGCGGTGTTTGGTACTGGGCGCGGAAATTTATTGGAACTACGCTATCTGCCGGTTGCGAGTGACTTAGAAGTGGGTGACGTACTACTAACCTCGGGCATCGATGGAACCTACCCGCCCGGTTTTGCTGTTGCCATGATTACGCGCATCGAACGCAATGTGGATAAAAATACCGCGAATGTCTTCTGTACTCCCATAGCAGGAATCAATCGGCACCGTCAGGCACTGGCCATTTTGTATGATCCCCAATGGGATGCCAAGCCCAGCGCAGGCACTTCTGAAAATGCACCGGGTCGACGCAAAACCCGCACGCGAGGCATGCCATGATTGATTTTCAAAGCGGCTATATTCTGCGCCCGGTCAATCCGATTTTTATCTTCGTCAGTTTGTTTTGCGCCTTGCTCCTTAATTTATTGCCACTGGGCAATCACGCCTGGGTTCCGGATTGGCTCATCATCTGCATTGTGTTTTGGAATATCCATCAGCACCGCTATGTTGGCGTCGTGTGGGCATCGCTCCTCGGACTGATCATGGACGTACATAACTCCGACTTACTTGGTTTGCACGCCTTCAGTTATGCCTTGGTTGCTTATCTAGCAGTGGCATGGCATCGCCGCATTAGTGCCCTGCAGGTTTATGCACAGGCCCTGCATGTCTTGCCTATTTTTATGTTGGTTTCGATTTTCCCCATACTGGTCCATTGGTTGTTAACGGGATCGCTCTACTGGTGGGGCCTGGGGGGCGTACTGCAAGGCATCATTGAGGCTGCATTGTGGCCACTCGCAACGAAGCTATTGCTGGCGCCACAAAGACGCCCCATCGACGTTGATCACAATCGTCCGCTCTAGTATCTGGGCTAATTGCAATGGCATCATTCAAAAAATCAGACCTGCCTTCTTTTCAAGATCGCACGCGGATTGCCATTGTTTTTGTCACCGTTTGTTTTGCTATTTTATTGGCTCGCTTGGTTTGGCTGCAAATCATCAACCACGGCAAATATTCCACCTTAGCTGAAAATAATCGCATTGCCATTGTTCCTGCGCCAGCCATGCGCGGTCTATTGATTGACCGCAATGGGATTGTGATCGGCAGAAATTATTCTGCGCTGACCTTAGATGTCAACGTCAGCGAAATTGAAGGTAGCGTAGACAAACTAATCGATGATCTTTCGGAGATCATTGCCATCAGTCCACGTGATCGCCGAAACTTTAAGCGCTCCCTAGAGGATGCTCGCAATATGGGCACATTCCCTCTGAGATCCATGCTGAATGAAGTGGAGACGGCGCGCTTTATGGCCAATCGCTATCGCTTTCCCGGCGTTGAGATTCGGTCGCGTAACTTTCGAGAGTACCCTTACAACGAACTCGGCTCACACATGATTGGGTACATTGGGCGCGTTTCGCAAAAAGACAAAGAGCGGATGCAATCCGAGATTAACAATGCGACTGAATCCGATAGTGCAAGTGAGTTAAAAAATGCGTTCTTGCCGGGAATTCAGTACGTTGGCAAGATTGGTATTGAACAGAGCTATGAGCATGTTCTGCGGGGTGTGCCGGGCTACGATCAGGTGGAAATTACTGCCGGAGGTAGGCCAATACGAACGCTCTCGAGCTTTCCCTCAAAACCTGGCAAGAATGTCATTCTCTCGGTTGACATTAAATTGCAATACCTCGTTGAGCAGCTGTACGGCAACTTCCGCGGCGCGTTTGTTGCAATCGAGCCCTCTACCGGAGATGTACTGGCATTTGTATCGAAGCCCAATTTCAATCCCAATGATTTTGTGGAGGGGATTGATTCGGCAACCTGGAAAGAGCTGAATGAATCTAAAAGCAGGCCGCTCTACAACCGACCGCTAAAAGGCCTGTATCCGCCCGCTTCCACCTATAAACCGTTTATGGCATTGGCTGCCCTTGAGCTAGGCCTTAGAACGCCTTCTCAGGCGATTGCCGACCCCGGATTCTTTACTCTAGGCACCCACACCTTCCGCGATGACAAAAAAGGCGGGCATGGCATGGTGGATATGGAGAAATCCATTGTGGAGTCATGCGATACCTACTACTACCTGTTGGCGCGGGAAATGGGCGTCAACATGATGCATGATTTTATGCGGCCGCTCGGCTTTGGTCAGAAAACAGGCATAGACCTCGATGGCGAAGCCGCTGGTATTTTGCCGTCCACTGAGTGGAAGAAAAAATACTTTAAGAAACCAGAGCAACAGAAGTGGTTTGAGGGGGAAACGATTTCACTTGGAATTGGGCAGGGCTATAACTCCTTTACCATTTTGCAAGTCGCGCATGCTCTAGCAAACGTGGTCAACGAAGGCGTGGTGATGAAGCCGCATTTAGTGAAAGCGGTTGAGGACCCCTTTACGCGCCAACAAAAGCTAACCACCCCGAAAGAAAGTTACCGTCTGAACTTTAAGCCGGAAAACATTGAAGTCATCAAGAAATCGATGGTTGCCGTAAACCAAGTCGGCACCTCTGCAAAGTCGTTTAAAGATGCGCCCTATACCAACGCAGGGAAAACGGGCACATCCCAAGTCTTTAGCTTGAACGCGAAAGAATACAACCACGCAACTACCCCTGAATTTTTGCGCGACCACGCTCTTTTTGTTGCCTTCGCGCCCGCAGAAAAGCCCACGATCGTGATTGCTTTAATTGTGGAGAATGCCGGCTTTGGCGCCCAATACGCTGCGCCGATTGCGCGCAAAGCACTGGACTTTTATATCAATGGCAAATGGCCTAAGGAGATTCCGGAATGGAAAAGGGCGCCATAAAGAAACGCATCTATCGATTTTTTTCCGGGCTTGATCCACAGCTCGGATTCATTTTTTTAGGCATTGCTATTTTGAGCTCGATTACGTTCTTGTCGGCGAGCCAAAACACGCCGGTATTGCTCGCAGATCAAATTCGTAATTTAGTGTTGGCTTTTTTAGTCATGTGGGTTGTCTCGTACATTCCGCCCAAGTGGCTTGAGACCGCGGCTGTTTGGATTTACATCATTGGCGTAGTGCTGCTGATTGCCGTTGCTATTTTTGGCCTTGTTAAAAAGGGGGCTCGGCGCTGGGTCAATGTAGGTGTTGTGATACAGCCATCGGAGCTGATGAAGATTGCGATGCCACTCATGTTGGCATGGTACTTCCAGCGACGTGAGGGCATTCAGAATGGCTGGGACTATTTGGTTGCTGCCGTTATTCTTGCCATCCCCGTCCTGCTGATTGCCCGCCAACCTGATCTAGGTACGGCTTTGCTGGTTTTTGCTGCCGGCCTCTACGTGATCATTTTTGCAGGTCTGCCGTGGCGCTGGATTCTGCCAGTGATCATCGCGCTTGCTGTTGGCGTACTGCTCCTCATTATTTTCCGCGGCAGTATTTGCGCCAGTGATGTCACGTGGCCTCTCTTGCATGGTTACCAAAAGAATCGCGTCTGCACCTTACTCGACCCATCCTCTGATCCGCTGGGCAAAGGATTTCACACCATTCAATCGGTGATTGCAATTGGCTCGGGCGGCTTTTTTGGAAAAGGCTGGGGCCAAGGCACGCAATCCCATTTGGAATTTATTCCCGAAAAACACACTGATTTTGTTTTCGCTGTTTATTCCGAAGAATTTGGATTTCTCGGCAATCTCTTATTACTCGGTCTGTTCTTTGCCTTAGTGAAACGTGGGCTTGCGATTGCAGCTGGTGCGCCCACTATGTTTACCCGATTATTGGGCGGCGCAATCACGATGATTTTTTTCACCTATGCCTTCGTCAATATTGGCATGGTCAGCGGAATTTTACCGGTAGTAGGGGTTCCATTGCCGCTCATGACCTACGGCGGTACTGCACTTGTTACCTTGGGATTTGGGGCAGGAATTTTAATGAGCATTCATCGCCACCGACGACTGGTTCAAAGCTAAATAGCCAATAAAAAAGCCCGGAAGAACCGGGCTTTTGTTTCAGCTTGCGCGAATTACTTCTTACGCTTGTTGACTGAGTCTTTGAATGCTTTACCAGCTGAAAACTTCACAGTCTTCGCTGCAGCAATCTTGAGTGGCTCGCCAGTCTTAGGATTGCGGCCCATACGTGCAGCGCGCTTGCCTGAACTGAACGTACCAAAACCGATCAATTGAACGGAGTCACCCTTGGTAACGGCTTTAATAATGTGCTCAATTGCTGAATTCAGTGCGAATTCGGCTTTGGCTTTTGAAATCTCAGCATCGTCAGCAATCGCTGCGATAAGTTCTGCTTTGTTCAAGTGAAGCTCCTTGTTGGTATATATGTTGGCGCACAACGCGCTGACATGATTTTAAACACAAAAAATAATAAAAATAAAGTTGTTTGAATTATTTCTTTTTTGCACTCGAACTAGGATTGATCCAATACGAGCAAATCAATCACAAAGTACTCTGTTTCCCCGAAACAACTGGTTGGCAGGCCGATATGCTGTTCGTATTTTAGCGCTACTTTTTTTCCTAAGTTGGCGTTTATTTTTTGCGCCACAGCATCATCGCGCACCGAAAAGAAGAATTTTTCGGACATGGTTCCTGGCATCGATACCATAGCTAGCTCACCTTCCCAGGTCTTGCACAAGTAGCCCCTGCTCGAGAATTTCTGCACATAACCAGCACGCTCTCCGTCGGCATAACTCCAACTGAGCATCACCCAGGTATAGGCTGAAACGAGCGTAAGTCCAAGTAATATAAGGGCTATTAGGCTTTTAAAAAATCCATTCATTGCATTTTCTCGATCGCATTTTGCGTTAAATCTGCGCCCCATGGCAGCGCTAGAGGTGTGTCAATGCATTGCCGCATTGCTCAAATTAATGGCCATATTGTGGCCGTCTGGATCTATCATAACGCTGTAAGCATGCAAACAAGCTTAAATTTCAGTGACTGGATTGTTGTGCATGCATAACCCATTCTGTGTGAGATTACTTTATGTTCCGCTTTCTATTCGCCTCCATTAGTCTAATTTTTTATACGCAAAGTGCGGTTGCCACTGGGGAAAACACTTACTCACAAGTATGTGCTGTTTGCCATCAAAATGGCATTGCTGGTGCACCAAAGGTGGGCGATAAAGTCAAATGGGCTCCTTTAATCAAAGAAGGTCAAGCCCAGCTAACTGCCCATGGCTATGTTGGCGTGCGAGGCATGCCCGCCAAAGGTGGCAAAGCCGACCTCAGTGTTGCTGATTTTGCTGCCTCGCTTGTTTTTATGGTGAATCAGTCTGGTGGCAGCTGGCAGAATCCGGATGCGAAAACACTCGAACGCATCAACGCGGAAATTTTCAAACGCGAAAACGCCAAGAAAAAATAAGGGCGGTTTGCATTTGCTAGCGGCGCTGCTTTATTTGAATTCAGTTTCCATAAGTCGGCGAATGCGTATGGCAGAGTGAGTGGCGTCGTAATCCACATCATTCCAGGTCACAATCTGTCCAGCCCGGATACTGTTTCGTAAAGTCAGGCGATGTGCTAAGCCAATCGGTAATGCGCTCATGCGCAGCGATTCGGCGGCCGGCATTAACTTCCCGTAGACAGTAAAGCCACCTTCGCCATCCAGTACTTCGCCTGCCTTTAAATCGCGCTTAGCGCAAGCCAGTACATCGCCCACGAAAGCGCCCGTCGCGCCCGTTGCTTCCTTGCGTAAGGCGACACTCGCCACCGAGATTCCCAACTCAAGTCCTATTAAATGGTATGGCTTATACATGGCGGCATACCAACCTGAGGCATCCGTCTTTAAACCGTATTGCAAAAAGCAGTCTCTAACGTAACTACTTGGCGCATGAAACACCGCATACACTCCCCAGCGCAAGTCACGGAAGACCGGACGGCCATCGCGCTCGACCGACGACACCACTTCAACCATGCCCTTGCGGGGTAGTAGGCCGCCATCTTGGGCGGGCTTTAGTAGCGCCGGTAAATCATCAACGCCACACGCTGGAAAGCCTAAGCCATCGTCTGGAACCTGCAAATCACAGGCATTGGCAACTGCGGCCATTTCTAGCGCAGACTTAGTGCCGTCCAAAAATGAATTGAACATTTGCGCATTAAAGTCACCGCCCGCAACTTGTTCCTCACTAAACCCATAATGCCCCCATACCGTTTTGGGGGTCGATGCATGGTATGCCGGCAAATATTTTGTGCCCTTACCCGCACACACCACTTCCAGCCCAATGGTGCGAGCCCAATCGACCATCTCTGCAATTAAAGCGGGTTGGTCTCCTGAGGCCATCGAATAAATAACGCCAGCCTCGGCCGCTCGCTTTGCCAAATACGGGCCTGCCAATACATCTGCTTCGACATTCACCATAACGATGTGCTTGCCGTTCTGAATGCAGCCAAGGGCATGGTCTATTCCCGCAGCAGGCACGCCCGTTGCCTCAATCACCAGCTCAATGGCGTTGTCATCAATCAGCTTGCTTGCATCGTCGGTAATGTAGGTAGTGCCCTTGCTCACCGCTTCAGCAACGGAGGCCGCTTTAAACTGATCATCCTGCCACCCTACGCGCCGCAAAGCGGCCTTGGCACGATCCGGCGAAAGGTCTGCAATCCCGACCAAATGGATGCCTGGCGTCCGCGGTATTTGGGATAAATACATGGATCCAAATTTGCCCGCGCCAATCAACGCAATCCGAATTGGCTTCGAATCGTAGGCCCTTTGTTGTAATTTTTTATACAAAGACATAAAAACTCCGATTGGGATCGCTATTTATGCTGCACGAAAGCGACTGGCTCACTTAAAATAGGTAGTAGTTTATTTTGCCTTGTTTTAAACGGCACTCCCTTTTTATTGAAAGTAAATGCTGCTGTTATGGAAATTCGACACGCCGTTCTGTTGATCTTTGTGAGTTCTGCGCTCTATGTGTATTTTAGGGGTCGCGTTCGCTTTGGCGTCATGCGCTCACTCACAGACTATGTTGTTCTATTGGCGCCAATCAATTCGCTGCTCTATCTTTTTTCTAAAGTGAAGGCGGGGGCATACATTCCTGTTACAGAGTTTCCTGAATTAAAAAAATTACAAGACAACTGGGAAGTGATTCGTGCTGAGGCCCTGGCCCTAAACGAGGGCGGCTCGATCGCAGCCGCTACAGGCTACAACGATATTGGCTTTAACTCTTTTTTTCGAACCGGCTGGAAACGTTTTCATCTGTACTGGTATGGCAAAGATTTAGCTTCTGCAGAGGCGGCCTGTCCAAAAACCGTGGCGTTACTTAAATCCATTCCGTCGGTTAAAGCGGCGATGTTTGCATCGCTGCCACCAGAAGCAACCTTAGTACGGCATCGCGACCCCTATGCTGGCTCACTGCGTTACCACTTGGGATTGGTAACGCCCAACAGTCCGGACTGTTTTATTGATGTGGATGGTGAGCGCTACTACTGGAAAGACGGTGAGGCCGTGATGTTTGACGAGACCTACATTCATTACGCTGCCAATAAAACCGATCATCAGCGCATCGTTCTATTCTGCGATATCGAGCGTCCGGTTTACACCAAGGTAGTACAAGCATTTAATCGTTGGTTTGGAAAGAACGTAATGAGTGCTGCCGCATCCAAAAACGTCGACTCAGAGCAAGTTGGATTTGTTAATGTGCTGTTTGGCTACGTTTACCATTTACGCAGCAAGGCAAAGCAGCTTAAAGCCAAGCAGCGTAGTGTTTACTACATCGGCAAATGGGTATTGATTCTGGGCATTCTTTGGCTGCTCTTTTGGTAAATACCTAGGGCTTTAAGCTTTCCAATACGTGCTCCATGGAGATCGGCGCCCATAACTCGATGCGCTTTACTTTGCTGGCCTGCCCCGCGATAAGGTGAATCTGCCGCTGCGGGATGCGCAGCTGCTTTGATAACCACTGCAACAGGGCTTCATTTGCGCGGTTATCCATCGCGGGTTGCTGCAAGGATATCTTTAAATGGCCGTCGTGTGTGCCGACAATTTTGTTTACCTTGGCGCCGGGCTGGCAATAGATACTCAGCTCTATTCCGACATCCGTTTGTTTTAACCAGTGTGGCGTCATCAATCTACTTTAAAATCAAACCATGACTATACCTAATTCGGCCAATGTGTTGGAACACCTTTTCGCAAAGAATAGGGAATGGGCCAGCTCTATGATTGAGGCAGATCCTGATTTTTTTACACGCCTCGTATCACAACAGGCCCCTGAGTTTTTATGGATTGGTTGCGCTGATAGTCGCGTGCCGGCGAATGCCATTGTCGGCCTTTTGCCCGGCGAACTCTTTGTTCATCGCAATATCGCTAATGTGGTGGTCCATACTGACCTGAACTGCCTTTCAGTTTTGCAATTTGCAATTGATCTTTTAAAAGTAAAGCACGTGATTGTCTGTGGTCACTATGGCTGCTCTGGCGTGCACGCCGCCCTGGGCGATAAGCGAGTAGGCCTTGCTGATAATTGGCTCAGGCATGTAAAAGATGTGCATCAAAAACATGAGCGCTATTTGGGCGAGGTCTTACCTAAACACGTACGTCAAGAGCGCTTGTGCGAACTCAATGTAATTGAACAAGTCACTAATGTATGTGAAACAACGATCGTCCAAGATGCTTGGTCACGCGGGCAAGACCTCACCATACATGGCTGGGTATACCGCTTAGAAGATGGCGGACTCCATGATCTTGGTATGACCGTTGGGCCAAGTGACAACATTAAATCGCTTACGAGCCAAAGCCTACTTCGGTACAACAAAGCTGGTCTTGATTAAAGCGGCGCTTAATTATGTCGGCGTAGCCTTTTTGCTACTCCTATCGGTTCTACCATACCGCCTTGTGGTGGTCTTTGGATATGGGCTGGGTACGGTAGCGGCACGCATCCCTGGAAAACGCAATCGGGTTGTTAAAACCAATTTACGGCTATGCTTTCCGCAGCTAAGTAATTCCGAAATCGATGCACTCGCGAACGAGCATTGGAAGCTATTGGGTCGCAGTATTGCAGAGCGGGGGATTATTTGGCTGGGAAGTGCGCAAGCGGTATCCAATATGGTTGAGGTTCGCTCCGACATCGACTTGCGTGATCGCAAACCCCGAATTCTAGTCAATATGCACTTTACTGGCCTCGAAGGCATGATTGTGGCCAGCGCCCTCGCGAAAAAGCGCGGCTGGCCTCAATTATCTGGACTCTTTCAGCGCATGAAAAATTCGTTTTTTAACGAGCGGGTGATTCGCTGGCGTAATCGCTTTGGCGCTACTGTGCTTGATCGCCAGGGGAGCTTACTGGCGCTGATCCGTGACATTCGGAAAGGCAATTTGATCGTCATCGCGCCCGATTTGGATCTTGGCCTCAGGGATTCAGTGTTTGTACCTTTTTTTGGCATTCAAACAAATACTGTTACTGCAGTATCTCGGCTCGCCTTAATTACGAAAGCAGAGGTATGCATGATGGTTACCACTTTGCTACCAGACCGTTCGCGCTATTGTTGTGTCATCAGTAAACCCATCGACGGCTTTCCGAGCGATGATCCTATTGCCGATACAGCACGGCTGAATGCCATTTACGAAGCCGAGATCCGCCAGCATGTTGCGGAGTACTACTGGGTGCATAAGCGCTTTAAGAATCGCCCGGATGGGCAAGCCAGCCCCTACTGATTTAGTGTTACTGAAATCTAGATTTAGATTCCTTGCCGGCGATTAACCAAATAAATACCCAGCACAATTGAAATAAAAGCAGCAATCAGGCTGCTATTGATGGGGTCGCCTGCGAGAAAAAATCCGAAGAGCAGTCCAAACATCGGCGTGAGGAAGCTGAAGGCAGATACTTTGCTGGCAAGGTAGTGCCGCAAAAGCCAAAACCAAAATAAATAACTGGCAGCCGCAATAATGACGGACTGGAGAAACAAAGAGGCCATGGCATTAATCGATAGCGTTTCTGGCAGCGGGATTTCATAGGCGAAACAAAGACCAATTAAGGCGATGGACGAAAAAAACAACTGGAAGAACAGAGTGCGCTCTGGCTGAATTTGCCCAAGCGTAGTGGTGCGCACCACAATGGTTGTAAATGCCCATGCCGTAGCGGCGCCAACGACCGCAATATCGCCCAACAGAAAGTGAGCTGCACCACTCGAAAACCCATCGTGAAAAGCAAATGCCAGGCCGCCAAAGGCAATAAGTAAACCAGTCGACTGTATCCAATTTAGGCGCTCTGCCGGTATAAAGATAGGCAGCACCAATGCCACGATAAACGGGGCTAAATACAAAAAGGTGATGGCGCGCGATGTATTAGTATGCTCGAGCGCCGAATACAGCAAGACAAACTCAGCAAAAAATAAGAGGCCCGCAATCATGCCTGGCATGAGCGTACGGTCCGGTTGGAACGGCTTAATTCCTTTCAATGCCATCCAAATCCATACGCAAGTACACGCAATAATTGAACGAATGGTTAATTGCATCAGCAGGGGCACTTCGTCCGCGATCGCCTGGATAGCGATCTGTTGATAACCCCAAATCACACAACACCCTGTTATCAGGATAATCGCTTGCCAATCCAAGCTTGACTTGCGATCGCCCGGGAGTTTTATTGCATCTACCTGCGGTTTTGGCTCTTTTTGGGGTGCATTCATTGTGAATTCAGTTTAGCAAGGTGCTGTGTAATTCATAATAGCGTGATGGAACAATTTCGCGTCTCTAAACTGCTTTCTGAACTCGGCCTATGCTCGCGGCGCGAGGCGGACTCCTACATTGAGCAAGGCCTGGTTACAGTGGATGGCAAGGTAGTGTCAGAACTCGGCTCACGTGCATACCGCAGCCAAAAGATTGAATTGCGCCTAGATGCCCAGAAACAGCAGGCCGCCCGCGTCACCGTTATCCTCAATAAGCCCGTCGGCTATATCTCCCACCGAGATGATGATCAGGAGTATCAACCAGCAGCATCGCTCATTACCCCTGAAAACTTTTTTTCGGGCGACTCCAAACACACTGGCCGCTTTAATACCAAAGGGTTAGCGCCCGCGGGTCGACTAGATATCGACTCCAGCGGCATGCTGGTCTTAACGCAAGATGGGCGCATCGCCAAACTGTTAATTGGCGAAAATAGCCCAATTGAAAAAGAGTACTTGGTGCGGGTGGAAGGCAAGCTCTCGTTTGATGATCTGGATTTGCTCCGGCATGGACTAATCCTCGATGATCAAGAGCTCAAACCTGCCAAGGTCAGTTGGCAAAATGAAGATCAATTGCGGTTTGTATTGCGTGAAGGCCGTAAACGCCAAATCCGCAGAATGTGTGAGCTCGTTGGCCTTCGGGTCTTGGGTTTAAAGCGGGTGCGTATGGGCCGGATTTCTTTGGGCCCGCTGCCCGTTGGTCAATGGCGGTTTTTACGTCCAGAAGAGCGCTTCTAGCCTAGCCCGTAAATCCTGCCGCTTATAATTGCGTCAGAACGTAGACCATAAGTAGAACAGCCATCGATCCACAGCAGTCCCAATCCCCAGGCCAAGAAGTCCTTCGTCGCCGCAGCTTTGCCATCATCTCCCATCCAGATGCTGGCAAAACGACGCTGACCGAAAAGCTTTTGTTGTACGCGGGAGCAATCCAAATCGCAGGTAGCGTCAAGGCCCGCAAGGCGAGTCGCCACGCGACCTCGGACTGGATGGAAATTGAAAAACAACGTGGTATCTCGGTTGCTAGCTCGGTGATGCAAATGGAATACCGCGATTGCATCATTAACTTGTTAGATACGCCGGGCCATCAAGACTTTTCTGAAGACACCTACCGCGTATTAACGGCCGTTGACTCAGCACTCATGGTGATTGATGCTGCCAACGGTGTCGAATCACAGACCTTGCGACTCTTAGAGGTCTGCCGTGCGCGCAATACACCACTCATTACCTTCATTAACAAGATGGATCGCGAAGTGAAGCGGCCGCTTGAGCTAATGGACGAAATCGAGAGTGCCCTTGGTATGGAAGTAGTGCCATTTACTTGGCCCGTAGGTATGGGCAAATCCTTTGCTGGTGTGATTGATATTGCCAAGTCAAAGATGCGTCTCTTTAAGGCCGGAGAGGATCGTGTCTCTGATAGCTCTGACACCTTGATTGATATTCATGATCCAGCCCTGCAAGAACGGCTTGGCTCTGATCTGAAAGAGGCACTGGCCGAGGTTGATTTAATTCGCAATGCCATGCCTGAATTTAATCAAGAGGCATTTTTAGCTGGCAAGCAATCTCCAGTGTTTTTTGGTTCCGCCATTAATAACTTTGGTGTTCGCGAAATTCTGAACACCTTGGTTGAACTTGCCCCGCCACCCGGATCTCGCAAAGCGATTCAGCGCGAAGTACTGCCGTCTGAGGGTAAGTTTTCTGCGGTAGTCTTTAAGATTCAAGCCAATATGGATCCAGCCCACCGGGACCGCGTTGCCTTCTTGCGGATTTGTTCTGGGCACTTTCAGCGCGGCATGCGTTTGAAGATTTGCCGCAACGGTAAAGAAGTGCGAACCAACAATGCGCTGTCTTTTTTATCGCAGCGGCGCGACATTCTGGATGAGGCTTTCCCTGGCGACATCATTGGCTTACCAAATCATGGCTTACTTCGCTTAGGCGATACGCTGACAGAAGGTGAGCAACTGCAATTTACTGGCCTGCCTTTTTTTGCGCCAGAGATTTTTAAATTAGTGGAGTCGGCTGATCCGCTCCGGTCCAAGCAATTGCGTACCGGCCTCATGCAGCTTGGCGAAGAGGGTGCCATTCAAGTATTTAGGCCAATGGCGGGCGGCATCATGTTACTGGGCGCATTTGGTCAGCTGCAGTTTGAAGTAGTCGCACACCGCCTTAAAAGTGAATACGGCGCCGAAGTACGGCTATTGCCAGCCCGTTACAGCTTAGCGCGCTGGGTTAGCTCGAGTGACCCTGTTGCCCTTAAAAAATTTACGCAGGAAAATATTCACCGCATGGCAGAAGATGTTGTGGGTGCGGCAGTATTTTTAGCAACCCACAAATCAGAGCTGGATGTCGCGCAGCAGCGCTGGGAAAGCATTGAGTTTCATGCCTTGCGTGAACATGCTGGCCTGATCTATCAATCCGAGCTTGCTGGCTAACTAGGGCCTGCAGTCAAAGACGGTGACCACACCGCCATCCGTTTCTCGGTAAATTGCTTTTTTGCCGTACTGCATACAGTAAGCCTGTGCCTTACTTTGTAAGTCTGCGCGCGACTCATTGGTGGAGTTGAGAAACGTCACCTTATTGGAGTCCGACGCATCGGTATAGATGGTTGCGCATGCCGATAATTGAAAGCCAATCAGCAGCGCTATTCCAAGATGAAGAAGACGCCGCACCATGCTCATACCAATTGCTGAGATTCGTATTGGGTGCGGCACTTGCACTTTTATGCCAGCGCTTCTTTTTCTGCAGAGATTTCTTTGCGGCGCTCTTTGCATGCAGTAGCAATATCTTGCAGCGCCTTGCGCGCTCGAGCAGCAGATGCTTTAACTCCCTTTACTTTGAACTTTTCATTTTCAGCCAGATAGGTTTCATACGCAGCGATAATGGTTTCGTGAGATGACATGATCTTCCTTTGCTTTACGTTGTTCTAGACTAAATGCGGGTAATGCACTGCTATTACTTCGTTAATACTACAAATATTTATAGCAGATTTCAGAAAATATACTTTTTTTCAGCAAAAAAATGCTGTTATTCTGAATCCAATCACTATTTTGTGCCCTAATTGGGGGGTTAACTGGGCGAAATTGCTTCCCCCCTTGCGCCATTGAATCTTTATAAGGATTTCCCATGGCCGCAGGTCAAAATCAGCGCAATCGCAAAAACGATCCCATGCTCACCAAAACAGGCAAAGCACGCCTAGGGCCACTGAATGTGGCCCAACTGACCAAACTAATGGAATCAGCAACCAAGCCCAAAATCAAAGATAAAGTGCGGCGCGAGCTAAGCAAGCGCGCACCGGCTGTAGCGCCTGCATAATCCAGGCTTTTGAGGCTTAGTTAACAAATCAGGCCACTCTTCTGTAAATAAAAAAGCCGCCAAATACCTTGGCGGCTTTTCGCATGAACGTGAAAGCGGTCTAGCGCAACAACTCTTGTGCCGCTAAAACGCCGCTGCCTTTCAGTGGAACACCGAACGCGGTCATGCCCATTTCACAGCCACTCAATGCGGCCAGGAGGCTGAGTTCATTGCAATCGCCCAAGTGACCAATGCGGAATGCGCGGCCCTTTAACTTACCAAGGCCAGTACCCAAAGACAAGTTATAGCGCTCCTGAATGAGCTTACGCAATGCATCCGCGTCAAAGCCCTCAGGCAGCATTACGCCGGTCAAGACCGGCGAATACACCTCTGGCTCTTGGCACAGAATTTCGAGACCCCAGGCAGTCACTGCGGCTCGGCAGGCTTTAGCTAAACGCTGGTGGCGCGCAAATACTGCATCCATGCCCTCTGACTCAATCATTGCAATGGCTTCATGCAAGCCATAGAGCAAGTTAGTTGATGGTGTCGTTGGCCAGTATCCGGTTTTATTGGAAACCAGAATCTCATCCCAAGCCCAAAATGCCTTCGGTAGTGTTGCCTTTTTATTGGCCTCGAGCGCCTTGGGCGACAAGGCGTTAAAGCCCAAGCCAGGCGGTAACATTAGGCCTTTTTGCGATCCGCTCACCGTTACGTCTACTCCCCACGCATCGTGGCAATAGTCTGCTGATGCTAAACCGGAAATGGTATCGACCATCAGCAATGCAGGATGCTTAGCCTCGTCCATTGCTTTGCGCACAGCAGCAATATTAGATGTCACGCCAGTGGATGTTTCGTTGTGCACTACGCAGACCGCTTTAATTTTGTGCTCAGTATCTTTTTTGAGGCGCTCTTCAATAAGCTTCGCATCGACGCCCCTGCGCCAGCCTTCAATCCCAGGCTTACCCAAGAACTCGGCATGAATACCAAGTTTGTCGGCCATGTGTTTCCATAGGGTTGCAAACTGACCGGTTTCATACATCAATACATGATCGCCGGCAGAGAGGGTATTCACTAAAGCCGCCTCCCATGCTCCCGTACCCGATGAGGAATAAATAATCACGGGGTGTTTGGTTTTAAAAATACGCTTAATGTCCTCGAGCAGCTTTAGTCCAAGCTGACCAAACTCGGGGCCACGATGATCGATGGTTTGGTAGCTAATGGCGCGCAGAACGCGCGAGGGGACTGGGCTTGGGCCAGGAATATGTAAAAAATGGCGCCCCGAGGCGTGTGCATCTAATTTCAACATAGTGTGTCTCTCACTTTTTATAGGTTTAGCCCATGATTATCCAATAAAAATGGCAAATCTACCCCGGATTAATGGCCCTAAAAATAGGCGCCTACAGCGGCGGTGTTGGCTCGGGCGCCTTAATTAACATGCGCTTACCCACCATGACGGTGGAAACCACCAGGGCAGCAAACACCAAATTAAGCAGGGTCAAAGGCTCGCCCAATAGAACGCTGGATGCCAGCAGGGTACAAAAAGGCTGAAGCAACTGAACTTGGCTGACGCGGGCAATACCGCCAATGCGCAGGCCCTCGTACCAAAAAAAGAAGCCCACAAACATCGAAAAAATACCCAGGTACGCAAAGCTGAGCCAAATATCTAGGCCTGCATACACGTAATCTGTCTGGTAGCTCAGGGTACTAAAAAATAAGCTGACGGGTAGTGAAAAAACCAGCGCCCACGAGATGACGATTTTGGGTTTCATAATGGCGGATAACTTAGCGCCCTCGACGTAACCGATCGCGGCACAAACGCAGGCAGCCATCAGCAGACCATCGAAAAAAGAAAACTGTCCGGCACCCTGCATCAGCGCGTAGAGCAAGACTAATCCGGTACCAACGAGGGAGCTCAGCCAAAACCCAATGGATGGCCGCTCTTTAAAGCGCACAGCGCCCAGCACGGTTGTAACCAAAGGCAAGATGCCCAAGATCACTGCACCATTGGACGAAGGGCCATGCGTCATGGCAATCGTAATAAACAAAGGAAAACCAAAAACTGCCCCCAGCGCAATCAAGGCGAATCCGGGCAAGGTAGCGCGGCCGGGCAAGGGCGCTCGAATCGCGATGAGGTACGCCAGGGCGACCAAGCCCGCCAAGGCCGCCCGACCAAACACAATGAAATAGGGGTCAAGCACTTGGACCGCTATTTTGCTCACAGGCAAGGTCAAGCTAAAGATGGCTATGCCACCAAACCCGATCAACATGCCTTTGGTATCACTCTTCACTGGATTCCCTTGTGTGTATTCAGTACTATACCTATTCAACTTCCATTCAGAGCAATACTAGAACCGGAGCAATTCAATGGCTGCGCACGTACTTGGCTTAATCGAACTAAAAGATCCGTCGGCGTTTGAAGAGTACCGCAAGCAGGTTGGTGCTACGGTCGAACAGTATGGAGGGCGAATTACACAACGTGGGGTACGTGGCGACATCTTTTGGAATGAGCTTGAATGCAAGCCCTTCTCTGCGTACGTACAACTCGAATTCCCCGCCGCAATCGATGCCCAGCGCTGGGCTGCCAGCCCAGAATACCTTGCCTTGGTGCCGATTCGCAATCAGGCCATGCGATTGACCTTGTTTGGCATGCTACCTAGCACCTGATCTCCGAGGGTAACTACGCTTTGCTCGTAGCGAAATTCACGGCTAGACTAGAGCCCATACAATACTGTCATTCAGAGTCGAATTAACAAGGATTATTCATGCCCGTTATTACCAATATTGAAGACTTGCGCGTACTGCACCAAAAACGCACGCCTAAGATGTTTTATGACTATGCGGATTCGGGCTCATGGACTGAATCCACCTACCGCGCCAATGAATCGGATTTTCAGAAAATCAAATTGCGCCAGCGCGTCGCTGTCAACATGGTGAACCGCACCACAAAAACGACCATGATTGGTGAAGAGGTAGCCATGCCTGTCGCCTTGGCTCCGACAGGACTAACTGGAATGCAATGTGCTGACGGCGAAATTCTTGCAGCCAAAGCAGCAGAAAAGTTTGGTGTGCCCTTCTGCCTATCGACGATGAGCATTTGCTCAATTGAAGATGTTGCCGAACACACTACAAAACCATTTTGGTTTCAGCTGTACGTCATGAAAGACCGTGCCTTCATCGAGCGTTTAATTGAGCGTGCGCGTGTTGCCAAATGCTCTGCTCTTGTTCTTACCTTGGATTTGCAAATTTTGGGTCAGCGCCATAAAGATTTAAAAAATGGCCTGAGCGCTCCTCCCAAGTTAACCATCCCCAATATTCTTAATATGATGACCAAGCCACGCTGGTGTCTTGGTATGGCCATGACGCAGCGCAGAACCTTTCGCAATATTGTGGGTCACGCTACTGGCGTAGGCAATATGTCGTCCTTGTCGTCATGGACTGCCGAGCAGTTTGATCCGGGCCTCAATTGGGGCGACGTTGAGTGGATCAAAAAGCGCTGGGGCGGAAAACTGATCATCAAGGGAATTTTGGATGAGGGTGACGCGCGCCTTGCAGCAGACTCTGGAGCGGACGCACTGATCGTCTCAAACCACGGCGGCCGTCAATTGGATGGGGCCATTTCGAGCATTCAAGCCCTGCCTGGCATCGTCAATGCCGTTGGCAAAGACATTGAGGTCTGGATGGATGGCGGTATTCGCTCTGGCCAAGATGTTTTAAAAGCCTGGGCTCTGGGTGCGCGCGGCACCCTCATTGGTCGCCCATTCTTATATGGCCTAGGCGCTATGGGTGAGGCCGGCGTCACAAAATGCCTTGAGATTATTCACAAAGAGCTCGATATCACGATGGCCTTTACAGGCCACCGCGATATTCAAGATGTGACAAAAGATATTTTGTATCCCGGCACCTTCTAGCCTGCTGCTTTAGCGTCTTCTGCAAATACTTCGCGCGCAATCCGAAACGCATCGACTGCAGCGGGTGCGCCGCAGTAGGCGCCGCAGTGCAAAAAGACTTCGCGCAGCTCTTCCTTGCTTACGCCATTGTTGATGGCGCCACGAATGTGCAACTTCAGCTCATGCGGTCGGTTCATCGCAATGATGGCGGACACCGTAATTAAACTGCGCTGCTTAAGTGTTAAGCCGTCCCGAACCCACACCGTGCCCCATGCATTTTCAGCCACAAAATTTTGCAGAGGCATCGAAAAATCATCTGCGTTTTTCATTGCTTGGTCAACGTAGGCGTCGCCCAATACTTTCCGGCGCACGGCCATGCCTTTTTCAAATCGGTCGCTCATTGCTATTGTTTCCTTTTATGAATATTCAAAAATAATTCTTTCACACCTTCGCCTATCGGCCCATACCAAATCGTCGCTCGACACGACTAAAAGCGACTCCATGCTCGACTAAACATATGTTGATCGCAGACAGAGGATCCGATGACGATACTGTAGCCGGAATAGAAAAGGCCATCCCGAAGGATGGCCAAAGAATGCTATGGAGGGTAAAAAATGTATAAATCGACTGCATCTATATATTAACTGCCCGAGGCCAATTGCTTTCTTGAAACAGCACCAATTGGGTGCGCATTAATTACTTTCGAATATGGGCATGGCGAGCAGCATCTTGCGACATGCCTTCGCCTTTTTTGCCTTCCAGCATTTCTTTTTCTGCCGTAATTTCTTTACGGCGCTCTTTGCATGACCCAGCAATTTCCTGAAGTGCTTTACGTGCGCGTGCAGCGGATGCTTTCACGCCTTTTTCTTGAAACTTGGCATTCTCTTCTTTGTAAGCCTCAAACGCTGCAATGAGTTTTTCGTGGTGGGTCATATCGGTCCTTTTGTTAATGAATCAACACACTATACCAAGTAGCCATGGCAAAGTATGAATATGGCGTTAACGCAATAGTTGCGCCACAAATGAATACAGCGGTATGCCGATAATGATGTTAAAGGGGAAGGTGATTCCCAAGGACATTCCCATATAGAGCGCTGGATTGACTTCGGGCAGAGCATGGCGCAATACCGCCGGTACTGCAATATACGAGGCGCTTGCGGCAAGCACCATTAATAGGATCGTATCCCCTAAGGGCAATTTCAATAGTGTGCAGAGGACCAAAGCAATGCCCGCGTGCACTAAAGGTGCAACGAGTGCATACAGCAATACGATCAGCGGCTTGCCTTTGATGCCACTGAAATTTTTTGCTGCCATCAAACCCATATCCAAAAGGAAGAACGCCAACATTCCCTTAAACAAATCAATTGAGAATGGGGCCATGATGCGCTGACCATCTTCGCCGCTGAGCATGCCAACCGCCATCGATCCAAGCAATAAAAGCTGCGCTCCATCAGTAAACGATTCATGCAATACTTTCGATAAACCAATCGACTGAGCCTTGCTAGTACTGCTCACACGGGCTTTATTGGCCAAGACAATGGCCAAAATAATAGCGGGCGACTCCATGAGTGCCATGGCTGCCGCCATGTGTCCGCCGTATGGAATATCTTGATTGCTCAAAAATTGGGTTGCCGTAATAAAGGTAACCGCGCTTACGGAGCCATAGGTTGCTGCAATGGCAGCGGAGTCGTAATTGTTTAGCCGGGTTCGCAACAATGCATAAGCAATGATTGGAATAATGATGGCCAAAAAGATAGCGAGGCCAAGTGCCAAACCAATCTCTTGAGTGAAGCCCGATTTCTGCAGTGCAAAGCCGCCCTTTAGCCCTAAGGCCATTAGCAAATAGAGTGACAGAAAACGCGCAATCGGCTGCGGAATCTCTAAATTGGACTTAATCAGTCCAGCAAACGCGCCAAATACAAAGAAGAGGATGGCGGGATCAAGAAAATTATTCACACCCCCATGATAAACGGGTCGCCGATCTGACTGGCCGTCTTATAATTTCGGGGATCTTGTGGGCTCATTATTCGGCCGTACAAGCCTAAAACCCCTACGTCTTGCCTGCTAAGCACCACACCGATGCTATACCCCTTTTTAAGCCGCCTGATTTGCCTTATTGCGTTTTGGTGCACATTGATTTCGGGCGCGCACGCACAAGGCGCCGACGCCCTAAATACCTTTTTAAAAAAACGTGCGGATGCGTTTATGGTGATTACTGGCTATTCGTTAACGCCGGATGTCACCACTGGATCTTTGTCCATTAACGAGCGCGGCGCTGGCAACCCTAATTTGCAAATGATTTCCTTGGGCGGCGGAGATCGCCTGAGCAAAGATGTGCCGCTGTATCTCGAGGGCACCCTCGCAGTTAATCGATACAACCCGAGCTTTATAGGGAATATCGGCAATACCAGCGTTGATATACCGGTGCACTGGAATAGCATCACCGGCACGGGCGGCGTTGGCTGGGATTTTCCGCTGACGAATGAGCTGCGCATTCGTCCCATTGCCAATGTCATGCTGGGTCATTTAGAAAGCGATCTGTCGATTGCATCTCGGGTAATTGAGAACAGAACTGGTGTTGATTTGCAGTTTTTAAATGGTGGCCGCATGAATACCTACGGACTGGGTGGATCGCTGATGCTCGACTACGAAAATTACAAGCCGGAACGTGAGATTGATGTTGAATTGCGCTACACCAATATTGAGATGAATACCTTTGATACCTCTAAAGCGGTTCAGGGCTCAGCCAACTCCCAAAGTCTTAGCTTATGGGCGCGCAATCGCCTACCTACGCCGCTTACTTTTTTTTCGATGCCAATACGTTCCGTCATGGAATTTGCACACACGGAGTTTTTAGGAGATCTGCGCGGCGCACTCGGCTTTAATTCGCTGTCATCATTAGGTGCTGGCATCGAGTTTGACCGCAGCCAATCGGAGCCGCTCTTTAGTCGAGTGCGAATTGTGTTTCGGTATCAGTTTGGACAAAACGTAAGCGGTACCTCGATTGGTTTAGCCGCCAGCTTCTAAATTAGTCAAGTGTGCCAAACTGGCCGCCATTAAAATCATTCATTGCCTGGACGATTTCTGCTTTGGTGTTCATGACAAAGGGGCCATAGCCAACAATTGGCTCCGCAATTGGCTCACCACTCAACAAGAGGGCATGCGTATCTTGGCTGGCGCTTACTGTAATGCCAGTGCCCGCCCGGCTATAAACAATTAGACTAGCATCTCCTGCAAGGCCCTTATCAGTCTCAACTTGCCCCTGCAATATGGCCAGCGCGGCACTCCAATGATTAGGAGTAGGCAAGGTAATGACAGCCCCCTTTTTAATCTGCAGATCCCATACTTGCATGGCCGTGTGGGTTTTGGCGGGGCCGGAATGTCCAGCATGATTGCCCGCAATAAGCCGAGCCGAGCCCTGATCATTTTCTAAATGAATGCTTGGGATCTGTTCCGCCTCGATTGCCTGATAGCCAGGCGGCGTCATCTTCTGTTTTGCCGGCAAGTTAACCCAGAGCTGCGCCATGCTTAACATGCCACCTTGCTGTGTAAATTGCGCTGAGTGCATCTCTTCATGCAAAATACCAGCGCCCGCCGTCATCCACTGCACATCGCCCGGACCAATCGTGCCGCTATTACCCGCCGAGTCTTTATGCGCAAGCTCCCCTTCATAGACAATCGTTACCGTCTCAAAACCGCGGTGCGGATGCGGGCCAACCCCCTTTGCTTCGGCGCTTGGGGGAAATGCGGTTGGACTTGCATAATCCAACATTAAAAAAGGGCTTAGCTCTTCACCCATCGACTGATATGAAAACAATGTCCGCACCGGGAATCCATCACCCACCCAGTGCGCCTGATTATTGCCGTGTATTCCGATTACGCTTTTCATTGATCTCTCACTAAAAAATTAAGCAGTCGTATTCGGTGGCTATTGTGCTTGTTGCAGTTTTTGTACCACCTCATTGCTCAAGCGATTAGCTAGCTCTTCCTCTGCAGTAAATGACTTGCCCCAACCTTCTTTTTCATACATCGCAATCGAGTCGCCATCCTGTGCGCGGATAAAAATGGCAATATTTGGATTCAGCGCTCGCGCTGTTTCAACCATCTTACCAATATTCATGGCATCTTTCGTTGCGATCACCAAGATTGCTGCTTGGGCAATATGCGCCTGAATCAAAACAAACGGGTCGGATGCATCGCCCGCTACGGCGGGGATATCTTGTGTGCGCAATCCTTGCACTACTGCGCGGTCTATCTCAGCTACAACGCAGGCAATATTTTTTTCCCGTAGTTTTTGAAAAACACTTTTTCCAACCCGCCCATGGCCCACAATGACGACCTGACCGGTGAGGAGGGATTGATTGACCGTGGTCGGCAATAATGCGAGTGGATCAATCCGCTGATCTAATTTGCGGGCGAGAGCGGAGCGTTTACGCGCCCACTCGATTGCGGGAGCAATGCCGCTGAATAGAAATGAATTCATCGCAATCGAAATAATCGCCCCTGCCAGAATGAGGCTGTATGCCTCATTTGGTATCAGGTCCATGGCCAAGCCCATTCCCGCCAGGATGAAGGAGAATTCACCGATCTGCGCCAAACTAATGCCGACGGTCATTGCTGTATTGAGCGGATACTTGAAAAGCAATACGAAGGCCACGGCAGCCAGTGTTTTGCCAACCGTAATGATCAAAATCACAATCAGCAATTTGAGTGGTTCGTTCCATACAATTTCGGGATTAAAGAGCATGCCAACCGAAACAAAAAAGAGCACTGCAAACGCATCGCGCAATGGCAATGACTCATCCGCTGCTCGTTTACTCAGCTCAGACTCGCCCAGCATCATTCCGGCAAAGAAAGCACCCAGGGCAAATGAAACGTCAAATAGTGAGGCTGCTAAGAAAGCGATTCCAATCGCCGATGCGATAACGGCGAGGGTAAAGAGCTCGCGTGAGCCATTTTTTGCAACTAGCCATAGAATTTTCGGCAGGAGCCGCTTGCCCACTACCAACATCAGAACGATGAATGCCGTTACTTTAGCTAAGGTAATACCAACTGCCTGCAGTACATCCATTTGATTTTTGTCGGCACCCCCCATTGGCTGCGTATGAAAAATATCAGCCATTACGGGTAACAAAACCAAAGCTAAAACCATGATGAGGTCTTCGACGACAAGCCAGCCGACGGCGATTTTGCCGTTCGGGGTTTCTAGCAAACCTTTTGCTTCGAGTGCGCGTAGGAGGACCACGGTGCTGGCAACCGAGAGGCTGAGGCCAAATACGATTGAGCCCAAAAATGACCATCCCCACCAGCTGCCCACAAAAAAGCCAAGGGCGGTCGCCACGGTCATTTGAAATAGTGCGCCAGGAATTGCAATTTTCTTCACTGACAAGAGGTCATTAATTGAAAAATGCAGTCCTACCCCAAACATCAATAGCATCACCCCAATTTCAGCGAGCTGCGTCGATAGGCTGATGTCCGCCACAAAACCCGGCGTTGCTGGTCCGATCATGACGCCCGCCAACAAGTAACCAACTAAGGGCGGCATTTTTAGGTATGAAACTGCCATGCCCAGCACAAGGGCAAGGCCAAAGCCAATGGCAAGAATGGCGATTAAGCCGACGTCATGCGGCATGAGTTTGAATACTTTCTAATGGATAAAGGCAATGTCAGGACGTAATTGATATTACCAGCACGGGCACGAATTTGAAGCGCCTAAATTATTTAGGGCTTACTGCATTGCTTTGGGTATCACCGCGTCAACGACGCACGCCCAATCTCATCGCGCAACTGCTGCATCAATTCTTGTGTTGGCATGCTCCGAATCTGTGCATACGCCGTTCCTGCCCAAAGACTCTGATACTCGGCATCCTGCTGTGCCGCGGCCCACTGACGTAGTGGCCCTGTCAGGGTGTTTTGGATCGGAAAGGGTAGGGTGGCTTGATCTTGCATGGTGCGAGTGAAGGTATTTTCTATACCGCGTGCAAGCCGTCCTGAAAAAGCCTTCGTCAGTGTCGTAGACCTGTTTTGTTTATGTAATAAATAATGGCGATAACTGGACGGAGTCCCTGATTCATCGCAACATAAAAATGCCGTTCCCATTTGTGCTGCCTGCGCGCCTTTAGAAAGCGCTGCATTTATATCGGCCCCAGTCATGATTCCGCCCGCAGCAACGATTGGAATACGGCAATGCTTCACCAGTTGAGCCGTAAGCTCTAGGGCCCTTAATGCCTCGTCTTTAGCCTGTAAATCAAATTGCCCTCGATGCCCGCCAGCTTCGATTCCCTGGGCCACAATAAAATCAGCATGGGCGGACTCGATGGCCAAGGCTTCCGTAAGGCTGGTGGCGCTGATGCCAACTGCAATTCCGAGCGCGTGCGCTTTTTCAATAACGCCCTCCGGCGGCAGGCCAAAATGAAAGCTGAGGATTGCTGGTCGCGCCTTCCAGATGGGCTCTAGCTGATCCATCAGACTGGGATAGAAAGGCTCTGCTGGAATGGTGAGTGACTGCACTCCGTCTACATTCAGAGATCGCAATGCCTCTATCGCATTTTTTTGCGTCTGATCGCTTGGCAAGCGAACTGGGTTGAAGACAAAAAAGTTGGCATTAATAGGGCCGCTTGTCAGTGACTGTGCCGCAACTAAATCCGTATGAATTTTTTCAGGCGCACTGTAGGCAAAACCAAAACTACCCACACCGCCCTGATTGGCTACTGCTGCTACCAATTGGGGTGTAGTAATTCCGCCAGCCATCGGGGCCTGAATTAGTGGCAGCGCTAACTGGGCGAAGTTAAACATGTTTAATTGGTGATGGCAGAGAAAAATCTTGCCCCTAAATTCTATCCTTAGCGCCTGCCGGTGACTGTCAATGCTGAATTGTTATTCAGGACGCCTGTCATGCCTGACCCATTGATCCTTCCCTTAAAAACGTAGTTTGTATTTTGATAAACAAAGGCAAACTCCAGGTCCGACCCTCGAATGCGGCTATCTTCAAAGTGGGCTATGCGCTTATTACCTTGATACAAGGCACCATCAAAGAACTGTTTCTTCTGGCGAATCACGAGGCGAAGGTCGCCCAGTTCAGATGGTCCATTCCATTGCCAGTTGCCATCGATATTAGCCGGCACAATCCAAAGGTAAGCCATTTCTCCGTTGGAAATTCGCACTTCCTGATCTGGTATCCACCCCTCCATCCGAAATGTGTTGGATACGACGCGCGTGCCGGCTTGCATATTTAAAATGGTGGGCATGAGTTTGGAATTGAGGTTTTCACCCAGATATAGGGTCAGCACAGTGGCTTGTGAAAAATCTTCGACAAAAATATCGCCCTGTTTAAATGTCACCAGGTTTTCGACTTTAGCTCGCTCTGCATTGCGCTCCGATAGCTTAACTAAATCAGGGTTGTACTCAATACCGACTGAGCGTACCTGGTATTTTTTTGCTGCCTCAATCGGAATGACGCCATCACCTGAGCCCAGGTCATACACCAGGTCTCCTTGGCGTACTTGCGCGAGCGAAAGCATTTGATCGGCCATCTCCACTTTGGTTGGCATCCACATGACATCTTTACCTGAGCTAGCCATACTAAGCTTAAATTCATTATCACCATAGTTCGTCGCGGCACATCCGTATAAAAGAGGGAGCACGACACAGCTCGCTATGGCAAAGTAATTACGCTTCGTTTTCATTTTTTCCTATGACCAGATCTGTAACAGCAACCAGACTAGATTGAACGCCACCAACAGAATGAGGGTCGTGAGCGTGAATTTCATGCCGATGACGCGATTGCTAAAGTGCGGCGGCGGTTGATTAATTCCTTTGGCATGAATCACTCGGCCAGCCACGAAAGCAATACCAAGAATAGCGATGAGCCATAGCGGCGCGCCATTGATCTCAAGGCAGGCCATGAGTATTAATGCAATCGGCACGTATTCAGCAAAGTTTGCTTGGGCACGAATGGCGCGCTCCAAATCGTCAACGCCCCCGCTGCCCAGGCCTACTTTATAGTGCCGCCGAAGACGGATAACGCCAAAAGATAGGCGAATAAATAATGCAGCCAAAATACAAGCAATCAACGTTGTGACGATAAGCATGTGTTACCCCAAATAATTATGAATTGTTATAGCACACCGCCATGAAAAAACCACCCGCAGGTGGTTTGTAATTCAGCGTCTACTGCTACTTTGCTTAGCCTCTTGCCTGCCGTTGCTGGGCATGGTGATTCAACTCAGACTTACAGAACTGCACAATCGTATTGGAGAACTGCAGGTGCCGAGCATTCATCTTGCGATACTCCATTAGCTCGGCAATTTGTGGGGATACTTCATTTTTAAATGAGGCATCCTCATAACCTGGGTGGTAAGGGGCTTCGTGAACATATTGATTCGACATGGGAATTTCTTTCATTCAGTGGGTTGTGGTTGTGGCCAAATTGAAGGCCAATGGACTCAAAACATTCACTGAATTAACCGGAATACGTTGTCATTGCAGGGCTCCTAATAGCGGCACGCAATCAGATTGACTGATCACACGCTTGCCGCTCCCCCTGTCCCTGATACCTGAGAGATTCACACTAAGCCCAGCTTAGTATTTGCTCCTTCGGTGCGCCACATAATGGCGACTCTCCAGACGGCTATTTAGGATAAGCAGTACCTTCCGGGTGGATACCTGAGCGTTCATGGGAGTTTGCGCCTTCGGTGGAGGCATCGCCTCACTCTCCTGCTTGGAAATAGTTTATCGTACTTTTATCGAATTGTGTATATAGAGAAGGTTCATTTTATGCAGGACATCACGGCTGTTATTGACTCGCTTGGGCTAGAGCCTCACCCAGAAGGCGGCTACTACCGGGAAATGCACCGAGCAAGTGCTCTAGTACGCGAGTCCAATGGCAATAGCAAAAATGCCTATTCCAGTATTTACTACCTTTTGTCGGGGACTGATTTTTCGGCGTGGCATCGCATTCAGTCCGATGAAACCTGGTTCTTTCATTTGGGCTGCGACATTGCCATCCACTACTTTGACCCGCAGAATGCCCTCGCGACCGTTCAGATTGGCCAGAAGTCCATGAAGTTTCAGGTCACGATTCCCGCGGGCACTTGGTTTGCCGCAAAACCGGTGCGCGCGGATGCTTTTTGTTTAGTCAGCTGCGTAGTCGGGCCCGCATTTACGTTTACTGAATTTGAGATGGGCAAGCGAAAAACATTGCTAGATGCTTTTGGCACAACACCACTTCACAAAGAAGCCATCGAGGCACTCACAAGAGAGTAAAGGGCCAGAAATGGGGATGTCCTAGCTAAGCTCTGCCTCATTAAATGCATCTCTGATATACACCGGCAAATCGATGGATGGCGGCCTAAAGCCAGACTGATAAAACATGTCTCCAATGTGCCCGCGATGCAGGGCCTTGTGATTACAGACATGAATCAAAATGTCGCCTCTGGTCATTTCTCCGGCGCCGCCATCAACAAACGAAAAGCGAATCTTCTCATTCAGCTTTGCCTCGCTCATGGTGTCGGCATATTGAATATACCAGTCGCCCATCTCGTTCCACTTGCCAGTAAGCAACTCTAAGGAACCCGGCGAATCGGTAGTTCGAGACGTAAATTCGTGATTCTGTCCTAGCAAGTGGGCCTGCCAGATTTGATCCACAATCGCCACGTGCGCCAAAGCAAATGACATCCCGCCAAATGCAGCAGCACGTTTTTTACTTACCTCTTCCGGCGGCAAGCTCGCAATCGCATCCAACAGCATCGTGTTTGCCCACTTGTTATAGCGTGTGAGCATTCGGATATTTCGAACCGCAGACATATGGGCCTCCTTAGAATCAGCAATGCGCAGCTTGCTTAACTCTGGTGCGTCGTCAAATAATCAATCACCCAGGCTGGGTCACTATCACTTGGGAAGATGGGATAGTGAACTGCCTCGATTACGCCATTGTTTGCAATGAGTGTGACTCGTTTTAACAAAGTCATGCCGCCGGCAATAAAAGTTGGCATATTCAATGCCCTCTGAAATTCATACCCTTCATCACTCACCACCGGAAATGGCAAATGAAGTCGATCGACCATCTCTTTTTGATACGCCGTAGATTGAACACTTAAACCTATAACCTCAGCGCCCAATCCCACAAGCTCTTGATAGTGATCTCTAAATGAACAGCTCTGGGGCGTGCACCCCCTTGCTCCCGGAATTTGATCCCAACCATCTGGTAGAGCGACATTGGGCTGCCCTGTCATGGGATAACAATAGATAACTAACTTGCTTTTAATATCCCCAAAATGAACGGTCTTGCCATTAGTAGCCTGCAAGGAAACAGGGGGTAGCTTCATTCCCTGCAAATGATTGGTTGAGCCATCATCTTGAGGAATAGGTAGGTCTGTAGGCAGCTGATTTAGATTGGTCATGCATTCATTCTATATAAAGCAGCTCGATATGCCGCCGCTGCCTAGCCTGCCGAAGGAAGCTCAACCATAAACCTAGCCCCGCCATCAACAGCATCATCATAGTGAATAGAGCCACCATATCTAGTAACAATGTGCTTACAAAGCCATAGGCCCAAACCCATGCCGGTCTGCTTAGTCGTGCTGAGTAATTCAAATAATTGGGGCTTAAACTCAATTGGAACGCCCATGCCATTGTCCGTAATGCTTAAACGAATTGAACGGCCGACTTTAGTGGCCTCTATGGTGATTCGTCGCAAGAGGGTTCCGGAGTTAGCCAAAGACTGTCCCGCATTATTCAGTAGGTTTAATAAGACCTGTTCAATTTCAGCTGAATTTACTTTCAGCATTAAACCATCATCCACTCGAATTTGAATTTGTATATTCTTGGACCTTAGCTCTGGCGTAACAATATCCAATACTTTATTAACAAGGTCATTCACCAGCACTTCTTCCGCATTTGAATTGCTGTCGTTAAATATTGATCTCAGTGATTTAACAATCGTGGCAGCCCTCTTGTTATCTTCTTCTAGCGAATCCAAAATCTCTTTGCCCAACTCTGGGTTAAGTACCCCTTTTTCGAGTTTCATTTTAAGAAACTGAATATTCAGATTCGATGCTCCAAGCGGCTGATTGAGCTCATGCGCAATTGATGCCGATAAAGCGCCAGTAGCTGCCGTCTTGTTTGCCTTCAGCAGGCCATAAATAAGGCGCTCTTTTTCTTTTAATAGTGCACTAATTCTGGAACTTTCTTGTATTACTTGCGCTTTTTCAAGGCTTATTTTTTCTAACCAATAACCAAGTACTGCCACATAAGACAGGATTGTTATACCAAGCCATGCCCACCGAATTGAGGCGCTAATTGCCCCCTCTTGATATAAGTTTGGAGTAGATAGCCCACCATCAATGTACAAAGCGACAAGCCTAGCAATTGTCAGGGCCAGCTCGATCGCAATGGTGTAAACCAAAAATCGGAGTTGGGTGGATTGGATTTCTTTAATGCGCCTTAACTCCCTTAGCTCCCACACAAAGCAGGCTGCGCCTATCAGGCTGACTAAACCCACTCTTT
Organism: Rhizobium sp. Q54; assembly: GCA_943371165.1. Taxonomy (GTDB): domain Bacteria; phylum Pseudomonadota; class Gammaproteobacteria; order Burkholderiales; family Burkholderiaceae; genus Polynucleobacter. Next base: position 45,277 of record CALRTW020000007.1, read on the forward strand.
GTATAAATAATCCGTTTTGCCTTAAGTACTCAAAAACAAGCGCGAAGACCACGAGGCCTGCAACCACAATAAAATGCACATTTTTTGTTATCGGGCCATTCAGCGAACGGCAAAACAAGCCAAAGTAAATAAAGCTCGCAATAAAACAAGTATTTGCTAATGTCAGTAAGGATAGGGATAGCGTTGATGCTGCTGCGAAGAGCGTAAATGAAGAAGCGGTCAAAGTAAGGGCGATTAGCCACAGTTTTTCGGCTTGACTCGCCTTACCCAGCGTCAATATAAACCGCGAACCGTAAAGCAATCCCCATGCAATTAGAGCAAAAACAAGGAAGAAGGTTTCATTGGCGTATTTCATTCATTTGCATATTACTACCTTGACCGGAATACTGCGGCATGTCGTTTTAAGCGGCATCGCATGCGCCCAATTAATACAAAACCACCCGAAGGTGGTTTTGGTGTTTCTTGGTGGCTAGGAGCGGAATCGCCTAGGCCCTAAGATGCTACTGCTAACCCCAGAACTCTTTGATTTTTGGTGCTTCCATTTTTGCCCGGTCATAGCCTGTACGTAATGCGCCAGCAATCTGCTTTGGATCAAGCAAGTCAACCCCTTTCGGTGTGCCCGCAACGATCCACTTCACCTTTGTGCCGGTCGCCTTTATGTCTTCAATGTTTTGTGCGATGGGGTGTGGAATGGTAGTTAGAATTGCGCCCGTCACACCGTCCGTCAAGGTGATAATGAGCGCTCTTTTGGAGCCAGCCACCAAGTCTACGTGCGCTGGATTAGAGCAAATACCCCCATCCATCACATACCGTTGGCCCAATAACGTTGGCCCTGCCACCCCTGGCAAGGAGCTACTTGCGGCAGCTCCGTGCGCTAATGGAATGGCATTTTTTCTGGCGGCTTGTTGTCCCACCACAATACGTTCGCCTGTATAGCAATCAATCCCTGTTGTGTACATCCGACTGGTTGGCCAATTTTTTTTGCTATCACCCGTTAGTAATGCGGCCACCCTCTCAACGTGATCACCATTCAACTTATTATTGGCCGCTAAAGCAGCATTGCCGATTATTCTGCGCGTTTCAATACTGCCGTCCGTTGCGCTCATATTAATTTGATCGGCTCTTATCTGACTTATGTTGGGCTTAGCCAAAGGCGCAATCTTGGCAAAAATCTCGGGAAACTTTCCAAAGAAATCAAACTCGGTGCGTAGGCGCGTAAATTCGCCAGAAAGTAGCGATGATCCCATATAAGACCCGGCCGAAGTGCCCACCACCATTTCAGGCAGCTTTGCCATATCCAAGCCGGCTTCAATCAGGCCATGAAAGAATCCGCAATACCAAGCAATGTAATATTCCCCGCCACCGCCGAGCACCATCGTTCGATCCAGGCCTTTGGCTAGCCCAGAAACTGTGGGCTTAGTCGCAATCGGCATCGCTAAGCCATCATCGGCAAATAACTTGGTTGATATTTCATTGGCCCTAGTTTGAATGGCCGACTTTGATGGCATGGATTGCGCCTTAGCAGAATCCATCGCCACACCGGAAGTGCCAGCAATAGCGAGAGAACCGGCAGCGGTAGTTTTTAAGAAATTACGGCGGGATGATTGCGTCATATTGGCTCCATGGATGGTTAATCAATTTATAGCAGATCTGCAAATGAAAAAACCACCCGAAGGTGGTTTTGGTGTTTCTTGGTGGCTGGGGGGCGCAATCGAACAAGTCTGTGGATACTGGCCCTAATCAATGCCATCCACTTGACTCCATATCAAATTATCTGTGGTTCCATTCACCAGTAGTTGTGTGTTGAAGTAATATTGGCAGCTACTATTTAGGCTTAAGGGGCTTAAGATGAGAAATAAAAAATTGCTCTACTTGAGTCTTGTTGCTTTAGTAGCTGGCTGTCAGGGCATGATGCCTCAAGAGGGTGCGGCCCCCGTGAATCCTGGCGGGGATGTAACCCTGATCTTCAGCCGCACAAGTACAGTTTGGTTTGGAGTTGTGAGAAGCGCCCAAGTTTATGTGGATGACCTTAAAGTCTGCGTTATCCCCAATGCAGATACTTGCACAGTAAATATACCTTCAGGAAAGCACGCTCTTAAGGTAGACAGTACATTTTCCGGCTCTTTTGGCATATTTTCTCAAAGCTATCAATTTGACAGCGGCAAGACGTATCGCTTTGTAATTTTGCCAAATAAATCTGAAATGGTTACAAACTTCGTGAGCCCATTGGGCGTAGCTGAAGCCACATACTATGAAGCCAATAAAAACACTATCAGCAGTGATAATGGTGATTTCACCATGAGGCCCAGTAACTAGCAGTTTTTTGCTAGACGAATCTATCAGACCTAATTCAACCAGTATGAAAAAACCACCCGAAGGTGGTTTATAGAATCTTGGCTGCCCTGGGCGGAATCGAACCACCGACACAAGGATTTTCAAATATCCTCCGATAGACCGCTTTCGCTTTGCTTTCAAGGGCTTGAGTCACCAGCCTCGACTTGTCTAAAAATTGTGCGTCCTTGTGCCGGTCAAATTTGGCAATGAAATCAGAATCTTGCGAGGGGCAATTTTTCTGTGCGCACAGATTGTGTTGCCATACCCTTCCAGTCAACCATCATAGTGTCTATTAATGTCGTTTAAAACGACATTTCTATTTCCAGCTTTTTGCTTGTTGAGATAGGTGCTTCTTAAATATGGTTGCTATTGGCGACAGCTTTTTGCCTTTCGGGCTAACAATGTGCCAGCTCGACTCAATAGGAAATTCTTTGCATTTCAAGATGGCTACTGCTTCTTGATCCGATTTATCACCAAGAGCATGTTTTGACAACACCGCTATGCCGAGGCCGCCTATGGTAGCCTGCTTAATTGCCTCATTGCTTCCAAGCTCCAACCTGATGCTGGGCTTCAATTTCAATCTTTTGAAATGGGCATCGGTTGCCATTCTTGTGCCGGAGCCCTTTTCTCGAAAGATAAATTTTTTGTCCTTCAATGAGACCAGTTCAACTGTTTTTTTCTTCGCTAGAACATGTTCTTTTGAGGCAACTAACAGCAACGGGTTTGGCATAAACACTTCATCCTCTATATCGAGATGAAGTGGTGGCTGGGACATGATGTAAAGATCATCCAGGTTCTCCTCTAATCTTTTTACTACACCATCACGATTAAGCACTTCTAAAGAAATATCGATTTGAGGATACTTCGCGCAAAAGGTGCCTAATATTCTGGGAATGAAATACTTGGCAGTACTCACTACTGCAACCTTTAGCTTGCCCTGCGTTAATCCTTTTACTCCATGAACCTCTTGCTCAAAGGATTCCCACTCGGTAGAAATAGCTCTAGCCGTTTTGGCTAACTCCTGACCCATCGCTGTTAAATGCACTTTCCTAGCAACCACTTCGTAGAGTGGCATCCCGACAGCATCCGTTATCTCTTTCAATCCCATCGAGGCCGTTGGTTGGGTAACGTGGACCATTCGCGCTGCCGCACTAACGCTTCCAGTTTCAGCAAGAGCCAGAAACAGCCTTAATTGTCTAAATGTAATATTCATCAGCTTTTACCTATATACAAGTCTATAAATATCAATTTTACTTTATGTATAGGCATCCCTATGATTGCTCCTAAATTTGGAGAACATATGAATAACTTACTTGACCCCGCAATCCTTTTCTTTGTCTTTGGATGTTTTGCTGGCCTGATTCGCTCTAATCTTGAAATTCCGCGCTCCATCGCTAAATTTTTATCGCTTTACTTGCTGATGGCACTTGGACTTAAGGGCGGCTTCGCCCTAGCCAAAACAGGACTTAATTCAGAAATCGCGCTCAGCATGACTATTGCGATGGTCATGGCTTTTCTTGTGCCAACGCTAGGCTACTTATTCTTAAGAAATCGAATTAACAAGTTTGATGCGGCGGCAGTTGCTGCCTCATATGGGTCCGTTAGTGCAGTGACATTTGTAACTGCCATTCAATACATGGAGCAAAGTCAATTAAACCCAAATGGATACATGGCAATCGCTTTAGTTTTAATGGAGTCTCCAGCAATCATTATGGCTGTTCTACTGGCTAACATGCTGAGGCACAACCCCGAAAATAGCCAAGCAAAGAGGCCCTCATTAAAAGCAATACTTCATGAGTCATTTACGGATGGCGCTCATTTACTGCTTCTAGGTGCCATGGTTGTGGGATATCTTAGTGGTGAAGCCGGAAAAACAATGATGCAACCATTTTCTGGCGACTTGTTTAAAGGAATGCTAGCATTTTTCCTGCTCGATATGGGCCTGATGGTTGCTAAAAATTTGAAGGATGCCGTCAAGAACTCTACTGCGTTGATAGCGTATGCCTCGATCAGTCCACTGCTCCATGCGGTAATTGCTTTAGGGCTATGCATTCTCTTTGGAGTAGCAACTGCGGATACTATTCTTTTAATGGTTTTATCAGCAAGTGCATCGTATATTGTTGTACCAGCGGTTTTACGGTATGCCATTCCAGAGGCGAACCCATCGATTTATTTTGGCCTCTCGATTGGGATAACATTTCCACTAAACATCATTCTTGGAATTCCTACGTACATTTGGGTTGCTCAGAAATTTAATTAAGATGACAAACCATCCAAGGCCTTATGAAGGATTAAAAGCCAGCCTCCTGACTCAACACGGCAAAGAGTCGGTCATTTGCCCACAACTCTTTGACTCTAATGGCTTAGAGGTTGTTCATGTCTCAGGCTATGACACAGACAAACTGGGGACTTTTACCAGGGATATTCCAAGGCATGGCTTGCAACTAGATGCCGCCAGAAAAAAGGCTAGGGTCGGAATGGAGCTATCGGGCTCATCAATTGGCATCGCCAGTGAGGGTGCCATTGATCGTGACCCGTACACGGGCATGTTTCCTTGGAATTACGAGTTAGTCGTTTTAATAGATGACACTCGTAGCATCGAGATTATTGGATATTTCACCGGAAAAGCTCAAAGTACCAGCAGGCTAGTATCGAGCCGGGATGAATTAAATGCGCTCCTCTCCGAAGCTCAATTCACCACCCATCAATTGGTTGTTCGACCTAATGACGAATATCACCCAGAGTGCCGTAAAGGCATCAAAGATCTTGAGTCTTTGAAAGAAGCGTTTGATTGGGCAACGAACCTCTCAAAAAAGGGAAATGTATTTGTAGAGAATGATTTAAGGGCGCATACCAATCCCACTCGTATGTCCAACATCTTTAAGGCAACGGAAGATCTCTCAAGAAAAATGAATTCTGTATGTCCAGGGTGCGAATCCCCCGGATTCTGGGTCGCAGAGAGACAAAGGGGCTTGCCATGTGCTGATTGTGAGACGCCCACAACTTTACCAATAGCCAATATATGGTCATGCATAAAGTGCGGCTATAAACAAAGAGAAATAGTAGCGGATCAAAGGAAGGCCGACCCATCAAAGTGTAATTACTGTAATCCCTAAATCTATTTGTCGTTTTAAACGACAACGACTGATGACGGGATTAAAAATCTTCTCACACAAAACCGTCCTTTAAAAGGACAGTTCTTAGCGTGGATATCTGAGGCTATGGTGCCCAACCCTGCCAAGCCCCGAAAGAATAGCCCAACAAGTGGGCCATTCAGTTTCTTGGTAACTCAGGGCGGAATCGAACCAGGGTAAAGGACGCCCGCTCCTGACTGAAATGTATGCGATCATCGCCTGATTAACAATTCGCACCAAGCTTGCTGTAATGCCAGCACTAGTTGCTCTGCTTCTCAAGTTCTTGCTGTAACTCAATCCATGCAGGGTCAAAGTTCAGTTTTTTTGCGATAGGGGAGTTTGACTCGACTACCCGCCAGAATGGAGCTAGATCGTGTGTGCTGCCGGTGCGGTTGAACTCTTCCCAAGTATATTCCGCAACAGTTCTAAGAAAAATGGATGTAGATACAGGACAGGTGGCATCTGAGCGATTCTTCTCAGCCAATCTGCACCTGAGCTCTTGTATAGAAATTATGGAGCCTGGTGCGATGGTTTTCAGTTCAGCTACGATCTCGGCTGGGCTTGAAATGTGTAACTTCGAGCCTTTTGGCACTCCTGCAAAATCCTTCTCGAGAATGACTTGATGAGGCGGTTTTGTCTTGATCTTTTCAGCCCATGTTTTCTTCGCACTTGGCATCGCCGGCTCCAGTGGTTAGGTTTACATAATTATGCAGGCTTTGCGCTTCTGAGCAGATAGTCTCCCAAAAGCCCTACTCGTTTTGTTTAATTCATACCCACCCGATATCTCAAGTCAGGGTTGACAGACTGCCAATGAAAAAACCACCCGAAGGTGGTTTTTTTATTTCTTGGTGGCCCGGGGCGGAATCGAACCACCGACACAAGGATTTTCAATCCTCTGCTCTACCGACTGAGCTACCAGGCCAAGACCTAAATTATAACGGAAGTGTTTTAGGGCTAGGCAAATGCCCTTGGGAGGGGTCGGCACTTGGATAAACGCTTATCAATCCCTTGGCATGCGCTGCTGATGCCGCCAGTGGTGCGCGCACTTTGATACAGTTTATTCTTCCATTTCTTTTTGGCGGAACATGTACTGGCTATCCCTCCTCTTGGCAGGCGCTTTCGAAATTGGCTGGCCACTCGGCCTTAAGCTATCGGGTAATCCCAATATGAAAATCTGGGGTCTAGCTTTGGCTGGCGGCAGTATGGCAATGAGCGGTTTTTTGCTGTGGTATTCATTAAAAGGCATCCCCATTGGGACTGCCTATGCCGTATGGACCTCGATTGGGGCGGTTGGCACTTTTGCTATTGGCGTTCTCGTCTTTGGTGATCCCAATATTCCGATTCGCTGGCTTGGCGCCGCTTTGATCTTGCTTGGTGTAATTCTATTGAAAGTGGGCTGATGTCGCTGGCCCACTTTATAAGTCTAGAAATAGGTGGCCGTTTAAGCCACCTACTTTTTTAGTAGCTCACCACAAAACCGGCAGAGATGACGGTGTACGCATTGTTGTAAATGCCAGAGCTAAATAGGCCGTGAGTGACTGGAGTAATCCGGTTCAGCTCTAAATTAAGTCCTACTATCTTGGTAATGTTAAATCGCATACCAGCGCCTAGCATTAAGGCGAACTCATTTTGGGATGCGCTGAGGTTTGATGGCGTAGTAGTTGCTTGCGAATTCAGGGCAGAAAAATCATTTAGTAACTTTCCGCCGCCCAATGTGAAGTGAAGGTCTTGTTTGCCTTGATTCAATGGTACGAAATACTTACCGTTGATACCATAATATTTGCCGCTGTAGCTGCCTGATTCATTAGCCGCTAAGGACTGGCCGTTTTGGGTAATCTGTTTTTGCGATCCCAGCGAAATGTAACGCAGCTCTAAGCCAAAATTATTCTTAATGTAGCCCAGTGATGCATCGTATTGAAAGCGTCCATCACTCGCCAAACCAAAGGCGTTTGTATTTCCGCCGTTCACATACGACGTTCCGCTTGGAAATGCGGCATTGCTTACGGTTACAACGGATGGCCCAATCGATACGTTTGCGTTTGCCCCCAAATAAAACCCGTCTTGCGCGGCTTGAGAAGCGCCACACACACCTAAGGTGATGGCACCAACAATCGCTTGTATTGGTGTGAAATATTTTTGTAAATTCGGTTTCATGAGGGCCTCGTCAAAAAAATGGTGTGTACGCATTGATTCATGCGCACGTTTCGGTAATTAGTTCTATATTTTAGTTGAATTCAACTTCTGTCTAATCAAAAATAGCTAGGGTTAATACGCATCCCTTACAGCTGCCGACACAATTGTTGATAGATAAATCACTTCTTGGGCAAGGCGGGGTCTAACTCACTCTTACTTTTGGTAGCATCCACGCCGAGCGCCTTTAGTTTGCGATACAAATGCGTGCGCTCCAGCCCGGTATATTCTGAGATTCGGGTCATGCTTCCACCCATGATTTGCATCTGATGCTCAAAATAGGCTTTTTCGAAGAGATCGCGCGCCTCGCGCAAGGGCAGATCAAAATACGTCTTGGCTATGCCGCTAATGTATTCACCTGGCGGTGGCGCCGCTGTGGCAAGGGCTGGCTTTAATTCAGCGGCAGGCTTTGACGATGGCAATATTGCTGCTACCTCTTCGGTCTGTATCTGTTTTGGCGCACTTTCAAGCGCCTTATTCACCGTCTTTAATAATTTTTGCAGCGCAATTGGCTTTTCTAAAAAATTGAGGGCACCAATGCGGGTTGCCTCCACCGCAGTATCGATCGTGGCGTGGCCCGACATCATTACTACCGGCATGGTGAGCTGCCCACTGTTCGACCACTCTTTCAACAAGGTAATACCGTCCGTGTCAGGCATCCAAATATCCAAAAGAACTAAATCCGGTCGCATCTGCTCCCGCACCGTGCGTGCTTGTATTGCACTTTCTGCGGAATAAACGGTGTGTCCCTCGTCCGTAAGGATCTCATTGAGAAGCTCACGGATGCCCATCTCGTCGTCAACCACCAAGATGCTCGCCATGGCTAAGCCGCCTCTTTCGCTTGGTTCATAAACAAAATAGACACCTGTGCTCCCACTACCGCATCTCCTTGCATTCGATTCTGAATCTCAATTTTTGCACCATGATCATCCACAATTTTCTTTACCACTGCTAAACCCAAACCTGTACCCTTGCTCTTTGTTGTGACGTACGGCTCAAAGGCCCTTGCTAGTATCTTAGCTGGAAATCCAGTTCCCGAGTCAGCAATCGTAAACCGCACCGCTTTTTGCATCACACCATTCGCTTGTTTGTACGGCACCGCCTCCGTTGAGATGGCAACCGACGCCGCGCTCCTTTGACCCTCTAATGTCGAATCTTGTGCGTTCTGCAAAAGATTATGAATCACTTGACGCAATTGTGTTGGATCACCCAAGATCTCTGGACAGCTCGAGTCAAGCGATACCTCCATGGGACTACCCTCATACAACACCAGAATTTCCTGAATTAACTGATTAATCGAAACCGCTCGCAACTGTGGGGCCGGAGTCTTTGCAAAGTCACGGAAGTCATTCACCATCTGCTTCATTGCCTCTACTTGGCCAATGATGGTGGCAGTGCTCCGGTTCATTACTTCTTCCTGCTCAGGGCTTACCTTACCTGCTAGCTTTTGCTGAAGCCGTTCGGCAGAGAGCTGGATCGGGGTCAGTGGATTTTTAATTTCATGGGCAAGGCGGCGCGCAACCTCGCTCCACGCAATCGAACGCTGCGCCGTGACCACATCGGTGATGTCGTCAAACACAATCATATTGAGGCCTGGGGCCAGCTCTGTGCCGCGCACAAAAATAGTGACGCCGAGCTCTTGGTCAAACTCACTACTTGCATGCAGCTGAATTTGCTTTTGCCATACTCTAGCTCCCGCCTGGGGCGCCTCCTCAGTGGTGGGCAGCGCTCTACCTGCTCTGGGACCTACCGTCATTTGCATCGCAGCAAAGCCTTCTTTTACCGTCGCCTCAAATTCTGCAAGGGCAGGCAATTCACTAAGGGACTTGCCGGTAAGCAGCGTTAGGTCGTGCCTAAAAATAGCATCAGCGCCAGCATTGCTCGAAACCAACTTAAAGCTGTCATCAAAAATACAGACGCCGGCGGTTAAATTACTTAACACTGTCTCCAGAAATGATTTCGACTCTTGTAGCGAGGCGCGGGTATCGGCGAGCTGCCGCGTCATGACATTAAATTGACGCGTCAGCATTCCCAGCTCGTCGCCCGTATCGAGCTCGGGCTTAGGCGAAAGGTCGCCCTGCGCAACTGCCTGCGTTCCGCGCAGCAACATGAGCAGTGGGCGTGCCAACTGCCTGCCCAGCAACAGGGCCAACGTAACCGCCACAAATAAAGCAAAAAAGAGGGTGAGCGTTAAAGTGCCTATGTACATTTGTCGCAAGCCCGTGCGGCCCAAGGATTTTTCTTGATAGTCGCTATAGGCCGCTTGTACAGCAAGCGTATTTTTTGTTATTTCGTCTGGAACCCGCTTGATCAGCTGTAAGTACCAAAGCTCGCGCTGATATTGCAGACTAAGTCCAAAGCCTTGACCGCTGCCCGATCTTTCTTTTACAAGCGGAATGACCGCTTTGAGTCGATAGTCTTGAGAACCCTGCAACTCTTCGATAAAGCCGATGCCATTTACTTTATTGGCCTGGCTCATAATCTCTGCGCTGGGCGCAACTACCACACTCGATGCCACGCCCGATGAGGCGGTGGCGACTACGGCTTGCCGCGCATTGAAAACCGTAATCTCTTGAATGCCAAACTGATCACGCATGCGGGAAAGTAATAAAGTTAACTCTGCTGGGCTGGCTTGATTTGGAATGCGCTGCACTTGATCAGCAACAATGCGGCCCTCATCTTGCAACTCTTGCAAGGAAGCGCTTAATGTCGCACGCCCAAGCTCGAGCCCAGCCTCTAGGGCTGACTCCACTTTCACATCAAACCAAGTATCAATACTGCGTGACACAAACTGCAATGAGACGCCATATAAAATCAGGCCGGGGACTACGCCCACGAGACCAAAAATCATCGCAAGCTTGGCAATTAGGCGCGTACCGAAGCGGCCTTTTTTCCAGCGAATGGTAATCACGACAACTAAAGTCACGATTACTAATAACAAACAAATACCAACCACCACATTGGCGGCGTAAAGCCAAATAAAGTAGTTATCAAAAAAGGTGGTGTTCGAGGTTGCGGTGGACAGCAGCACCAACAACGCAAGCGCAAAGATGCCCGTGACGGCAGTTGCTATTGGCAGTGCCCGGCGCTTCCAGGCGGCCTTGTCAAAACGAAGTAGGCTCATTTCAAGGCGCTCACTCTTGGCGCTTCAATACGGATTGTGCGTCTGGCGTAAAGGTAAAGCGAGTCCAATCGCTAGAGACATTCCATGTTTTGTTGTTGAGTGCGTTAACCTGAAATGGCTTGGGCAACTTACTCAAGTCAAGGCTCATGCGCAGCGCCGCGGAATAAGGCTTGCTCGAATCCACGCTTGGCCCATCAATGACGCGCCAACCACCAATGCTGCCAACGACCTGCAGTGCCTCTGCAATGGTTTGCGCCGTGAATGTTAGTCCGCCAGAGGCAATCCGGAACTGCTTCGTCAGGGGCTGATAGGAGAGCCTCGTTTGCCGCAACGCTAACACGGGTCGCTCATCAAACCAATACCACCGTGACCGGGTTAACTCGAACTCGGTCTGAAAGTGCAGTACCACCCCTTTTTGAATGGCATCCTCCAGCCCAGGGGATAGCTCAATCTGAAAAGCGGCATTTAAAAACCATTCGGTCTCTACGCGCTCAAGCTCAAAAAACTTGACCTTAATGCCCTCTGCATTTGCGGCGGGCGCCAGCACAACGCCCATCAGCAGCATTGCTGATAGAAGGAGCTGCTTAAGGCGCTGGGTCATGGCCCAATCTTTTTAAAGAGAGCATAGTAAAAACCGTCGTGCAGGTGACCGGGCAATATTTGTCCGGGCGCATCTAATCGTAACGCATTCGGATGCCCTGCCATAAACCATTCTGCCTGGTCTTTGCCCTCTTCTGGAAAAATAGAGCAGGTGATATAGAGCAGCAATCCACCTTCCTTCAGCACACGCCAACCGGCTTCCAATAAAGCGCGCTGGCGTCCTTGCAACTCGGCAATGTCATCGGCGCGGCGCAAAAAAGGAATGTCGGGATGCCGGCTCACAATCCCGGAAGCGGAGCACGGCGCATCGATCAGTATTTTGTCAAAGGGCTTTTTGTCCCACCAGCTCAGGGCTGCAGCGTCGGCGGTAATGCATTCGATCGTTTGTTTGGGCCCAGCACTCAGCTTCAGGCGGCCGAAGGTCTCGCTCACGCGCTTTAACCGCTCTCGATCTACATCAATCGCCACTAGATCGATGTCTGCATACTCCAGTAAGTGGGCGGCTTTGCCACCCGGTGCCGCACACATATCAAGCACGCGCTCGCCCGTTACTGGATGAAGGAGTGTGGCCGCAAGCTGCGCGCCCGCATCCTGAACCGAAACCAACCCATCAAAGAATCCCGGAATACTCGCCACTGGTATTGGCTCTTTAATTACCACGGCGGCTTCTAGTCCAACGTTGGCAACCTGCTCGATTGCTTCGGCCTCAATCTGCGCAGCCTCCAATACAGCAGCGTACTGGGCAAGGGAAATCAAGCGCCGATTGACGCGCAGGGTTAGTGGTGGGCGCTGCGATTGTTGTAAACAAATGGCTTGCCAGCCCTTGGGGTAATTTTTTCTCAGATTGGCAATCCACCAAGGCGGAAAATACGATTCACCGACGCTGTTGTGGTCTGGTCGTTTTGCGCCCTGCGCATCCAAGGCGGCGCTAACTTTTCGCAGTACGGCATTCATCATGCCTTTGGCATAGATCGTTTCATCGTATTGACCGCATGCGCTCACGGACTCATTGACGATGGTGTGGGTTGCATAGCCTTTTTTTGCCACATCCGTACGATCCAGCAACAGCGTAATTGCCACTGCCAAGACGTGCTCCACCGGTTTGCTAGGCGGCTTTGGCACGAACTCTTTGATCAGTGCATGGGAACGCGTCCAGCGACGAAAGGTATCAAAGGTAATACTTTGAACGATGGGCCGCTCTTGTGGCTCTAGCTCTTCTAAAACCTGAGTCAAAGACCTGCCCGACATGACTTCGCCAATGGCTTGTGCCGCAATCGTGATCGCTTGCGATAAGGGCAGATTTTGGGGCGGCGCTGTTGATGCCATCACCACTTCCTCATTATTTCCACGGCTTAGGCCGTCGCTTTAATAAATTGCAATGCGGCCGCTGGCTTTTCTGCTTGAATCCATTGCGCTGCAGATGTACGTCTACCGCCTGGCTTTTGTATCTCCAACACCTCTAGTGCACCATCCTTGCACCACACCACAAACCCATCTTTACTTTTGCCCACAATCGATCCGGGGCGATGGCTTCCTTGGTATTGTTCTGCTAGCTCTTTTACCAAAGCGCGGGCACGCCAAAACTTGATGCTTTGGCCATTGAGCGTAGAGCTCGCGCCGGGAAAGGGGTTAAATGCCCGAATCAGGCGATCAATGGTGATAGCGCTTTGAGACCAATCAATTTCAGCTTCGGCTTTTTGTATTTTCTCGGCGTAACACATCCCCTCTTGGTCCTGAGGAATGCGTGCCGTTTCTGCTTGCGTATCCAGCATAGCGAGGCAGCGCACCATTAACCTCGCGCCCAAGTCGGCAAGGCGATCGTGCAAACTGCTACTGGTTTCATCGGGCGCGATATCAATCGCTTCACTCAGCACCATATCGCCCGTATCCAGCCCCGCATCCATTTGCATGATGGTGATACCAGTGCGCTCATCCCCTGCAGCAATTGCTCGCTGAATCGGCGCAGCGCCACGCCAACGCGGTAATAGTGAACCGTGGATGTTGAATGCACCATACCGTCCAGGCTGCTCAGCCAGATCCAATATTGCCTGCGGAATGATCAGCCCATAGGCAACCACCACCATGGCATCAAACTGCGTTTGGCTGATGGCGTGCAAGGCAGCGATTGCTTCGGCTCTTTTTGCCGCATCAAGATGATTGGTGTTGAGGGATGCAGGTTGTAGCAACGGGATATTCTTGCCCAGCGCAAATTCCTTAACGGGGCTGGCTTGCAAATGCATTCCTCGGCCGGCACGCCGATCGGGCTGAGTCAGCACCAATGCAATCGTGTGGCCCGCCGCCTCAATGGCCTTTAGGGCATGCGCCGCAAAATCCGGGGTGCCAGCAAAAATGACCCTCATAATGGGCGCTCTCTCAGCTGCGGCCTACCAACTCTTTGGCACGCTTTTTCATTTTGAGGGAGATGCGATTGCGCTTTAGAAAAGAGAGGTATTCAACGAAGACCTTTCCGAGCAAGTGATCCATTTCGTGTTGCAAGCAAACGGAAAGCAGGCCGTCCGCCTTGATCTCAAATGGTTTGCCGTTCACGTCTAGCGCCTTTACTTGAATCTGATCAGGCCGCTCTACTTCGTCGAAGAACTCAGGCACCGACAAGCAGCCTTCGCGCCATGCTTTTTTCTCCGTACTGGCCCAGACGAGTTCTGGGTTGATAAAGACCATCAGTTGGTTTTGCTCCTCGGACACGTCAATCACGATGATGCGCTCATGAATGTCCACTTGGGTCGCAGCCAGGCCAACGCCGGGGGCGTCGTACATCGTCTCCGCCATGTCGGCGACAATCTTGCGCACCCGCTCATCCACAACAGCAACAGGCTTTGCTACCTTGTGCAATCGGGGGTCGGGGTAATGGAGAACCGTTAACAAAGTCATATAGGAATTATCTTACAGACTAATCAGGGCGGGCTGATTGGCAAACAAAAGTCCGTGCTCAAAAATTGGTTTATGCGAAACCATCCACCCATGCAATTGCTCTACCCCGGCTCAAAGTGCTATCCCAAGCGCCTGCTCGACTTAAGCGACCCGCCTAGCCCTCTATATATATGCGGTGACGCCACTTTATTTGAGCGGCCGGCCATAGCCATTGTCGGATCACGGAACGCCAGCCTTCAGGGTCTATATATTGCTTCCGAGTTATCAAAAGGGCTAGTAGAGGCTGGCTTTTTGGTCGTTTCTGGCTTGGCGCGTGGCATTGATGGGGCGGCACACCGCGCGGCCCTAAAATCCCCCCTCGGCAAAACCAGCGCCATTTGTGGCACCGGACTTGATCGCGTCTACCCCCACGAACACCGTGCGCTCGCACAGGCCGTAGCCCATTCCGGCCTACTTATATCGGAATTCCCCCCTGGGGTTGGTCCAAAGCCGTTTCATTTCCCGAGGCGCAACCGCCTGATTGCCGCCCTTGCCTTAGGGGTAGTGGTGGTTGAGGCCACCAATCGATCGGGTTCACTAATTACCGCACGCCTTGCAGCAGAGCTAGGCCGAGAGGTATTTGCAGTGCCTGGCTCGATCCTTGGGGGCTACTCGGAAGGGTGCCACAGCCTGATTCAAAACGGCGCCAAGCTGGTTCACACCTTGGGGGACATTTTGGCTGAACTGCCCCGGGGCCTGAATACATAGCGGGTCCAGGCAACTAAAAAATGCTGTAAATCAGCCTTAAATGCAGGGGAAAGTCGGCATTTTGGACAGTTCTTGATTTATCGGTTAATAATAAAAAAGGAAGTGCGCCGCAAATCAGCGCAACATAAATGGCTTTAATTTGACTAATCTGTACTTAATTTAGGTTCACGCGTGGCTAAAGCAACTACTAAAACCGCATCCAAATCGACTGCAGGCAGCACGCCTAAAACACTGATCATTGCAGAAAAGCCCTCGGTTGCCAGCGACATTGCTAAGGCCCTAGGCGGCTTTACTAAATTCGACGATTACTTTGAAAACGACCAGTATGTGGTTTCTTCGGCGGTGGGCCACCTTTTAGAAATTGCTGCCCCCGAGGAATATGACGTCAAACGCGGAAAGTGGTCGTTTGCCAACCTGCCCGTAGTGCCACCCCATTTTGACTTGCGGCCAATTGTAAAAACCGAATCGCGCCTCAAGGTCTTACAAAAACTCATCAAGCGTAAAGACATTGCTGCCTTGGTTAATGCCTGTGACGCGGGTCGCGAGGGCGAGCTAATTTTTCGATTGATTGCACAACACGCCAAAGCAAGTCAGCCGATCAAACGCTTATGGCTGCAATCGATGACGCCCAATGCCATCCGCGAGGGATTTAGTGCACTGCGCTCCGATGCCGATATGCAACCTTTGGCCGATGCTGCGCGCTGCCGCTCAGAAGCCGACTGGTTGGTTGGCATTAACGGCACGCGTGCCATGACCGCCTTCAACAGCAAAAGTGGTGGCTTCTTTCTGACGACGGTGGGGCGCGTACAAACACCAACCCTATCGATTGTGGTCGAGCGGGAAGAGCTCATTCGTAAATTTATTTCTAAAGATTACTGGGAAGTGAAGGCGGATTTTCTGGCATCAGCCGGCGTGTATGAGGGTCGCTGGTTTGATCCGAAGTTTAAGAAAGATGCTGCGGAACCTGATTTGCGCGAGAACCGCCTGTGGAGCGAGGCCGCGGCCAACAGCATTGTTGCGGCGTGCCGCAACAAAAAGGCCAACGTGCGCGAAGAAGCAAAGCCTGCGACGCAATTGGCCCCCCAGTTATTTGATTTAACCAGCCTGCAACGCGAGGCGAATGCACGCTTTGGATTCTCGGCAAAAAATACCTTGGGGCTTGCACAGGCTTTGTACGAACGCCATAAGGTACTCACTTATCCGCGTACTGATGCGAGAGCGCTGCCCGAAGACTATTTGGAAACCGTAAAACAAACAGTGGAAAACTTGGCCGCACATTCTGATGAGTATCGTCCCCATGCCAATGCCATATTGAAAGGCGATGGAAAAGACAGCGCCGCCAAAACAAAAGGGTATGGCTGGATCAAACCCAATAAGCGAATTTTTGATAACTCTAAGATCTCAGACCACTTCGCCATTATTCCCACGCTAGAGTCGCCTAAGACCCTCAGCGAACCAGAGCAAAAACTATACGACTTAGTTGTGCGGCGATTCTTGGCGGTGTTTTTTCCTGCAGCAGAATTCCGCGTTACCACGCGCATCACCGAATGTTCGGGCCACCACTTTAAAACCGAAGGGCGCGTCTTGGTTCACCCAGGTTGGTTGGCAGTCTATGGCCGCAGCAATCAGGCAGACGACGAACTGGTTGCCGTACAAGAGAATGAAACGGTACAAAGCGACACCATCGAGGCAGTTGCTTTAAAAACAAAACCGCCGGCTCGCTATAGCGAAGCAACACTCCTCTCGGCCATGGAAAGCGCGGGTAAGTGGGTTGACGACGACGATATGCGTGAAGCGATGGCTGAAAAAGGCCTTGGCACTCCCGCAACCCGCGCCGCCATCATCGAAGGGCTTCTGGCAGAAAAATACATGGTGCGCGAAGCGAGGGAACTCATACCTACCGCCAAAGCATTCCAGCTCATGACTTTATTGCGCGGCCTCGACGTGGAAGAGCTGACGCGCCCAGACCTTACCGGTAATTGGGAAAATAAGCTCTCGCTGATTGAGCAAGGAAAAATGAAGCGCGATGCATTTATGCAAGAAATTGCGCAGATGACGCAGCGCATCGTCAAGCGCGCCAAAGAATACGATAGCGATACCATTCCGGGTGACTACGCCACCCTCACCACACCCTGCCCACATTGCAAAGGGTCTGTCAAAGAAAACTACCGGCGCTTTGCGTGCGAGAAGTGTGGCTTTACGATTAGTAAAACGCCGGGCGGTCGGGCATTTGAATACGATGAAGTCGAAACGCTATTGCGTGACAAGACCATCGGTCCATTACAAGGATTTCGTAGCAAAATCGGCCGGCCGTTTGCAGCTATCATTCAGCTGACTGAAATTCCGGAAGACGACAAAGACTATCCCAACGCTGGCTTCAAGTTGGAGTTTGATTTCGGCAATACCGAAGATGATGATGCCGAGGCCATTGACTTTACTGGTCGCACTGCCTTGGGCGTTTGTCCAAAATGTTCTGGCGCAGTCTATGAAGATGGCATGCGCTATGTTTGTGAGCGCAATACAGGGCCCAGCAAAACCTGTGATTTCAAAACGGGCAAGGTCGTGTTGCAACAAGAGATATCGACGGAGCAAGTACAGAAGCTTCTAACCACCGGCAAAACGGATTTGTTAACCAACTTTAAATCCAATCGAACCGGGCGCGGCTTTAAGGCTTATTTAGCTCTTGGCGAGGGCGGAAAAATTGGATTTGAGTTTGAAGCCAAAGCCCCCAAAGCGGGCGGTGCGGCACCCGCCAAAAAACGGTCGGGCGCGAGTGCTGCAGCCAAGGCAGAAGTAAAGCCCAAGCGCGTTAGTAAGGCAAAGTCACCAGCTAAAACCTGATCTGCAATTAATTTTGCTGCCAATGCAGACCACAAAATACCGCGCGACCCAAAGGCAGTAGCGACAAAGATTCCGGGTCGCTGCGGTAGGGCGCCGATGATAGGTAACCGGTCGCCCGCAACACAACGAATGCCAACGAATTGGCCGTCTGGCACCAGTTCATCTCGGTCGCCTGCAGGATAGTTGAGTAGACCGGCGGCCTGCTCTTGATTAAAGCGATCGCTTTCAGAACGAGGCTGAAGGTCGCTTTCGTTTTCATCAAAACTCGAACCCACAATCCAGCGCATATTCCCATTTTCTAATCGACTCGCCGGTATGCAGTAACCGTCGCCACAGATAATCGCGCGGGGTAGGCGCGTGACCCAGTCGCTCTCAGTGCCCACTTGAAAAAAGCTCAGCTGACCGCGCACCGGCTTAAGCGGTAGTTTGATTTGAATGTGGCCCAGTAATTTTTTGGCAGAAAGGCCCGCTGCGACGATCACCTTATCTGCGCGTATGCTAATTTTTTTTGCTGTGTCGGTTAGCAACCAGTAATTGCCTTCGCGCGTCAATGTATCTATCTGTACCCCGTTCATCTGTGTTAACTGCGCGCACGGTTGCAATAGTTGTTGTGTTGTTTTTTCTAGGCTGAGCATTCCGGCATTGGGAAACCAAACGCCCGCCCGCGCCACGCCGGCCAGTTGGATGGCCTCTTCTGCAGAAACGGCGTATGCCATTTCGGGCCTTAGGCCAAGCTCGTTTAATTGCAGGGCTATGGCATCGCGATCAAAATCAACGCCACTTTTTATGGGCTGCAATGCCCCGCGGTGCTTCCATTGATTGCCCCAGCGGGCAAACGCCAACTCAAATGCGATGCGGGTTAATTGGAGTAGTTTTGCCGAAGCCCTGGTGATATGGGGATGGGCAATGGCATAGGCATGACTTGAGCATCCTGTCGCGGAAGCGTCTTCAGACTCGACAACGCATACTGCATGACCCCGAGAAATGATTTCGTGCGCAATGCTTGCGCCTGCGATGCCAGCCCCAATCACCACGATGCCATGGTGCTGGGGGGCGATCATATGGTGAGCAGGAATTAGCTTCCTATGCGTTGCTCAATTTTGCTGCGCGTTGCCAAGAGCTCGGCCGGTAAGCGGTGCTTTAATTGCTCAAACAGCTCCGAATGCAATTTCACTTCGGCCTGCCAGTCTGACTTGCTTACCGACATCACGTCGCTGAACTGCTCGGCTGAAAAATCAAGGCCATCCCAATGCAGGTCTTTGTACTCAGGGCAGATGCCAAAAATGGTTTCTTTTCCTTTTGCTTTGCCATCGACGCGCTCGAGGATCCAAGCTAAGACACGCATGTTTTCACCAAAGCCGGGCCATACAAACTGACCGGCGTCGTTTTTACGGAACCAGTTGACGCAATAAATCTTTGGCAGTTCTGCGCCCGACGCCATTAACTTTTTGCCAAGGCTCAGCCAATGCTGAAAATAATCACTCATGTTGTAGCCAGCAAATGCCAGCATTGCAAAGGGATCGCGGCGCACGACGCCGACTTGGCCGGTAATAGCAGCGGTGGTTTCCGAGCCCATCGTGGCGGCCATATAAACGCCCTCTTCCCAGTCGCGGGCCTCACTTACCAACGGTACGGTGGTAGAGCGGCGACCGCCAAACAGGAAGGCATCAATGGGTACGCCATCCGGATCATTCCAGTTTGGATCAACCGCTGGATTATTCGTTGCCGCCATGGTGAAACGCGAATTCGGGTGAGCCGCTTTTCTGCCAGCGGCTCCATCTGCTGGAGTCCAATCTTTTCCTTGCCAGTCGATTAAATGCGCTGGCGGCGTTTCGGTCAAACCCTCCCACCACACATCACCGTCATCGGTTAGTGCTACGTTGGTAAAGATAACGTCTTGGTTGAGTGAGTCGATGCAATTGGGATTTGTTTTGCGGTTGGTGCCTGGCGCAACACCAAAGTAGCCTGACTCTGGGTTGATCGCGTGAAAACGTGTCTTACCAGTTGCAGCATCTTTGCGCGGCTTAATCCAGGCGATGTCATCACCAATGGTGGTTACTTTCCAGCCCTCAAACCCTTTGGGCGGAATCATCATGGAGAAGTTGGTTTTGCCGCAGGCCGAGGGGAACGCAGCTGCGATGTGGTATTTCTTTCCTTGTGGCGAGGTAACACCAAGAATAAGCATGTGCTCTGCAAACCAGCCCTGATCTCGTCCCATGGTCGAGGCAATCCGCAAGGCAAAGCATTTTTTACCTAGCAAGGCATTACCGCCATAGCCCGAACCGAAAGACCAGATCTCACGGGTCTCGGGGTAATGAACAATGTATTTGGTTGGGTTATTGGGCCAAACAACATCTTTTTCGCCGGCCTCTAATGGCTTACCTACCGTATGAATGCAAGGTACAAATTCGCCATTGCTACCGAGCTGATCAATCACGGCGCGGCCCATGCGGGTCATGATGCGCATGTTGATGGCCACATAGGGGCTGTCCGATAGCTCTACACCAATGTGTGCGATCGGCGAGCCAATGGGGCCCATTGAAAAGGGAACGACATACATGGTTCTACCGCGCATGCAGCCAGTAAACAAGGGCTTGAGTGTTGCGCGCATTTCGTTAGGGGCCACCCAATTATTTGTTGGGCCAGCGTCATCCTTATGCTCCGAGCAAATGTAGGTGCGGTCTTCTACGCGGGCGACGTCTTGGGGATCCGATATTGCTAGAAATGAATTTTTACGCTTCGCAGGATTTAGGCGTTTGAATGAGCCGGCCGCCACCATGAGATCGCACAGTCGGTCATATTCGGCTTGCGAACCATCGCACCAATGGATGTTGTCGGGCTTGGTGAGCGCAGCAACTTCGGCAACCCATTGAATGAGTTTTTGGTTCTTCACATACTCTGGTGCGGCAACTGAAATGGCATCGTGCGTTAATGGTTGATTCATGTAAAGCCCTCGCATTTTTAATATTTTGGATGCAACGATTTTAGCATTTTCCCGAGGGCGTTTTGCATCGATTAAGTTGGTGCAAGCCCTTGTTTTTACAGGCAGAAGAAGAAATGCCTGGAAAAAATAATGGATAATGCCGCCGTTATTTTCCGATGCAAAATTGGCTAAATATTTTGCCGAGCAAATCGTCTGGCAAAAGGCGGCCAGTAATTTGGCCAAGCTGCTCTTGCGCCAAGCGGAGCTCTTCCGCAAACAGCTCCAATGCGCGATTTCCTTGCAGCGCATAGAGACCGGCCTTATTTAATGCTGCTTCGGCATGCACCAAACAATCGATGTGGCGCTGCCGAGAGATAAGAACATCTTCTTGGCCAGCTCGCCAGCCGATGCGCGACAAGATGGCATTTTTTAACTCTGGAATACCAGCGCCTGTTTTGGCAGAGATAAAAAGTGTCTCTGGCTCTGTGGCGCCGTTAACTGCGCCAAGTAAGTCCGCCTTATTAACCAATCGCAAAGACGTACAACCCGCAGGCAGTGCCGCCACTACTTCGGCATAAAGCGCCTCATCGGCTGTTTGCGCATCCGGGGCTTCTATGTATAAAAGCAAATCGGCTGCGCGTATCGATGCCCAGGTGCGCTCAATCCCAATTGCTTCGACCTCATCACTCGTCTGCCTGAGGCCCGCCGTATCAATAATGTGTATTGGAACGCCATCGATTGTGATGCTTTGTTTTACCCTGTCACGCGTTGTTCCGGCTACGGCAGTAACAATCGCAACCTCTTCACCGGCCAAGCAATTTAACAATGAGCTTTTACCCACATTGGGGGCGCCTACCAAGACTAGCTGTGCGCCATCACGTAATATTTGTCCTTGCTTGGCAGCGCCAAGTAAGCGCTGAAGCTGTTCCTGAATTTCAGTTAGCTGTTGGCGAGCATGGGCATTTTCTAAAAATTCAATTTCTTCTTCTGGGAAATCGAGGGTGGACTCCACCAAAATACGCAATTGCGTTAGCGCTTGAACTAAACGATGAATGTCATCGGAGAACGCGCCCTGCAGTGAGCGCGCAGCGCCCATGACGGCTGCGTGTGATTGTGCGTCGATTAGATCAGCAATGGCTTCTGCCTGGGCCAAGTCAATTTTTTCATTTAAAAAAGCGCGCAGCGAGAACTCGCCCGGTTCGGCTATGGCGAGACCGGCCTTCTGGCCTAATTGCAGGCAGCGCTGCACGACTAGGTCGAGAAGTTGTGGTCCGCCGTGGCACTGCAGCTCCAACACGTCTTCGCCCGTAAATGAGTGGGGCGCCGAAAAGTAAATTGCAAGACAGGCATCAATAATGCGGCCATCGTGGTTGCGCAGGTCAACCAGAGTGGCTTTGCGGGGCTGCAGTCGTATGTTGGTTATGGCGAAGGCAAGCTCCTGCAAACCTTCGCCGCTGATACGGATGATGCCCACCCCGGCCTTGCCGGGCGCGGTAGCAATGGCAACAATGGGAATTTTTCTGGATGCAGGCCCCATTGCTGTCATAGCGATACTGAGTACAGAATTACATTGCTCGTTTAATAATCATCTTGTTGATCTGCCACTGCTGCGCAATCGACAATATGTTATTCACAACCCAGTACAAGACCAAACCGGCTGGGAAGAAAAAGAACATGACGGAAAAAATGATGGGCATATAAAGCATCACTTTTGCCTGAATTGGGTCTGGTGGGGTTGGATTCAGCTTGGTTTGAACCCACATCGATACCGCCATGATGACCGGCAAAATGTAATACGGGTCTGGGACTGCCAAATCATGAATCCAAAGAATCCAAGGTGCATTGCGAATTTCAACCGAGGATAACAAGACCCAATACAAAGAAATAAACACCGGTATCTGAATCAACATTGGCAAACAGCCGCCAAGCGGATTGATCTTTTCCTTTTTATACAGGGCCATCATTTCTTGGTTCATTTTTTGCGGGTTGCCTTTATTGGCCTCGCGCATTGCCATTACTTTTGGCTGAACCTCTTTCATGCGCGCCATTGATTTATAGCTTGCGGCAGATAAGGGGTAGAACAAGAGCTTAATCAAGAAGGTCAATATGACAATGGACCAACCCCAATTGTGAACATACTCATAAATACGTTCCAAGGTCCAGAAAATGGGTTTAGCTAGGATCGTTAAGTACCCGTAATCTTTAAGCAGCTCTAAGCCTGGCGCAATTGCCTCCAGCGTACTTTCTTGTTGTGGGCCTACAAATAAACGTGCTGTCTCGGTGATTGTTTTGCCGGGTGCAATATCGTCCAGCGGGGTTTGTATACCAACCCGATAGACGTTGGCGTCAATTTTCCCAGCATAAATATCGCGATTTAATTTATCGCTGGGTATCCATGCGCTGGCATAGTAATGCTGCACCATCGCTACCCATGCAGGATCGCCAGCAGGTACTTGCTTTGGTATGGTGATCTTATTTTTTTCAATATCGGTAAATTCAAGCTTATTAAACTTTTCTTTATTGGTGTAAACCGCTGGACCTGTAAAGGTGCTGTAAAACTGGCTCTCTTCGAGCTTGCTGCCATCGCGCACTAATTCGGTATATAAAACGAGTGGGCCTATTGCCGCATTATTTTTAGTTACGCGGTGCATCACATCAATGACGTAACTTCCAGAATTTAAGATAAAGGTTTTTTCAAGGACCACGCCGTTGCGCTCGCTAGCAACAACCAAGAAGGGGCGCCCTGACCCATCTTTGCCGCTGCTTTGCAATTTGTATTCACTTGTGTGATTGGGGAGCTCTGCATTGCCTGCCGTAATCAACCCGGAGCGCGCAAAATATTGGTGGCCTGGCGTAACCTGCATCAGCTTGATTGGTTTCTTGTCGGCCTCCAACTCTTTTAATAGCGTCGCGCTCACGACGTTTGCACCGTCTGCACTAACTTCAATTGCCAGCACGTCGTTTTGTAAAGTAAAGCGCTCTTTGTTTGCTAGCTGCGCCATGCTTGCTGGAATTGCTTTGGGGGCAAGCACTGGTGCAGTGTTGGTGCTGGTGGCGGTCGATACGGGGACGTCGCTCTTTTTCTGCTCGCTAACTGGTGCGCTTTCTTGCTTGCTCATGCTTTGTGGGCCAAACAGCGGCGTTTTGCCTTCGTAGGCCAACCAGTTGTTGTAAAGGAGCAGTCCTGCGATTGAGAAAACAGCCCAGAGGATGGTTCTTTTCGTATCCATGTATTTATTCTTTTATCTTGCGTGGGTTAATTGCTGGGTCATAGCCACCATGACTCCAAGGGTTGCATCGCAATAGGCGCCAGACAATGAGTCCAGCGCTTTTGGCGCTGCCGTGGGCTTTAAAACAATCGCATGCGTATTGAGAACAGCTCGGCTCGAACTTGCATTGAGAGCCAAAAAAAGGGCTCAGCGCGATTTGGTAAATTCGGATCATTGCTATTGCTGCCCGATTAATGATCTGCACTTAAATCAGCTCCGTTAATTGCTCTTTTAGTGCGCCAAATTCCATTGAGCGCAATCGACCCCGAGTTGATTGGCCAATCGGCTTTTTAAGGCGGATAACAACATCGTGGTTTTTTAATATTGCACTGTGCGGTTGGCGGGTGCTTTCGCGTATGAAGCGCTTGAGCTTATTTCGATCAACGGCTCTTTTTGCCAATTTTTTGGCAACAGCAATTCCAAGGGCGCCATCGATGTTTTGACTGGGAGACCCTAAATACAAACCCCAGTGTTTTGATGTTTTGGGATTTGTTTTAAGTAATTCGGATATGCGTGCGCTGTTCAAGCGAGTGCGCTTACACTGCGAGGCGTTTGCGGCCCTTGGCGCGACGTGCGTTTAAAACGGTACGGCCGCCACGTGTTTTCATGCGTACACGAAATCCATGGGTACGTTTGCGACGGGTTACGGATGGTTGATATGTTCTTTTCATGATTGACCTCGGGAAAGCCAAGTATTTTCCTTTGTGGCGCCCAAAAGGTCAACCTAAGTTGCGCTCTTATTGGGTTTTTCCCTTACTTTATTTTTTGTTTTTTTCGTTGCCTATTGATTTATAAGGTTTTTTATTGATTGGCCACAACTTATCCACAGGTTTTCCACCCACTTAAGGCTTGTGGATAACTTTAGAAAATCGCTACAATCAACCCTCCGAAAATGAGCAATTTAGAAAACAACGCGACCCTCTCTTCCTTAAGCCCCTTGGGCTTTTGGGATCACGCTACCGCCACCTTGCTGCGCGAGCTATCCCCACAGCAATTTAAGACCTGGATTCAGCCCCTTAAATTAAATGGTTTGGACGAGAGTGAGTGTTTGCTTACAATATCTGCTCCCAATCGATTTAAGTTGGATTGGACGAAAAAGACGTTTTCTGATCGATTTCAAGAGCTGGCCCAAAGCTATTTTGGCAAGCCTTTTACATTACTGTTTGTGCTGGACGATGGCGGATCCTCATCCGCAGCAAGCCCTTTGGCTGCGGCCCCCACAAGCGGGCCTCAAGATGTAAATATTGCGTCTTCCGATTATTTACAGACTATGCCGGAGGGGGAGGTAGGTGAGTCGTCTGCCTTTGAGTTAGAAGACCACTCCAAACTCAACCCTATGTTGACCTTTGAAACCTTCGTTACAGGTAAGGCAAATCAATTGGCTCGTGCCGCCTCCATCCAGGTGGCGCACAACCCAGGCACATCCTACAACCCGATGTTCTTGTATGGCGGGGTTGGTCTCGGCAAAACCCACCTCATTCACGCGATTGGTAACCACCTTTTAAAAGAAAAGCCCAACGCTCGCATTCGCTATATCCATGCGGAGCAATACGTATCGGATGTTGTTAGGGCTTATCAACAGAAGGCGTTTGACCGCTTTAAGCGCTATTACCACTCCCTTGACCTTTTGTTGATTGACGATATTCAGTTTTTTAGCGGTAAATCGCGCACCCAAGAAGAATTCTTTTATGCGTTTGAGGCTCTTTTAGGCAACCGCGCACAAGTCATTATTACCAGCGATACCTACCCCAAAGAGATGGCGGGTATCGATGACCGCTTAATTTCACGTTTTGATTCTGGACTCACGGTGGCGATCGAGCCCCCCGAGTTAGAAATGCGCGTCGCTATTTTGATGAAAAAGGCGGCGGCTGAGGGCATACCCATGTCGGAAGATGTTGCGTTTTTTGTAGCAAAGCACCTGCGCTCTAACGTGCGCGAACTTGAGGGCGCACTACGGAAGATTTTGGCGTTTGTGCGCTTTCACGGTCGAGATGTAACGATTGATGTTGCTCGTGCCGCCCTAAAAGACCTGCTATCCATTCAAAATCGCCAAATTTCGGTCGAAAACATCCAAAAATCCGTGGCTGATTTTTACAACATGAAGGTGGCGGACATGTACTCCAAGCGCCGGCCTGCCAACATCGCCAGACCCCGACAGATTGCTATGTTTATGGCAAAAGAGTTGACCCAAAAAAGCCTCCCGGAGATTGGAGAGTTGTTTGGTGGGCGGGACCACACCACCGTGTTACATGCGGTCCGCAAGATTACAGAAGAGCGCTCCCACGATAGCCAACTGAACCACGAAATTCATGTGATCGAACAGACCCTAAAGGCATAAATGGGCTGTGGATAAGTGTGTGGATGAGCCTGTGTGTAACTAGGTAAATTTCATGTGTATAAATTGGGGATAACTGCGCCGATATGCAAAAATAGGGTTAGTTGAAAAAGTTATCCAAAATTTATCCTTCATTTATACCGAAGTTGTCCACAAGTTTTTTTAGTTATAAGTGATTGTTGTGTAAGCCTTTAGTGGGTTATCCACCGATTTTTTAAAGCTTATTACTATTACTAGTTAGATATATACAAGGATTTAAAAGCAATGCAACTTATAAATACATCGCGCGATAGTTTATTAAAACCACTTCAAATCGTAAGCGGCATTGTTGAGCGTCGACACACACTTCCCATCTTGGCTAACCTGTTGTTTAAGAAAACGGGTGAGCGTGTTTCGTTTGTATCTACCGACATTGAAATTCAGATAGCGACTAGTGCCAACTTTGGTGTTGGTGATGCTGATATGACAACTACGGTCGCAGCACGTAAGTTATTGGATATTCTGCGAGCGCTGCCTGAGGGCCCGGTATCTTTAAATTTGAAAGATTCGAAGTTGGTGGTTCAGAGTGGAAAAAGCCGTTTCACCTTACAAACCCTATCCGCCACAGAATTCCCGGTGATGCAAGCTGTGGGTGAAATGACGGCAAGTTGGAAGATGCCACAAAAAGCATTTAAGCAATTGATTAGCCAAGTGCATTTTGCAATGGCGCAACAGGACATTCGTTACTACCTCAACGGCATGTTGTTGGTTATTGATGGCAAAGAGGTTGTTGCTGTTGCTACCGACGGCCATCGATTGGCATACAGTCGGGTTGAGTTAGCTCAGCCGGTTACTGGTAACGGCGGCCATCAGGAAATTATTATTCCTCGTAAAACCATTTTGGAGTGTCAGCACTTATTGGACGACACCGATGCTGAGCTTGAGGTGAGTTTGACTGCCAATCAAATTAAGTTTAATTTTGGTGATGTTGAGTTGATTTCCAAATTGGTCGAAGGTAAGTTCCCTGATTTCCAACGGGTGATTCCAAAGGGCCATAAAAATTCTTTAGTTGTTGCGCGTGAAACCCTCCAGGCGGCGTTACAAAGAGCCGCTATTTTGACAACCGATAAATTCAAAGGTGTTCGTTTTTCCTTATCACCCAATCGGATTACGATTCAATCGACCAATGCTGAGCAAGAAGAGGCTCAGGAAGATATTGAAACGGAGTACGCTGGAGATTCAGTTGAGATTGGTTTCAATGTGAGCTATTTGCTTGATGTCCTTGCAAACGTCAAAGTGGAGCGCATTCAGATTAGTTTGGGTGATGCAAACAGCAGTGCTGTGATTACCTTACCTGGCTCCGAGGACTTTAAGTACGTTGTAATGCCAATGCGCATTTAAATTAGAAAAATATGACTGAAGATATAAAGGCAGTAGAGCAGTACGGCGCATCATCCATTCAAATTCTGGAGGGCTTAGAGGCGGTTCGTAAGCGCCCCGGAATGTATATTGGCGACACATCCGATGGAACCGGTCTTCATCATCTCGTGTTTGAGGTACTTGACAACTCTATTGATGAAGCGCTTGCCGGGTATTGCACTGAAATTACAGTGGTTATCCAAACCGATAACTCAATTTCCATTGTTGACAACGGCCGCGGTGTTCCGACGGGCGTAAAGTTCGACGATAAACACGATCCAAAACGAAGCGCAGCTGAAATCGTGATGACGGAGCTGCATGCTGGCGGTAAGTTTGACCAAAATAGTTATAAGGTATCCGGTGGTCTACATGGTGTTGGCGTTAGTTGCGTTAACGCCCTCTCAAAGTGGCTAAAGTTAACCATACGCCGCGACGGAAAAGTCCACTACATGGAGTTTGCCCGCGGTGTGATTCAAAATCGCAATATTGAAGAAGCGCAAGGTGTGGCGATTTCCCCCATATCTGTTACAGGCGATACCGAAAAAACAGGTACCGAGGTTCATTTCCTGGCCGACGAAGAGATTTTTGGAAAAGTCGAGTTTCATTATGAAATTCTGGTTAAGCGCATTCGCGAACTTTCGTTCTTAAATAACGGCGTTCACATTCGTTTGATTGATCAGCGCTCTGGTCAGGAGGAGGATTTTGCCTATTCCGGTGGCGTGAAAGGCTTTGTTGAGTACATCAACCAAACCAAGAGCGTTTTACACCCCAATATTTTTTATGCGGAAGGCAATCGCCCATCCGATCTTGGTGGACAAATTACCGCCGAAGTATCGATGCAGTGGAACGACAGCTTCAGTGAGCAAGTGTTGTGCTTTACAAACAATATTCCACAGCGCGATGGCGGCACCCACCTAACCGGCTTGCGTGCAGCCATGACGCGCGTCATCAATAAATACATTGATGAGCACGAGGTTGCAAAAAAAGCCAAAGTCGAAATATCGGGCGACGATATGCGCGAAGGCCTTACCTGTGTTTTATCGGTTAAGGTTCCAGAGCCTAAATTTTCTAGCCAAACCAAAGATAAATTGGTTTCTAGTGAGGTTCGTGGCCCAGTAGAAGAAATTGTGGCTGAAGCATTAAGTGCTTATCTTCAAGAGCGCCCTGCGGACGCGAAGATTTTATGCGGCAAGATTGTTGATGCGGCACGTGCTCGCGAGGCTGCGCGTAAAGCACGCGACATGACACGCCGTAAAGGCGTGCTCGATGGTTTGGGTTTGCCCGGGAAGTTGGCGGACTGCCAAGAAAAAAATCCAGAAAAATCAGAATTGTTTATTGTGGAGGGCGATTCGGCGGGCGGCTCAGCAAAACAGGGGCGCGACCGTCGCTTCCAAGCAATTCTTCCTTTAAAAGGGAAGATTTTGAACGTCGAAAAAGCACGTTTTGACAAAATGCTTGCCAGCCAAGAGGTGGTGACCTTAATCACCGTCCTCGGCACGGGTATTGGCATTGAAGAGTACAAGGCCGATAAGTTACGCTATCACCGCATCATCATCATGACCGATGCGGATGTGGACGGTAGCCACATTCGTACCTTGTTGTTGACTTTCTTTTATCGCCAGATGCCTGAGTTGATTGAGCGCGGCCATATTTATATTGCCCAGCCTCCACTCTATAAGGTGAAGTTTGGTAAAAATGAGCAGTACATCAAAAACGATTCAGAGCTAAATCAATTGCTTTTAAAGATTGCTTTGGAGTCCGCATCCATTCAAACGCCAAGCGGTGAATTAATACAAGGCCCAGAGCTCGATGAGTTGGCTCGCAACTACCAGGTCATTCAGGCGGTTGTAGATCGCCTGTCACGCACCATGGATGAGGATGCCTTGCGGGCGATTGCGGCGGGCATTCCGTTGAACCTCGATACGGAGGCATCTGCTCAAGAATCTGCAGAGCGTTTGCGTGCTGCCCTAAAGGAAAGCCTGGATTCCCTCGCGCTTGCGCCCGAAGTAATTGTGCAGAAAGAAGATCGGACCGAGCGTTTCCGCCTTCTCTTGTCGCGCCGCATCCATGGAAACTTAAAGTTGTCTGCTATTAGTTCAGACTTCATTCATGGCGATGATTATCAAAGCTTGACTGCAGCTGCCCGCGCCCTTAGTGGAAAGGTGCTCCCTGGCTCACGCGTTCGTCGCGGTGATCCTGAAAAATCACAAAAAGAGCAGGTGGTTGCCGATTTCCGTGCGGCGTTTGCCTGGCTACTGTCTGAGGCTGAGCGTGTTGTGAGTCGTCAGCGCTATAAGGGCTTGGGTGAAATGAATCCACAGCAGCTGTGGGAGACCACCATGGACACCACCACCCGCACCTTATTGCGCGTTCAAATTGAAGATGCGATTGTGGCCGATCAGGTGTTCACCACCTTAATGGGTGATGAGGTTGATCCCCGCCGTGCTTTCATTGAAAAGAATGCATTGATTGCCCGCAATCTTGACGTGTGATGTATGAAAAAAAGTAAGTCGAAATTACCCAAGGTAAATCGCGCCGCTATTGTTGTGCGCTCTTCCCCCATTCATGGCAAAGGTGTATTTGCAAAGACCGCCATTAAAAAAGGTACCGCCCTAATTGAGTACGAGGGTGAGCGCATTAGTTGGAAGGAGGCCGAGCGCCGCCATCCACACAATCCAGATGAGCCAAATCACACCTTCTATTTTTCCTTGGAGAGTGGCCATGTGATCGACGCCAATCGTGGTGGTAATGCGGCTCGCTGGATCAATCACTCATGTAAACCTAACTGCGAAGCGCAAGAGGGTTCATACGAAGATATGCCGCGCGTATTTATTTTTGCCAGGCGCGATTTAGAGCCTGGAGAAGAATTGTTTTACGACTATTCGCTTGATGTTGAAGGCCGCCGTACGAAACAAATGAAAAAAGATTACGAATGCCGTTGTGGTGCCAAGCGTTGCAGGGGTACCATGCTCGCTAAACGCGATAAGTAAGACCGCTTCATATGTTTGTGTCTATTCAAGAATTAGAGGCGGCAATTAATTATTGGCGGAATCAATCTCCTGCGTCGGGCGATGCCTTGCAGTTGTGTGCTGAAGCCTCTGCCCTGGCCAAGCCTTATGCGATGATGATTGTTCAGGGCTCAGCTCGCATCCCCCTGGATGTGCTTGATGAAACTGCGCGCAGCGCACTGAAAGTGTTTCTTGCGCGGTAGTGTAGTTTGGCCTCAGCTCTTAAAGAGTGCAGGATGTTGCCATGCTTGAAACAGCCATTGAATTTTCTTTGTACTTGTGGCCCCTACTCTTGGCGGCCTCTTTTTTTGCTGGCTTAGTTGATGCCGTCGCAGGTGGTGGTGGCCTCATTCAAGTGCCCGCTCTTTTTGCGGCTTACCCTGAGGTCCAGCCAGCTACTTTATTGGGCACCAATAAGGTGTCTGCCATTGGTGGCACGATTAATGCCGCTCGCAAATATTTGCGTTATGTACGCCTGCCTTGGGCGCTCATCATTCCTGCGATTATTGCGGGCTTTGTTGGCGCGCTTTTTGGCGCCGCTGCGGTCAGTGTGTTTCCCGCCGAGCCGCTGCGCAAAGCGCTCCCGTTCTTATTATTTTTCCTATTAATTTATACAATTTTTCAACCATCGCTTGGCCAAGACCATCGGCCACTGGCCCACAGTCGCTTGTTGCAGCTGAAGGGGGTGGTCTTAGGTTTGGTGGTGGGTTTCTATGACGGGTTTTTTGGGCCTGGAACAGGAAGCTTCTTATTGTTTGGTTTTGTCCGTTTTTTTCAGTTTGATTTTCTGCATGCGTCTGCCGCCACAAAGCTGGTTAATGTGTCGACAAATTTGGCATCGATTGTTATGTTGGGTGGTCTGGGCAAAATTAGCTGGGCCCTTGGTTTTGCAATGATGATTGCAAACATCGCCGGCAGTCATTTCGGTAGCCGCCTTGCAATCCAGCACGGTAGCAGCTTTGTGCGGAAAGCCTTCCTGATTTTTGTTTCCGCCTTAATCTTAAAATCGGCCTGGGACGCCTATTTTTCATAATAAAATCAATACTTTAGCAGGATATTCATAGAAACTGGCATGTGCTTGTTTCACGTGAAACAAGTCAAAATGATATGATCATTGCCCTTATTGAGGCAAATCATGCGGTACTCTAAAAAATTCGATGTAATCGTGATTGGCGGCGGACATGCTGGCACCGAGGCGGCGCTGGCTTCTGCACGCATGGGCTGCGATACCCTGCTGATTACTCATAGCATTGAGACGCTTGGCGCAATGAGCTGCAACCCCTCGATTGGCGGCATTGGTAAGGGCCACCTAGTAAAAGAAATCGACGCGCTGGGTGGCGCAATGGCTGCTGCTACGGATGAGGCGGGTATTCAGTTTCGTATATTGAATGCCAGCAAGGGCCCTGCAGTTCGGGCAACGCGAGCCCAAGGCGACCGCATTCTATATAAAGCGGCAATTCGCCGCAGGCTTGAAAATCAACCAAATTTGAGCCTGTTTCAGGCCGCCGTGGACGACCTGCTTGTTGTGGGCAATGCGGTGGCTGGGGTTCGTACCCAATCGGGCCTTGAGTTTGAGGCGAGCCGAGTTGTTTTGACGGCAGGCACATTTTTGGATGGCAAGATTCACGTAGGGCTTAATAGCCATTCAGGTGGCCGCGCCGGCGATCCTGCGGCCTTGACTTTGTCGGCACGACTAAAAGAGCTCGCTTTGCCACAGGGGCGCCTAAAAACCGGCACTCCCCCTCGAATTGACGGCAGAAGCATTGATTTTTCAGTGATGCTTGAGCAGCCGGGTGATCTTGACCCCGTTCCCTGTTTTTCCTATCTGGGGCGGCCCGAGCAACACCCAAAGCAGGTTCCCTGTTGGATTACCCACACAAACGAAGCAACCCACGACATTATTCGCGGCGGCCTAGATCGTTCGCCCATGTATACGGGCGTTATTGAGGGTGTTGGGCCGCGGTATTGCCCCTCCATTGAAGACAAAATCCATCGCTTTGCCTCTAAAAATAGCCATCAGATATTTTTAGAGCCCGAGGGCCTGACCACAAACGAGTATTACCCGAACGGAATCTCAACTAGCCTGCCCTTCGATGTCCAGTGGGATTTGGTGCGCAGCATTCGGGGGCTCGAGAATGCCACCATCGTGCGCCCGGGTTACGCCATTGAATATGATTTCTTTGATCCGCGCCAACTACGGCACAGCCTAGAAACCAAAGCTATTGAGGGACTTTATTTTGCGGGCCAAATCAATGGGACAACTGGGTATGAAGAGGCTGCGGCCCAAGGGCTGCTTGCCGGAATGAATGCCGGCCTTGCCGCCAGGGGCCTCTCACCTTGGGTTCCTAAGCGCAGCGAGTCCTATATTGGGGTTTTGGTAGACGATCTCATTACTAGGGGCGTACAAGAGCCGTATCGGATGTTTACAAGCCGGGCGGAATATCGGCTTAGTCTGAGAGAAGATAACGCGGACTTGCGCCTAACCGAGATTGGAAGGTCCCTTGGTTTGGTGGATGATGCGCGCTGGACATTCTTTTGCAAGAAAAGGGACGCTGTTTCACGTGAAACAATGCGACTCAAGGATGCCTGGGTGAGCCCAAAGCATGCCTCTGCACAGTCGTTGGCCCTGCTTTTGGGGCAAGAGCTGTCTCATGAGGCTAGCCTGGCCGACATTTTGAAGCGGCCCACGGTCACCTACGCACTGCTTTCCGAGGCTTATGAGGGTTCTACGCCACAGCTCGATGCGGATCCAAATCTAAATCAGCAAATTCAGGATCAGGTTGAGATCTCGATTAAATATGCGGGCTACATTGATCGGCAGGCCCTGGAAATTGCCCGCCAAGAGTTTAATGAGGGCTATCCATTGCCGGAGTTCTTGGACTACAGTTTGGTTCGGGGGCTATCCAAAGAAGTTCAGCAGAAATTGGGCGCGCAAAAACCAGAAACCCTGGGGCAGGCTGCGCGCATATCGGGCGTCACCCCAGCAGCCATTTCTTTATTGTTGGTACATTTGAAGCGGGGGATTGGCAAATCCCAGGAGTCGGTGTGAGGGCGGCAGGCCTTGAGCTTGGAATAGCCGAGCTTGGATTGGCTTTATCGGAGAAACAAGTGACCGATTTAAATGGGTTCATGCAAGAGCTTGAGCGCTGGAATCGCGTACATAACCTAACCTCGGTTGAGGGCGAGCAGGCCAGTATTGATCTGCATCTCATTGATTCTATTGCAATTTTACCTATAATGCGTGAATTCTTGCCGTCAACACAAGTCCAAATTGCAGACCTCGGGTCTGGCGGGGGTTTGCCAGCAATACCCATTGCCATTGCTGAGCCCAACTGGAACATTAGCCTGATTGAGGCGGTTCGCAAGAAAACAGCCTTTTTGCAAAATGTAAAAGGCAAGCTGGGCCTTGCTAATGCATCGATTTACAGCGATCGCGTGGAGCATGTCGCAAGCCAAGAGCCAGGCAAATATGATGCGGTGATGTCCAGAGCATTTACAGCCCTAGATCGTTTTTTAGACTTAGCCGAGCCTTTTTTGAAACCGGGCGGCCTGGTTTTTGCGATGAAGGCAAAGCGAGCGGATGAGGAGTTAGCGGCCGTATCAAGCGAGCGCTGGCAACTGTTGGCAGACCGCTATGTAGTTATACCCAACAGCACAGCAGAGCGGCGACTTTTGGTCTTTACGCCCCATGCGAAAATCACTTCTTAAGAGCAAATAAAAACCATGGCCAAAATATTCTGTATTGCAAATCAAAAAGGCGGCGTTGGAAAAACCACGACAGCAGTGAATCTGGCGGCTGGCTTAGCGGGGCATAAGCAGCGGGTGCTGCTGGTTGATTTAGACCCACAAGGCAACGCAACCATGGGCTCGGGCGTTGAAAAAGCAGAGCTTGATATGAGTGTGTATCAGGTGCTGATTGGTCAAGCAACGGTGGCGGCTTGTGTGCAGCGGTGCGAAAGTGCCGGCTATGATGTCTTGCCAGCAAACCGCGATTTAGCGGGCGCAGAAATCGAGTTGGTGGATCTTGATGAGCGCGAGCTGCGCCTCAAAGCTGCGCTGGCCTTGGTGGGCGCTGAGTATGACTTCATCTTGATTGATTGCCCGCCTGCGCTCTCGTTACTGACGCTCAATGGCCTATGCGCAGCCAATGGCGTGATTGTGCCGATGCAGTGCGAGTACTTTGCCCTAGAGGGCTTGTCGGATTTGGTAAACACCATCAAGCAAGTGCACGCCAACCTTAATCCGGATCTGATGATTATTGGTTTGTTGCGGGTGATGTTTGATCCGCGCATGACCTTGCAGCAACAGGTTTCGGAGCAATTGCTGGAACACTTCGGCGACAAAGTATTTAAAACAATTATTCCGCGCAACGTCCGTTTAGCAGAGGCGCCCTCGTATGGCCTGCCAGGCGTTTCTTTTGATAAGTCATCCCGCGGCGCCAAAGCCTATTTGGATTTTGGTGCGGAAATGATTCAACGAATTCAACAAATGTGATTGATCAAACACCATGAGCACAATAAAGAAAAAAGGCCTTGGCCGCGGCCTTGAGGCCTTGCTGGGGGAAAAATCAAAACCGGCCAAAGATGGCGCCGCCATTACAAGTCTGCCCCTCGCCGCACTGCAGGCTGGCAAATACCAGCCTCGCCAAAAAATGGATTCAGGCCCACTGCAAGAGCTGGCTGAAAGCATCCGCGAACAAGGCGTCATGCAGCCCCTCTTGGTACGCGCCATTTCCGCAGGTAAATACGAAATTATTGCCGGCGAGCGCCGCTTTAGGGCCGCCAATTTAGCTGGGCTTACTGAGGTTCCAGTCCTGGTGTCCCTGGCGGACGATAAGGGCGCGGCGGCAATGGCGCTCATTGAAAACATGCAGCGCGAGGACTTAAACCCCCTAGAAGAGTCACAGGGGTTGGCGCGCCTAATTGAAGAATTTGGGTTTACACACGAACAGGCAGCAAAGTCCGTCGGTAAATCAAGAAGCGCCGTCAGCAACTTATTGCGTCTAATCCAGTTGGCAAAGCCAGTTCAGGCCATGCTCTTGGCCGGTGACATAGACATGGGCCATGCGCGCGCCCTGCTCCCTTTGCCGGGAGCGAGTCAGGTCGCCTTGGCGCAAAAAATCATGGCCCAAGGACTTTCAGTGCGCGAAGCAGAGCGACTCGCAGTCATGCTGGCACGCGCAGGCGGGCAAATGGGCGCGAAGCAGCCTAAAAAAGGAGCCGACCCCCCCGCGGCTGATCCAGATTTACAGCGTTTATCGCGCGAAATTGCAGATCTGATCGGATTGAGTGCCGAATTTAAGCTCAAAGGCAAGGGCGGAGAGTTGTGCATTCGCTTTAGCCGCGCCGATGAACTCGACGCCCTCTTCAAGAAGTTGGGAATCGACGCGTAAGCGGGTGCCCATGCAGCTAAATCGAAGCCCCCGCAATACCGCACTGCGATTGCCAGCGTGAGCCGCCAGCCCACGCAATATGACCCTGATGATCCCTGGCTCGAGCCGGAGGAGCCGCACAAGGTATATAGCAAAGGCGAAATGCAGGCCCTCGTGGGGGCTGGCGTAGTAAGTAACGCATTTGTATCGCCTTGGAAGATTGTCGCGAGCCAGTTTGTCCTAACGATCTTAAGCATGGCAATTTGTGTATTTTTTTTGGACGACGGACATATTAGCGTTTATACTTACTCCGCCTTTTGGGGTGGTTTGATCGGATTCTTGCCTTCTGCGCTGTTTGTGTTGCGACTGGAGATGGCCAAACGGTTGCACCAGTTAAATCCAGGCAAGTTTTTGGCAGCATTGGTTTCGGGCGAGTTTATAAAAATCACCCTAACCGTTCTGCTCTTTATCGGGGTTGCGTACACCTACCCCGAAGTGAAATGGGTGCCACTATTGCTGACCTATCTAGCTACGTTGAAATGCGTATGGCTGGCTTGGTTTTGGAAATAATTGGCGGTTATGTTGAATGTAAAGGTTATATAGACGATGTCCAGCGCAGCAAATCCAGCTACCGAGCCGTTGACACCTACCGCTTATATCGCGGAGCACCTCCAAAACTTTAACAACATTGGTGGCAAACAAGAAGCCATTATCGATTTCAGTGTGATGCACTACGATACGATTTTTTGGACCACCTTGATGGGCCTGATCGTCGTTGCCTTCTTGTTAGTGGCTGCACGCAGAGCAACCTCTGGGGTTCCGGGTCGCTTTCAGGCCTTAGTTGAGCTACTCGTCGAAATGGCCGAGACCCAATCCAAAAGCATTGTTCATGGCGACCGCAGTTATATCGCCCCCCTTGCCATGTTTGTCTTCTGCTGGATTATCCTGCTCAACACGCTGGACTTAGTTCCGGTCGACTGGGTTGTTGGCGTGAATCACTTCATCGAAAGCTTTGGCATTCACGTGCCACACCACAAGCTGGTTCCAACCACCGATCTCAATGCAACCATGGGTCTGTCCATGTCGGTTTTGTTGCTGGTATTTTTTTACAGCTTCAAAGTAAAAGGCGTTGGAGGCTTTGTGCACGAGTTGCTCACAGCCCCATTTGGTGCAAAGTGGTATTTAGCGCCATTTAACCTAGCCCTCAATTTAATCGAATACGTTGCCAAAGGCGTTTCCCTAGGCATGCGACTGTTCGGCAATATGTATGCAGGCGAATTGGTGTTTTTATTAATCGCTCTGCTCGGTAGTATTTGGACGTTTAGTCTAGATGTCACCATGTTCGGCTTAGTTGGGCATGTGATTGCAGGTTCTGCTTGGGCCATCTTTCATATTTTGGTTATTTTGTTGCAAGCATTCATTTTCATGATGTTGACTTTGGTCTACATCGGTCAGGCGCATAGCCATCACTAAGATTTCATTTTTAACTTTCCCCTTTTAACTTCAGGAGTCATCATGCAAGAATTTCTCTCAAACATCCAAGGTTTCACCGCAATCGCCATCGGCATCATTATTGGCCTGGGCGCGATTGGTGCCTGCTTAGGTATTGCGCTCATGGGCGGCAAGTACATTGAGGCATGCGCACGTCAGCCAGAATTAATGGAGCCACTCCAGACCAAAATGTTCTTGTTGGCTGGTTTGATCGACGCGGCCTTCTTGATCGGCGTTGGTGTTGCGATGTTGTTTGCATTTGCAAACCCATTGTTAGCCGTTATTAAGTAATTGTTCTGACGCGGACAACGCTGTGTTGTCCGCATGTTCTTAACAATACTGAAAGGAATACCGTGAATCTGAACGCGACCCTATTCGCGCAAATGATCGTCTTTTTCGTTTTATGGTGGGTTGTCGCACGTTTTGTGTGGCCACCATTAGTAAAGGCGTTAGACGAGCGCGCAACCAAAGTTGCAGAAGGCTTAGCCGCAGCCGAGCGTGGTAAAGCTGATCTTGCTTCCGCATCCAAGCTTGCTGAACAAGAGCTCACACGCGCTCGCCAAGAAGGTGGACAGCGTGTAGCAGAAGCAGAAAAGCGCGCGCAGTTGACTGCAGACGAGATTCGCAGCAATGCGCAAGCTGAAGCAGCCCGCATTATTGCGCAAGCGAAACAAGACGCAGAGCAGCAAGTGTCGCGTGCTCGCGATGCCTTGCGCATTGAAGTGGCGACTTTAGCTGTACGCGGTGCCGAGCAAATTTTGCGTCGCGAAGTAGACCCAAAGGCACATGCAGCATTGTTAGATCAACTCAAGGCAGAGCTCTGATATGGCTGATTTAGCGACCATTGCACGCCCTTACGCGGAAGCCCTTTTCTCAAGCGTTAAGCCTGCAGAGCTAGGCTCTTCCTTGGTTCAGTTAACTGAACTCGCGCAGTTGTCGGCCATGCCCGATGTGGCAGTGTTGGCTAATAATCCTAAGATTTCAGCAGACGATCTCAGCAAGTTACTGAGCGGCATGGTGAAGACGAAGTTAGATGACAAAGTCAATGCCTTCTTGCGTTTGGTGAATCAAAACCATCGCTTGGCGGCAATGCCTGAAATCGCAGCCCAATTTGAGTTATTGAAAAATCAAAGCGAAGGCGCTGCCGAAGTACTCATTACCAGTGCGTTTCCGCTTGAGGGCGATGCACTAAGCAGTTTGTTGGCAAGTTTGAAAAAGCGGTTTGGCGGTAAGGAATTGCGCCCAACGATTGAAGTCGACCCCAGCTTAATTGGCGGCGTCCGCGTTCAGGTTGGCGATGAGGTATTGGACAGCACAGTTAAGGCCCAGCTGGCCACAATGCAAGCAAGCCTAAGCGCATAACC
Organism: Rhizobium sp. Q54; assembly: GCA_943371165.1. Lineage (GTDB taxonomy): Bacteria > Pseudomonadota > Gammaproteobacteria > Burkholderiales > Burkholderiaceae > Polynucleobacter. The sequence continues at coordinate 84,295 of CALRTW020000007.1, forward strand.
TTTTACTAAGAACATACGAAATAATATCCAGGAGTAATTGATGCAACTGAACCCTTCCGAGATCAGCGAACTGATCAAGAGCCGAATTAGCGAGATGGGAGTTGATTCCCAACTGCGCAACCAAGGCACCGTTATTTCAGTAACCGACGGTATTTGCCGTGTATATGGATTGTCTGGCGTGATGCAAGGGGAAATGTTGGAGTTTCCTGGCAACACCATCGGCCTTGCGCTGAACTTAGAGCGTGATTCCGTTGGTGCGGTGGTGCTCGGTGAGTACACCCACATTAAAGAAGGCGACCCAGTCAAATGCACAGGACGCATCTTAGAAGTTCCCGTTGGTCCAGAACTCTTAGGCCGTGTAGTAGACGCCCTGGGTCAGCCGATCGACGGAAAAGGCCCAGTCAACGCAAAGTTAACCGACTTTATTGAAAAAGTAGCCCCTGGCGTTATCGCCCGTCAGTCAGTTAGCCAGCCAGTACAAACCGGCCTGAAGGCGATTGATGCCATGGTTCCGATTGGTCGTGGTCAGCGCGAGCTGATCATTGGCGACCGTCAGACTGGTAAGACTGCAGTTGCTGTCGATGCCATCATTAACCAAAAAGGCAAAGGCGTGTATTGCGTCTATGTGGCGATTGGTCAAAAAGCATCCACCATTGCAAACGTGGTGCGCAAGTTAACCGAACTCGGCGCAATGGAGTACACCGTGGTGGTTGCCGCCAGTGCGTCGGAGTCCGCCGCAATGCAATACCTCTCCGCGTATGCTGGTTGCACCATGGGCGAATACTTCCGCGATCGCGGTGAAGATGCCTTGATTGTGTATGACGACTTAACCAAGCAAGCGGTTGCTTATCGCCAAATTTCCTTGTTGCTCCGTCGCCCACCAGGTCGCGAAGCATACCCTGGCGACGTGTTCTATCTCCACTCCCGTTTATTAGAGCGCGCTGCTCGTGTGAACGCAGACTATGTTGAGAAATTTACCAACGGCGCTGTAAAAGGCAAGACCGGTTCATTAACCGCCCTACCTATTATTGAAACCCAAGCAGGCGACGTTTCTGCTTTCGTTCCAACCAACGTAATTTCGATTACCGACGGCCAGATTTTCTTGGAGACCGACCTCTTCAACGCCGGCGTGCGCCCAGCGATTAACGCCGGTATTTCAGTATCGCGCGTGGGCGGTGCTGCACAAACTAAAGTAATCAAAAAACTGTCTGGCGGTATTCGTACCGACTTGGCGCAGTACCGTGAACTCGCTGCGTTTGCGCAGTTTGCATCGGATCTTGATGATGCAACACGCAAGCAGCTCGAGCGCGGTAAGCGCGTAACCGAGCTTTGCAAACAGGCACAGTACAAGCCTTTGCAGGTTTGGGAAATGGCTGCCTCACTGTATGCCATGAATAACGGCTACTTTGATGATCTCGAAGTAAAGCATGTATTGGCATTTGAAAAAGGTTTGCAAGATCATCTGAAATCAAAATACGCCGACTTGGTAGGCCGTATTGAAGAAACCAAAGATTTGAACAAAGATGATGAAGCTGCTTTACGTGCTGCAATTGAGGATTACAAGCGCTCAGCCTCCTTCTAAGAGGACGCGCATACATCATGGCAAGCACAAAAGAGATACGGTCTAAGATCAAGAGCGTGCAAAACACGCGCAAGATCACAAAGGCAATGGAAATGGTCGCCGCATCGAAGATGCGGCGTGCCCAGGAGCGTATGCGTAATGCGCGCCCCTACTCTGAAAAAATTAGAGAAATTGTTGCAAACCTCGCAAAAGCAAATCCCGAGTACCGCCCTGCATACATGGTGGTACGCGAGGTTAAAAAGGTGGGCACCATTTTGGTTAGTACGGACAAAGGTCTTTGCGGCGGTCTCAATACCAACGTATTGCGTTTGATTGCAAACCAAGTGCGTGAAATGCAAGAAAAGAAACTGAGCATAGAATTTACGGCTATTGGATCCAAGGGCCTGCAATTTTTAAATCGCTCAAAAGCAAAACTATTGTCGCAGACCATTCAATTGGGTGACACGCCGCACATGGATACCTTGATTGGTGCGATTACCGCACAACTTGAGGCGTTTGAGCGTGGCGAAGTAGATGAGGTTTACCTTGCGTATACGCGTTTTGTGAATGCGATGAAGCAAGAGCCCGTACTCGAAAAGATTTTGCCACTTGCGCCCAATGCGATTACGGCTGGTGAGGGCAACGGAACATCATGGGATTACATATATGAGCCCGACGCCGAATCGATTTTAGATGGCCTGTTAAAGCGCTACGTTGAGGCTTTGATTTATCAAGCAGTGGCAGAAAACATGGCCTCAGAGCAATCTGCACGGATGGTTTCCATGAAAGCAGCATCCGACAATGCGAAGAATGTCATTGGCGAGTTGCAATTGGAATACAACAAAACCCGTCAGGCCGCGATTACAAAAGAGCTTTCAGAGATTGTTGGTGGAGCGGCAGCGGTTTAAGCTGACTGCATTTAGAAATACGACAGAATTTAGGAATGAATCGGAGAGATGCGATGAGTAACGGAAATATCGTGCAGTGTATTGGTCCTGTGGTGGACATTCAGTTCCCACGTGACAGCATGCCAAACATTTATGATGCCTTGACCTTGGTCGAGAGCGGCGAAAAGTCTTTTGTTGAAAAAGGCTTGACCTTTGAGGTTCAGCAACAAATTGGCGATGGCGTCGTACGCGCAATTGCCATGGGTGCCAGCGATGGACTGCGTCGTGGCATGGAAGTGGCCTCCACAGGTAAAGCGATTTCGGTTCCTGTTGGCCCAGCAACGCTCGGTCGCATTATGGACGTTTTAGGCCGCCCAATTGACGATGCAGGCCCGATTGCAACGGAAGAGCGCCGCGCTATTCACCAGCCAGCGCCTAAGTTTGACGAATTATCCCCATCGGTTGATTTATTAGAAACCGGCATTAAGGTGATCGACTTAGTTTGCCCATTTGCTAAGGGCGGTAAGGTTGGTCTCTTCGGTGGTGCGGGTGTGGGTAAAACCGTAAACATGATGGAATTGATTAACAACATTGCGAAGCAGCACTCGGGCTTGTCCGTGTTTGCCGGTGTTGGTGAGCGTACCCGTGAAGGTAACGACTTCTATCATGAAATGAAAGAATCCAACGTTGTCGATAAAGTGGCAATGGTATTCGGTCAGATGAATGAGCCCCCTGGTAACCGCTTGCGCGTAGCTTTAACCGGCCTCACCATGGCCGAAGCTTTCCGTGATGAAGGCCGTGACATTCTCTTTTTCGTTGACAACATTTATCGCTACACCCTCGCAGGTACTGAGGTATCGGCGCTTCTGGGCCGTATGCCTTCGGCGGTGGGCTATCAGCCAACGCTTGCTGAAGAAATGGGTAAATTGCAAGAGCGTATTACATCGACCAAGACAGGTTCTGTCACATCGATTCAGGCCGTTTATGTTCCTGCCGATGACTTAACTGATCCATCCCCAGCAACGACCTTCTTGCATTTGGATTCCACCGTTGTGTTATCGCGTGACATTGCTGCTTTGGGTATTTATCCAGCGGTTGACCCACTCGACTCCACCAGCCGTCAGCTTGATCCACAAGTGGTTGGTCAAGAGCACTATGAAGTAGCGCGTAGCGTGCAAATGACGCTGCAGCGTTATAAAGAGTTGCGCGACATTATTGCGATTTTGGGTATGGACGAATTATCGCCAGACGATAAGTTGGCCGTTGCCCGTGCCCGTAAGATTCAGCGTTTCTTGTCACAGCCTTTCCACGTGGCCGAGGTATTTACTGGATCACCAGGAAAATACGTTCCACTGAAAGAAACTATTCGTGGCTTTAAGATGATCGTAAGCGGCGAGTTGGATCATTTGCCAGAGCAGGCGTTCTACATGGTGGGCTCAATTGATGAGGCCATTGAGAAAGCCAAGAAGCTTTAATCGAAGATCAAGGAAACCATGTCAACCATTCGCGTCGATGTTGTTAGTGCTGAGCAATCCATCTTTAGTGGAGAGGCGAAGTTTGTTGCCCTCCCCGGAGAAAATGGTGAGCTCGGCATTTTGCGTGGGCACACTCCCCTAATCACGCGTATTCGTCCTGGTTCTGTACGCATTGAAAAAGCCGATGGTGATGAAGAGTTTGTTTTCGTAG
>CALRTW020000008.1:0-84100 GCA_943371165.1 Rhizobium sp. Q54
AACGGAAGTGAGCAAAGCCTAATGCAACGCGCTGAATTTGATGCCCTAGCCGCTCAGGGCTTTAATCGCATACCCCTTGTACAAGAAACCTTAGCTGACCTAGAAACACCGCTATCTCTGTACCTCAAGCTCACGAGCACCAGTGGTCAAAAAAATACCTATTTACTAGAGTCCGTTGTTGGTGGTGAGCGCTTTGGGCGTTTTTCGTTTATTGGCCTTCCAGCAAAAACCATTCTTCGCTCGGTTGGCACACCACTGGCGCCCGTCACCGAAGTCATTACCGACGGGGCGGTTGTCGAAACCAATCACGACAATCCATTGGATTTTGTCGATGCCTACTTTAAGCGCTTTAAGGTAGCCGTTCCTCCCGGTCTCCCGCGCTTCTGTGGTGGCCTCGCAGGGTATTTTGGCTATGACACGGTGCGCTACATCGAGTCCCGTCTTGCGCGACATACCTTGCCCGACGAATTGCATGTCCCCGATATTCAATTGATGCTCACTGAAGAACTCGCAGTGATTGATAACGTCGCAGGTCGTATTTATTTAATTGTGTACGCCGACCCTAATGTCAAAAATGATTTTGAGCGAGCACACACTAGATTAGATGAACTGCGTCAGTGCATCGGTCGGTCGATTGCCATGCCAGCAACACCGCCAAGCACCAAAACCGAATTGATTCGCCGATTTGATGCAGCTGATTTCGAAGCAGCCGTTCGCCGCACCAAAGACTACATCTTGGCAGGCGACTGCATGCAAGTGGTGATTGGTCAGCGCATTAGCAAACCATTTACTGAATCGCCGTTGGCGCTCTACCGCGCACTGCGCTCACTGAACCCCTCGCCGTATATGTACTTTTATGATTTTGGCGACTTGCAGGTAGTCGGCTCATCGCCCGAGATCTTAGTACGGCAAGAGCTGCGTGAATCGCAAAAGATCGTCACCATTCGTCCCTTGGCTGGAACCCGTCCGCGCGGCGCTACCCCCGAAGAGGATGCGCGCTTGGCCACCGAACTACTCGCCGATCCAAAAGAAATTGCTGAACACGTCATGTTGATTGATTTAGCGCGCAACGATGTAGGTCGTATAGCCAAAACGGGCACGGTTAAAGTGACCGACTCGATGGTGATTGAAAAATACTCCCACGTGCAACACATCGTCAGCTCGGTCGAAGGCGAGTTACTCGATGATATGAGCAATATGAATGTGCTCCGAGCCACCTTTCCAGCAGGTACTTTATCGGGCGCTCCTAAAATACGCGCCATGGAAATCATCGATGAAATGGAGATTACTAAGCGCGGCATCTATGGTGGTGCAGCCGGCTACCTGTCTTTTTCTGGTGACATGGATGTGGCCATTGTGATTCGTACCGGCGTCATTCGCGATGGCATGCTGCACTCCCAAGCAGGTGCTGGGGTTGTGGCTGACTCTGACCCAGCTGCTGAGTGGCGCGAAACCGAAGCCAAGGCACGTGCGGTTCTAATGGCTGCTGATTTAGTACAAGGAGGTCTTGATGCTCCTCATGATTGATAACTACGATTCGTTCACCTATAACCTGGTGCAATATTTTGCTGAACTGGGTGAAGATGTTCGCGTGTATCGCAATGATGAAATCACCCTAGCGCAGATCGAGGCACTCAAACCAGATCGAATCTGTATTTCACCAGGGCCCTGCAGCCCAAGCGAGGCCGGTATTTCAGTTGACGTGATTAAGCACTTTGCTGGCAAAGTACCTATTCTAGGAGTCTGCCTTGGTCACCAGGCGATTGGTGAAGCCTTCGGGGGCGATATCATTCGCGCGCAGAAGGTCATGCATGGAAAAACCGATGCGATTACGCATACCGGCATTGGCGTATTTGAAAATCTCCCAAGTCCATTTACGGTCACGCGCTATCACTCCCTCGCGATTGATCGCAAGACCATTCCAGCGTGCTTAGAGATTACGGCGCAATCTGCCGATAGTGAAATCATGGGGGTACGGCACCGCGACTTACCGATCGAGGGTGTCCAATTCCATCCCGAATCGATTTTGTCGGAGCAAGGCCATGCCCTACTCAAGAACTTCCTGCAATTAAAGGCGCGTTAAGCCATGCCGATTTCGCCATCCGAAGCCCTGCAGCGCTGTATTGAAGGCCGTGAACTGAGTCATGACGATATGACCGCCATGATGCGCCACATCATGAGTGGCGATGTTCCACCGACTCTGGTCGCCGCTTTTTTAGTCGCCCTACGAACCAAAAAAGAAACCGTAGGTGAAATCGCAGCCGCAGCACAAGTCATGCGCGAGTTTGCTACTCCGGTTCACGTCAAGGACACACGGCATTTAGTCGATGTCGTTGGTACTGGCGGTGATGGTGCGCACACCTTTAATATTTCAACCGCAGCGATGTTTGTAGCCGCTGCTGCTGGCGCCAAAATTGCCAAGCATGGCAATCGCAGCGTAAGCAGCAAGTCCGGTAGCGCCGATGTTTTAGAGTCCTTGGGCGTCAATCTCAACGTCAGTCCCGAGCGTGTTGCAGAAAGCATCTCAACACTTGGTGTGGGTTTTATGTTTGCCCCCAACCACCACCCTGCAATGAAGAATGTGGTTCCCATTCGCAGAGAGCTAGGGGTTCGCACTATTTTTAATATTTTGGGGCCGCTCACCAATCCGGCCAATGCCAAACACATTTTGATGGGCGTGTTTAATGCGGAGCTGGTTGGCATTCAGGCGCGCGTACTGCAATCCCTTGGCATGACACATGCCATGGTGGTATTTGGCCGCGACGGCCTGGATGAAATCTCCCTCGAGGGTCCTACGCTCATCGGTGAACTCAAAAACGGCCTTGTCAGCGAATATGAGATTCATCCGCGCGATTTTGGTTTAAGCACCGCGCACACCAGCAGCTTTCAGGTTGCGAATGCCGAAGAGTCAAAGCAGATTGTCTTGCGCGTTCTAGGAGGTGAGGCAGGTCCTGCGAGTGACATTGTTTGCCTCAATGCTGGGGCCACACTCTATGTTGCTGATCTAGCGCCCGACATTGCTGCCGGAGTTGCCATGGCTAAAGCGGCTATTGCAAGCGGCGCTGCACGCAACACCCTAGATCAGTTCATTGCGGCAACGCAGGTTAAATCATGAGCGATATCTTAGAGCGCATTATTGCGACCAAGCGCGTTGAAGTAGCCCGTGGCCTGAACTCCATGCCAATGAACGCATTGCGTGATCAAGTCGCAGCGCAGCGCCAAGATCCTTTCTACAAGCCACGTGGATTTGTGGCTGCCATTAAGAATAAGATCGCCAACGGCAATCCAGGCATCATCGCTGAAATTAAAAAAGCCAGTCCCAGCAAGGGCATCTTGCGCGCTGAATTTGAGCCTGCATGGATTGCGAAAAGTTATGCACAGCACGGTGCAGCCTGCCTTTCCGTATTAACCGATGTGCAGTACTTTCAGGGCTCGACTGATTATTTAAAAACAGCGCGCGCAGCTTGTGCCCTCCCAGTACTACGCAAAGATTTTATGATCGACCCCTACCAGGTGCTTGAAGCGCGCGCTATGGGTGCAGATGCGATTCTGCTCATTGCAGCGGCGCTGGATTTAGATCACATGCGTGAGCTTGAGCAGTGCGCACATGATCTTGGCATGGATGTCTTGGTTGAAGTACACAATGCAGAAGAGCTTAGCGCTGCACTCCAGCTCAAAACACCCTTACTAGGCATCAATAACCGCAACCTCAAAACCTTTGAGGTCACGCTGGACACCACCATCGACCTACTCAGCAGTATTGGCGACGATAAGATCATCGTGACTGAATCCGGAATTCTGGAGCGAGCAGATGTTCTGCGCATGCGAGAGCATCAGGTCAATGCATTTCTGGTAGGTGAAGTATTTATGCGAGCGCCTGACCCTGGCGCAGCACTCGCTGCACTTTTTGCCTAAGGGCCTTTAGGCAGGCGACGCCGCATTAAATCAATGCCGTATTTGATCAGGGCGATCAGCAAAATTGATCCGGCGACGTCACCAGCAAACATTACTAAAAAATGATTGATGCTGCCCGACTCTAAGTCACGCAACATAAACCAATACTGATGGAATGCGGAACTCATTAAGGCATAGATCACAATGCAAAGAAGAATTTTTTGCATACTTAAATTGCTGAGGTCATTACTAATGTAAGTATTCGTTACAACAATCCACTTTGCAAATAATGGTGCAAATCCGGATATCAGGCCAATGCCGATACAGGTTAGTAAATCGGGTGGGAAAACCCCAAAATACGAAATAGCAAAGGAAGCTGCTGCAATCCCGATAGCGCCAGCCAAACCAAATATCAAAATAAGAAATAGGCGCAAGCCAGCTGGCAAGTAAATCCAGCTCACACCTAAGTCGTATTTCAGGGTATCTGTGATCCAGTCATTGAAAAAAAATAAAACACTGTACAGTAGCGCACTAATCAGTGTGCCCAGCAGAAAAAGCCGCAAACGATCATAAGAAATGCGGATATGTTCCATCTATTAATTTTATGCAATTCTTTATGCGGCGTACATACAAAGGGTTTATACTTAGCTCTAAGGCGTACACCCCGTGTAATTTATTTAATATTAAAAACCGTAATCGACATCATAAAAACTTGATAATGCCAGGCTCATCAAACTCTAAGAATTCTGCCTATATTCGCTTCCTCAATTTAATTGACGTGTTGGATCGCATTAATCCGGGTAAGAGATTAGACGCCACCGAAGAAAGCTTACTCAATAAGATTGTTTTAAGTGCACACCAAGGTCAGGTTGTCTTGGTAGGCGATCTCATTTCGCTCGCTGAATTCGGTTCGCAAGCGACCTTACATGGCCGACTGAAAAATTTGCGGGCGATGGGCCTAATCGAGATGAACGCAGACGAAGATGGTCGCAAAAAACACGTTGTGCCAACCAAATTAGCCATGAAGCGCTATGAAGAGCTTTCGAAATGCCTAGAAAAGGCAGTTCGCGCAGGCTAAATCAGCTTAGACGTTAAATAAGAAATTCAGTACGTCGCCATCTTTCACGATGTACTCTTTTCCTTCGGCGCGCATTTTGCCCGCCTCTTTCGCGCCCGATTCCCCTTTGTATTGAATAAAGTCATCAAATGCAATGGTTTGCGCTCGAATAAAGCCGCGCTCAAAATCGGTATGGATTACGCCCGCTGCATTGGGTGCCGTATCCCCAATGCGAATCGTCCAGGCACGAACTTCTTTAACGCCTGCCGTGAAATAAGTCTGTAAACCCAGCAAAGCATAGCCCGCACGAATCACCCGATCTAGGCCAGGCTCTTGCATGCCCATATCGGCCAAAAATTCCGTCTTATCAGCATCATCGAGATCGGCAATCTCAGCCTCAATTGCGGCGCAGACCGCTACCACTGGAGCGCCCTCTTTTGCTGCATGGGCAATCACCGCATCCAAATGGGGGTTGTTTTCAAAGCCATCGTCTTTCACGTTAGCAACGTACATGGCAGGCTTAGCAGTAATTAAGCAGAGGGGCTTAAGCAGCAATTTCTCATCGTCACTCAGGCTCATGCTCCGTACTGGCTGCGCCTCATTCAAATGGGTTTGCACCTTACTTAAAACAGCCACCAAGGCAGCCGCTTCTTTATCGTTACCTGACTTAGCAGCCTTACTGGAGCGATTGAGGGTTTTTTCAACGGTGGCTAAATCGGATAGCGCCAATTCCGTATCAATCACCCCAATGTCGGAGATGGGATCGATCTTGCCGGCAACGTGAATCACATTCGGATCATCAAAGCAGCGCACCACGTGGGTAATCGCATCGGTTTCCCGAATATTGGCCAAAAACTGATTGCCAAGGCCCTCACCCTTGGATGCACCAGCCACCAAGCCCGCAATATCAACGAACTCGACGGCCGCCGGCACAATGCGCTCTGGGCTCACGATGGCAGCCAAAGCAGCTAAGCGGGGGTCAGGAACCTCGACTACGCCTACGTTGGGCTCGATCGTGCAGAAGGGGTAGTTTTCTGCCGCGATGCCAGCTTTGGTAAGCGCATTAAAGAGGGTGGATTTGCCGACGTTAGGCAGGCCGACGATGCCGCATTTTAAAGACATGCCTCCATTGTAATTCGGCTTGTTTCGATATCATCGGGTTATGGCATTCAATTCATCCAAATCCGCTTCGTTAGCCAAGGCGCCTACACCGCCCCCTGGCAAAACACGTCAGTGCGATATTGCCGTCATTGGCGGGGGTATTGTGGGCAAAGCTTGCGCCCTGGGCCTAGCGCAACAAGGCTTTGATGTGGTCCAAATCGCGCCCGATTTAGATCAGCCCACCGCCAAACCCAGTGGGGTTCACTGGGCTGAACGCATTTATGCCATTTCTCCTGGCACCCGTTCCCTGCTGCAATCCCTGCAAGTGTGGGACGCCATTGATCACACGCGGCTCCAAGTGGTCCGCGATATGCGCATCTATGGCGACCGTGGCGAACCCGGCGATGGACTGCATCTATCTGCATTTGAGGCGGGCGTTCCCCAGCTCGCTTGGATCGGAGAATCCGATTTACTGGAACACACCCTCGAACAAGCCTGCCGCTTTCAGTCGAAATTGGAGTGCGTTGTTGGATCGCTGGGTAATCTGTTTATTGAGCCTGATGGTGCCTTGCTCAAATTACATACCGCACAATCGCCAGTCGAGATAAAAGCCAATTTGGTTATTGCAGCCGATGGCGCAAATTCATCCCTGCGCTCCATGCTCGAAATCCAAACCGATGAGAAATCGTATGAGCAACGCGCGGTGGTCGCCAATTTTTTATGTACGAACGCCCATTTAGAAACAGCATTTCAGTGGTTTTTACCGGGCGGCGACATTCTTGCAATGCTGCCCCTCCCGGGCAAGCAGGTGTCGATGGTGTGGTCAACCTCCCCCGAAAATGCCGCCCGACTCCTGACCCTCGATGCTGGCCAATGGCAGTCTGAGTTTGCAGCGCTTCAGGATGGTGCGATTGTCCATGCCCTTGGAACACTAAGCCCCCACTCCAAGCCAGGGTCGTTTCCCTTACGCAAAATCCGTGCGCAGCGCGTGATCGGCCCAGAGCTTACGCCTAAAGTGATTTTGATTGGGGATGCCGCGCACGTAATTCACCCCTTAGCCGGACAAGGATTAAATTTGGGTTTACGCGATGTAGCGGCTTTACTGCGCATCCTGCGCGAACGTGAATCATTTCGAGCAATTGCCGATCCGGTCTTACTGCGCCGCTATGAACGCGAACGCCATGGCGATACCAGTGCCATACTGTGGGTAACCGATCGACTGAAAAAACTGTTTACGAGCGCCAATCCCCTGCAGCAAAAAATTCGCAATTGGGGCATGGGCTTAGTCAACCGCAGCCACCTAATTAAGCGGCATTTAATCAAAGAAGCGTTAGGAGAAGTGCAATGAACAAGAATCTACGAAATACCGCTTCCGCTCTAGCATTCTGCGCTAGCGTGCTTGGCTTATTGGCCATCTCTCCTATTGCACAGGCTCAGAACACACAGCAGATTAAAGCGGAGTTACAAAAACGCTTAGGTAGCACGGCCAATATTAAAGGGGTGTCAGCCTCACCAGTACCAGGCTTATTTGAAGTGCAACTCAATGGTGAAATCTTTTATACCGATGCCAGCGCAAAGTACCTGATTCAGGGTGAAGTTATTGAATTGGCTTCTGGTCAAAACCTCACCGAGAAACGTCAAGCCGATCTCAATCGCATCCGCTGGTCTGATTTGCCTCTGAGCAATGCAGTCAAAATGGTGCGCGGTAATGGCAGCCGTCAACTTGCGGTTTTTGCTGACCCAAACTGCGGCTACTGTAAGCGCTTGGAAAAAACATTTCAGCAACTCGATAACGTGACGGTATACACCTTTTTATTGCCAATTTTATCTGCAGACTCGATGCAAAAGTCCAAGCAAATTTGGTGCTCTGCGGATGCCACGAAGGCATGGACGGACTGGACCATTAATAACACCGCGCCCAGTGGTAAAGGCGAATGCAATACACCGATTGATAAGAATCTGGCGCTGGCTAAATCGTATGGCATCACCGGCACCCCAACGATCTTCTTTACCGATGGCTCACGCTTTCCAGGCGCAGTGCAATTGAGTGATATTGAAAAGAAATTTGCTTCGCTGAAATAAACTAACTTAACCGACCTTTTCCATGGCCATTCCTGCAATTCAATACACCGTTCATGCCGCTGACTTAGATGGCCATCGCTACGATGTCACCTTGCGCATTGCCAATCCCAATCCAGCAGGGCAAGTCCTCCGAATGCCTGCTTGGATTCCGGGCAGCTATTTAATTCGGGACTTTAGTAAGCACATCGAACGCTTCGCGGCTTTTTCCGTCGCCGATACAGCAGAGACTGAACTGCAGCTTGAGCGCATTGACAACGACACCTGGAAATTACCTCAAGTCGATTTAGGTTCTGTAGTTGAAGTTCGTACCACCGTATACGCCTTTGATGCCTCGGTTCGCACCGCATACTTGGATTCGGAGCGCGGCTTCTTTAACCCTAGCAGCTTGTGCTTAGCCGTGGAAGGTCAGACTCACTTGCCTACTGCGCTCGCGATTGCCCCCATCGGCACGTGGTCAGTGCAAACCACCTTAAGCCGAGTGAAGACCGATGCTGCAGGTTTTGGTTTTTACTTAGCGCCTAGCTATGACGACTTACTCGATCATCCGGTTGCATTGGGTCACTTTCAAACGGTTGATTGGAAATCCCGCGGCACCCCCCACAGCATGGTGATTCAGGGCTGCCTGCAAGATGTGGATCGCAAGCGCCTCATCACAGACCTCAGTGCAATTTGCGAATCGATCATTGATTTATTTGAACCTAAAACAAAACGGGCGCCATTTCAGCGGTATTTATTTTTAGTCAACGCGGTTTTATCGGGCTATGGCGGCTTAGAGCATGCGGACAGCACGGCCTTGCTGTGCAATCGCGATCATTTGCCTCAGCGAGGCTCTCCTCTGAATGAAGATGGCTATCGCGAATTTTTAGGCCTATGCAGCCACGAGTACATTCATGCCTGGTTAGTCAAACGCATTCAGCCTAAGGCATTCCAGCCCTATGATTTACAAAGCCGCAATCACACACGCCTGCTTTGGCTCTTCGAGGGCTTTACCAGCTACTACGATGACTTGCAGTTACTACGCAGTAAGCGCATTACCTTGCAGTCCTACCTTGATTTAGTCGCCAAGAATTGGAATATGGTTTTGCGTGGTCCTGGTCGCCACAAGCAAAGCGTTGCGGATAGCTCCTTTGATGCGTGGACCAAGTATTACCAGGCCGATGAACATACGCCCAATGCAGTCGTAAGTTATTACGCCAAAGGCGCTTTAATTGCGCTTGGCCTTGATCTTCTCATTCGGGCGCAAACGCGCCAACGTAAATCCTTAGATAACGTCATGCAATTGCTCTGGGCTGCCCACGGCAAGACCCAAGAAGGCCTCCTAGAGGATGGTTTTGATCGGATTGTACTGGCTGCAATTGGCCCTGATTTTAAAAAACCCTGGTTGCAATTTAAGGCGCGCTACATCGAGGGCACGCATGACCTACCGCTGGCTCAGTGGCTTGCAGCCCAAGGTGTTGTGGTTACCGAAAAGAAAATGAGTCTGCTCGAGCACATGAAATTGCAATGGGCTATGCGCTACAGCGATCAAAGTGGTTGGGTCAAAGTAACGCATGTGCTAGATGGGGGCATCGCTCAGCGTGCTGGCTTGGCGCCCGGTGATGTCCTGGCCAGCATCAATGGTCAACGGATTAGCCCAAGTCGTCTGGATGCGGTGTTTGCCCAACTGCAAATGGGAATGACTGCGCGCTTGCATTTTTATCGCCAAGACTGTGAGCATGAGAGCCAATTTGTATTGGAGCCCTCCGACCCAGTTGTGCAGTACCAACTGACTACAGGGTAAATCAGCTCTTCTGAGCATGGTGCGTTAATGCTAAATGTAGAAGCGCTGATACCGAAGGACTGGAAATTACTCCTTGGGGATTACCTCGCTTCACCGGATTGGCAGCAGCTGCAAGCGAATGTGCATAAGGCAATTGCGGACGATGGGAACACCATTTGCCCGCCACCCCCGCTGTTCTTTCGGGCTTTAGAGCTCACGCGAGTAGATGCGGTATCGGTGGTAATTCTCGGTCAAGATCCTTACCACTCGGCGGGCCTCGCGCAGGGGCTCGCATTTTCAATACCCGCTTCCGTTGTTCCCGGCTCACGCAGCTTTCCGAGCTCACTGCGTAACATCAGCAAAGCCTTGGAATTAGAAGGGTTTGGTTCCTTGGCACATGGCGACTTACGTGATTGGGCCGAACAAGGCGTCTTACTTTTAAATACTGCGCTTAGTGTCAAACAAGGCGAAGCCGGCAGCCACTTTCAGCTGGGTTGGCAGCACTGCATCAATGCACTGATTCGGCAGTTGTCGATCGCAAAGCCCAATTTAGTTTGGCTGCTATGGGGAGCGCATGCTCAGTCCAAAATACCCTTGATTGAGCATGGGGGGCTTGGCTCAGAGGAACCAAGCCATCTGATATTGCAAGCCTCACACCCGTCGGGCTTGGGGGTTTATAAAACAGCACAGCCTTTTTTAATTCAGCAGCGTGCGGGTGAAAAACCGAGCGCCAGCTGCGGGCATTTCACTAAAGCCAATGATTGGTTGATTGCCCACGGCAAAGACCCCATTCGCTGGATTAGTGCCCAGCAGCAACCGAAGCAAAGCGGCTTATTTACGGATAACCGTTAAAACCAAACCGGCAAGCCAGGCTGACGCGATTGCACTTAGCCATTCTGCAATCTGACCCGATTGAAATAGCCCCAAGGCTTGCCCGCCATACGATCCGGCAGCAGCGCCTAGAAAACCCACCAAGAAAAGACCGCAGAGCCCCAATAGGCCGGTTTTTTGGCGTGAGCGGCCGGGGTAAAAGTAATGCGCCGACCACCCAAGGGCCGACCCAATCAGTAGAAAAGCCAAAAACCCCATGCGCATCCCCATTAAAACGCCATCAAACCTATAATTAGGGCCTATGAAGCTGTTGACCCTCGGCATCAATCATCACACAGCGCCAGTGGACGTTCGGGAAAAAGTCGCCTTTGACCCCGAATACCTACAAGAAGCGTTGCATGACTTGCGCCAGCACCTCAGCGGCGTCAGTCAGTCCGGCCTGCCTGAAGCAACGATTTTATCGACGTGCAATCGAACCGAACTGTACTGCGCAGCCAACGACGCCGACTCCGCATCCCTCTTGCACAGCGCTACCTTCGATTGGCTCGCAAAAAGCCAACAACTGGCTCCCAGTAGTTTAGAGCCCCATATTTATTCTTTACCCCAGTCCGACGCCGTGCGCCATGCGTTTCGTGTTGCGTGCGGCCTTGATTCGATGGTCCTTGGTGAAACCCAAATCCTCGGTCAAATGAAAGATGCGGTTCGTACCGCCAACCAAGCAGGGGCACTCGGTACGTATTTAAACCAGCTCTTCCAGAAAACCTTTGCTGTGGCGAAAGAAGTACGCGGCTCAACCGAAATTGGTGCGCACTCGATTTCCATGGCGGCCGCGGCAGTAAGGCTCTCTGAGCGCATCTTTGAAAAAATTGCCGAGCAGCGCGTTCTCTTTATCGGCGCAGGGGACATGATCTCCTTGTGCGCTACCCACTTTGTGGCACGTCGCCCCAAGCAAGTCGCGATTGCCAATCGCACGATTGAGCGCGGCCAAGAATTAGCCGATGCGATTGCGTCCCAAAATGTTGAGGCAGAATCATTCAAGCTATCTGACTTGCCAAGCCGCTTACATGAGTTCGACATCATTGTGTCGTGTACCGCGAGCTCCTTGCCCATCATTGGGCTTGGCATGGTCGAGAGTGCACTCAAGCAACGGCGCCGCAAGCCCATGGTGATGATTGACTTAGCTGTGCCACGCGACTGTGAGCCAGAAATTGCCCGCTTAAATGACATTTATCTGTATACCGTCGATGACTTGGGCGTCATGATCCAAACCGGTACATCAATGCGGCATGCCGCTGTCAGCCAAGCCGAGGCCATCATTGAAGACCGCGTTGGTAATTTTATGCATTGGCTCAATGGCCGCAATACCGTGCCTTTGATTCAGGACCTGCAGCAACACGGCGAGCGTCTACGTCAAATTGAACTGGAGCGCGCTATGAAGCGCCTGATGCGCGGTGACGACCCCCAAGAGGTTCTTAATGCCATGGCACAAGGCTTAACCAATAAGTTCTTGCATGGCTCACTCCATACCTTGCAGCACTCCAATGGTGCTGAACGTGATTCCTTGATTAAACTATTACCTAAATTATTTTCCACCCACTCGAGCGCCTACTCGCACACCTACCATCATGCCGAGCAAGACTCTAGTAAGCAGACCAACGACACATCCGACAAGAACGATCTTTAGATGAAACCCAGCATGCGCGCCAAGCTGGAGCATCTTGATACTCGCTTGGCTGAATTAAATTCCCTGTTAACGCTAGAAGAGTCCACCAAGGACATGGATGTCTATCGCAAATTAACGCGCGAGCACTCGGACATTGCGACGGTTGTTGAACAGTTTGGCTTGTATCGTCAAGCGGAAGCAGACCTGGCTGCGGCAGAAGGCATGCGCGCAGATCCGGAGATGAAAGCATTTGCCGATGAGGAGCAAAAGGCAGCAGCAGCCAAGATGATTGAGCTCGAGGCTAGCCTGCAAAAGGCCTTGCTGCCCAAAGATGAAAACGATGATCGCAACGTCTTCTTAGAAATTCGGGCGGGCACGGGTGGCGATGAGAGTGCCTTATTTGCATCCGATTTATTGCGCATGTATACCCGCTTTGCAGAACGTCAAGGCTGGAAGATCGAGGTTGTGAATGCTGCTGAGTCGGATCTCGGCGGCTACAAAGAAGTGGTGTTGCGCCTCGTTGGCCAATCGGTGTATTCGCGCCTCAAGTTTGAGTCCGGCGGTCATCGGGTGCAGCGTGTTCCTCAAACGGAAACCCAGGGACGCATTCATACATCGGCCTGTACCGTAGCGGTGATGCCAGAGGCGGATGAGATCGAAGCCGTCAAAATTAATCCGGCTGAATTGCGCATCGATACCTTCAGGGCCTCGGGCGCCGGCGGCCAGCACATCAATAAAACTGATTCGGCTGTCCGGATTACGCACCTACCTACCGGAATCGTGGTGGAGTGCCAAGATGATCGTAGCCAGCATCGTAATAAAGAACAGGCCATGAAGGTTTTGGTGTCCCGCATCATGGATGGTCGCCAACGCGAGCAGCACCAGCAGGAAGCACAAACCCGCAAATCCCTGATCGGCTCAGGCGATCGCAGTGATCGCATCCGGACCTATAACTTTCCCCAGGGCCGAATTACCGATCACCGCATCAATCTAACCCTCTACAAAATTGATGCCATGATGGATGGCGATATTGATGATTTATGCAATGCCCTGGCCAGCGAGCATCAAGCCGAGTTACTCGCGGCTCTTGGCGATAACTAAGTCCCTCCAATAATTTCTGGCATTCATCTGAACCGATGACGACCCTGCGTTCCGTGCTGAACGAAACCCGACTTCCTAAAAACGAAGCGCGTATGGTCCTGGCCCATTTACTTGAAATCCACCTGCAGTTGCCCAAGTCGGCTTTACTGACGCACGATGAAAGAGAACTCAGCGATGCCTTTGTAAAAGACTGGGTTTTACTTGAGCAACGCCGTCTGGATGGCGAGCCGATTGCCTACCTGATTGGCAAACGTGGCTTTCATACGATCGAGCTGATGGTCGGCCCAGGGGTGCTGATCCCCCGCCCAGAGACCGAGCTCTTGGTCGACTTGGGTTTGGATGAATTACAGCAGATCATCAACAAGAATAATGCCTTAAATGAGAGTAAGTGTTCGCTTACTATGCTTGATTTGGGTACGGGTTCTGGCGCAATTGCCCTGGCGATTGCAGCCAGCCAACCCAAGGTGAGGGTGGTGGCGACCGACGCTTCGCAAGCTGCACTGGATATTGCGGAGCAGAATGCAGCCCACCTGAAGCTGAGCGATCGAGTGTCGTTTTGCCTTGGCAATTGGTATTCGGCCCTGCATACTCTAGCCGCCCCCTCCCACCAATTTGATCTCATTCTCAGTAACCCACCTTACATTCAGGCGGATGATCCGCACTTGAGTAAAGGCGATCTGCGTTTTGAGCCGCCAAGTGCCTTAACCGATTTTGGTTCGGGACTCACATGCCTGGCCACCATTATCGATGGCGCCTTAGCCCACTTAAAGCCAGGCGGTCTCTTGGCGGTTGAGCATGGTTTTGATCAATCCCCTGCTGTTCTGGAGCAACTGGCTCTGGCTGGTTTTCAGGACACTAGGCCGCATCGGGATTTAGCCGGTCATTGGCGGGTCGCCTCCGGTCGCAAATCCATTTAAGGGTAATTCCATAACCCTATTTTTGATTCGGTCTTAAAATTGACGTATCAATTTTGTACACATGGAGTAACGCAATGGATACCCAAGCTCAAATCAAAGAAATCGTCACCAGTCACCCCGTCGTGCTGTTTATGAAAGGCACCCCCCAGTTTCCACAGTGTGGCTTTTCAGGCAATGCGATTAATATCCTGCGGGCTTGCGGCGCCGACAATCTGCACACGGTCAATGTCTTTGATGATGAAGGCATTCGTCAAGGCATCAAGCAATACGCCAACTGGCCAACCATTCCCCAGCTCTACATCCACGGTGAATTTATTGGCGGCTCAGACATCATGACCGAGATGTTTCAAAGCGGTGAACTCAAGCAGTTGATTCAGGGTTAATGCGTTTAGCGGCTTGCCTTCATTGGCGAGCCAGCTGAGTCTTTTCCCCAAAGCCCTTCGCATCGCCGCGTATTTTCAATGAAAGTCCAATGACGATGTCGTTTGATACCAGCACCCTTCTGTTTCTTGGTCTACTCATTGCAGCTTGTGCTGGGCTGCTGATCTATGTTCTGACTTTGCGCAGTCGCTTTAGCAGTACGGAGCAGGCCCTTGCCGATCAAACTACTTTGGTTGCGAGCCTGCGTGCGGAGCGCGATACGGCTTTGCAGAATGCCATTCGCCTCGAGGCGGCGCTGGATTCGGAACGCAAACAAGGTCTAGGCCGTATTGAGTCACTCAATGAAGCAAAAGAAGCGCTGACCATTCAGTTTAAGAATCTCGCTAACGATATCTTGGACGATAAAACACGGCGCTTTACTGAGCAAAATGCCTTGAGCCTGGATGCCCTGCTCAAGCCCTTACAAACCAAGTTGACGGAGTTCAAAGAGCAAGTATCAACCTCCTACGCCAATGAATCCCGCGAGCGCTTTGCCCTCAAAAGCGAGATCGAGCGTCTGTCTGCTTTAAACGTCAAGATGTCGGATGAAACCCGTTCGCTTACGCAAGCATTAAAAGGTGACTCTAAAGTGCAGGGCAATTGGGGCGAACTTGTTCTGGAATCCATTCTTGAATCGTCGGGCCTGCGTAAAGGCGAAGAGTACCTCGTACAAGATAGCCATACGCAAGTTGATGGCTCGCGTTTGCAGCCCGACATTGTGGTGCGCCTACCTGAAGGACGCCATCTAGTAGTTGACAGTAAGGTATCGATTACCGCCTATGCACGCCATGCTGAATCGGTTGATGCCGGTACAGCAGAGATTGAACTCAATGCCCACATACAGTCACTGCGCCAGCATATTCAGGGGCTCTCGAGCAAAAACTACAGCTCGCTTTACGGCGTCGGCTCAGTCGATTTTGTCTTGATGTTTATTCCGATTGAGCCTGCATTCTTATTGGCCCTCAAGTCTGCTCCCAACCTCTATCAAGAAGCACTAGCCAAGAACATTGTTTTGGTATGCCCCAGCACCCTCATGGCAACACTCCGCACCGTTGCGCATTTATGGCGGCAAGACCACCAGAATAAAAATGCGCTTGAGATTGCTCGCCAATGTGGCGCTCTCTACGACAAGTTTGTTGGCTTTGTTGATGACATGGAAAAGCTTGGGCAACGGATTGATCAAGCCCAAACCAGTTACCACGACGCCTTTAATAAGTTAAAAACGGGCAAAGGGAATTTAATTCGCACGGCCGAGCGGGTGCGTGAGCTCGGTGTAAAGCCAAGTAAAACATTGCCGACAGGCTTATTGGATTCAACAGCGGAGACGGATGATTAAGCCATCCCCCTTTTGCTAGTGCATAAAAAAAAATCCCACCGCATCACTGCAGTGGGATTTTTGCTTACTAGAGTACCAACGAAGGTACTAAAGCGGCCGTACTAAATTAAGCAGCTTTGCGGCTACGTGTTGCTGGTGTTGCTGCTTTTTTCACTTGAGCTACTTGACCCTGAAATGCTTCAAATGCTTGCTCAGCGTTTTTCTCAGCAGTTGCCATTGCATCTTTGCTTACTGCGCGGAATTGCTCAAAGCCCTGCAATGCGCTGCCGTAACCGGTTTTGATTGCGGATACAAATGCATCCGAACCAGCAGGTGCGTTAGCAGAGATGGTGTTGATCCACTCTTGCATGCCTTTTTGGAACTGGTCAATGCTCGACTCAACAACGTTGTTCAATTCTTTATTGCTCTCACGCAATACTTTAGTTACTTTCTTTTGGTATGCAGCAGCTTGTGTGCCAGCATCTTGCAATAGGTCAGCAGTGATCAGATCGGTAACTTGCTTTGGATCTTTAGCGCTCATTACTTGAGTAATGCTGTCTTGTACGTTCACTAATGCATCTTTGGATGCAGCGTAGTTCAGTTCAGCTAATTTTTGTGCATTCTCTAAAGCAGCTTCGCTGAGTGCGAATGAGCTTTCTAAGCCTTTGCTGCTGATTTGCGACAATTTAGCGTTGATTTGGTCTTGGTTCATGTGATGCTCCGTTTCGATAAGTAAGATTGCAAAATAGGGTTTAAGGTAATGCCTAAATTGGAAGCGCCATATCTGTTTGATATTGCACCGCACCATGTCAATGTAACTGATGCAGTGCAACAAATCAAGTGTTTTTGTTGCAAAGCAACAAAATAATGGGAAAAGAGTCTAAATTGAATGAAATCAGTGCATTAGATCGTAAAAAAGAGGCTAAATCCTACCGAAAAGTGGCTTCTGCAGCTTGCTTTGGCACTTTTTTAGAGTGGTATGACTTCCTGACCTTTGCCACCTTGGCGGTCACCTTTGGGCCCCTCTTCTTCCCCAGTAGCGATCCGGCAGCCAGCTTATTGTTCAGTCTAGCCACCTTTGGCGTTGGCATGGTGGTGCGACCGCTTGGAGCAGCCTACTTCGGCTCCTTGGGGGATCGGATTGGCCGCAGGCCCGTCTTCATGATTACGATTGCCCTGATGGGCTTTGCCACCCTGGCTGTGGGTTTTTTACCAACCTATGCGCAAATTGGAATTGCGGCGCCGATCATGCTGGTGCTGCTGCGCTTATTGCAGGGTCTATCTGCTGGCGGGGAGATTGGTGGCAGCGCGGTCTTTTTAACCGAACACGCCGGCGATTCCAATCGGGGATTTAAAACCAGCTTTCTGTCGACCATGGGGCCGCTTGGCATCTTAGCGTCCACCTTACAAATTGCCTTATTGCAATTTTTCCTAACGCCGGAACAATTTCAGGAATGGGGTTGGCGCGTACCGTTTTGGGTTTCTCTTGTGCTGTTTTTGATTGCCTTTAAAGTCCGCATGGCCTTAGAAGAAACGCCGATCTTTACGGAGATGCGCAAAGAAAATAAGCGATCTTCTTCACCCCTGATGGATAACTTTCGGGATCAGGAAACCCGTAAGCGCATGTTCTTGCTGTTCTTCTGTATCTCAGCAGGCGGCGCTGTCTTATTTTTTTGCATGCAGGTCTACACCGCGATCTTTCTCAAAACGGCACTAGGCATTGCGCCCAAGACGGTCGATGCCCTAAGCATCACCGCCACACTTGCACTACTACCGCTCACCATACTGGCTGGGGCGATTTCCGATCGCATCGGTAGAAGGCCGGTTGTGATTAGCGGGTTAATTATTGGCGCGCTTGCGATATTGCCGGCCTTTCAATTTCTGCAATACCTGGCATCGGCGGCGCAATTAAATCTTCTGCTCGCCGGCTTCACGCTCATTTGCCTCTCGATTCCATTAGCCCTAGTAGTGGGTCCTCAAATTGCTTTACTAGCCGAACTCTTCCCTGCGCGCACCCGAAACAGCGCAGCGACCCTACCGCATAATTTGGCCGCAGGATGGATTGGCGGCATGTTGCCCTTCATCGTGACGTGGCTGAATAAGGCAATGGGAAATAATCTAGCGGGGCTTTGGTATCCGACGCTCTTTTTGGCGACGGCGGCGATCGTGGCGGTGTTTTATTTACCAGAAACGCGGGATGTCAATTTACGGAAATAGTGAATTGATGGTGCCCCATGTCCGACTCGAACAGACCACCTACTGATTACAAATCAGTTGCTCTACCAGATGAGCTAATGGGGCAATTTTTTACAACGCTTGAATTTTATCCTACTTCACAATCGTCAAGGCGGGTCTTGGCTTTTTGGGTGCATCGCCAGCATCCTCGCTGGTATTGCTTGGATCTGGGTTTTTAGCGCCATCAAAGGGGAAGGACATGCCTTGGCCGTTTTCCCTGGCATAAATCGCTAGAACATGGGTCACCGGAACCATCACGCGTTTGGGGACACCACCGAAGCGAGCTTGAAAACTCACCCATTCATTGCCCAGATCGAGCTGATGGCAGGCCTCGGATGAGAGGTTGAGCACAATCTCGTCGTTCTTTACAAACTCCATCGGCACTTCGACCCTGCCATCGACAAACACCGCAATAAAGGGCGTAAAGCCGTTATCCGAGCACCACTCATGCAGTGCGCGGATTAAATACGGCTTAGTACTCGGAATTGAAACGCCGTCGGCAGCCATGGTAATGATTGCAGACCCTTGACGCCCCGCAATTAGCGGCGCATCACCTTCTCAGAAGGAGTCAGCGCTTCGATGTATGCAGGCCGACTAAAGATGCGCTCGGCATACTTCAGCAGCGGCGCTGCATTGCGAGAGAGATCAATGCCGTAATGCTCAAGGCGCCACAAGAGTGGTGCAATCGCAACGTCCAACATCGAAAACTCATCGCCGAGCATGTATTTGTTTTTCACAAAGATCGGGGCCAACTGCGTTAAACGATCCCGAATCGCCAAGCGGGCTTTTTCATGGGTCTTTTCTGCGGCCTTGCCTTTTTCATTCTCAAGCGCAGCAACGTGTACGAATAACTCTTTCTCAAAATTGAAGAGGAAGAGGCGTGCACGCGCGCGTGCTACTGGATCGGGCGGCATCAGTTGTGGATGCGGAAAGCGCTCATCAATGTACTCATTGATGATGTTGGATTCGTACAGAATCAGATCTCGCTCAACGAGGATGGGAACCTGGCCATAGGGGTTCATCACGGAGATGTCTTCCGGCTTGTTGAACAAGTCAACATCGCGGATTTCAAAATCCATGCCCTTTTCAAAAAGCACCAGGCGGCAGCGTTGCGAGAATGGGCAGTTTGTGCCCGAGTACAACACCATCATATGCAAAGATCCTTAAAAATGTACTTCATTAATGCAACTGCAATAGGCTTACTTCACATCTTTCCAATAGGCTTTGTTTAAGCGCCATGCAACGAATGTAAAGATTGCCAAGAATAAGAGAACAACCACACCAATACGCTTGCGCTGCAACTGCATTGGCTCTGCCATCCACGACATGAAGGACACCAAGTCAGCGATGTTGTCATCGTATTCTTGTGGCTTCATGGTTCCTGGCGTCACTTGCTCGTAACCCACAAATACCTTCTCCATGCGGCTTGGATCCTTTGGATCTTTACGCTCTTCAAAGTTGGCTGTACGAATGCCTTGCAACTGCCAAAGGGCATGGGGCATACCGACATTGGGGTAGACCAAGTTATTCCAGCCGGTAGGCGTGGAGTCGTCTTGGTAGTAAGTGCGCAGGTAGGTGTAAATCCAATCGGTGCCACGGGCACGTGCCTCAACCGATAAATCGGGTGGCACTTTACCAAACCAGGCTTTGGCATCCTTGGGCGACATCGATACCGTCATGACATCGCCGACCTTAGCGCCATTCAAAATCAAATTGTCTTTGATCTGCTGATCGGTAAGGCCAATATCGCGCAAAGAGGAATAACGCACACTGACAGCCGAATGGCATGCCGCGCAATAATTGACGTAAAGCTTAGCGCCATTTTGCAAAGACGCATTACTACTAACGCGATCAGGCGCCTTATCGAGTGGATAGTCGCCACCACCGGCATGAGCGCCGGTTGCTGCGAGACCCAATGTTGCTGTGACAGCAATCGCACGAAGACTCGCTTTTACAGTGTGCAGAATATATTTCATACGGATTCCTAATTGTTCTTTTGTTCTATCTGCAGTCATGATTAATGCGCATGGAAGACAACGCGGTCTGGCACCGGCTTAAATGTACCCATCTTGCTCCAATACGGCATCAAGAAGAAGAATGCCAAATAGTAAATGGTGCAAATCTGGGACATCTTGTCGAACAAGGGTGAAGGCGGCTTAATGCCCAAGTAACCCAAGATCACAAAGCTCACCACAAAGCTGCCGTAGATGTAGATATGGAACTTCGGACGATAGCGAATCGAGCGCACGGGTGACTTATCAAGCCATGGCAAGAAGAACAAAATCACGACGGTGCCGCCCATGATGACTACACCCCAGAACTTCGCATCAAACAAATAAAAGCCCGCAGCCAGGGCAAGCAAAATTGCAGCGTAGCCACCCTTGAGGCGAACGTCTTTGGCATTCTTAATCGCAAGACCAAGTACAACTGCGAAGAAAATCCATAAAGGGATCAAAAAGTCGGTTGTGGTCGCACGCAGCATTGAATAGAACGGCGTGAAATACCAAACTGGCGCAATGTGCAATGGAGTCTGCAATGGATCTGCTGGGATGAAGTTGTTGGCTTCTAAAAAGTAGCCGCCCATCTCCGGCGCAAAGAACACGATCGCAGCGAAGATAAACAAAAAGACGCCCAAGCCCATGACATCATGTACCGAGTAGTAGGGATGGAACGGAACGCCATCCAGTGGAACGCCTTTGGCATCCACATTGGATTTGATGTCAACGCCGTCTGGATTGTTTGAGCCCACTTCATGCAAGGCAATGATGTGAGCAGCAACCAAACCAACCAAGACCAATGGCAATGCAATCACGTGGAATGCAAAGAAACGGTTCAAGGTAGCATCGCCTACAACGTAGTCGCCGCGCAACCACAAGGACAGGTCAGGACCAATCAGCGGAATAGCCGAGAACAAGTTCACGATCACCTGCGCGCCCCAATAGGACATTTGGCCCCATGGCAGGAGGTAACCGAAGAAAGCCTCACCCATCAAGCACAAGAAAATCGCACAACCAAAAATCCAAACAAGCTCACGTGGCTTTTGATACGAACCGTAGATCAAGCCGCGGAACATGTGCAGGTAAACCACGGCGAAGAACATCGATGCACCAGTGGAGTGGAGGTAACGAATCAACCAACCAAATGGCACTTCGCGCATGATGTACTCAACCGACTCAAACGCTTTAGCAGCATCCGGTTTGTAGTTCATCGTCAGGAAAATACCCGTGATGATTTGCAAAGCCAAAACAAAAATAGCGAAGGAGCCGAAGAAGTACCAAAAGTTAAAGTTCTTTGGTGCGTAATATTCGGTTAAGTGCGCCTTGATGGTGGCGGTTAACGGAAAACGCGAATCAACCCACGCTAATACTTTTTCTTGGACTGGTGCATTTTCAGCGGTTTTAATTTCATGAAACGCCATCGTATTTCTCCTTAGGCCTTCTTATCGTCGCCAATCAGAATCTTGGTATCGCTCAAATACATGTGTGGCGGTACTTCCAAGTTATCTGGTGCGGGTTTGTTTTTGTAGACGCGACCAGCTAAGTCAAAGGTCGAGCCATGGCATGGGCAGAAGAAACCGCCTGGCCAATCATTGGGTAAAGAAGGTTGTGGACCTGCCTGAATTTTGGGTGATGGCGAGCAACCGAGGTGCGTACAAATACCAACGACCACTAAATATTCTGGCTTGATCGAGCGATAGCCATTTTGCGCATACTTTGGCGTATACACGGCAGGATCACGCAAGGAGTTTGGATCGGCTAATTCACCATCGAGCTTAGCCAACTCAGCAACTTGTTCAGGCGTACGACGAATGACCCAGACTGGCTTACCGCGCCACTCAACGGTTCTCATTTCATCGGGCTTCATCCCAGAAATATCCACTTCCACGGCTGCGCCTGCTGCTTTGGCACGTGCCGATGGCTCAAAACTATTTACAAATGGATAAAGGGCTGCTGCGCCGCCAACACCGCCTACCGCGGTAGTGGCGATCAGCCATTTGCGGCGATCCGGATCCATGCTGGGCTTATCACTCATTTACAGAACATCCTCAAAAGAAACAAGATAGGTGGAAATTGCTTAAAGCAAGGATTTTAATGTAAAAAGTGGTTTAGCATCGGACTTGCACGCTCATTTAGTGACTTTCACCAAGGACTTATCTCAAAGGATTGGATTTATGGCGGTTTTAAAGGAATTTCGGGAATTTGCGGTCAAAGGCAATGTGGTTGATTTGGCCGTGGGCGTGATTATTGGCGGGGCCTTTGGCAAGATTGTCGACTCCCTCGTGAATGACATTGTGATGCCGGTCATTTCCTCCTTATTTGGCGGAAAAATCGACTTCACCAACCTCTTTATTGTGCTGGGCAGCATCCCCGATGGCGTGCCCCGGACCTTCGATGCCCTCAAAAAGGCGGGCATCCCCATCTTTGCCTATGGCAACTTCATTACCATCTCGATTAACTTCATTTTGCTGGCGTTTGTGATCTTCCAGATGGTCAAGGTTGTCAATCGCATCCGCGCTGCCGAAGCACCCCCTCCAGCAGTAACCCCTGAAGACATCATCCTTTTGCGTGAAATTCGGGATAGCCTACAGAATAAAAAAGGCGGCTGATTTTCAAGAAATTATCCAAATTACTATATAAATCAATTACTTATATAAAATAATGTACCGCCTTTGGCTCCTCTTTTGCCAAGCCATCACCATCCTGCTAGCGGCATGGTTCGTGGTAAGCACCCTTAAGCCTGGGTGGGTCACTAGCCCCCAAGTGAGCTCCTTGGTGGGTCAGGTGACTCTGCGGGAGGCCCCTGACAGCATTAGCCAGAATCCAGGCTCTTTGGCCGAGGCGGCAAGGTTATCTAGCCCAGCAGTGGTCAATATTTTCACTAGCAAGGCGGCCAATAAGAGCAAGTCATCAAAAAAAGGGGCTCCGCATCAGAGTGAGCCCTGGTTTCGCTTCTTTTTTGGTGATCAGGCCCCAAATGAGGAGCCTAGCTCCAGTCTCGGATCCGGGGTGATTGTTAGCCCCCAAGGCATTATTTTGACCAACCACCATGTGATTGAAGGGGCGGATGAGATTGAGGTGGCTTTTGCGGATGGGCGCAAACGCAATGCCAAACTCATCGGCAGCGACCCTGAAACCGATATTGCGGTCCTCAAGATCGATGCGACCGATTTACCCGCTCCCATTACTCTCGGAAAAATGGAATCGGTCCACGTGGGCGATGTCGTCCTCGCCATTGGCAACCCCTTTGGTGTCGGGCAAACCGTGACCTCCGGTATTGTTTCCGCACTGGGTCGCAATCAACTCGGCATCAATACCTTTGAGAACTTCATTCAGACCGATGCAGCGATTAACCCAGGCAACTCTGGCGGCGCTCTAGTGGACACCAAAGGCAACCTCATTGGAATTAATACCGCGATCTACTCGCGTAGCGGCGGCAATATGGGCATCGGCTTTGCAATCCCCATCAACACTGCCAAACAGGTGATGGAGTCGATTCTGACCAATGGCTCGGTAACTAGAGGGTGGATTGGGGTGGAACCCCAAAACCTCAGCAAGGAACTCGCTGAATCACTTAATCTGCCCAAAAATACGAATGGCGTACTTATCTCAGGCGTACTTGAAGGCGGGCCTGCCGATAAAGCGGGCATGAAGCCCGGTGACGTTCTCACACAAGTAAACGGTCAAGCCGTGAACGACGTGGCAGCCCTCTTAAACCGCATAGCCCAAACCAATCCCGGGGATGAAGCCAAAGTAAGCCTACTGCGCAAAGGTAAAGAAATCAGCGTCCGCATTCAGGTGGGAAAAAGACCGAAGTCAAAAGCAAAAGGCTAGCAGTCAGCAGTTTCAGACTGTCTGATCTAAGCCACACTTAAACCTCTGCTTTACGCGCTGCTGCTGCTACACACTCCCCGAGCTTCGCAATGTAATCAATCGCCTTTGGTGTGAGTTCGAGGTATTTTTTACGGCCGTCCACATCACTGCCATACCGAATGAACTCCATTTCAACGAGTTTGGCTATCCGACGCTGCAAGGTGGCAGGGGAGCCAATCCGTTTTGTATAAATGAGATCGCCCACCAATAAAGACTGACCCTCTGCAATATGAAGGGCAATGACATTGAGTAAGCGTTGCTCAATCTCATCGAGCTCAGGTATTTTGGATGCGCCCTCTAACTTGTCCGTCAGGCGCACAAAGTGTAGATAAGGCTCACATTGTCTTGGCATTTTTACCAAGGTATTTGTCTTTCGATGATGGCTATAACCAATTCTCTCTTGATTGCAAACTCCATCACCAAATATTGAATACCCGAGGTTATCAACGGATATTGATCAAGGGCCTACCCTGATTAATCAGACGTAGCAGCCAGTTTGACCGAATGCGCAACTCGTCCAACATCGGCCTGGTACACCACTACAGGCTTTTTTCTCATTCTTTAATTTATGGAGATTTAAAGAATGAAAAAATCGCTATTCGCACTCGCAGCTGTAACAGCATTTGCTGGCGCAGCTCAAGCGCAGTCCTCCGTGACTGTATATGGTATTTTGGACGTTGGTTATTCAGCTTTCAACTCACGCGCTTCTGTTAACGGTCAGGGTACTAGCGCACAATTATCAAGCTTCAATGCCACAGGTAGCCAAAGCACCAGCCGTTTAGGCTTCCGTGGTCGTGAAGACTTAGGCGGCGGTACTGCAGCCTTCTTTACACTTGAAGTTGGTGTATCTGCAACTGGAGCCCTCGCAGAAGGTAATGCAGCCCCAACTGGCGGCTTGCTTGGCGCAGGCTTTGGTACAACCCGTTTGGGCTTTGTTGGTTTGAGCCAAAAAGGTGTTGGTCAATTTGCAATTGGTACCCAAAATACACCAGTGCATAACGCTGTTGGCCGTACTGACCCAGGTCAGACCAACAACATTGCTGGTAACGTAATCTATACAGCAACTGCTGGATCTGGCACAACAGAAACCACCAATGCCTATACCGTTCGTTTGCCAAACGCCTTGACATTGCAAACCGAGCGTTTCTCTGGTTTTCAGGCTAACGTGATTTATAACGCCAACAACACTAATGGTGGCAATTCCTCAAAGAATGACAACATTGCTATGGGCGGCGGTTTAAACTTCACAATGAAGCAATTTGTTGTTGATGCAGCTTGGCAGCAACTCAAGAACACTTCCCAAAATGCCGGTGGCGCTGTAACTCCAGTTGCCTATGACCCATTATCAACAACCAATATTTTTGGCACATCGGTAACCCAAACTCAAATGTATGCTGGCGCAATGTATGACTTTGGTATCGTCAAGGCTTATGCTCAATTCATCGATAGCAAGGGTGTTGCTAACGCTAACTCAAATCAGTACATTCAGCGTACTGCACAACAGATCGGTGTTCGCGGCAACTTCTCTCCTAAGATTGAAGGTTGGGCAAGCGTTGGTAACGGCCGTTTGACTGCAGGTCCTAACCAAGTTTTGAATACAACAACACAAGCTAGCCAAAACTTCACTGGCTATCAATTGGGTGCTAACTACATCCTGAGCAAACGTACTAACCTGTACGGTATTTACGGTAACACCCAAGTATCTAGCTCTTCGATTACTGCATCTGAAGCACGCAATGCATACGGTGTTGGCGTACGTCACACATTCTAATTGGATGCTAGCTTAGGCTAGTTGATCATTAGTTTTGTATCAAATCAACCCACTGTGGTAACACAGTGGGTTTTTTTTTCATTCATCAAAAAGCTAACTATCGTGCTGTTTTATGTTTCACAGACTAGGTCCTGACATAGCCAATAAGAGCGCTTAATAAAGGCGAGATCACTTGATTTATTGGAATAAAAAGGGAGGTCCTCATTCTAGGCAGAATATAAAATATCGTTTATGAATTCTGAAGAAAAAGAGCAATCTTTAACACTAGCCGAGCATTACTTTCGCAACAATCAATCAGCATATGCAAAGTATATTCTCGAAAAGATTATTCAAGTAGATCCAAACAATTCAAAAGCCAACGAGTTATTAGCTTATATCTATGAAAATTCAGGGCAATTTGACATTTCTTTTCAATTGCTGAAAGTAGCATGCACTCAAAGTAATTGTTCTCCAGAGGCCCTTTATTACCTGGGCTCAATCCAGTTAAGAAGAGGTCTTTTTGTTGAGGCCATTGAGTCCCTCCAAAAATCAATCTTAAAGGCGGGTGAATTTTTTGAGGCGCTCCATGACTTAGCCACGGCACAAGCGAGTATTGGAGATACTGCATCGGCCATGAATAATTACCGGAAATGCCTAAATTTTGGCAATCCATCGCATGAGCTTTTTTACAATATTGCTCGAATTTCTGATGAACTAGAGCGTTTTGATGAGGCAATTGCCTACTACGATAAAGCCCTCGGTCTTAAGCCCGATTATTTCGAAGCTTGGTCCAATAAAGGCCTTTCCCTACATGA
Source organism: Rhizobium sp. Q54 (assembly GCA_943371165.1). GTDB lineage: Bacteria > Pseudomonadota > Gammaproteobacteria > Burkholderiales > Burkholderiaceae > Polynucleobacter. The sequence continues at coordinate 26,811 of CALRTW020000008.1, forward strand.
GCTTAAACGCTATGACGAGGCTCTTGCTCACTACGATAAAGCACTTCATTTCAAGTCTGACTATGCCGAGGGTTGGTCCAATAAAGGGGTGACTCTGCATGAGCTTAAGCGTTTTGATGAGGCTCTTGCTCACTACGATAAAGCACTTCATTTCAAGCCTGACTATGCTGAAGCTTGGTTTAATAAAGGGGTGACCATGCATGAGCTGAAACGCTATGACGAGGCCATTACGCATTACGATCAAGCTATAAAGTTGAAGCCTGATATTAATTGGGTATATGGAAACCTTATCCATACTCAGATGCAAATATGCAGCTGGTCAGGCCTTTTTGGCTCCTTGGATGTGATTTCAAAAAAGGTGACTAGGAATGAAAAGGTATCACAACCTTTTTATTTACTCTCATTGAATAATGATGCGCTAATCCATAAAAAAGCTTCTGAAACATATTCACAGGATAAACACAAATTCAATCCCATTTTGGGGCCCATCCACACTCACTCGAAAAATCAAAAAATACGTATCGGTTACTTTTCCGCCGACTTTAGAAATCATCCCGTATCAATCCTAACCGCAGAACTATATGAATTACATGATAAAGATAGGTTTGAAATCACTGCCTTTTCATTTGGGGGTCTTGATAAAAGTCCAATTCGTTTACGTTTAAGCCAGGCCTTCAATCAATTTATGGATGTGAGCACATTATCTGATATTCAGATTGCAAAGCTAGCCAGGGATTTACGAATTGATATTGCAGTAGATTTAGGTGGCTACACAAGTAATAGCAGAGCCGGTATTTTTTCTTTTCGAGCCGCCCCAATCCAGTTAAGTTATATCGGATATTTGGGCACTATGGCTGCTGATTTTTATGATTACTTACTAGCAGATAAGGTCATTATTCCTGAGGAGTTGCAACAGTTTTATTCAGAAAAAATTGCCTATTTGGAAAGTTATCAAGCAAATGATAGAAAGCGCGCTATCTCTGAAAAGCAATTTACAAGAATGGAACTAGGGCTTCCAGAGAAAGGGTTTGTTTTTTGTTGCTTTAACAATAACTATAAAATCCTGCCCGCTACTTTTGATGGATGGATGCGGATATTAAAGGAAGTAGGCGGCAGCGTTCTTTTTCTATATGCCGAGAATAAATGGGTAGAAGCTAACCTTAAAAAAGAGGCGGAGGCGAGAGGCATTAGTAGCTCAAGATTAGTATTTGGAGAGCATATGCCAAATGATGAGTATTTAGCTCGCTATCGATCTTGCGATTTATTTTTAGATACTTTTCCGTACAATGCTGGGACCACTGCCAGCGATGCTTTATGGGCCGGAGTGCCCGTGCTTACTCTAGCTGGTCAATCTTTTGCTAGTCGCGTGGCAGCTAGTCTCTTAAATGCCATTGATTTGCCAGAATTAATTACAAGCTCTCAAGAAGAGTATGAAGCACTTGCGATTGAGCTAGCATTAAATCCAATAAGATTTGCATCTATCAAAATGAAGTTATCGAATAACCGACTTACTACACCTCTTTTTGATACACCACGTTTTACAAAAAATCTGGAGGAAACTTTCATCAAAATGCATGAAAGATATATATCGGGATTGAATCCGGACCACCTATTTGTTTCCTAGGCAGGATTTGTCACACCACGAAAAGTTTTACTCAACTCCGGCGGCTTTCTATTAAATCAAATTAGTACGTGGCCGCTTACTCTGCAGCATTTCAATATTCATCTCTGCCGTCAAATTCGATGAATAGAATCGTTCAATCATTTCGACCGAGGTCCTGGCATTTCTAGCTAAGGTGAGTAAGTCAATTCCATTGCCGTAAAGCAGTCTGAATGTGATGGCTGTATGCCGTAAGCTATATAAGGTTCTATATTGCCCGTATTGCCCTGTTCGCAGTTGGGCCTTCTCCAGGACTTTTCTGAAGTGCGTTGTTATTAGCTGTATTGCACCATTGCGATCGGCGACCTCAGGTAGAAATAAGTAATCTTCTGGACCGCCATAGCCCCGTGAAGTTTGATGTTCTTTGATGGATTGATAGATTGCATTTGCTGCGCGCATGGTCACAACCTGCCCTGTATGCCGCTTTGTCTCGGGCAGATTAAGTCTTAAATAGGTGCTTGATCCCTTGATGATCTCAATGTGCTTATGCTGGATCAGTTTGATATCTACGGGTCTGATGAATGCATTCACCATAAAGCGAATCAGCCATTGGAGTTCAATAGGTACCGCCTCCTGCTTCTTAAATGCGCCCGATGCTGTTACGCGGTGATTTATAGCTGCCACTTCCCATGCATGGCCAAGTTCTTTTGCGCTTCTGACTAAGGCCCTGTATTCCACCAAGCTGAAGCTACCCCTGGGAATGCTTTTCGTTTTCAACTTCGGGAAGCTCGGAATCTTATAAATAGCCCCGTCTTCTAGCGCAATGAACAGAATGCGCTTAAGTAGGCCTAGGTACTGCTTTATGGTGATGGGCTTTATATGCTGGTCTTGCAATTCCAGTATGAACTCAGAAATCTGCTTAAGCTGAATCGTACTAATGTGGCAGCCAGAAAAATAGGGTATTAATTGAGCCCTCAGTCGACTAATAAACATGCCCAAAGTCTGCTTGGTGATGTCCCCCTGTATGAATTTTTGCTGTTCTATGGCCAGGACTTTATCTGCAAAAAACTGAAACGAATGCTGTTCTAGGCCGGCAATGGTCTTAAATTGCTCATTACGATGCAAAACGGGGTAGACGGTTAACTGCTTGAGCACATTGTGATCCAAGAGGCAGGCATCGTTGGCCGCCTCAAAGGAATTCAAGGAATTGTGCTCATAAGTAATCATTTTTATTAATAAATTTGATTAGTACATTACATCACCTGAATTAATGAAATAACATGGGTGTTTTTATGAATTATCAAAAACAGTATTAAGTTTGAAACTAAAAAATTTTCATAAAAAAACCACCCCGAAGGGTGGTTCTTAAAACATCTAAAAGAAACTAGCTTACGCTAGCGTCAAATTAGAAAGTGTGACGTACGCCAACACCGTAAGAAGCGCGGCTTTCTGATGCGTTGATCGACGTGCTAGTAACTTGGCTTGAACCAAAAATTGCATAGGCGTTGGTACGCTTGCTCAAGATGTAGTTCGCGCCAACTTGGTAGCCAGTGAAGTTCTGTGTTGCATTTGGGCTAGCAATGCCTTGGCTAGCGCCTGCAGTTGCGCGGCCGTTACCAACGCTCGCCCAACCTTCAATCTTAGGATTAAAGTTACCGCGAACACCGATCTGCTGTGCAACACGTTGAGCATAAACATTTGAATCGAGGTTAGAAACTGCTTTGCTGTCGATAAACTGAGCGTATGCTTTTAGGATGCCAAAGTCATAGACTGCACCAGCGTACATCTGAGTCTGGCCTACGTTTGTACCAAATGGATTTACTACTGTCCATACGCCTGCCTTAGACACGGCATTGACAATCGATGGTGCAGCAGCAGCTTGCATGGAACCGTTCTGGTTCAAAGTGGTGTTCTTCAGGTTCAGATACGCCAAGTCAAGGTTGAACTTTTGCAAAACGTAGTTAATGCCGGCACCGTAAGCAATGTTATTCCCTGATGGAAGTCCTGGCTGGGCTTCGCTGGTAAGTGCTGTCGCAGAAGAGTTGCTGTTATTGTAGAGCGCATTGATCTGGAAACCAGCCATACGATCAGACTGCAGTGTCAGCGCTTGATTTAAGCGAACAGTGTAAGCGTTAGTTGTCTCGCTAGCGCCAGTTGCACTGCTAACGGAATAAATTACGTTACCAGCGATGTTGTTTTGCTGACCTGGATCAGTACGGCCAACTGCAGTGTGGATTGGGGTGTACTGGGTACCGATTGCAAACTGACCAACACCTTTTTGGCTCAAACCAACGAATGTTTGGCGATTGAAAAGGCCGCTGTTAACGTTGCCCGACAATGTTGCGTCGGTTGGGCTCAAACCAAACTCGGAGGTGAAGAAGGCTGCAGTGCCGCCACCTAAATCTTCATTTCCACGGAAGCCTAAACGGCTGGTTTGCTGTGAGCCACCACCAGTAAAGCCTGTGGTGTTTACGGTTGGGCTGCCGTTACCAGCTGCTGTTGTTCCAGCCTTAGCGGTTGCGCCAGAAAAACCAACGTCCAAAATACCATATACAGTCACGGAGGACTGCGCTTGCGCTGCGCCAGCAAATGCTGTTACAGCTGCGAGTGCGAATAGCGATTTTTTCATTCTTTAAATCTCCATAAATTAAAAGTAATGCCCAAATAATTTGGGACTTGGTTATTTTCCGTGTTTTGCCTTGGCAACCTAGGTGGCAGGGCAGGTAAACCTATATTTGCTTGTGAAAAGGTAGTTTTTTTGCTTTCTTTGTTGTATGTCGACAACAAGGGGGCTATTTATTTCCTTTTGGCCAGCTTAAATGCCAAAATTGGCAGATGGCAAGCCGTCAATTCTTAAAAATACTGCAATCTGCCCGATTGGGTGATGTTTCTGCGCAACAAAGTTTAGCCTCCGCCTACCTATCTGGGGCCTTCAATACCCCAATACAGCCTGCCAACGCCTTGATTTGGCTAGAAAAAGCGTATTTTAGTATTACAAATCAATCGATTAGCAAGCATAGCTCTGATTCTGGATTGAGTGTCCCGAATTTTGCGGCCTTAGGCCCCCTATTTACCCAATTGACGTCCGTTCCACTGGCATCGACATTTAATACGCCCGGTTTTGAATTCGGCTGGTGTGGTTTCTGGATAGCAGCGCAAGAGCGCGCTGATGTTCCTGCGGCAGTTGTAGATGATGCTCGCTGGCAGTTGATCCAACTCGTGCTAGCACCCGAGTATGCAGATACTGCTTCAGCATTGGATGCATGGATTGCATCTCGCCCGATTGAAGTCAGTGCACTGCTTCCTGCAAACGATCTCACTTCTTTGCAAGGCATTTGCCAGGAGTATCTTCGCGCGCTTGCTAGTAATGAAAATGCCCACACCCAAAACGCAAAAGAATTACTCCTGCGTTTGCAGCCCAAAGATGAGACGCTTGCTGGTCTATGGTCGCAGTGGCTAGCTAGCGGCGACCAAACGGCACTGCTTAATGCAGCTGAAGCTGGCTTCACGCGCGCTCGCCTTGCCTTGGGACTGCAATTGGCGCAACTCGATGCGATGGATTCTGTAGGCAGTGCTGCTCCGATAGTGCCGAGCACTACAACCCGCTCCAATGCTTCTTTAAAAAAAGCAGTCTATTGGTTAGAGCTTGCAGCAAAGGATGGCAACCGGGATGCCTGGTTTGCGCTGGGCGAACTATACCGTCGGCCGCAGTTCTCTGGGTACAGCGCATCTGAAAGCGATCGCTGCTTTGATCGTGCCGCTGACTTGGGGCATGGCCCAGCGCAGTTTCGGAAAGGGGCTAACCTGTGGCGCAAGCGAGAGAAGCTGGATGAGCGTGTCAAAGGACTACAAGCCTCCTACTGGATATGGCAAGCGCAGCAACAGAAGGTTCACGAAGCCAGCGAGCTCCTCTCAAAAATTCTGGAGAGCTGTCCCAAGCCTGCTGCAAATGATTGGCATGACCTAGCGCTGCGGGCAGAGCAGGCGATTAATCGCCATGCGGAATACAAAATAGAACATGAGTGGCTTTTACTCTGCCACCGCTTAGTAGTTGCCAACCAATTTCATCTTAGTAAAGCCGAATTACTATTGGCCGACATTACGCAATTGCAACACGAGCATTGCGTGGTGGTGGACATTCGGTGGGAGTTACCCAAAATTCTGCCGAGGCTGATTCAAATTGAGACCATTGGACAACGCCGCGCCTTGCTGGCTGCCGGAAAGGTATTCACAGGCAATAGCAGTAGTGAACTGGGCATCGCCTCCCCAGCGCGTGACTCGATTACTTCGAACAGCGCAGAAGATGAGGATGAGTTGCTAGATAGCAGGGAGCGAGAGGGCAACTTGCGGCAACGGCGCTACCGCTTTGAGAAGGTGAGTCAGTGGTTAGTGAGCACATTTGCTACAGAGGCAAACACACCCTCTCGAAAAAAAGGGGTGCGGCTTAACTAAACCTGGGACTGTTGCTCTGCTTCGGCCCTGGCTTTATCAAGCTCAGCATCTTTTAAATCATCCGCAATGTCCTCTGCGGATTTCTTGGGCTCATAAAAACGCGCGATCAATAAGCCAAGTTCATAGAGCAAGGTCATCGGGATCGCCAATAGCAATTGCGAGAGCACGTCGGGCGGCGTCACGATTGCTGCAATTACAAACGCGCCCACAATCACATATGGCCTGCTTTCTCGCAGCTTCGCTAGGGTAACAATGCCCATGCGCACGAGAACCACGACGACGACTGGTACTTCAAAGGTAATACCAAACGCCAAGAAGGTGGTCATGGCAAAACTCAAGTACTTATCAATGTCCGTACTCATCTCCGCACCCAAGGGGGCGTTGTACTGCGCCATGAAATTAAATACCGTCGGAAAGACTAAGAAGTAAGCAAAGGCCATCCCAAACAGAAAGAGGCTATAGCTACTCACTACGAGTGGAATAACTAATTTACGTTCGTGCTGATACAGACCTGGCGCAATAAAGGCCCACAATTGATAGAGTACCCAGGGCAAGGCAATTAAGAATGCCACCAACATCGTGACCTTCATTGGCACAAAGAAGGAGCCCGTAATATCAGTCACGATCATCTTGCCGCCTGCAGGCAAAGAGCTTAAGAGGGGCTGTGCAAAGATATGAAAAATATCAGGCGCCCAATAGGCCAAACTGGCAAACACAATAATGATCGCCAGGCCCGCTTTAATTACGCGATCACGCAACTCAAACAGATGCGATAAAAAACTTTCCTGCAAACCTTCACCTACGGTTGCATCGGCTTTCGCATCATGGTCGAGTTTATTGCTGTCGTTTGGCTGCGTCATACGTTACTTAATGGAAGAGGTGTGGCGATAGCGCTTCATGCGCGCTGCGCCCGACTGTACGCGGGTACGCGTGCCCGAGGAATGCTTAAACCAAGTTGGGCGATTGCCGCGTTTAACGCGCCAACTGTCACGGCCTTGGCGCAAACTCTCACGGTAGACGGCGGCCTCATCGAGGCTCATATTGCTACCAAAGTTGGAGACGAAGGTACTTGAGTCGGCTTGATCGCTCAAATTGAGCTGAGCCTCTTGCACGGTTGAATTAATACTACTTTCAACATCCTTGAACATCGAAGTGCTTTCTTCGCGGAGCTTCTTGAATTCATCGAGCTCCATTTGGCGATTCACCTCGCTACGCACTTCCGACATATAGCGCTGCGCACGGCTAAACAAATTACCAGCCATGCGGGCGATCTTAGGCAAACGCTCTGGCCCAACTACTACCAATGCGACGACTGCAATCAATGCGAGTTTTGAAACTCCAAGATCAATCATGTAACGGCACTGCGGGGATTGCAATCATGTTTAGATTACTTATTGAGGTCTTTAGCCTGAACGTCCACGGTTTTGTCAGCGGACGCCGTTTGCTGCGTTGCTGTCTGAGGAATTTGCTCTGCCTTGTCTTCACCGGTTTTCATGCCATCCTTGAATCCTTTGACAGCGCCGCCCAAATCGCTACCCATATTACGCAGCTTTTTGGTACCAAATACCAGCATCACGATTACCAGAACAACTAGCCAATGCCAAATACTGAATGAACCCATTTCTGTTCTCCTTGTCTTATTTATTCCAGGGGCGCGGCCCGCCCATCACATGCAAATGCGTGTGATAGACCTCCTGACCCCCATCTGCGCCATTGTTCAGCGATAAACGAAAGCCGCCTTCCCGTCCGGGACGGCAACCCTGCTCAACCGCCAAGCGTGGTGCTAATGCCATCATTCTACCCAGCAATTGGGCGTCCAGGGGCGCATCCGCCTCTAGGGTCGTGATGTGCCGCTTCGGAATGAGCAAAAAATGGATTGGGGCAGCTGGGTTAATGTCCTTAAAACCAAAGACCTCGTCATCTTCATAGACTTTTTGGCAGGGAATGGTTCCGGCAATAATTTTGCAAAAGATGCAGTTTTCGTGATTTTCCATGGTCCGCTCGATCAAAATGGGGCTTTAGTACTACAAAAGCAATGGGTTTAGTGTGTTCTGGCGGCTTTCTCAGCAATACCAGAAACGCCTTCTCGGCGAGTTAGCTCGGCCAATACATCCTCGGGTCGCAAGCCAAACTGGGACAAGGCCACCAGGCAATGAAACCACAAATCAGCCATCTCTCCGACGAGCAAGGCTTGTTGCTCGGGAGTCAAATTGCTGTTGCGACTGTCTTTTGCCGCCATCACGGTTTCGGTCGCCTCTTCGCCAATCTTTTTTAGGATGGCGTCATCGCCCTTAGAAAAGAGCTGGGCAATATACGAGGATTTAGAGTCAACCTTACCTGCAGCTAAATCGGCGCGGCGACCATCCACCACATCTGCCAAGTGGGCCAGCACCGCATCTAAATTAGGGGAATTGTTGTCTTTGCTCATAAGTGCATTCTATTCCACGGATTTTTGCCAAGTGTTCGCCTTGGCGTCCCAACCCAAGAAAAAGCAGCTGTGCTCACCGGTATGGCAAGCAATGCCGTCTTTTTGGTCTACTAGCAATAAGATCGTATCGCCATCGCAATCCAAACGAATGTCTTTTACTGTTTGCGTATGACCAGACTCTTCGCCCTTATGCCATAACTTTTGGCGTGAGCGCGACCAGTACACCGCCTCACCAATTTGCATGGTTTTAAGAAGAGCATCGCGGTTCATCCACGCCATCATAAGCACATCACCCGAGCCAAACTCTTGGGCAATCACGGGCACCAATCCTTGCTCATTCCAGCTCACTGCGTCCAGCCATGCGCCTGAAGTGAGGTTGGGATTGGGCTTAAATGATGGGGCGGGGGTATTCATAGGGTTTCATTCTGACAGAGTTGTCTACCGTACCCCAACTCGAGGCTTGACTATAAAAAAACGGGCTGGGCGCCTATTGATAAATTATATCCAAATGGATATAATTCGAAATGGATAAGTCATATAAACACGTACTATGGGTAGGGTCGTCTAAAAAGGATTTGTTGGCGATGCCTGACGAGGTGAAGTCTGCGTTTGGGTTCGCACTGTATTTGGCACAACAGGGTAAGAAACATCAGAACGCCAAGCCGCTAAAAGGATTTTCTGGGGCGGGTGTACTGGAAGTTATAGAGGACAACCTTGGAGATACATTTCGCGCTGTTTGCACTGTAAAAATTGGTGACAGTATTTACGTCTTACATTCTTTTCAAAAGAAATCGAAGCGTGGCATAGAAACACCGAAACAAGAGATTGATCTGATACGCGATCGACTAAAAATGGCCCAAGATCATGCTAAGGAGTAAAGAATGAATCGTATTGAAAAAAGTTCTGGAAACATCTTTGCTGATATCGGATTTACCAATGATCAGGAGATGTTGGTAAAAGCCAACTTGGCTCTCAAGATCTCTGAAATTATTACGCAACGTCGTCTGACCCAGATGGAAGCCGCTTTAGTTTTGGGTATGCCCCAGCCCAAACTATCCAAACTATTGCGCGGTCAATTTCATGGAGTGAGTGAAGCAAAGATGTTGGAGTGCCTTAACAAACTGGGCCGAGATATTCAGATTGTGATTCGCAAAGCCAATCGAGATAAACGCATTGGGCGAACTAGCGTCGTCTTTGCCTAAAGCCGAACTGCAATTCCCTGGGCCGCCATAAATTCCTTGGCCTGCCTGACGGTATAGGTGCCGTAATGAAAGATGCTGGCTGCTAGCACGGCATCGGCTCGGCCTTTGGTAATGCCATCGACCAAGTGCTGCAAGTTACCAACGCCGCCACTGGCAATCACGGGAACTGAAACGGCCTTACTGACGGCTGCGGTAAGCGCAAGATCAAAACCATCTTGAGTGCCATCTTGATTCATACTGGTGAGCAAAATTTCTCCGGCACCGCGGCGACTGACTTCACTGGCCCACTCCACCACATCCAGCCCAGTTGCGGTTCTACCGCCATGGGTAAATACTTCCCAGCGATTGTCGGCAACGCGCTTAGCATCAATTGCAACGACAATGCACTGCGAGCCGTAATGGGCAGCAGCGTCCGACACCAAATCAGGATTAGCGACCGCAGAAGAATTCATGCTCACTTTGTCGGCGCCCGCATTGAGTAAACGGCGGACGTCGCCGACAGCGCGCACACCACCACCAACCGTCAATGGAATAAATACTTGCGCGGCAACCGCTTCAATAATGGGCAGCAATAAGTCACGGCCATCGGATGTGGCGGTAATGTCTAAAAAAGTGAGTTCGTCAGCGCCCTGCTCATCGTAGCGGCGGGCAATTTCGACAGGATCACCAGCATCACGCAATCCCACAAAATTAATGCCCTTGACCACGCGCCCTGCGGTCACATCCAGGCAAGGAATAATTCGTTTCGTTAGCACTGTTTAGCTACTGAGCTTTTTTGCAATCAAGGCAGCGTACTTCGCAGTTTGCTCATCGGCATACTTCTGCGCTCTGGTTAGATCTAAATCGCCGGAGTAAATCGAGCGGCCCGCAATCACCCCCATCACACCCTCTTCTTCTGCTGCGCAGAGTGCTTCAATGTCTTTGTTATTGGATAGGCCGCCGCTTGCAATGATCGGAATGCGCACGGCTTGTGCCAGCTTAATTGTGGCATCCATGTTCACGCCCTTGAGCATGCCATCGCGGCCAATGTCGGTATAGACGATTGCCTCGACGCCATAGTCTTCAAATTTCTTGGCTAGATCAATCACTTCATGGCCGGTCAGCTTACTCCAGCCATCGGTAGCTACCTTGCCATCGCGCGCATCGATGCCCACCATAATGTGCCCACTAAATGCTGTGCAGGCATCCTGCACAAAGCCAGGACTTTTCACAGCCGCAGTGCCAATGATGATGGTGCTAATGCCATCGTCGAGCAAACGCTCAATCGTCTCTAAATCCCGAATACCGCCGCCCAGTTGTACTGGGATGTCATCGCCTACCGCTTTGAGAATGGCTTTGATGGCAGATTCATTTTTGGGCTTACCGGCAAAGGCCCCATTGAGGTCAACCAAATGCAAACGGCGCGCGCCTTTGCTGACCCAATGTTTTGCCATCGCTGCAGGGTCTTCTGAAAAAACCGTTGCGCGATCCATATCGCCTTGCTCTAAGCGAACGCAGTGGCCGTCTTTAATGTCAATTGCAGGAATCAGCAGCATGATGAATAGAAAAAAATTAAGGTTGCCAAGTAGTAAAGTTTTGATAAAGCCGTAATCCGTATTCTGCACTCTTTTCCGGATGGAACTGCGTAGCGAAAATACTATCGCGTGCGATCGCAGATGTAAACCATGCACCGTACTCCGTACTACCTATAGTGTGATTTTGGTTTGCGGGCACTGCATAAAAGCTATGCACAAAGTAAAAGGGGGTGAGGTCGGGAATGCCTTTCCACAAAGGATGGTCTTTGTCTTGCCGAACTTGATTCCAGCCCATGTGCGGTACTTTATATTCCGATCCGTCGGCTTGCAGTTGGCCGGCCAGCTCAAAACGCCGTACCTCACCCGGAATAAGTCCTAAGCATGGCGTAAAAGCATCGCTACCGCCCTGTTGCTCTGCCCGCACCTCGTAACTGCGATCCAGCAGCATTTGCTCCCCGACACAGACACCGAGCATGGGCTTATTTTTTGCAGCGTGCAGTAGCGCCTCCAATAAGCCGGACTCACCCAACTGCTTCATGCAGTCTGGCATAGCGCCTTGACCCGGCAAGACTACGCGATCGGCTTTTTGAATCTGCTCCGGCTTCGTCGCAATCAGAACATTGGCATCTGGCGCAACGCGATGGAAGGCCTGGTAAACAGAACGTAAATTACCCATTCCGTAATCAACAATGGCGATGGTTTGGGTCAACGGGAGACCTGTGGCTTAGCGACTAATTAAAGGACTGAGGTGCATGCGATGCATAGCAAACCATGCACTTCCAACTTTGATTAGAGGCTACCTTTCGTGGAAGGAACCTGACCGGCTGCGCGCGGGTCTGGGGTCAGCGCCATGCGCAAGGCACGGCCGAAGGCCTTAAATACCGTCTCGATTTGGTGGTGTGCATTGACACCCCGCAAATTATCGATGTGCAAGGTCACGCCTGCGTGGTTTACAAAACCACGGAAGAACTCGATGCTTAAGTCCACATCAAAATCACCTACCCGCGCACGGGTAAATGGCACATGGAACTCCAAACCAGGGCGGCCAGAAAAATCAATCACTACACGCGACAGGGTTTCGTCCAGTGGGACATACGAATGGCCATAGCGCGTAATACCGGCTTTATCGCCAACTGCTTTGGCAATGGCTTGCCCGAAGGTAATGCCAACGTCTTCTACGGTGTGGTGATCGTCAATGTGGGTATCGCCCTTGGCGATAACCTTCAGGTCAATCATGCCGTGACGGGCAATCTGATCGAGCATGTGGTCTAAGAACGGCACGCCTGAGGCGAGCTCGGCCTTGCCCGTGCCATCCAGATTGAGGGCTATTTGAATTTGGGTTTCCGAAGTGTTTCGGGTAACGTCGACTTGCCGCATACCTCTAAGCGCCTGTAGGCGAAGTGTTGAGTGAAGCCTCATAATATCATTGTCGAAGAATTTGTTGTATGCAAATCATTCACTTAGCTTGAAGTTTTATTGCCCTGCGGCATTGTTTAACGTTACCGAGAAGAATTTCGATGAGTCGCTTTTGGAGCCCCGTTGTACAAACATTGACCCCCTATGTTCCTGGGGAGCAGCCCCAAATGGAGCGGCTGGTGAAGCTCAATACCAACGAAAGTCCCTATGGCCCATCGCCCAAAGCGATTGCTGCAATTGCTGCAGAAAATACCAGTGACCTACGCCTTTACCCTGACCCTGAAGGTGCACGCCTCAAACAGGCCATCGCCACCCTCCATGGCCTTGATCCCAAACAGGTGTTTTTAGGCAACGGCTCAGACGAAGTTTTGGCACATGTTTTCCAGGGCCTACTCAAACAAAAATCGCCGATTTTGTTTCCGGACATCACCTATAGCTTTTATCCGGTCTACTGCAAACTGTTTGGCATCGAGTACGACACCGTTCCCCTGAGTGCCGATTTTGCAATCAATTTGGATGATTACGCCAAACTCAATGGCGGCATTATTTTTCCGAATCCCAATGCGCCGACTGGTAGATCCATTCCCCGCTCGGAGATTGAGCGACTGCTCAAGAAAAACTCTGGCTCCGTCATCGTGGTGGATGAGGCCTACGTCGACTACGGTACCGAATCCTGCATACCGCTGCTGCGTGGTCCAAACTGCCCTGAGAATTTATTAGTCAGTCATACCTTATCTAAGTCCCGCGCCCTAGCAGGACTGCGGGTTGGCTTTGCTGTGGGTCACCCCGCCTTAATTGAAGGTCTGGAGCGAGTCAAAAATAGCTTTAACTCCTACCCCCTGGGTCGCTTGGCTCAAGCAGGTGCCATTGCCGCGATTGAAGACCAAGCGCACCTGGAAGCAATGTCGGCCAAGGTAATTAAAACCAGAGGGGTTCTAGTCAGCTCACTAGACCGCCTCGGCTTTGAAACCCTTCCGTCCACTGCTAATTTTGTATTTACGCGCCACCCCAAGCATGCAGGCGCCACGCTTTATCAGCAACTGCGTGAACGCGGCATCATCGTGCGCCACTTTAAGTCACCTCGGATTGATGCCTTCTTGCGCATCACGATTGGTACCGATGAGCAGAATCAAGAATTGATTAAGGCGTTAGAGGATTTGATTCAATAAGGCGTACTGCAGTGAGTGGTTTTTTTATTTGTGACTGCCCTGCTTTAGCTCAATCGATTTTGTCGCTTATTTTTTTAAGCGCATTTCAGCGGCCCGAGCATGGGCTTGTAAGCCCTCACCGTGCGCCAGGATACTGGCAACTTTACCTAAGGTTTGCGCGCCAGCTTCGCTGACTTCAATCATGCTGGAACGCTTAATGAAGTCATAGACGCCTAGCGGCGATGAGAAGCGTGCTGTGCGTGCTGTCGGTAATACGTGATTGGGTCCAGCACAATAATCACCGAGTGATTCACTGGTGTAATTGCCCATGAAAATTGCGCCCGCATGCCGAATGTGCTCAGCCCACTCTCGCGGATTCTGCGCACAAATCTCTAAATGTTCTGCAGCAATTGCATTGGCGATCGCACATGACTCTGCCATGTCTTTTACCTGAACCAGCAATGCCCGGTTAGTGAGTGATGTACGAATCACTTCCTGGCGTGGCATCTCAGGCAGAAGCCGATCAATACTACTTTGGACTGCCTCAATAAACTGTGCATCGGGCGTGAGCAAAATCGACTGCGCTAATTCATCGTGCTCCGCCTGCGAGAATAAATCCATGGCAACCCAATCGGGATTGGTTGTGCCATCGCACAGAACAAGTATTTCAGAAGGGCCAGCAATCATGTCGATGCCAACCGTACCAAACACGCGGCGCTTCGCAGCAGCAACATAGGCATTACCAGGACCCACAATCTTATCCACCGCAGGTACCGTATCTGTTCCATAAGCCAAGGCAGCGACGGCTTGTGCTCCGCCAATCGTAAAGACCCGATCAACACCAGCCAACCAAGCGGCAGCGAGCACCAAGGGATTACGCGCGCCATCTGGCGTTGGCACCACCATGATGACTTCTTGCACGCCAGCGACCTTCGCTGGAATCGCATTCATCAGCACCGAAGATGGATAGGCAGCCTTACCGCCGGGCACATAAATACCAACGCGATCCAGTGGCGTGACTTTTTGACCTAAACGCGTTCCATCGGCTTCGGTGTATTCCCAAGAATGGCAACCTGCTTCGATGCGCTGTTGTTCGTGATACGCCCGCACGCGACTTGCAGCAATATCCAATGCATTTTTTTGCTCGGGTGGTAACTGCAGATAAGCCTGCTCGAGATCGCCGCGCGCGATTTCTAAATCTGCCACGCTTTTTGCTGTGTTGGCACTGCTCAATCGATCAAAGCGCTTGGTGTAGTCCAGCACTGCTGCATCACCGCGCGCTTTAACATCAGCCAAAATGCCCACCACTGCAGCATCAATGGCATTGTCATCTGCGCTAGGCAGAGACAAGCTGGCCATCAGCGTCGCTTTGAAATTCGCATCGCTGCTATTGAGGCGCTTGATCTTGATTGAGCCTGACATAGGTCTTACTTTAACTGCTCAAAAAAGGGCTGTAGCTGTGCACGCTTGCGCTTGTATGACGCTTGGTTCACCACCAGGCGCGCACTGATATCGGCAATTGCTTCCACCTCAACCAAGCCATTGGCTTTTAAGGTGTTGCCTGTTGACACTAAATCGACAATTGCATCGGCCAAACCAACCAAGGGAGCAAGCTCCATCGATCCATACAAATGAATGGTATCGATGTGCACCCCTTTATTGGCAAAGTGCTCACGCGCGCAGTTCACATACTTAGTGGCCACCTTCAGGCGCGATCCTTGACGAACGGCTTCGGCATAATCAAAACCGGCGCGCACGGCTACCGACATACGGCATTTGGCAATACCCAAATCAAAGGGCACATAAAGACCGTCTGTGCCTTTTTCCATTAAGACATCCAAGCCAGCTACCCCAAAATCGGCGCCGCCAAACTGCACATAGGTTGGCACATCCGAGGCACGCACAATAATCAAGCGGACATCGGGATTCGAGGTCTCAATAATGAGCTTGCGTGACTTTTCAGGATCCTCCAGCGGCCGAATGCCAATCTTGGACAGAATCGCTGTTGTCTCTTCGAAGATGCGGCCCTTAGACAGGGCAAGGGTTAATTTCATGGAACTATTATTTCACGCGCTCGATGTTTGCGCCTAATTGGGTTAATTTTTGCTCCATACGGTCATAACCACGGTCTAAGTGGTAAATCCGGTCAACAATTGTTTCCCCTTGGGCTGCAAGACCAGCAATCACCAGGCTAGCCGAGGCTCTTAGGTCGGTTGCCATGACCGTCGCGCCCGACAAGGATTCAACACCCTGGGCAATGGCGGTATTGCCCTCAATCGCAATATCAGCGCCCAAGCGGTTGAGCTCTTGCACGTGCATAAAGCGGTTCTCAAAAATGGTTTCGGTAATGGTCGAGCTGCCGTGCGCAATTGCATTCACGCTCATGAGTTGTGCCTGCATATCGGTAGGGAACGCCGGATACTCCGACGTACGAAAGTTCACCGCTTTTGGGCGCCCCTGCATCTTGGCCCGAATCCAGTCGGGTCCGGTTTCTACTTCCAATCCCACTTCACGCAATTTGACTAATACCGCATCCAAGGTATCTGGACGGCAGTGCTTTACCAGCACATCGCCGCCGGCTGCAGCAACGGCGCACAAGAAAGTACCGGCCTCGATTCGGTCTGGGATGACGCTATGCTCAGCGCCATGCAAAGCATCTACGCCTTCGATGACGAGCTTATCGCTGCCAATGCCAGTAATCTTGGCGCCCATTTTGACCAGCAACTCAGCCAAATCACTTACTTCGGGTTCGCGCGCGGCGTTCTCTAAAGTGGTTGTTCCCCTGGCCAAGCTTGCTGCCATTAACAAGTTTTCAGTACCCGTGACAGTAATCATGTCCGTCAAAATCGATGCGCCTTGCAAACGCTCTGCCTTAGCTTCAATATTGCCGCCCTTGATTTTCATGGCAGCGCCCATCGCCTTTAAGCCTTTGATGTGTTGATCTACTGGTCTTGCACCAATTGCACATCCACCCGGCAAAGAAACCGTTGCCTTACCAAGTCGCGCCAACAGAGGGCCTAAGACCAAGATCGATGCGCGCATGGTCTTGACGATGTCGTACGTAGCCTCAAAGCTCGTGATGTTCGCTGCATTTAAGATGAGGTGTGTGCGATTGTCCGGATTGGGGAAGTCGACTTGTACGCCCATGTTTTTGAGTAACTTAAGCATCGTACGTACATCCTGCAAATCAGGCACATTGTGCAACTCAATTGGCTCTTTACTTAAAAGGCATGCGCACAGAATTGGCAAGGCAGCATTTTTAGCGCCTGCGATCAGTACTTCGCCTTGCAGCGGTTTCCCGCCAATCATTTTTAACTTATCCATTGCGCTTTATTTTCTTCTTTTACTTTGTACTTGATGCTCGTTGCTGCTGACTTACTGACCCGCTTTTTCTGCAAACTCAGCTGGTGTCAACGCCTTGATCGACAAGGCATGCACCTCAGCCTTCATGCGATCACCCAAAGCGGCATACACCAATTGATGGCGCTGAATCAGGCGCTTGCCTTCAAACTCGGCACTAACCACCGTTGCATAAAAATGCTGGCCATCGCCCTCCACTGCAAGGTGGCTACAAGCAATGCCTTGCTGAATATAGGACTGTATTTGTTCTGGGGTTGGGAACATCGGTTACTCCATAAAGTACAGCAATTGAATTCAGGTACGGCTTAATGCCGTAATTTATACCCGGTTTTAAGCATGCGCAAGGCAGCAAACGATACCGCCACAAAAAATCCACCGACGATGGCAAGGCTCATCCACGGGGAAACATCCGATGCGCCAAAAAAGCCATAGCGAAATCCGTCAATCATGTAAAAGAAAGGATTGAAATGGGATATGGTTTGCCATACTGGCGGCAATGTATGAATGGAATAGAAAACGCCCGATAACATCGTCGCGGGCATGATCAGGAAGTTCTGAAAGGCAGCCAGTTGATCAAACTTATCGGCCCAGATACCAGCAACCAGACCCATGCTACCCAAAATCGCCGCGCCCAAAAAAGCAAAAACGATAATCCAAAGCGGGTATGCAAAGCTGGGCTCTACAAACCAAGCGGTAATGAGAAAAACACCCAAACCAACGACAACGCCGCGGACTACTGCAGCGAGAACATAGGCCGCATAAAACTCTAAATTACTCAGTGGGGCCAATAGAACAAAAACCAAATTGCCGGTGATCTTGGATTGAATTAAAGAGGATGAGGTGTTCGCAAATGCATTTTGCAACAGGCTCATCATTACGAGGCCCGGAATCAAAAAGGCGGTATAGCTGAGATGGCCATACATCTCCACCTTACCTTCCAATACATGGCCAAAGATCAAGAGATACAACACCGCGGTTAACACCGGCGCTGCCACCGTCTGAAACGCGACTTTATAAAAGCGCTTTACTTCTTTACGCAGCAGCGTCGGAAAGCCACTGCCATAGTCAAATGGGGCATGCTTCATGCGGCGTTTCCAGACATGATGTGAACAAAGACATCTTCTAAATCAACCGCCTCACCATTTTGCTTTTTTGCACCACCAAACCGAGAAAGCAAATTGGAGGTGGTGTCTAAGGCCACAACCTTGCCCTGCTTTAGCATTGCAATGCGTTGGCACAGAGCCTCGGCCTCTTCTAAATAATGGGTGGTTAAAACGATGGTGTGTCCATCTCGATTAAGCCTGCTAATAAATTGCCACAGGGATTGGCGTAGCTCTACATCCACTCCTGCCGTTGGCTCATCTAAAACGATCACCGGTGGGCGGTGCACCAAGGCTTGGGCTACCAAGACCCGGCGCTTCATGCCGCCCGAGAGCGAGCGCATATTGCTATCGGCCTTTCCCGTTAAGTCCAAATTCGCCATGATCTCATCGATCCACGCATCGTTATTGCGAATGCCAAAGTAGCCCGACTGAAAACGTAAGGTTTCGCGTACCGTAAAGAAGGGATCGAAAACCAATTCTTGTGGCACCACGCCAAGCATGCGGCGCGCTTCGCGGTGAGTCGACTGCACATCAATGCCCATGATTGAGGCGCTGCCAAAATCAGGCCTACACAGCCCGGCCAAAATGGAGATTAGCGTTGTTTTACCAGCGCCGTTAGGGCCAAGAAGGCCAAAAAATTCACCCTCATGGATATTCAGCGAAACATCATCTAAGGCCTGTAAGGCGCCATAGTGCTTTGATATTCCTTTAATTGATATTGCTGAAGTCATACTGCCGGCGTACCCAACAGCTCAGCAAGGCCATAAACCTGGGCCAACACACACAATTTTGTTGGTGGACTGACTAAGGTCAGCCTACGCTGATCTTGCTGTAACTTTTTTTGCCAGGCAATTAAGACGGCAAGTGCACTGGAATCAAAATCGCTAAGTGCAGCGCAATCTACCGTCTCCAATTGCGCCAGGTCGCGCAGTCCATCCGCCTCAACCGCTAGGGCATTTTGCTGGGTTAGGGTAGAGGGCAGGATATATGGCATAAGGCGTTCATTAATTACCAGGACGAGTGGCAGCCAGCATCTTATTGCGCTCTTTTAAAAACGCGATCAAACCATCAATGCCATTTTGATTAATTTGATTCGTAAACTGATTACGGTAATTTTCAACTAGCCACACCCCCAATACATTCAGGTCATATACTTTCCAACCGGTGGCAGTCTTTTCTAAACGATAGTCCAGTGGAATTGGGTCACCGCGACCAAGCACTACCGTTCGCACAACGACCTCTGTATCGGTCGGTGCTGCACGCAGCGCTTTGTATTGGACCGTCTGGTCACGTACCTGGCTTAATGCACCAGCATAGGTTCGAATTAATAAGGTTTTGAATTCGGCAGTCACTTGGGCCTGTTGCTCTGGTGTAGCCTTTTTCCAATTTGGCCCCATGGACATTTCAGTAGTTCGTCGCATATCGGTATGCGGCACGATTTTCTTTTCCACTAAATCCACTACCCGCGCAATATTGCCCTTCTGAATTTCTGGGTCCGCCTTAATCGAGGCCATGACATCGCTCACGATGCTGCGAATTAATCCATTCGGAGTTGATTCGTCAATCGACGTGTTTTGTGCTTTTACTGCGGTCGCCAAACATACGCTAAGCAGGCTAAAACAGATTAGGATGTATTTGCTGAGTTTCATATTGACAAGACTTGGTGGTGATCAATGGGCATTGATTTAACGATTACTGAATCCTAATTTTAGCCCGCTATTGCGCCTGTCGCATAAGTATTCTTACAAATCCTATTCATAGGGATTTTGGAATCGCGGCGTAGTAACAGGCTCATCATCATCGCCCGCCTTACTTTGCTCAATTAGGTACTGGCGCCGCTGAATGAAGGCATCGCGCGTAAAGGTATATTTATCAATCGCAGCCCCCTCAAAGAGATCCCCCGATTGATAGTAAATGCTTCGTGCATTAATGACTCGCAGAGCTGTAACGCTATTACGTAAAGCGACATCAGGCAAAAACCGCAGGAGGTAGTCGGTTTGTATATCGGCGGCAGTTCCAAAGGTGTCTCGCACGGAACTTGGGCCAAAAAAGGGCAAAACAACATACGGTCCCGACGGAATACCCCACACCCCAAACGTCTGCCCAAAATCGGCCTTGTGTTTTGGCAGACCAGCAGGACTTGCCACATCAATCAAGCCCCCCACACCAAATACAGTATTCACCACCACGCGCATGAAGTCTTTAGATGCTAAGCCAGGATTACCCTGCAAAAGATGATTAAGGGCTGTATAGATATCGCTATAGTTTCCAAAAAAATTCTCAACGCCCTCTTGTGCAACATCTGGAAGCACGAAACGATAGGCTTTTGTAATTGGCTTCAAAAAATAACCATCTAAACCTTCGTTTCCAATAAAGATGGCTCGATTAAATGATTCCCAGGGATCTTGCGGAGAGGGTTGCGAGCCGGCCGGTATTGATGCACAACCAATTAAGCTGATAGACAGGCAGGCTAAGAGGCCGCGCTTAAGAGTTAGGCCTAGGTTGTATTGAAACCATACAGTCACTTGCCTACACTTCCGTCTTTGCTGCCATCTGCTGCTTTGTTATACAAAAATTGGCTGATCAAATTTTCGAGCACGACAGCCGATTGGGTTTGCGTAATCATGCTGCCCTGCGCCAACATTTGATCCGATCCGCCGGCCTCAAGGCCAACGTATTGCTCACCCAGCAAACCAGATGTCAAAATTTTTGCAGCTGAATCTTTTGGAAACTGGTAACTGCGCTCCAAGGTCATGGTGACGGTTGCTTGGTAGGTCGTATCATCAAATCGAATATCGGCAATACGGCCGACAACCACACCAGCACTTTTGACTGGAGCACGCGGCTTTAAGCCGCCAATATTGTCAAAGCGAGCAGTGATGGTATAGGTGGGCTGAAACGATACGGCATTCATATTGCCTACCTTGAGGGCCAAAAAGAGGGCCGCCAATAAGCCAATGGCAACGAATATTCCAACCCAGATATCAATGGCGCTTTTTCTCATATAAGCCTTAGTTTAATGCTTCTGTATTTCAACATCAGGTTGAGAACATCAGTGCAGTTAGTAGGAAATCCAAAGCTAAGACAGTTAGGGAGGAAATCACGACCGTGCGAGTGGTTGCCTGGGATACCCCTTCTGGCGTTGGTTTGGCCTCAAACCCTTGGTATAGGGCAATAAATGTCACCACCACACCAAACACAATGCTCTTAATTAAACCGTTGCCAATATCGGAGAAGAGGTCTACACCACCCTGCATTTGGGACCAAAACGCACCGGAGTCAACGCCAATTAAAGGTACGCCCACAAAGTAGCCGCCAACCACACCAACCGCAGTAAAGATGGTTGCCAAAATCGGCATGGAAATAATGCCGGCCCATAGGCGTGGTGCCACCACGCGGCTTAACGGATCAACCGCCATCATCTCCATTGCACTCAGTTGTTCGCCTGCCTTCATCAATCCAATTTCTGCTGTCAACGAAGTACCTGCCCTGCCCGCAAAAAGGAGGGCAGTAATTACAGGGCCCAGTTCACGCGTGAGCGATAAAGCAACCAACAAACCCAATGCTTGTTCTGAGCCATAGCGATTCAAGGTGTAATAGCCTTGCAAGCCCAATACAAAACCAACAAATAAACCCGAGACCGCAATAATCACAAAGGAGTGATTACCAATAAACAGGATTTGATCAGAGACCAAACGTGGGCGCTTTAATAGCGGAGCCGAGCGAGCCATCACTGCAATGAACATGCGCGTTGCATGGCCCAAACTCACAATATTGCCTCGGATAAAGAATCCGAGGTCACCAAGCAAATCAATGGCTTTACGTAGGATCATCGCACGCCTACCTGGGCAGCAAAATCATCCTTGAGGTCTACCCCTGGATAATGAAATGGCACCGGTCCATCGGGAGAGGCATCCAAGAATTGGCGCACGAATGGATCGCTTGAGCGATTGAGTTCATCGGGCGTGCCTTGAGCGCCAATGCGTCCATTGGCAATGAAGTACACGTAATCTGCAATCGCAAAGGTTTCTTCTACGTCGTGGGTCACCACAATACTAGTAGCGCCGAGTGCAGTATTCAGATCACGAATCAAACGCGCTGTAATGCCCAGCGCAATGGGGTCTAAACCAGCGAACGGCTCGTCATACATGATCAGCGGCGGATCGAGTGCAATCGCGCGCGCAAGTGCCACACGCCTTGCCATGCCCCCCGAAATTTGCCCGGGCATCAAATCCCGAGCGCCACGCAAACCCACTGCATTGAGTTTCATGAGCACAAGGCTGCGTAACAAATCCTCGCTGAGGTTGGTGTGCTCGCGGAGCGGAAAAGCGACGTTTTCAAAGACGCTGAGGTCGGTAAAGAGGGCGCCAAACTGAAACAGCATGCCCATACGCCGGCGTGCCTGCATCAACTCCGCACCACTCATTTGACCGACATTACTGCCTTCAAATAAAACCTTACCTTCGGTTGTTGTAACTTGACCGCCAATTAAACGCAGGACGGTTGTCTTGCCACAACCCGAACCACCCATCACAGCAACTACCTTGCCGCGACGAAACTCCATATTGAGGCCAGACAAAATCTGGCGCTCACCCGGTGCATAGGAAAAGTTAACGTCCTGAATCGAGACAACAACATCATCTTTGCTGGTCTGGCCTTGCGGAGAGTCAGAGTGATTCAATGCGCGTCTTTTAAATGGTAGTCAATTGTTCGTTTTTTAAAGTGGCAATACCGATGAGCCCATCAAATACGAATCCACTGCATGGGCACACTGGCGACCTTCCCGAATTGCCCAGACCACCAAGGACTGGCCACGGCGCATATCGCCGGCAGCAAACACCTTCGCTACATTGGTTTGGTAGGCTTTTTGACCTTCGACGTGGGCCTTCGCATTGCCGCGCGCATCTTTATCAACACCAAATGCATTCAGGACTTGTTGAGCAGGAGATACAAAGCCCATCGCCAAGAGAACGAGGTCGGCCTTGATCTCAAACTCCGAGTTTGGCACTTCAGTCATCTTGCCGCCTTGCCACTCCAAACGAACACCAATGAGTTTTTCAACCTTGCCGTTTTTACCCTCAAAGCGTTTTGTGCCTACCGACCAATCGCGCTCACAGCCTTCTTCATGCGATGAAGAGGTGCGCAATTTAGTCGGCCAATATGGCCAAACCAAGGGTTTGTTTTCTTCTTCGGGCGGCTGGGGCAGCAATTCAAATTGGGTCACGTGATTTGCGCCGTGGCGATTTGAGGTGCCAACGCAATCTGAGCCAGTATCGCCACCGCCAATCACCACAACATGCTTGCCTGTTGCGCGAATGCCATTTTGCAAATCGCCGGCGACTTCTTTATTTTGCGGAATTAAGAATTCCAAAGCGTAATGAATGCCTTCGAGTTCGCGTCCAGGCACTGGCAAATCGCGGGGCTGCTCTGCGCCGCCGCTAATAATCACGGCATCAAAATCCTTCATCAACTGCTCTGGCGTGACTGTCTTACTGGAATAGTTTTTGACTTCCGCGCCCATGGCCTCTTTGCCAACATAAACGCCGGTTGCAAAAGTAACCCCTTCGGCCTGCATTTGCTCAACGCGGCGATCAATCAGCCACTTTTCCATTTTGAAGTCAGGGATGCCATAGCGCAGCAAGCCGCCAACCCGATCATTCTTTTCATATACGGTGACGTCGTGACCAACGCGTGCCAATTGTTGCGCCGCCGCCATGCCCGCAGGGCCTGATCCAACAATCGCTACCTTTTTACCCGTTTTCGTTTTGGACGGCATGGGCTTAACCCAACCATTTTCCCAAGCCTTATCAATAATGGCATGCTCAATCGACTTGATGCCAACCGCGTCCCGATTGATGCCTAAGGTGCACGCAGACTCGCATGGAGCCGGGCAAATACGACCGGTAAATTCAGGGAAATTATTAGTAGAGTGCAGCACTTCAATGGCATTTTTCCAATCGCCCTGAAATACCAGCTCATTAAAGTCTGGAATGATGTTGTTGACGGGGCAACCGTTATTGCAAAACGGAATACCGCAATCCATGCAGCGTGCGCTCTGCACTTTAGCCTCATCATCGCTGAGTGCAGCAACAAACTCCTTGTAATGGTGTAAACGTGTAACAGGAGCCTCATAGGTTTCCTTAACGCGCTCAAACTCCATAAATCCAGTGACCTTACCCATCTCAACTACTCCTTCAATATCGTGTTGTTACTTAAGCAATCGCTTTTGCATTTTTTTGTGCTTTTTCCCAAAGCTCACCCAATGCCCGCTTGTATTCAGTTGGATGCACCTTGATAAAGCGGGTACGTGCTTGATCCCAGTCGGCGAGCAAGGCCTTCGCACGCTCAGAACCGGTGTGCCGGAAATGACGCTCAATCAAGGCTTTTAAAATATGCTCATCACTGAGGCGCTGACCGCCATCCTTCACGTCGATTGGTGCATGCCATTGAGATTCAGGAACGTTCGCGACCTGCTCTGCATGGGGCAACACTTTTTCTAAAGTAGCCATGCTGGTATTGCAACGCTTCGCAAATAAACCGTCTTCGTCGTACACATAAGCAATACCACCGCTCATACCGGCCGCAAAGTTACGTCCGGTTTCACCCAGAACAACCACCGTGCCACCGGTCATGTATTCACAACCGTGATCGCCCGTACCCTCGACGACTGCAGTGGCGCCGGAGTTGCGTACTGCAAAACGTTCACCAGCTACGCCGTTAAAGAAGGCTTCGCCGCCAATCGCGCCGTACAAGACGGTATTACCAACAATGATGTTCTTGGCTGTGTCGCCGCGGAACTCATGCGGTGCGCGCACGATGACTCGCCCACCTGACAGTCCTTTGCCAACATAGTCATTAGCGTCGCCAACCAGATCCAAGGTGACGCCGTGCGCCAAGAATGCTGCAAAACTTTGGCCTGCTGTGCCGTTTAACTGAATGTGAATCGTATCGTCTGGCAAGCCAGCATGGCCATAACGCTGAGCGATTTCACCAGACAGCATGGCGCCTACGGTACGGTTCACGTTCTTCACAGGAACAATGAAGGACACTTTTTCACCGCGCTCTAATGCAGGCTCGCTCTTTTCAATCAGAATATGGTCTAAGGCAGTGCCGAGTCCATGGTCCTGCGTGAGCACTTGATAGCGCGGCACATCTGCTGGTACAGCAGGGGCTGCAAAAATCTTACTGAAGTCCAGTCCGTGGGTTTTCCAGTTATCGATGCCCTTGCGGGTATCGAGTAAATCAACTCGACCAATCAGATCGTCAAACTTGCGTATGCCTAATTGAGCCATGATTTCACGCGCCTCTTCTGCAACAAAGAAGAAGAAATTAACCACGTGCTCTGGCTTACCCGCAAACTTTTTACGCAGCTCTGGATCTTGCGTAGCAACACCAACTGGGCAGGTATTCAAATGGCACTTGCGCATCATGATGCAACCCTCGACTACTAGTGGTGCAGTGGCAAAACCAAATTCGTCCGCGCCCAGCAAGGCACCAATCACAACGTCACGACCGGTTTTCATTTGACCGTCGGCCTGCACCCGAATACGGCTACGTAAACGATTGAGCACCAAGGTTTGCTGGGTTTCAGCAAGGCCAAGCTCCCATGGGGAACCCGCATGCTTAATCGATGAAAGTGGCGATGCACCAGTACCGCCATCATGACCCGCAATCACCACGTGATCCGCTTTAGCTTTCGCAACACCCGCAGCGACTGTGCCTACACCTACTTCCGAAACAAGCTTGACCGATACATCGGCTTTCGGATTGACGTTCTTGAGGTCATGAATTAATTGCGCAATGTCTTCAATCGAATAAATATCGTGGTGTGGAGGTGGAGAAATCAAACCAACGCCCGGCACTGAGAAACGCAACTTACCAATGTAATCGGATACTTTGCTACCAGGCAACTGGCCGCCCTCGCCTGGCTTTGCCCCTTGCGCCATTTTGATTTGCAACTGATCGGCTGAGCGCAAATACTCAGTCGTTACACCAAAGCGACCCGATGCCACCTGCTTGATTTTTGAACGTAAAGAATCGCCATCTTCCAATGGAATATTGGCTTCCACTACATCGCTACCCAAAATGCTTGCAAGACTTTCGCCTTTGCGAATCGGAATGCCTTTGAGTTCATTCTTGTAGCGATTTGGATCTTCGCCGCCCTCGCCCGTATTGGATTTACCACCAATTCGGTTCATGGCAATTGCTAGGGTTGCATGTGCTTCGGTTGAGATGGAGCCCAAGGACATTGCGCCGGTTGCAAAGCGTTTGACAATCTCTTTAGCAGACTCCACTTCATCGAGCGGAATCGCTTTAGCAGGATCCACCTTAAATTCAAACAAGCCGCGCAAGGTCATCTGACGCTTGCTCTGGTCATTGATGATGTTGGCGTACTCTTTGTATGTCTGGTAGCCTTTGTCAGAACCCGTACGCGCTGCATGCTGAAGCTTTGCAATGGTGTCTGGCGTCCACATGTGGTTTTCGCCGCGAACACGATAGGCATATTCGCCGCCGGCTTCGAGCATATTGCTGAGCACAGGATCGTTTCCAAAGGCCTGCTGATGCATGTGCAGTGCTTCTTCAGCAATTTCAAACACACCAATGCCACCCACATTGGATGGCGTATTTTTGAAATACTGCTGAATCACTTCCTGATTAAGTCCAATGGCCTCAAAAATTTGTGAGCCGGTATAGGACATATAGGTTGAGATACCCATTTTCGACATAACTTTTTGCAAGCCTTTGCCTACCGCTTTGACGTAATTCTTGATGGCTTTTTCGGGCGATAAGTCGCCAGGCAAGCCTTTTGCCATTTCCGCCAACGTCTCCATTGCCAAGAAGGGGTGAATGGCTTCTGCACCATAGCCCGCGAGCAATGCAAAGTGATGTGTCTCGCGTGCACTGCCGGTCTCTACAACCAAGCCAACGCTGGTACGCAAGCCTTTGGCAACCAAATGCTGGTGAATAGCAGATGTCGCTAAGAGTGCTGGGATGGCTACGTGCTTCTCATCTACTTGACGATCACTGATTAGCACAATATTGAAGCCGAGGCTTACTGCATCCGCAGCTTCGGCACATAAAGACGCTAAGCGCGCCTCAATGCCTTCTTTGCCCCAGGCAACTGGATAGCAGATATCCAATTCGTAGGTCCGGAACTTGCCATTGGTGTAATGCTCAATGTGGCGAATCTTCGCCATCTCTTCAAAATCCAAAATAGGCTGACTTACTTCTAGCCGCATTGGGGGATTGATGTTGTTGGTATCCAGCAAATTGGGCTTTGGTCCTACAAACGAGACCAAGGACATCACCATGTTTTCCCGAATCGGATCGATTGGGGGATTGGTAACCTGCGCGAACAATTGCTTAAAGTAGTTGTATAGCGATTTGTCTTTATTCGATAAAACAGCCAAGGGGCTATCGTTGCCCATTGAACCAATTGCCTCTTCGCCGGCCAATGCCATTGGCGCCATTAAATACTTCAGGTCCTCTTGGCTATAGCCAAATGCCTGTTGGCGATCTAATAACTTTGCTGCTGGCCGAATGTGGGCCTGCTCATCCACGCTGTCTTTCTTGGACAAATCCACTTCATCCAATTTAACGCGGACAGCATCAATCCAGCTCTTGTATGGCTTTGCTTTCGATACTGCATTTTTGAGTTCGACGTCATCAATGATGCGGCCTTGCTCCATATCAATCATGAACATCTTGCCAGGTTGCAAGCGCCACTTTTGCACAATCTTATTTTCAGGTACTGGCAATACTCCTGCCTCGGAACCCATGATCACGAGATCATCGTCGGTGACGTAATAGCGTGCTGGGCGTAAACCGTTGCGATCGAGTGTTGCCCCAATCTGACGACCATCGGTGAAGGCCATGGCGGCAGGGCCATCCCATGGCTCCATCATTGCTGCATGGTATTCATAAAACGCGCGGCGGTTTTCGTCCATCAAGGTGTGCTGTTCCCATGCTTCTGGAATCATCATCATCATGGCTTGCGCCAAGGGGTAACCTGCCATGACCAATAACTCTAAGCAGTTATCAAAGCAAGCTGTATCGGATTGACCTGGATAAATTAATGGCCATAATTTTTGTAGATCATCGCCCAATACTGGCGAGCTAATTGCGCCCGTACGCGCATTGACCCAATTGACGTTTCCTTTAACGGTATTGATTTCACCGTTGTGCGCAATCATGCGATAGGGGTGGGCCAATTCCCATGCTGGGAAAGTGTTGGTGGAAAAACGCTGATGCACTAAAGCCAACGCGGAAACGCAGCGCTGATCTTGTAAGTCCAAATAATAAGCACCGACTTGATTAGCAAGCAGCAGTCCTTTGTAAACAATGGTGCGCGCCGACATCGACGCAACAAAATATTCTTTACCGTGCTTTAGATGCAAATCTTGAATGGCGTGACTGGCTGTTTTACGGATGACATACAACTTGCGCTCTAATGCGTCGGTTGTCATGATCTCGCGTCCGCGCCCAATGAAAATTTGGCGAATGAACGGCTCTGTCTTTTGTACCGTTGGTGACATCGGCAATTTGACATCAATGGGTACATCGCGCCATCCCAGCACGACCTGACCTTCTAAGCGAACCGTTCTTTCGAGCTCTTGTTCACATGCCAAACGCGATGCACTTTCTTTAGGCAAAAAGATCATGCCCACACCGTATTCACCAAACGGAGGCAGAGTGATTCCTTGCTTGGCCATTTCTTCGCGATACAAGTGATCGGGTACTTGGATCAAAATACCGGCGCCATCACCCATCAGTGGATCAGCGCCAACAGCGCCGCGGTGATCTAAGTTTTCCAAGATCTGCAAACCCTGGGACACGATTGCGTGGGATTTTTTTCCTTTGATGTGGGCTACAAAGCCTACGCCACATGCATCATGTTCATTTGCTGGATCGTATAAACCCTGTGCAATTGGTCTGATCGTGTTTGCCTCTACTTGATTAGTATCGGTAGTAATTTGGGTAATTTTGCTATTCATAATGTGTCTCGATAACGGCGCAAAAAAGGCGCTAAGGCGCGTGGGAGATCAAATATAGGGGAATACCCCCTTAAGTGCAATCTTTTTAATTGACTCTGTCCCATTTAAATAGGCAGGCCCATATAAATAATTATTTTATTGGGGACAGAGTCGATACTTGGGGGCTGTTCGGCACGTTTTCTGTACGGCCCTAGTTATTTAAGTCAGCTGTACGGTGGGTGGCTGATTTTTTATCGGGCGTCCCCGTGGGCGAATCTGCATTGCCTCCAGACCCCCTTTAAAGAGGGTTTTTGCATATTCTGGGCTTACCCATGGCTTTGACCGCATCAAGGCTTCGGTAATAGCGCGATCCTCCCAGTGGGGGGCGCCCTCTTTGACAAAATCTGCCCAAGCCATTTGCCGCTCAAACGGGGTGTTTCCGAGGGCCCAAAACCGCGGATGGTCTTGTAGCCATGCCTCGGCCTTGCCGCCAATGTGACTGGCATAACTCGTCCAAGAACAATCGGCAGGTCGGGATTCTAGGCCGCTACGGACCGGGTTTAGCTCAATGTAACGCTGGCAACGCAGAAGGTAGTCGGGATCAATGATGGAAGAGCGATAACGGCCTTCCAAGATGGTTCCAGTACGGCCGTGCTTTTGATTAAAGAATTGCGCATAGCGCCGCCCTAAGGATTGCATTAACTTCGCTAGCGACTGTGGCTCTTTAGGACTTAGGAGCAAATGCACATGATTGGGCATCAGTGCATACGCATGCACCGCTACCGAAAATTGCGCGGCTGCAGTGCGCAGCCAATCAAGGTAAATGGTGTAATCAGCCGGCTCATGAAACAGGATCTCGCGATTGTTACCGCGCACCAACACATGCATTGCCTGACCCGGAATAACAATGCGCGCCTGGCGAGCCATTACGCTGACCTTCCTAGTTAACCGTACTCATACCGCCCGGCGGGGCAAAGTCGGGAATAAACCAATCCCCACCGGATTGCACTACCCCTGCAGGAACCAATCTAGATTGTTCGGGCTTCCCTTTTAGAGCGGTTGCCATAAACGAGGTCCATACCGGCAGCGCTAATCCACCGCCCGTTTCGCGATCGCCAAGACTGCGCGGCCGATCAAACCCAATCCACGCTACTGCAACCACATCCGGGTTATAGCCTGCAAACCAAGCATCGTGGGAGTCATTCGTGGTTCCGGTCTTGCCAGCTAAATCAGTACGGCCTAATTTGCCTCTTGCGCTGGCCGCCGTACCGGACTTCGTTACCTCTTGCAACATGCTATCCATCACAAAGGTAGTACGCGCATCAAGCA
The DNA here is from genome assembly GCA_943371165.1 of Rhizobium sp. Q54. Taxonomy (GTDB): domain Bacteria; phylum Pseudomonadota; class Gammaproteobacteria; order Burkholderiales; family Burkholderiaceae; genus Polynucleobacter. Next base: position 57,336 of record CALRTW020000008.1, read on the forward strand.
CGCGGGTCGCATCAACGCTGGCACGAACTGGTTGTGCCTCAAAGAGAACGGCGCCCTTCGAGTCAACCATCTTACTAATCAAGTAAGGGTCTACACGGTATCCGCCATTCGCGAACACGCTATACGCGGTTGCCATTTGCAAGGGCGTGACCGATCCAGCACCTAGCGCCATTGTTAAATAGGGTGGATGCTTTTCTGGTTCGAAGCCAAAACGCTGAATGAAGTCTTGTGCATAGGATGGGCCAATTTTGCGTATCACTCGGACCGACACCAAGTTTTTAGACTTGGCGAGCGCCGTTCGCAGTGGCATATAGCCATCGAACTTACCATCGTAATTTTTTGGCTCCCATGCCTGGCTGCCAGTCTCTAAGCTGCCAATGGATAAAGGGGCGTCATTGACTGAAGTGCTGGGGTTAAAACCTTTTTCAATTGCGGCGGCGTAGATGAAGGGCTTGAAAGCAGAGCCGGGTTGACGTTGTGCCTGAGTGACGTGATTGAATTGATTGCGACGGAAATCAAACCCGCCAACTAAGGAGAGAATCGCACCATTCTCGGGATCCAAGGCAACAAACGCCGCCTCGACTTGGGGTAGCTGCGCTAACTTCCAGATACCGCTATCGGAAAGAAGGCGAACTACCGCGCCAGGACGTAGGCGTTTTTTAGGTTGTGAGCTGTCGGTTAATGAAGCCGACGCCAACTTTAAACCGTCACCCTTAATGGAGATCACATCGCCGGTCGCAATCATGACCTGTAACTCTTTTGGTTTTACTTGCAGCACGACGCCCGATTGCAGCTCATCTAATGGTGGGTAGTCGAGTAAGGCTACGTCAATTGCGCGCTGCCGTTTCACCTCATCTTCGGGTAAATCAATGAACCCCTCCGGGCCACGATACGCATGCCGCAAGTCATAATCAAAAATACCGCGGCGCACCGCTGCATAGGCAGCATCCTGATCTGCTTTAATCAAGGTGGTGTAAACGCTCAAGCCTTGTGAATAAATGGCTTCACCATATTGACTAAACAATAGTTGACGTACCATCTCTGCAGCAAAGTCAGCCCGCGTTGCAAACTCATTGCCAAGGCCGCGTACCCTTAATTGCTCCGCCATCGCCACTTGATATTGCTCTGGCGTGATGTAATTTAAATCGCGCATGCGCTGCAATATGTATTCTTGCCGAATCTTGGCGCGCCGGAAATTGCTAACGGGGTTATAGGCTGATGGCGCTTTAGGCAAACCAGCTAGCATGGCAGATTCTGCAATAGTCAAACTTTTCAGGTCTTTGCCAAAGTAAATTTGCGCTGCACTTGAAAAGCCATATGCCCGCTGACCCAAAAAAATCTGGTTCATGTAGATTTCTAAAATCTTATCTTTCGATAATTTGGATTCAATCTCCCAGGCCAGCAGCACTTCATATATTTTTCGGCTAAATGTTTTTTCATTGCCTAAAAAGAAGTTACGAGCGACCTGCATGGTAATCGTCGATGCGCCCTGCGAAAGGCGGCCGCGTAAATTGGCTAAGCTTGCTCGCAAGACACCTAAATAGTCGACACCGCCATGGGAATAAAAGCGATCATCTTCAATTGCCAATACGGCATTGCGCATCTGCACGGGAATCTCGGATAAAGGCACTACCGTGCGGCGCTCTTCGCCGAACTCGCCAATCAATACTTTGTCGGCTGTAAAAACACGCAGCGGCTCTTTCGGTTTGTAGTCAACCAAAGCCGATATTGGCGGCAAATTTGGAATCGCAATAATGAAGGCGTAGGCAATCAACATCGTTACCATCACCCCGCCCGCCAAAGCAAAGATCAACAAGGCCTTAATCAGCGGTCCACGAATGGTGCTGGATAGCGACACATTATCTGGGTGCGGACGGTAAGACCGACCATCAGGCGATCGCTGGAGCGATGGCTTGACTGGTGGCTTGTCTTTAGGGGAGATCGCCATGTTGGGATTATATGTCGGCTCCTTATCCCGCTGTAAATCAGATTTAGCCGACACAAGCGCTGCCTTTTCCCGATGGCGCATGAATGTGCGATCAGGAAAAATCATGGTGTGCCGAAGCGATCCATCTCCCCCGACTCTTTTTCTGCCATTTTGAGTGAATTGGGAGATGACCCAGCCATCGGTCATCCCACGCTACGTGGCAATACTTCGATACCTGAGAACAAAACCATGAATCGCCATTCCTATGAAGCGGATGCCCATCACCTTTCCGAGCAGTTTCCGCACCATAAAGACCTCAAAGACAAGTCCATGCTGGGCATACCCAGTCCGCTGATGCAAAAGCTCCAGCACGGAACACTCTTGCAAGAAAAGCCTCTTTGGCTGGCAGCGGTCGTCTGCATCATTGCTAGCACTTCACTGAATAGCTATTGGCTGTTTGAATTGCGTGCATCCCAAACAATGCAACCGGCTTCAGCGGATGAGGCAGGACAAAACATCCACGAAGTCAGGGCACTTGTTTTAAGTCTGAAGGACCAGCTTGAAGATAACCATGCATTGTTGTTATCCGAATTGGAGTCACTGGAAAGCATGGTGTTACAAAATACCAATGCAACTCGGGCGCGCAATGCCCACGGTTCGCAAGCAGCAAAGATAAGCCCTGCCGAGCAGTCTCTTAAGCGGTGGCGCTACTTGGGCATGAGTAACTCCAGTTCGGGTATCAGTGGTCTTTTTCATACCGGGGAAGGCGTACAGCGTATTGCCCTAAACAGCCCTGCAGTAGAGGGGTGGCGCCTTTCCTCCGTCTCCCACGAGCTAGCCATGCTCACATCGCATGACGGCAAGTCTGTCGCCATTTTGGTTAGCAAGGAGTAATGCATGGGATTGGTGTATTGCCTACTTTTTCTCCTGTTCATTACTATCAACCCTTCTAATGTGGCGCAGGCGACTTCCAGCAACCGGATAAGCACTGCAACGTCCTCCATGCAGCAAAACACCATTAGCCTGCACTTTGCCAACATTGAGGTCAGCGCGCTTCTGCACGAATTAGCCCGCCTTGGCGACACCAATTTTTTGTTAAGTGAAGCGATTCAAGGGCGTATGTCCGTAGGTCTTAAAAATACAGCCTGGCATACCGCCTTGCACTCCATTTTGGCCAGCAGGGGTTTGGGCATCATTCGGCAGGGCGATATTTACTGGATTGCTCCCCATGCGGAAATTCTGAGTTTTCAAAAGCACCGTAGAGACGATGCCGCATTGCCTTTTGGGGGAGACCACCTGAGCAGTCCAAAACAAATTTTGATTGAGGCACGCATCGTCGAAGCGGACCACCGTTTTGCCCGTAACTTAGGTGCCAAACTGCGATTACAGGCTAATGGCATTAGCGGCAACGCCGATAACGCCTTGATCAGCAATCTGGACTTGGGGGCATCGGGGCTGGCTGGCTTTGATCCGAGTACCGTGGCAGCCACCCTTTTGTCCAAGGGCGCAACGCGACTGCTACAGATGGAGCTGTCCGCACTGGAAAACGATGGTCAAGGGAAGATTTTGTCCAACCCGCGCATTATGACCGCAGATCAGGTGAAAGCCACGATTGAGCAAGGCACCGAACTTCCATATCAAACGTCAAGCCAATCGGGCAGTAAGCTGCAATTCCGTAAGGCCAATTTACGCCTTGAAGTGGTGCCCAAAATTCATCCGGACGGAACGATTTCCATGCTGGTTTCCATCAACAAAGATACGGTCGGCATGAAAACCGAACAAGGGTATGCCATTGACACTAAAAATCTGAGTTCGGAAGTCACGGTTGAAAATGGTGGAACCGTGATTATTGGGGGCGTTTACCAAACCACGGAGCGCGAGGACGTAGTCAAAGTCCCCTTATTGGGTGACATCCCACTAATTGGGCACTTTTTTCAACATAAATCCACCTTACGCGATAAAACAGAACTATTGGTCTTCATAACCCCCACCGTTCTCAGCAAACCCTAATAAAATCAGAGGGTGAATTCCTTAACAAAAAACATTTATCTTGTTGGCCTGATGGGCGCCGGTAAATCCACGGTGGGTAAATTGTTGGCTCGCAAATTAGACCGTCGATTTATTGATGCGGATACATTGATCGAGGAGCGCTGTGGTGTCAAAATCCCCGTCATTTTTGAAATGGAGGGTGAGGCCGGCTTTCGCAAGCGGGAGGCACAAGCCATTAAGGAGGCAACCCAGGAAGAGTCGATTGTTCTGGCTACCGGTGGTGGCGCCGTCATTCTTCCTGAGAATCGTGCCTTACTCAGTAGCCGAGGCACTGTAATTTATTTACATGCAGGCCCGACTGAACTTTGGCACCGCACTAAAGGCGGTGAAGGCCGCCCTCTTTTGCAAACCGGAGATGCACGTCAAACCCTAGAAAATTTATACCGGGTACGCGATCCTCTCTACCGCGAAATCGCAGATCATGTTATTGAAACTGGTAAACCCAGCGTCAATCAGCTGGTCCACACATTACTGATGCAACTTGAACTCTCCTCATGAAAACACTACACGTCGATTTAGCTAGCCGCAGCTATCCCATTTACATTGGCACAAATTTGCTAGAGCAAAAGGCGCTATTCGAGCCCCACCTCAAATCCAGCACCACTGTATTTATTGTGAGCAATACAACCGTTGCACCGCTATATGCAAGAACACTGTCGAACACCTTAAGCCAACTGGGTAAAACCGTTCGACTGCTGGAATTGCCTGACGGCGAGTCCTTTAAAGACTGGCAGCACTTGCAACTGATTTTTGATGAGCTACTTGCGCATGGCGCCGATCGGCAAAGCATGATCGTGGCGCTGGGTGGGGGTGTTGTGGGTGACATGGCGGGCTTTGGCGCTGCCAGCTTTATGCGTGGCATTCGCTTTATACAAGTGCCTACCACCTTACTAGCTCAGGTTGACTCATCGGTTGGCGGCAAAACCGGCATCAATCATCCGCTGGGGAAAAATATGATTGGCGCCTTTCACCAGCCAGTGGCGGTGATTGCCGATTTAAATACGCTCCGCACGCTGCCGGCTCGTGAACTATCGGCTGGCCTTGCTGAGGTAGTTAAACATGGTGCAATTGCCGATGCTGATTTTTTAGATTGGATTGAAGCCAATACCAGCGCCTTACTTGCATGCGATACGGATGCGATGGCCCACGCGGTTTTGCGCTCTTGCGAAATTAAGTCTGCGGTTGTTTCTGCCGATGAGCGTGAAGGAGGCATTAGGGCTACTTTAAATTTCGGCCACACCTTCGGTCATGCGATTGAATCTGGGCTTGGGTATGGCGAGTGGTTGCATGGCGAGGCGGTAGGCTGCGGCATGGTGATGGCAGCCGATCTGAGTGCGCGCTTAGGTCACATTAGCCAAGTTGATGCGGAGCGCTTGAAACGCATTATTGAATCAATGCACTTACCTATTGTGCCGCCAAAGCTAGGCACAGAGCGCTTTATGGAATTAATGCAGGTGGATAAAAAGACCGAAGCAGGGCAAATCCGCTACATCACATTAGGGTCGATTGGCGCTGCGCGCATTCAGCAAGTGCCGGATGCTACTGTGATTGAAACGCTGGTTGCTACTGGCGCAGTGTAATAAAACGACGTCGCGCTTATTTCAGTGCGATGGTTAGTGGCTGGCCTGCTTGCGCACTAGCAAACTCGGATAAGTCGCTGAGTAACTCACGGCCGGTTTTGGTATCGAGCCACAGCGGCTTGGCCATGCTACCTGCCCAGCGGTAATGAAAGCCGCCACACTTTGCGGCTACCCAGATTTCATGAAGGGGTGGCTGGGTGTTGACCACAATCACACTGCGATCACGAAACTGAATGGTAATGACATTACCCCCTTGGCGCGACACATCGAGATCCAAGTCCAGAAGATCATCGGCGGCCTCTAATGCCAATTCGATGGACTGCAGCAGGTGTGCGCCCAACTGATGAAATTGCGAGTCATCAATTGCTTCTGCCGCTGGATTACTAGGCTTCGTGTTGGGCTGCTGCATGCTATATTCAATCATTCGTAATAAAGATAACCATGATAGCCATTCTAATCAGAGCGCTGGGTATTGGACTTCTATTATCCCTTGCGGGATGCGGGAATAGGGGTCCGCTGTACTTGCCTACGGTACCGCCCGCTCCTACTCCCCCCACTCAAGCTGAGCCCAAAGGCGTTTTATTCCCGCCTAGTACTCCAGCTAGTGCAAACCCACCAAAGCAATGACCGCCGACTCCCAATCTAATCCCCTACCCCATTTAGCCGGCTTTTCGGAGCGTGGCGGCCAGTGGTATGCCGAGGACGTTTCCTTAGCAAGCCTTGCGCAGCAATACGGAACACCGCTCTACATTTATAGCAAGGGTGCAATTACAGAGGCATATCAAGCTTACGATCGTGCCTGTGTAGACGAAGCCGGGAAGCGGCGTGCCCGCATCCACTTTGCGATGAAGGCGAATAGTAATTTAGCCGTCTTGGATTGCTTGAGAAGATTAGGGGCTGGTTTTGATTTGGTCAGCGGCGGCGAACTAGCCCGCGCCCTAGCAATTGGTGCCGAGCCTTCAAGTCTCGTATTTGCTGGGGTAGGTAAATCTGCCAGTGAAATTGCGGCGGCACTGAAGGCCGGCGTTAAATGCATCAATGTAGAGTCTATTGCTGAACTGCAGCAAATCAATCACATTGCGACTCAACTTAAGTGCCGCGCGCCCATTTCCTTGCGCGTCAATCCCGATGTCGATGCGCAAACACACCCGTATATTTCTACTGGCCTCAAAGACAATAAATTTGGTATTGCCTATCACGAGGTACTGAAAACCTATCGCGAGGCAGCGCTCTTATCGCACATCGACGTCGTCGGAATTGATTGCCACATTGGCTCGCAAATCACCAGCATCGCGCCATACCTAGATGCCGTTGATAAAGTGTTGGACTTGGTGGTCCACCTCAAAAAAGAGGGGATTGTGATTCACCACCTCGATTTAGGAGGTGGCCTTGGCATCTCTTACGGAGCCGAAACGCCACCCGACATTACTGAATTTACCAACACTCTGCTGAATCACGTTGCTAAGCGCGGCTTTGCGCACCTGGATGTAGTCCTGGAGCCAGGTAGATCGTTGGTTGGCAATGCGGGCGTTCTATTGACGCGCGTGGAGTACCTAAAACCCGGTGCGGAAAAGAACTTTTGTATTGTGGATGCAGCAATGACTGAGTTAATGCGCCCTGCACTCTATGAGGCGTATCACGCGATTGTTCCAATTCAAGCGAAAGAACTTCCGCATCAGACCTATGATGTAGTTGGGCCGGTTTGCGAGTCGGGCGATTGGCTTGGCCGTGATCGCGCGCTTGCGATTGCAGAAGGAGATTATTTAGCAATCCTGTCTGCTGGCGCTTATGGCTTTGTGATGTCTTCAAACTACAACACCCGCCCGCGCCCCGCTGAGATCATGGTGGATGGTGACAAAACCTATGTGATTCGTGAGCGTGAAAATGTGAGCGATTTATTTGCGGGTGAACGCACCCTGCCTTAAAACAAAAACCCCGCACATCATGCGGGGTTTTTTATTACATGCAGTAGGTAGACTTAACGCAAACCAGCTATGTAGTCTGAAACTGCTTTGATTTCAATATCAGACATCTTGCCTGCGATCGCAGTCATCTGTGCATTATTTTTGCGTGTGCCGTCGCGGAAGTAACCGAGTTGTGCCACTGAATAATCTGCCCATTGGCCACTCAAAAGTGGATACTGTGCAGGAATACCAGCGCCGTTCGGGCTATGGCATGCAGCACAAGCTGGGATGCCTTTTTCTGCAATACCGCCCGCATAAATTTGCTTGCCCAATCCAATGGTCTCTTTGTTCTGAGCAACACCCAAGGAAACCGTTTGCTTATTGAGATACGCGGCGATATTAGCCATGTCTTGCTCTGTTAAAGCCGCCGACATGCCAGCCATAATGGCATTTGCACGTGTGCCGTCTTTGTAGTTTTTAAGTTGCTTAATGGTGTAAGCGCTGTGCTGGCCAGCCAACTTAGGCCATGCACCGGCAGCACTCTTGCCTTCCGCACCGTGGCAGCTTGCGCAGCCGATTACACCCCGCTGTGGGTCACCATTGGTATACAACTTCTCTCCAATTGCTGCATCGGGTTTGGCTGGCTTAGTAGCAGGGCCCGCAGCAATGCTGGAGGCACTAAAGCCGAAACTGGCGGCTAGCAAAAGGGCCATGAAACCGGACCGAAAGCCGTTTAATTTGGAGATTTGAACAGATTGACGCATTATGTTTACCTTAACAAAAATTCCTAAGAGTGCATGGATAACGCCAATTTACCGACGCCCACCATTTCTTCCACTATTTTCCGTGATTTTACAATAGCTTGCACACATGTCTAAACTCTTTCAAGCGCGTTTCGCCACTACCGTAAACGACATCCACTGCCTACCTGAGCTTGGACTGCGTGAGGTCGCCTTTGCTGGGCGGTCAAATGCGGGTAAATCCACCGCCATTAATGTCCTGTGCAATCAAAAAAGGCTGGCTTTTGCCAGTAAAACCCCTGGACGGACCCAGCACATCAATTATTTCGGGGTTTTTGCCAAAGAGGACTTATTGGCTTATTTGGTGGACTTGCCGGGATATGGCTATGCCGCCGTCAACCGCGAAACCAAATACCACTGGAATGGCCTTCTAAGCGACTATTTGCAGCAACGTAACCCCTTGGTTGGCCTAATTCAGATCGTTGACGCCAGACGGGGTATTACCGACCTGGACGAGCAAATGATTCAGTGGTTTGTGCCCACCGGTAAGCCGATTCATATCTTGCTGAGTAAATGCGACAAATTGAACAAAAGTGAATGCCGTCATGCCCTTGAGGCAGTAACGAAGCAATTACAGCAGTACGATCCGGACCTAGGTGACGGCGCTAAGGCATCTTCCCGATTAACAGCACAGCTGTTTTCGAGTACAAAGCGGATAGGGCTGGAAGAAGCCGATAAACTCATTCTAAGTTGGCTGTTTCCTGAACCTGAATCCATTACCGCACCTCTAACTACCGACATACCCCATGAGCTCACTATTCCAGTTTCCCGCCCATAGACCCCGCCGGATGCGTCGCGATGATTGGTCGCGTCGCTTGATTCAAGAAAATACCCTATCAAGCAATGACTTGATTTACCCAGTATTTTTGCTGGAAGGCAAAAATCAAACAGAAGCGGTCAAGTCAATGCCTGGAGTTAACCGGGTATCGCTCGATTTACTGTTACCCGTTGCACAAGAATGCGTCAATTTGGGTATCCCAGTGCTTGCTCTATTTCCAGTCATTAGTAGCCAACTTAAAACCCCCGATGGGCAAGAAGCGTTTAATCCGAATGGCCTCGTACCGACTGCAGTACGCGAACTAAAAAAACACTTCCCTACTCTGGGCATCATGACCGATGTTGCACTTGATCCCTATACCAGCCACGGTCAAGATGGTGTCTTGGATGATGCCGGCCGGATTCTGAATGATGAAACTACCGCCATCCTCGTGAAGCAGGCTGTGATGCATGCAAGTGCCGGTGTCGATATAGTGGCGCCCTCAGACATGATGGATGGCCGAATTGGCGCGATTCGTGCTGCACTTGAAAAGCAGAACTTGATTCACACGCGCATCATGGCCTACTCGGCCAAATATGCATCGGCGTTTTATGGTCCATTTCGGGATGCTGTGGGTTCCGCTCAAAACCTCGGCAAAGCCGATAAAAAAACCTATCAAATGGATGTCGCAAATAGCGATGAAGCGTTGCGTGAACTCGCACTCGACATCAGCGAAGGCGCTGATATGGTGATGGTTAAGCCCGGCATGCCCTACCTGGATATTGTTCGTAGAGCCAAAGATACGTTTGCATACCCCACCTTTGCCTATCAAGTGAGTGGCGAATATGCGATGCTAAAAGCAGCGGCGCAAAACGGCTGGCTTGACCACGATGCGGTCATGATGGAATCGCTGATGGCATTTAAGCGCGCTGGTGCCGATGGGATATTGACGTACTTTGCGCTTGAGGCTGCGCGCCTTCTAAAGGCAAAGTTGTAAACCGATCTATTTGATTAAGGCGCTGCTGTGTTCAGGCGCAGCAAGAAGCGATCGGGCGGCATGAAGCCTACTACGCGCTGATTGATCAGCTCCTCGCCCGCGGGATTAAATAGCAGGATACCCGGCGGGCCAAACAAACCATACTGTTTTAATAAAGCCTGGTGCTCCGCAGTATTGCGGGTGACATCGGCTTGTACCAATATAAATTCCTGCATCTTTTTAGCCACCGCTGCATTTTGAAACGTCTTGATTTCCATTTCTTTGCAGCTAATGCACCAGTCTGCATAAAAATCGAGTAGCAATGGCTTGCCTGTACGCTTGGCTTCATCAAAGTATGGCTGTAAAGCCTCGATCGAGCCAATCACCTTAAAGGTCAAATCACCCAGCCGCTTTTCTGCTTTAGCTTGCCCGCTGCTTGCGCTTTCAGTAGGGCTGTTGCTAAGAAATATCGGTGACACAATCCACGCAGCTAAAAGTACCAACAAGACGCCTAATCCCCGCTGCAAGGTAATCATCCATTTACCCGTAGACGGAATCAAAATGCGCGCCTCTACTGCGATGAATAAAAGCGGTAAACCCATGCCCAGCGCCATCACAAATAGTAAGCCGCCGCCCAAACTCATTGATCCGGTGTGGGCAATAAAGCCGAGTAAGCCTGCAAGAGGCGCTGTGATGCACGGACTAGCCACCAGTGTTGAGATGCCGCCTAGGATAAACGCGCCCACCACACTGCCGCCTTTTTGTCGGCCAGCTAGGCGGTCTACATAGGCCTGCCACGCCTGCGGAAACTGCAAGTTATAAAAACCAAAAAGGCTTCCTGCCAATACAAGTAGTAGCAATGCAAATGCGCTGAGCACAATGGGGTTTTGCAGTGCTTGTTGTGCTCCGCTACCCAATGCAGCCATCAATACGCCAGCAAGGGCATACATGAGAGCCATGCCAAAGATGTAAGCACTGGCGAGTGTAATCGCCCGGGATTTTTTAATCGGCTCACTGCGATTGGCGCCAAACAAAATACTGGACAGAATCGGCAGCATAGGCAAGACGCAAGGTGTAAAAGCCAAGGCCAAGCCCAAAACAAAGAATGCTAAAAATAAATAAGTGCTTGGCGTCTCTTCTAAAAAGCGGCCAATCGCATTCACATCATCGCGCTGCTTCCACAAACCCATAAAACGATCAGCAACACTTGCTTGTTGATTGCTAGTGGCACTGCTAGCACTCTGGATTGCTTCATCTGGTAGTGGCATAACTTGCACACCCGGTGCAGCGATATTGAATTTCAAGGTAGTGGGTGGGTAGCAAATTCCGCCATCGGCACAGCCTTGTAAATCGACTTCAATCTGAATACCCCGCCCTCTTTCTGCCAATGCGGCTCCGCCAGGCAGCGTTAAGGTAACTTCGATTGGATACCGATAGATCGGCATGTTTTTCTGAAAGGTTTCATCAAACTTAACCTCAGCCTTAGGAAGGGCCGCCGATAATGCAAGGCCATCTCCTTCGCCCTGCATCAACCGAAAGCGCATCGCCTCTTGGTAGAGGTAATAGCCCTTCGCAGTTAAAAAGTTGACTTGCAGTTGCGTCTTGTTTTCAAGCCAGCTGACGGTGACTGGAAAGGCTTTATCGGGATGTAAAAAGGCTTTCTGAGCACTCGCTGGCAGCATCAAAAGAAAGCTAGCTGCGATCGCAATAGCAGCCAATAGCCATGCATTGATTCTGGAGTGGACTTGGAAGAGCATCATCTAATTGGACGTACCTGTTGTCTCTGCACTAACCCACCGAGCATAATCTGTATGGCTATGGGTAATTACCTGCGCAATAATTTCAGGAACATCGTAGGGGTGATTTTGCGTGATAAAGGCTGAAATCGCAGACCACTTCACAGCCGTGGTTTTTGCCACCAGCACTACCTCTTGCTCCTCGCAGATGCGCCCTTCCCAGCGGTATATGGATTGCACCCCAGGCTGTAGTTGCACGCAGGCTGCCAAATTGGCATCGATCAATCGCCTTGCCAATGCTTTAGCAGCTTCCATATCGGGAAGGCTTGTCATCACCAAGAGCAATTCAGTCATTGGGTAGATCCATTGTTCAGAATGTGATTCATAAGCTGGGGGCATCAATAAAGCAAAAAGCCAGACCGAAGCCTGGCTTTTGACTATACCCCAAAGACTTAGGCTGCGTCAGCTTCGACTGCAGTCTCTTCGACTTCTGGGCGATCCATCAGCTCAACCAAGGCCATTGGCGCATTGTCGCCATGGCGAAAGCCAAACTTCAAAATACGCAAATAACCGCCTGGGCGTGTTGCGTAACGTGGGCCAAGCTCTGTAAAGAGTTTGGTAACGATATCGCGATCGCGCGTGCGGTTAAAAGCCAAGCGGCGGTTTGCCAAATTGTCTTTTTTGCCTAAGGTAATTAAAGGCTCAACAACCATGCGCAATTCTTTTGCTTTTGGCAAAGTGGTTTTAATCACTTCATGCTCTAAAAGCGAATTAGACATATTGCGCAACATCGCCAAACGATGGGATGAAGTTCTGTTGAGTTTGCGTAAGCCGTTTCCGTGACGCATGGTGCTTCCTTTCTAATTATTTCTCGAGGCTAGCGGGTGGCCAGCTCTCAAGTTTCATGCCAAGACTCAAGCCACGAGCCGCCAAAACATCCTTAATTTCATTCAAGGATTTGCGACCCAAGTTAGGCGTCTTTAACAATTCATTTTCGGTACGTTGGATCAAATCACCAATGTAATAAATATTCTCAGCCTTCAAGCAATTGGCCGAGCGCACTGTCAACTCGAGATCGTCCACTGGGCGCATCAACATTGGATCAACTGTCGATGAACGGCTTGGAGCCAAGTCACCCATGACTTCACTGCTTTCGAGCGCAGCAAATACAACCAGCTGATCAACCAAGATGCTAGCGGCTTGACGAATCGATTCCTCAGGCGATAACACGCCGTTGGTTTCAATGGTCATAACCAAACGATCTAAGTCGGTACGTTGCTCAACGCGAGCGGACTCTACTGCATAGCTTACGCGTGAGACCGGGCTAAACGATGCATCCAAAACGATCCGACCAATTAACTTGGTAGCTTCGTCATGGTACTGGCGCATGTTACCGGGTACATAACCACGGCCTTTTTCAACCTTGATCTGCATATCCAGCTTACCGCCTGCGGACAAATGTGCAATCACGTGATCCGGATTAATGATCTCGACATCGTGTGGCAAATCAATATCCTTAGCAGTAACAACGCCAGGACCTTCTTTGCGCAAATTAATTGTCACCTCATCGCGCGACTGGAGCTTGAATACAACACCCTTCAAGTTCAACAATAAATTAACTACGTCTTCTTGTACGCCATCCAGAGTTGAATACTCATGAACAACGCCAGCAATAGCAACTTCAGTAGGAGCAAAACCCACCATGGACGACAACAATACACGGCGCAAGGCGTTACCTAAAGTGTGGCCATAGCCACGCTCAAACGGCTCCATTACAACTTTTGCTTGATTTGCTGTAATTGCTTCAACAGAAATAATTTTTGGCTTGAGCAAATTTGTTTGCATATTTTCTTCCTTAAAGTGCCTAATTAGCGCGAATACAATTCGACGATCAAACTTTCATTAATTTCACCGCTAATTTCATCGCGGTCTGGCACTTGTTTAAATGTTCCCTCTAGCTTTGCCGCATCAACCGTAACCCAGTTAACTGCGCTTGATTGCTGTACTAAATTGAGTGATTCTTGAATACGAGTTTGTTTTTTTGCTTTTTCGCGAATCGCAATCACATCGCCAGGCTTTACCTGAATCGATGGAATATTCACTGCGCTGCCATTCAGCATAACGGCGCAATGCGATACCAGCTGACGTGCTTCAGCACGTGTGGAACCAAAACCCATGCGATACACGACGTTGTCTAAACGCGACTCCAAAAGTTGCAGCAAGGTTGCGCCGGTATTACCTTTGCGACGCTCAGCTTCAGCAAAATAGCGGCGGAACTGGCGCTCTAAAATGCCGTACATGCGTTTTACTTTTTGCTTCTCGCGCAACTGATTACCGTAATCCGAAGTCCTGGAGCCTGATGTGCGTCCGTGTTGACCTGGCTTGGTGTCCAGTTTGCATTTGTCCGACAGAGCGCGACGTGCACTCTTCAGAAATAAGTCGGTGCCTTCCCGACGGGATAGTTTGGCCTTAGGGCCTAAGTAACGTGCCACGATGCTTTCCTTTCTTTGCCGCAGTCTTTCGACCGGCGGTGAGTTCACCTTTTACATCAGATGAACAGTGGGCTTTAATAAAAAATAACTAAACGGGTACTACGTACTACAAAAACTTAGATGCGGCGACGCTTTGGAGGGCGGCAACCATTGTGTGGCACTGGTGTTACGTCCTGAATCTCCGTAATCTTGATTCCCAAGGAATTCAAGGCACGAACTGCGGATTCACGACCTGGACCAGGTCCTTTGATTTGAACTTCTAAATTCTTAATGCCACATTCGATTGCTGCTTTACCAGCAACTTCTGCCGCTACCTGAGCAGCAAATGGAGTTGACTTACGTGAGCCTTTAAAACCTTGGCCGCCTGATGTTGCCCAAGAAAGCGCATTACCCTGACGATCCGTAATCGTAATAATGGTGTTGTTAAAAGAGGCGTGTACGTGCGCAATGCCGTCTGCTACGTTCTTTTTAACTTTCTTACGAGCACGCTGGGCGGCTGCGTTTGAACTAGTTTGCTGTTTTGCCATGTCGTTTAACTCTCTCGATTATTTCTTAAGTGCAATGCCAGACTTCCGTGGGCCCTTGCGGGTACGCGCGTTTGTCTTGGTACGCTGACCACGAACTGGCAGGCCTTTACGATGACGAACGCCACGGTAGCAACCCAAGTCCATCAAGCGCTTGATGCTCATCGTGACTTCACGGCGCAGATCGCCTTCTGTCGTTAGTTTGCCAACTTCGTCGCGCAATTTTTCTAAATCGCTATCGGTTAAATCTTTTACTTTCTTGTCAATTGGGACGCCCGTTGACGCACAAATTTTGCGCGCCTGTGTTGTGCCAATGCCAAAGATAGCCGTTAAACCGATAACGGTATGTTGATGATTTGGGATGTTTACCCCAGCGATACGTGCCATGAGAATTCCTCTTAATTAACCGAATTAGCCTTGACGCTGCTTATGACGTGGATCTGATGAACAAATCACACGCACAACGCGTTTACGCTTAATGATCTTGCAATTTCTGCAAATGCACTTTACGGATGCCAATACTTTCATAACTCACCTATTCAAAAATATTTACTGCTAATTACTACTTCGCGCGGAAAATAATGCGCGCGCGCGTCAGGTCGTATGGAGTCATCTCCACCGTCACCTTGTCCCCTGGAAGGATTCGAATGTAGTGCATCCGCATCTTTCCAGAAATGTGCCCCAATACAACATGTCCGTTTTCGAGCTTTACGCGAAACATCGCGTTCGGCAAATTCTCAACTACTTCACCAGCCATTTGAATAACATCATCTTTTGACATAGTTACTGTGTAATACCCATCTTAAAGTTGGCCTTCTTCATTAAAGAGCCATACTGCTGCTGCATTACAAAGGACTGCACTTGCGACATAAAGTCCATTGCCACAACGACAATAATCAAGAGCGAGGTGCCGCCAAAATAGAACGGCACGTTGTACTTCAAGACCAAAAACTCAGGCAGCAAACAGACCAGCACCATATAGATTGCGCCGCCCAAGGTTAAACGTACCAAAATCTTGTCGATGTAACGGGCTGTTTGATCCCCTGGGCGAATGCCTGGAACAAAAGCACCGCTCTTCTTCAAGTTATCTGCTGTGTCACGGCTGTTGAATACCAACGCGGTGTAAAAGAAACAGAAGAAAATAATGGCTGCTGCGTAAAGGATCACATAAACCGGCTGACCTGGCGCCAATGTGGACGCCAAATCTTTAATAACGCTGCTGAACATATTGGTTGGCTCGCCCGAAGTAAACCAACCAGCAATCGTTGCAGGGAACAAAATAATCGACGAAGCAAAAATGGGGGGAATAACTCCGGCCATATTGAGCTTCAGTGGCAAATGGGATGATTGACCGCCATACACTTTGTTGCCAACTTGGCGTTTTGCATAATTCACCAAGATGCGTCGCTGGCCGCGCTCAACAAACACAACGAAATACGTCACCGCAATCACGATCAGCACAATGAACAGGCCTGCCAAGATACTCATAGAACCAGTACGGACCAATTCCATCAAGCCGCCAATTGCGCTGGGTAAGCCGGACACAATTCCAGCAAAAATAATAATTGAGATGCCATTACCTAAACCGCGCTCTGTGATTTGCTCGCCAAGCCACATTAAGAACATGGTGCCGGTAACTAAAGTGATTACGGTGTAAACCTGAAATGCCATACCGGGGTCAATTACAAGACCAGGCTGGGCTTCGAGTGCTACTGAAATACCTAATGCTTGAAAGGTCGCCAAAACAACGGTTGCATAGCGGGTGTACTGCGTAATCTTGCGTTGGCCAGCAGGGCCTTCTTTTTTCATCGCCTCGAGCGATGGAACAATGATCGTTGTTAACTGCATGATGATCGATGCAGAAATGTAAGGCATGATGCCCAGTGCAAATACGGTAAAGCGGGACAGTGCGCCACCTGAGAACAGGTTAAACATGCCCAAGATGCCATCTTTTTGACCTGAAAATAATTCGGCCAACTGATTTGGGTCAATACCAGGGACCGGAATATGGGCACCGATTCGGAAAACAACCAAAGCGAGCAGCAGGAATACCAAGCGTCGGCGTAAATCGCCGAACTTGCCCCCTGCTTGCGCAGCGCTTTGAGTGTTAGAAGAGCCGAGTGCCATTACTGTATCAATTAAGCTTGGTCAACCAACTTGCCGCCAGCAGCCTCAATGGCGGCTTTCGCACCGGCAGTTGCTGTTAAGCCTTTTAAAGTGACAGCGCGCTTGAGCTCACCGGTCTTAATTACCTTAACTGCATTGATCTGCTCACCGGCATAACCATGCTGCTTCAATACTAAGAGGTCAACCTCTGCTAAACCAATCTTTTCGAGGTCATTCAATGTGATCTGGCCAACGTGACGGCGTGTCAATGATACGAAGCCGCGCTTTGGTAGACGACGATACATTGGCATTTGACCGCCTTCGAAGCCAACCTTATGAAATCCGCCTGAACGGGACTTTTGACCCTTGTGTCCACGGCCAGCTGTTTTGCCAAGGCCCGAACCGATACCGCGTCCAACGCGGCGGCGATTTTTCTTGGAACCTTCTGCAGGTTTAATTGTGTTGAGTTGCATAGTATTTGCCTATATATCTTGCTGATCGTTAGCCGATGACTTTGACCAAATAAGAAACTTTATTAATCATTCCGCGTACTGCAGGCGTATCTTGCAATTCAGAAACTGAATTGATACGGCGAAGGCCTAAACCGCGAACAGTGGCACGGTGACTTTCACGTGTGCCAATCAAACTGCGAACCAATTGCAGTTTGACTTTAGAGTTGGATTGCGTTGTCATTTATGAATTCCTAATCTAGCGGTCTTAGCCCAGAATCTCTTCAACTGACTTGCCGCGCTTAGCTGCAATTTCAGAAGGAGTGCTCATCTTGCTTAAACCATCGATGGTTGCACGAACCATGTTGTAAGGATTGGTTGAACCAATCGACTTCGCAACTACGTTTGTTACGCCCATTACATCAAAAATAGCGCGCATTGGACCACCGGCGATTACGCCAGTACCGTCTTTTGCTGGGGAAATCATTACGCGCGATGCGCCATGCTGGCCGATCACGGTATGCTGCAATGTTCCCTTACGGAGCGTTACCTTGATCATCTTGCGACGGGCTTCGTCCATTGCTTTTTGAACAGCCACAGGAACTTCTTTCGACTTTCCTTTGCCCATTCCGATACGGCCATCGCCATCGCCTACTACGGTGAGTGCAGCAAAACCTAAAATACGGCCGCCCTTCACTACCTTCGTTACGCGATTAACAGCAATCATCTTTTCGCGCAGGCCATCATCGCGCTCTTCGGATTGCATTTTGGTTTGCATTTTTGCCATGTTTTTTCCTAAACCAATCTGTTAGAACTTCAGGCCGGCTTCACGCGCGGCTTCAGCTAATGCTTTGATACGGCCGTGATAACGGTGGCCAGAGCGATCAAAGGCAACGTCAACAACGCCGGCTTTAACAGCACGTTCAGCAATTAACTTGCCGATTTGTTGGGCTGCAGTTGCGCTTCCGCCATTCTTAATTGCGGCACGGAGATCTTTTTCCATGGTCGACGCTGCTGCGAGTACTTTTGTACCGCATGGGCTATAAACCTGTGCAGAAATATGGCAGTTGCTGCGGATAACCGTTAAACGGTTTGCCAATGCTTCAGCGATCCGAATGCGGGTCTGCCGAGCGCGCCTTAATCTTGATTCGTCTTTATTCATATCTAATCCCGATTACTTCTTCTTAGTTTCTTTGAGATGCACGACTTCGTCGATATAGCGAACACCCTTGCCTTTGTATGGCTCTGGTGAACGGTATGCGCGAACCTCTGCAGCAACTTGGCCAACCTGCTGCTTGTTGGAACCTTTAATTACGATTTCAGTTTGCGATGGCGTTTCCGCTTTTACACCCTTTGGCAGGTTGTAAATAATGTCGTGTGAGAAACCGAGTTGCAGTTTCAAGGTATCGCCCTGAGCAGCAGCACGATATCCAACGCCCACCAAGCTCAGCTTGCGCTCAAAGCCAGTGGTAACGCCAATCACCATATTGTTGACTAATGCACGGGTAGTACCTGACAGCGCAGCGGACTCTACTGTGTCATCTTTGCGTTCGACATTGATGAAGCCATCTGCCTGGCTTAAACCAATGCAGGTGTTCAACGTATGGTTCAAGGTACCCAATGGGCCCTTTACCGTGACATTCAAACCGCTAATCGTTACTTCAGCACCTTTTGGTACTGGAATGGGGGATTTTCCGACTCTGGACATAGTGCTCTCCTTAAGCGACGTAGCAAATAACTTCGCCACCCACGCCAGTAGCGCGCGCCTTGCGATCGGTCATCACGCCTTGGGGTGTAGAGATAATCGCCACTCCCAAACCATTCATGACTTCAGGAATATCGTGACGGCCTTTATAGATCCGCAGTCCAGGCGTTGATACACGCTGAATGCGTTCAATAACGGCACGGCCAGCGTAATACTTCAGCTCGATATGTAATACCGGCTTCGCTGCTTCGCCCTTGATTTCAAAACCATCGATATAGCCCTCTTCTTTCAGGACTTTAGCGATAGCTACTTTAATTTTTGATGACGGCATGACAACCATCGGTTTCTGCACCGCTTGCGCGTTGCGAATCCGGGTCAACATGTCGGCGATTGGATCGCTTATGCTCATGAGTTCTCCTAATTCTTTCGCCGCTTACCAGCTGGCCTTGGTTAAACCGGGGATTTCGCCACGGAAGGCGATTTCACGAATCTTGCTACGGGCCAATCCGAATTTACGGAATGTGCCACGTGGTCGACCAGTCAATGAACAACGATTCCGCTGGCGGATCGGGCTTGCGTTACGTGGTAAAGCTTGCAATTTCAGGCGGGCTTCATAGCGCTCTTCGTCGCTACGGGCTGTATCAGCGATGATGGCCTTTAATTCAGCGCGCTTTGCTGCATATTTCTCTACACATTTAGCGCGCTTATTCTCGCGCTCAATTAGGGATAGTTTTGCCACGTTAGCCTCTTAATTGCGGAAAGGGAATTTAAATGCCGCCAACAGCGCTTTTGCTTCATCGTCTGTTTTTGCGGTTGTCGTAATGCTGATATTTAGACCACGAAGTGAATCGATTTTGTCGTATTCAATTTCTGGGAAAATAATTTGCTCTTTAACGCCGATGTTGTAGTTACCACGACCATCAAATGCCTTGCCTGAGATTCCGCGGAAGTCACGTACACGTGGCAATGCAACCGTAACAAAACGGTCTAAGAATTCAAACATGCGTGCGCCACGCAGGGTAACCATTGCACCAATCGGATAGCCTTGACGAATCTTAAATCCGGCAATCGCTTTACGTGCTTTAGTTACCACTGGCTTTTGACCTGCAACTTTGGTTAAATCGCCAACGGCGTTCTCGATAATCTTCTTATCATTCACTGCGTCGCCAAGGCCCATGTTCAGGGTGATCTTGGTAATGCGTGGAACTTCCATTACCGACTTGTAACCAAATTTGGTCATCAAATCGCCAACGACTTTTTCTTTGTAGTGTTCTTGAAAACGTGTGCTCATAATTTCTCCGGGCCCTTATGCGCTTAACGTTGCGCCAGTGGTTTTCAGAAAACGGACTTTCTTGCCAGCATCCACTTTGATACCAACCTTAGACGGTTTACCGTTTGCATCCACCAAAGCCACATTGGATACATGAATTGGCATTACTTTGTCGATCATGCCGCCAGTAGTGCCTGTATTGGGATTAGGCTTAACGCTCTTTTTGTAGACGTTGACACCCTCAACCACTAATTTGTTCTCGAGTACATCCGTGACTGTTCCTTTTTTGCCTTTATCGCGGCCGGTCAGAACAATGACAGAGTCACCTTTACGAATCTTTTTCATATCTACCCCTTAAATCACTTCAGGCGCGAGGGAAACGATCTTCATGAACTTCTCGGTACGCAATTCACGCGTAACTGGTCCAAAGATGCGAGTTCCTATCGGCTCAAGCTTGGCATTGAGCAGTACTGCGGCATTGGCATCGAACTTAATCAATGAGCCGTCTGGGCGGCGAACGCCCTTAGCAGTTCTCACCACTACTGCGTTATAAATATCACCTTTTTTTACTCGGCCACGTGGAGCAGCGGACTTTACGCTGACTTTGATGACATCACCGATACTGGCGTAGCGACGCTTAGAGCCGCCCAATACCTTGATGCACAACACTTCACTGGCGCCAGTATTATCGGCAACCTGCAATCTACTTTCGGTCTGAATCATTTCTTAATTCCCAACTTATTTGCCAAAGGCAAACAGTTTTGGTTCCGTCAATGGGCATTTAGCGACGCTAAAACCCGGATTTTATGGAAAAACTACTTCTCTGTACCGCGAAAAGCCTTCTATTCTACTACTGAAACAGGGGCTATGGCAAGGAATCTTGCGCATTTCCCCCTAAAAAACTTAAATACCCTTTGATGCCTCTACTAAACGGGTAACAACCCATGACTTTGTACGTGAAATTGGCTTGGATTCGGCTATTTCAACCGTATCGCCCATCTTGTACTGGCTGGCTTCGTCGTGCGCATGGTACTTTTTGGAGTGCCCAACGTACTTTCCATAGAGCGCGTGCTTTACTTGGCGCTCTACCAGGACCGTAACGGTTTTTTGCATTTTGTCACTTACAACACGGCCAATTAATGTCCGGCGTAAGGGTTTGGAGGTTTCTGTCATATCCCTTCCTTATTTCTGGGCAGTCTTTTGGGTAATGAATGTCTTCACGCGAGCGATGTCGCGCTTAACTTTACCCAATTGGCTAGTGTTTTGAAGTTGCTGAGTGCCCTTTTGCATGCGTAGTTTGAAGCTCGTTTTGAGGAGCTCAGACAGTTCGCTGTTTAAGGCATTCAGGTCTTTGGTTTGCAATTCTTTGTTATTCATTGTCTCTATCCCGATTAGCCTAAGTGGCGAATCACAAATGTGGTCTGAATAGGTAACTTCGCTGCAGCTAGCTTGAAAGCTTCGCGCGCCAAGGTCTCATCCACTCCGTCCATTTCATACAACACTTTGCCTGGTTGAATCTCAGCAACGTAGTACTCTGGATTACCTTTACCGTTACCCATACGGACTTCAGCTGGCTTTTGCGAAATTGGCTTATCTGGGAAAATACGAATCCAAATACGGCCACCACGCTTAATGTGGCGAGTCATCGCACGACGTGCCGACTCAATTTGACGCGCGGTTAATCGACCGCGACCAACTGCCTTTAATCCAAAGTCACCAAAGGCGACTGAGCTGCCGCGCGTTGCGACCCCAGTGTTACGGCCTTTTTGCTCTTTGCGATATTTGCGACGCTTTGGTTGCAACATGCTTTACTCTCCTGACTTCTGTGTATCAGCGGCAGCTTCTGGCTTAGCGGCTGCTTTGCTAACACGCTTAACGGCTGGCTTTGCAGCCACTAATGGCTTTGCATCACCTGCTGGTTTACGAGCTATTGTTTTAGATGGAGCGCGGCGTGGCTTTTTTTCATCAACGACTGGTTCCGCTGGCGCTGCTACTGGAGCATCTGCACCACGACCCAATGTGTCGCCTTTGTAAACCCATACCTTGACACCAATAATGCCGTAGGTTGTTTCTGCTTCCGATGTTGCGTAATCGATGTCGGCCTTCAAGGTGTGAAGTGGAACACGGCCTTCGCGATACCATTCACGGCGTGCAATCTCGGCACCATTCAAACGACCTGATGACATGATCTTGATGCCCTGTGCACCAAGGCGCATTGCATTTTGCATGGCACGCTTCATCGCGCGACGGAACATAATGCGCTTCTCGAGCTGTTGTGTAATGGAATCAGCAATTAACTGCGCATCCACTTCAGGCTTACGAATTTCTTCAATGTTCACATGAACAGGAACGCCCATGCGCTTTTGCAGTTCGCGGCGGAGCACTTCAATGTCTTCGCCTTTCTTACCAATTACCACGCCTGGGCGTGAGCTATAAATCGTAATACGTGCATTTTTAGCGGGACGCTCAATGATGACTTTGCTAACGGATGCATTCTTCAATTTCTTTTTCAAATAGATGCGAACGTCCACATCTTCTTTGAGCATTTTTGCAAAGTCAGTATTGTTTGCATACCAACGTGATGTCCAATTCTTGCTTACCGAGAGTCGGAATCCGGTGGGGTTTATCTTTTGGCCCATATCTTTCCTTAGTTACTCAAGGTCACGCTAATGTGACAAGTTTGTTTTTCGATTTGATTGCCACGACCCTTAGCACGTGCAGTGAAGCGCTTTAAAGATGTGCCCTTATCAACAATAATTGCGGCAACTTTGAGCTCATCAATATCAGCACCTTTATTGTGTTCAGCGTTGGCCATTGCAGACTCAACTACCTTCTTCACAATAAATGCGGCCTTCTTGGGGCTGAAATTCAAAATGGTCATGGCGCGTGCAATTGGCAAACCACGAATTTGATCAGCGACCAAACGTGTCTTTTGCGCAGAAATGCGGGCGCCCTTGTGAATAGCTTTAACTTCCATCATCATCCCCTTACTTCTTCGTTACTTTCTTGTCAGCAGCGTGACCTTTGAAAGTACGGGTCAAGGCGAACTCGCCTAACTTATGACCCACCATGTTTTCTGATACATAAACCGGAACGTGTTGACGACCGTTGTGCACAGCAATTGTCAGACCAATGAAGTCGGGCAGAATTGTGGAACGGCGTGACCAAGTTTTAATCGGCTTTTTGTCTTTGTTAGCCTGCGCAACTTCGACTTTTTTTACCAAGCTGGCGTCGCAAAACGGGCCTTTTTTAGCTGAACGTGTCATATCTATTTATCCTTATCGCTTAACGTTTTTGACGACGTTGAACGATCATCGAAGTTGTACGCTTGTTACGACGTGTACGATAACCTTTGGTTGGAGTACCCCATGGCGATACAGGTACACGGCCTTCACCGGTCTTACCTTCACCACCACCATGTGGGTGATCGACTGGGTTCATTGCCACACCGCGAACGGTTGGGCGAATACCACGCCAGCGGTTTGCACCTGCTTTACCAATTTGACGCAAGCTGTGTTCTTCGTTACCAACTTCACCAATCGTGGCACGGCAATCAATAAGAATGCGACGAACTTCGCCGGAACGCAAACGAACCTGGGCATAAACACCTTCGCGTGCAAGCAGAACTGCTGAGCCGCCTGCAGAGCGTGCGATTTGTGCACCCTTACCTGGGAGCATTTCAACGCAGTGAATCGTGCTACCGATTGGAATATTACGAATCGGCAAGTTGTTACCAGACTTGATTGGTGCTTGCGAACCATTCATGACTGGCTGACCTGCAACCATGCCTTTAGCGGCAATAATGTAACGACGCTCGCCGTCTGCAAACAACAATAAGGCGATGTTTGCGCTACGGTTTGGATCGTATTCCAAACGTTCTACTTTGGCTGCAATACCATCTTTATCATTGCGCTTAAAGTCAACGACGCGATAGTGGTGCTTATGACCGCCGCCTTTATGGCGGGTAGTAATGTGGCCGTTGTTATTACGACCGGCTTTTTGAATCTGTGGCTCCAGCAACGCTGCGAAAGGTTTTCCTTTATGCAGGTCTGGGTTTACCACTTTGACCATTGAGCGACGACCTGGTGAGGTCGGTTTTGTTTTCATCAAAGGCATGATTAATTCGCCTCCGCTTCAAAGTTGATTTCTTGACCAGGCTTCAAATTAACGTAAGCCTTCTTGACGTGATCGCGACGACCTTCAAAACGGCCATAGCGCTTTGGCTTGCCTTTTTGATTGACGATTTGAACCGAGTCCACTTGAACTTTGAACAGCAATTCAACTGCTTGCTTTACATCGCTCTTATTTGCTGCGCGATCTACCTGAAAAACGACTTGCTCGTTTTTCTCAGCGACCATCGTTGCTTTTTCCGAAATTACCGGTCCAAGCAAAACCTTCATCAGGTTGTGATCATTTCTGCGTGTTTGGCTCATTTCAGCAACTCCTCGATTTTGGCAATCGCTGCTTTGCTCACCAACACTTTTTGATACTGAACCAAAGAAAGTGGATCAGCATGTTGTGGCTCTACTACTGCAACTTTATGCAAATTGCGTGCAGCTAAATACAAGTTTTCGCTAACCTGATCAACGATGATCAGCACCGAATCCAAGCCCATTGCTTTTACTTTTTCAGCAAGCACTTTGGTCTTTGGGGCGTCGAGCTCAAATTGATCAACGACGTTTAAGCGACCTTCGCGGGCAAGTTGAGACAGAATCGATCTCATACCAGCGCGATACATTTTTTTATTAACCTTGTGGCTGAAATTTTCTTCTGGGGAGTTCGGGAATATCCGACCACCTCCGCGCCACAATGGGGAAGAGCTCATACCTGCACGTGCACGGCCAGTACCTTTTTGGCGCCATGGCTTTTTCGTGGTGTGCTTAACTTGCTCGCGGTCTTTTTGTGCGCGGTTACCGCTACGTGCATTGGCTTGATACGCCACTACAACTTGGTGTACCAATGCTTCGTTGTATTCGCGCTCGAACACTTCGGGTGAGGCTTGAATGCCTGCAGCGAGAGTGCCGTTATCTTGGAGAAGCTTGAGTTCCATATTCGCTCTCCTTATTTCTTCTTCAGCGGTGTCTTAACCGCTGGAGTAACGATGACTTTACCGCCTGGGGCGCCGGGTACGGCACCTTTAACCATGATCAGATTGCGTTCTGTATCAATGCGGGCGATGACTAAATTTTGTACAGTGCGTGTAACGTCACCAAGGTGGCCTGTCATGCGCTTACCTGGGAACACACGTCCTGGATCTTGCGCCATACCAATCGAACCTGGCACGTTGTGCGAACGGGAGTTACCGTGACTGGCGCGACCAGAAGCAAAGTGGTAACGCTTGATGGTACCGGCATAACCCTTACCAATCGAAACGCCTTGTACATCGACCTTTTGGCCGGCTGCAAATGCTGCATCTGCTGGAATAACTTGGCCAGGCTTCATTTCTGCAATTTTGGCTGCATCCAAATGAAATTCATTCAATGCATTGCCGGCCATTACGCCTGCTTTTGCAAAGTGACCTGCCATGGGTTTGGTTACGCGCGTTGCTCTACGGGTGCCGTGGGCCAACTGAATAGCATCGTAGCCATCCGTTTCCTGGGTCTTAATTTGAGCAACCCTGTTATCACTCACGTCAATGACGGTGACTGGGATGGAATCCCCTTCATCCGTAAAAAGACGGGTCATACCGACCTTGCGGCCGATTAAGCCTAAGCTCATATTCATGCTCCACGCCGACTTCGATTGGTCAGCAATAATTTAATTTAAGTGATTTATGGACAAATATGTCGATAAATCAATAACTTACAACAAAAACAGGTCAGAAATTACATCTCTGAACCGAGAAAAGCCTTCAATTCTATCGTGCTAAACCGATTTAGGCAAGGCCTAAATCGGATAAATACCATTACTGCAGCTTGATTTCGACGTCCACACCTGCTGGAAGGTCTAATTTCATCAATGCATCCACTGTCTTTTCAGTTGGATCAACGATATCCATCAAACGCAAATGAGTACGAATCTCCAACTGATCGCGTGAGGTTTTATTCACGTGTGGCGAACGCAGGATGTCAAAACGCTCGATGCGCGTTGGCAAAGGTACTGGTCCTTTTACCACTGCGCCAGTGCGCTTTGCTGTATCAACGATTTCAGCAGCAGACTGGTCGATGAGACGGTAATCAAACGCTTTAAGACGAATACGAATTTTCTGGTTTTGCATAGTAATTCCAAAGAGCGGTGCGGTGCTGCCGCGTTATATTTCTAAAGAGCTCGGTGGCATCTGCAGCACAGACGCCACCGGTTAGCAAAACGCTAAATAATTATTACTAATTAATACCTAAGGCAATTAAGCCAAAATCTTTGCTACCACGCCGGCGCCAACAGTACGGCCACCTTCGCGGATCGCAAAACGCAAACCTTCTTCCATCGCGATTGGGGCGATGAGTTTGACAGTAATGCTGACGTTGTCGCCCGGCATAACCATCTCTTTGTC
>CALRTW020000009.1:0-70251 GCA_943371165.1 Rhizobium sp. Q54
ATTAATCAAATTCTACCAGTCGGCACCACCCCAAATTCCAGGTGGGCCACAGGCCATACCTCCCCTATTTATCAAGCCCTGAAACTGGATTTCGCATTGTGCGATTTAGGCTGATTCGGAGTGAAAAGGCAATAAAAAAGGCGCCCACTCGGAGCGCCTTAAAGGATAAAACTAACTTATTGTTATTAAACTGCTTTTGCCGCGTGCAACTTGGCAATATCGTCTTTACCGTAGCCAAGGTCAGCCAAAACCTCATCGGTGTGCTCACCTAAAACTGGGGATGGCTTGACATCAATTTTCAGATCAGAGAACTTGATTGGGCTACCAATCGTCAGGTACTTACCGCGCACCTTGTGATCAACCTCAACGATCGAACCGCTAGCACGCAAGTCTGGCGATGCAGCGAGTTCTTTCATCGACAGTACTGGGGCGCATGGAATGTCATACTTACGCAAGATGTCCACTGCCTCATACTTGGTCTTGTCCTTGAGCCAATCTTCAATGGTTGCGAAGATGTCAAAAATCTTGTCTTGACGTGCTTCTGCAGTCATGTAAGCAGGATCAGTTGCCCACTCTGGACGACCTAAAGCCTCTGTAATTGGCTTCCAAGCGTGGCCTTGGATGGTGAAATAAATGTAGGCGTTTGGATCGGTTTCCCAGCCCTTACACTTTAAAACCCAGCCTGGCTGACCGCCGCCGCCGGCATTACCACCGCGGGGTACAACGTCTGAGAATGTGCCATGTGGATACTGTGGGTACTCTTCCAAGTAACCAACGCGATCCAGACGCTGCTGGTCACGCAATTTCACGCGGCACAGGTTCAATACGGCGTCTTGCATTGAGCAAGCAACCTTCTGGCCACGGCCAGTCTTCTCACGGTGCATCAGCGCGGTCAAAATACCAATCGCCAAGTGCATACCAGTATTGCTATCGCCCAAAGCAGCAGCGGAAACGGTAGGAGGACCATCCCAGAAACCGGTGGTGGAGGCTGCGCCACCAGCACACTGCGCTACGTTCTCATACACTTTTAAATCTTCATAGGAGTGGCCATCGCTGAAGCCCTTTACCGACGCCATAATCATGCGTGGGTTCAGTTCCATGATGCGTTCCCAAGAGAAGCCCATGCGATCTAAGGCGCCTGGACCAAAGTTCTCGACCATGACGTCAGAAACCTTAATCAACTTCTCCAATACTTCCTTACCTTCTGCAGTCTTGGTATCCAAAGTCAACGAACGCTTGTTACCGTTGAGCATTGTGAAATACAAGGCGTCAGCATCTGGAATGTCGCGTAATTGGCTACGGGTTACGTCACCAGATCCAGGACGCTCTACTTTGATTACGTCCGCGCCATACCATGCCAACAACTGGGTACATGCAGGACCTGCTTGCACGTGTGTGAAATCGATGATGCGGATTCCGTCTAATGGCTTGCTCATATTAAATCTCCTTAGGGTTGCGTACGACTTAACTCGTCAATTACTTCTTTGTGGCAGTACTTGCTGGGTTGAGATTCGTCAGGCGACCACTTTCGGTGCCTGCTGTTTCATCAATGACAGCATTGATTAGTGCTGGCTTGCCTGCGGCTATTGCCTCAGTCAATGCCTTCTCTAATTCCTGTGGGGTGGTGACGTTGTAACCGATTCCACCAAACGCTTCCATCATCTTGTCATAACGTGCGTTTTTCACGAATACGGTTGGAGCAACATCAGCGCCGCCGGTTGGGTTTACATCGGTACCGCGATAAACACCATTGTTATTGAAAATCACGGTGGTGATTGGCAAGTTGTAACGGCAAATGGTTTCGAGTTCCATACCGCTGAAACCAAAGGCGCTATCACCCTCCACTGCGATGACAGGCAAACCGCTGGTAACTGCCGCACCAATCGCATAGCCCATACCAATACCCATAATGCCCCATGTGCCGGAGTCAAAACGCTTACGTGGCTTGTACATATCGACAATCGAACGGCAATAGTCGAGGGTATTTGCACCTTCGTTAACGAGGTTGACATCGGGATTTTTCTTCACAACATCACGAATCACGCGCAATGCGCCATGGAAGTTCATTGGCACGGCATCTTTGGCAAGTGTTTCTGCCATCTTTGCCATGTTCTTGTCTTTCTTCTCATTGATCGCGCTAATCCACTCTGCGCTTGGCTTCGGTACAGCAGCGATGCCCTTCAAGAGCTCACCAACGCAAGAGCCAATGTCACCAATCAATGGCGCATCGATCTGTACGTTGCTGTCAACTTCATTGGCCTGAATATCAATCTGGATAAATTGCTTGCGCTCTTTACCCCAGGTCTTGCCTTTACCGTGGGCAAGTAACCAGTTCAAGCGCGCACCAACTAACAACACCGCATCGGCTTCAGCCAAAACGTATGAGCGGGCTGCAGAAGCAGATTGAGGATGGTTGTCAGGCAATAAGCCTTTGGCCATCGACATTGGCAAATACGGAATGCCGGATTTTTCAATCAGGGCCTTGATGTCTGCATCAGCTTGAGCATACGCAGCGCCCTTGCCCAGGAGAATCAATGGACGCTTTGCGCCCTTCAGTATGTTTAATGCACGTGCTACTGCGTCAGGTGCTGGAATCTGACGGGGTACTGGATCGATTACTTTGAAAATGGATTTCTTGGCTTCAGCAACCGACAAGGTCTGTGACAAGAGTTGTGCTGGCAAGTCCAAGTACACGCCACCAGGACGGCCCGATACTGCGGCGCGAATCGCACGTGCAATACCAATACCGATATCTTCTGCGTGATTAATACGATAAGCAGCTTTAGCGTATGGCTTGGCTGCATTGAGCTGATCCATCTCTTCGTAATCGCCCTGCTGCAAGTCAACGATCTCGCGCTCGCTTGAGCCGCTAATCAAAATCATTGGGAAGCAGTTCACCGTCGCATTGGCTAAGGCAGTTAAACCGTTCAAGAAACCAGGTGCAGAAACCGTCATGCAGATACCAGGCTTTTGTGTCATGTAGCCGGCAATGGCTGCGGCATTTCCTGCATGCTGCTCATGGCGGAAACCAATGAAGCGCAAGCCTTCAGCTTGAGCCAAGCGGCACAAGTCCGTAATGGGAATGCCCACTAAACCATAAATGGTGTCAATGTCATTGGCCTTGAGGGCGTCGATAACGAGATGGAATCCGTCGGTAAGTTCTTGGTTTTGATTGTCGTTTGTCATAAAAGTTATATTGGTTAGATTGCTTCACTCCGTTGGCAAGGCAATTTAGCTTCTGTCTTGTGTCTCCGATTAATAAATGCACCTAAACCCAGGGAATTAACAAACTGAATTCAGGTGGATGCATCTTAGGCTTGGGGGTATGGATCAGCATTGACTTGCGTCAATTTCCCTTTAATTCCAATAAAAACAAGGGTTAGAGCCTGCCGAGGGCGAAGGCAAATCCATATAAAAACTAGACAAATAGGTCTTTGTGCTTTGTTTTTAGGCGACTTAGGGTCTCAGGGGATAAATTCAAATAGGCTGCCAGCTCTTTTTTGGGTAAAAGTCCAAAAAGGCTCTCGTACTTACGCAGAAAGCGCTCTACGCGGCCTGGCGCATCGAGCATATGCAATGTAATGGTATGGGCCATGATTTCACTCATGAGGCGCATTACCTCAAACTCAAAACTCTCTTTTAAGAGGGGGTGACTCTCCAAAAACTCAGTCCATTTTTTCATGGGCAGGCGTGCAACCCTAGCCTTGGTCACGCAAGCAATGCTGTAGGGGGCGGACTTCTTCAGCCGCCATGCCGCATAGCTGGTTTCGATGTCTTTTTCGATCGAAAAACGCAAGATCATTTCTTTTGCATCCGAGCTCGATACGATGCGCTTCAAAATGCCATCCAAAATAAAGTACTGCTCCATTTGATGGTCACCTTGGTGCAGCAAAATTTCTGATTTTTTTAGATCAGAAATCACTAAATGGCGCTCTAGGTCGGCCATGCTTGCCGGATCCAAATGCCGCAAAACGACGTTTTGGCTCAACTGCAAGCGAATCAGGTTCTTTTCGAGGTGTTTGTCTAGTGCTGTCATATTTATTATTGTTTTTACTATGCCATTGTAGGCTCAGTTAGTAAAAACCCCAGTATTTAGGGGTCTTAAATGCAGTAGTATTGAAGGGTTATGGTGCTTTATTGCATTGCAATAAAGTTAAACGGGAAACACTACTCAAACGTGTGCTGCCCCCGCAACGGTAAGCAAATGTACCTTTTAGCTCGGTACGGAGAACTTGGATATAGCCACTGTGCGCGTCAATCGCATGGGAAGGTCAAGTTCTTAAATTTGCCAGCCCGGATACCGGCCAAAACAGGTGGAATTTTGCGGACGGGGATCCTTCGCGCGCCGATAGAAGCGTTCGCATGGACCCCATGCGCCGCACATATTGACGTTCTGGACACGCGCCCATGAAGTTCTGTTCGACTCGGCTAACGGGGAGGTTGGCTTGGTGATTCGACGGCAGAAGGTTCATCATGAAACAGCAGTTCAGCAATACACAGTGCGCCTCCGCACTGTTGGTGGCGCTTTTATCCAGTGTTATTCCATTTACTAACGCAGTAGCGCAATCTTCCAGCGCAGGGCCCACACTCATTGTTTCAGGATCTCGGTTTGAGGAAAATCTCAATGAAGTTCCTGCGAATGTCAAAGTCATTACCCGGGATGAAATTTCAAGTTCAAGTTCCAACAATATTCCAGAGGTGCTGGCACAAATTGGCGGCCTCAATGTCAGGGGTAATAACCTAGGCCAACTCAGCCTAGATGCTACGGTAGATATGGGTGGCTATGGCGCTACAGCCAATAGCAACACATTAATTTTGATTGATGGTCAACGACTCAATCCAATTGATTCACTTGGCGTTAATTGGCAATCCATCCCAATTGACTCCATTGAGCGCATTGAGATAGTTCAAGGCGGTGCAAGTGTTCAATATGGCAATGGCGCGGTTGGCGGCGTCATCAACATTATTACCAACGGCGGTAAAGCAAATTTAAATCAAGCTTCCGTTAGTTATGGGAGCTTCAACACACTCATAAACAACGCAATACTCCGAAACACGATTGACAAAACCACCATTCAACTGACTGCCAATACCTCCAATACAGGTGGCTGGAGACAGAACTCTGCTGCGAATGCATATTCATTCGATGCAAAATTAACGCAAGACCTCGGCGGAATTAATAAAGTCTATGCTGATGCGTACTACAGCTATACAAATGCACAGTCCCCTGGTGGTGTTCTGGGTCAAGTTGGGCAAGGCAACCCACAGGCTGCGAAGTTTAATAACATTGGATCTCAAAACACAAACACCGCATCAGGCGTACGCGGTGGCGCGGTTTACGGCATCAATCCCAACTGGACTTTTGAGGCTGACGCCTCCTATGGAACCCGCTCACTTGCATACAATGCGCCCTATTACAACTCTGCCGATTCTTTAATCTTTGGGATCTACCCTGGCGGCCCCACAAATACCAACGCCCAAAG
The DNA here is from genome assembly GCA_943371165.1 of Rhizobium sp. Q54. Classification (GTDB taxonomy): domain Bacteria; phylum Pseudomonadota; class Gammaproteobacteria; order Burkholderiales; family Burkholderiaceae; genus Polynucleobacter. The sequence goes on from CALRTW020000009.1 coordinate 5,484, forward strand.
TTGGGATATGACATTTACACCACGAGTTAAAGGCAACTTTGGCAAGTGGGGTAATACAGTGGTGGGCTATGACTTTAATCAGGCCGGCCAAAATGGCAGCAATGCCTATGGAGCACTGTCACAGCAGGCCATCTTAGCCTTACAAAATGTTCCATTCGGGTATTACGGCGGCCTATTAAACAATTCTCAATCTGCCAAAGTAATTAACCAATCGCTTTACATCATTTCACGCATACCTATTACCTCTGCTGTAGAAGTCAGCGGTGGCTTTAGGCGCCAAGTGCAAAATGCATCTACGACAGATACAAATATTGCCTCACCAAACGGCACAGTCAACGCCAACCAGACCTATGGCGCAAACGCTGCCGATGTTGCGCTAAATTACAGTTATTCTCAAAACCAAAAACTCTATGTGAAGTGGAATCAATCATTTCGATTTCCGAACATAGACGAGTTTTGGAGCTTTGATCCAAATACAAACAATCGTATTTTTTCGGGCATCTTACAACCTCAAACCTCACAAACGTATCAGCTTGGAGGAGAATGGGCAGTCAATAAATTTAAGGTATCAACGTCGCTATTTCAATCGCTAACAATGAATGAAATTCGATACAACCCGGCAACGTTTTACAACACCAATGACCCAAACAATATTAGTCGTAAAGGGGTGATCTTAGATGGCACCTCAACACTCTTTAAAAACCTTACTTTGTCGGCGGGTGGTACTTATCAAAAAACCGCTTACACAACAGGGCCCTATAGTGGTAGCGGCATCGGACTAACACCAAACCTCCTACTGAATGCAAGAGCAATTTATGCGCTAAACAGTGAGTGGTCTTTTGGTGGTGTGGTGAACTATGTTAGCGAACAGCGCTATGATGCTAGCCCCACCGTTAGCAACTCGCTATCGATGATGCCGGCATACACAGTCGCCGATATTTTTGCCAGCTTTCGAACCGGCAAATGGGAAACGCGCTTAACTGTAAAGAATGTAGGCAATACAAGCTACTCAACTTATGGTGGCTATGGATTTGTTTCTCTGCCAGGCGGAACAGGTAGAAGCAGCTACTATTATTTTCCCAGCGATCCAAGAGCTTATTTTTTAACCGCCAAGTACTCCTTCTAAAATTTATATGCGCCAATTATCTCGATGGACCATATTTGTTTTGGCATGTATTTTTTATGCTAACTCCAAGGCAGCTATTTCTCTTCAAGACGATCGAGGACTTGAGGTTCGCCTCGCCAGCCCTGCCCAGCGGGTAGTTAGCATGCTGCCATCTTTAACGGAGTCTGTATGCGCTCTAGGTAAGTGTTCTGTTTTGGTGGGGGTCGATCGCTTTTCCAATTGGCCGAAATCGCTTGATGCTTTGCCGCGCTTGGGCGGCATTGCCGATGCCAATATTGAGGGTATTGCTCGCCTTAAGCCAGACTTAGTCTTGGTTGAAAAATCGTCGCCGCTTATTGCGCGCTTGCAGTCCTTAGGTATTTCAGTAATGGCGTTTGATGTGCAGACCATGGCCGATGTGCAGCGTACCTTACGCCAATTAGATGTAGTTCTGGGCTCTTCTGAGTCGGGCGCAGTATGGGATCGCATCCAGCTCGATATTGCTCGGGCCAATCGCTCGCTATCACCCTCACAAAAAGCAGCACGCGTTTACTTTGAAGTGAATTCAGCCCCCTTTGCGGCTGGTAAAACATCATTCATTGGTGAATTACTCGATCGACTGGGTATGCAAAACATTGCTACGGAAAAGATGGGCGCCTTTCCGAAGATCAATCCAGAGTACGTAGTGCAGGCGAGGCCAGATTTGATCATGAGTACTGAAGCATCGGCAAAACAGTTGGCGCAGCGCCCCGGATGGAAATCCATTCCGGCGATTCAGAACAATCGGATCTGCTTTTTTTCAGCAGCGCAAAGTGATGTATTGGTTCGCCCTGGCCCGCGCATGGGTGAGGCGGCGACCCTTATCGCCGATTGCGCAATGAAGTCATTGCCCAAGTGATAGTCTGCGGTATGCGCCCTACTTTATTACCCCGCGTTCTTGCTTTGCTCCTAATCAGCATTGCATTGCTATGCATGGGCGCCTTACTGGGTAGTGGTGGGATTGCCTGGAGCGCTGACGCTGCAATCGTATTTGATATTCGCTTACCGCGTTCTGCCGGGGCATGGTTGGCTGGCGCCCTACTGGGCTTAGCTGGGGCGATTGCGCAAGGTGTATTTCGTAATCCATTAGCGGACCCGTATTTACTTGGCAGTGCGTCGGGCGCCTTAATGGGTGTCGCACTTGTTTTGGGTTTTTCCCATGCGATAACGGATTCTGGGCTTCATTTAATTGGGCTTAACAGCGGCGCATTTATTGGCGCACTAGCGGGCGTTATTGCGGCACTGATTCTGGCTGGTGGTTATCGTAACTCCTTGCAACTCTTACTATCAGGTGTCGTAATCAGCGTCATTCTTGGCGCTGGTAATGCGCTCTTTACCTTTGTTCGCCCCGACCTCTATCAGCGCTTTCAGGCATTCATGCTTGGCAATACCAGTTTGCTAGATTGGTATGGAGTCTCGCTCATGCTCTTGGTTTGGTTTGCTTGCATCGCAGCAGCGTTGCTGTTGAGTGCCGCCCTGAATGCGCTTAGCCTTGGTGAAAGTACCGCTAAAACGCTTGGTCTGCCGATTGATCACATGCGCCTAGGTTTAATTGCCGTACTCGCACTCGCTACAGGCGCAGCAGTAGCCCAAACCGGACTGATTGCATTCATCGGTCTTGCGGCGCCCCATCTGGTTCGGCGGTTTGCCAACGGCTCGCAACGCATGCATCTACTGATGTCAAGCTTAGCCGGCGGCATCCTGTTGTTAGCCTCGGATCTACTGGCGCGTACAGTCTTGGCACCCCTGGAACTTCCCGTTGGAATTGTTACTGCGGTGCTCGGTGGCTCGTATTTACTGCTCTTGCTACGGCGTCACGCTTTAGGGGTAAGGGCATGAGTCTAATTGAGCTGCGCAATGTGTCGCTATCCCGTGATAACGCTGTTGTTTTACAAAACATCAATATCACCATTACTGGGGGTGAGTGGACCAGCATTGTTGGTCCAAACGGTGCAGGCAAGTCCACCCTACTTCAAGCCTTAGCCGGACTCTTGCCGTACGAAGGCTCGATTCAGATTGGAGGAGCAGAACTTCGTTCGATAACAAACAAGGTGCGTGCACAACAAATTGCTTGGCTTGAGCAGGCAACGTCGATATCCGATGGTCTTGATTTTGGTTTGCGGGTATACGACATTGCCATGCTGGGTCGATTGCCTCATCAAAACTGGCTTTCCACTCCAAGCACTGAAGATCACCTTGTGGTTGAGCAGGCGATGCGTCAAACGGCCGTATGGAATTTGCGCGAGCGCTTTTTTAGTCAGCTATCGGGCGGCGAGCGTCAGCGCGTTTTGCTAGCGAGGCTCTTTACTACTCAAGCCGGGATTTTCCTGATGGATGAGCCGATTGCTAATCTAGACCCACCACATCAAGCCGATTGGCTGAAATGGCAAAATGCACTGTCTGATCAGGGTAAAACCAGCATTACCGTTTTGCATGAAATTCAGTTCGCCTTGCAGGCCGAGAATCTGATTCTTCTCGGCGAGAACGGGGTCCATCACCAGGGCAAAAGTGATGATCCACTAACCCATCAAGCCCTAATTGATCTATTTGATGGCCGTATTGAGCTAGCGAAGCTAGGTAAACGCTGGGTTGCCATGGCACGGTAATAAGCCAGGCATGTCAGCACTGCTCACGGCCTAATTCAGAGGCTACAATGTATCAATGAGCGATTCATTCCCCTCTTCCGAGTCTTCCTTAGGCAATCTAAACCAGGCGATAGCTCGGCTAAAAGACAAACTCACTTTGGCTACAAAAGCCATCGAAGAGGCTCGCCAAGATCGGGCCCGGCTTGAAACCAAGATAGCGGATGCGCAAAATCGCATTCAACACATTTTGAGCCGACTACCCGAGCAAAACGATACGCGGCAACTGAACTTGCTCGCGACGGACGAACCTAACCCCACTATTTCAGGCGATGATCATGAGCCAACAACGCATTGAGGTCACGCTCGCAGGCCAAAAAATCACGCTGGCTACCACTGCCGAGCATGAGCCCCTGTTGCGCGAGGCCTGCACCTTGGTTGACGAACAAATTCAGCTAGCGATTACGGGCGGTAACCGCAGCATCGAGCGCGCCACCATGATGGCTGCCCTAAAGCTTGCCGGCGATCTGATTTCAAGTAAACGTCTGGCTGCAGATACCGCAGCACAATTGTCGACCCAGTCCGCAGCAATCCATCCGGACGAGGTAGCGCGGCTCGAAGCTGAAATCAAAGGCCTCGAGTTGCAAGTAGATACATTGCTACAAACCCTTTCCCTGCCTGGCTCGCCAAGGCCAATAGATCTTTGAACCGATGCGCAAGCATACGGAGCGATCTTTGCAATGTGGGCGTGAGCGTTTCGCAACCGTACAGTGGCAGCCTCGAGCTGTTCACTCCCTGCGCTGCTTAGTGCACCCGAAGCATGGCGGCCGCTCCACCTTGAACCCGAGGGTTCAGGATAAGGGCCTAGCGGCTAAGGCGGGGAATTCAGTTTGGAATTAATCGATATTTTGATTTTGGTTGCATGTGGGGCTGTGTCTGGCGTATTGGCTGGCATGCTCGGCATAGGCGGAGGGATGATTCTCGTGCCCTTCATGATTATTGTCTTTAATCACCAGCAATTTGATCAGAGCATTATTGTTCATATGGCCATTGCAACTGGCATGGCAACCATTCTCTTTACCTCGCTATCGGCGATCCGGGCGCACCACAAACATGGCACGATCGATTGGAAACTCGTCATTGCCCTCACCCCCGGCATTATCGCGGGCGGCCTAATCGGCGGCAGTGAGCTATTTGATGCCTTTCCTACTGGCTGGCTGTCATTGTTCTTTGCGCTGTTTATTGTCTACAGCTCAATACAAATGTTCATCAATAAAAAACCCAAGCCCGGCCGTCAATTGCCAGGCAAGTTGGGGCTGTTTTCATTTGGCAGTTTTGTTGGTGCGCTATCCAGTTTGCTTGGCGCAGGGGGCGCATTCGTTACTGTGCCATTCATGATTTGGTGTAATGTCACGCCGCACGTGGCAATGGCATCCGCTTCGGGCCTGGGCTTTCCAATCGCAGTCGCAGCCACTATTGGTTACGTGGTGGGCAGCTGGAACCACCCCGGTCTACCATCAGGCTCTCTCGGCTATATCTACTTACCAGCCGTCGCTTGCATCGTGGCAGCAAGCATCTTTACCGCCCCACTGGGGGCGAAGATCGCGCGCAACATGAACACCGTAAACCTCAAGCGGGTGTTTGGCGTCATGCTGTTTTTTCTTGCGGCCTTCATGTTCAATGAAAGCCGCAAGGCCTTTGGCATGTAATTGACTTACGCGGTGTATTGCTGACGCAGAATATTTTTTTGTACTTTACCCATCGCATTGCGCGGCAAGTCAGAAACGATTTCGATGCGCTTAGGTACTTTGAAGTTTGCAATTTGCCCCTTCAACGCATCAATCATGAGTTTCGAATCGAGCTTAGCGCCCGGCTTTGCAACCACAATCGCCATGACTGCCTCACCAAAATCAGGATGCGGCACACCAATCACCGCACTTTCGTCTACGCCATCCATGTCGTCAATAAAGCTTTCAATCTCTTTGGGATAGACGTTATATCCACCCGAGATAATTAAGTCCTTGCTGCGACCCACGATACACAAATAGGTATCTGGCACTTTAGCGCCGTTGGCCATGCCGCCGAAACGGCCAACATCGCCGGTTTTAAACCAGCCATCGGCGGTAAATTCTTCGGCGGTCTTTTCTGGCATGCGCCAGTAGCCCTTAAATACATTGGGGCCCTTTACCTGAATGCTGCCAATCTCGTTGACCGCGCATGGCTTGTTCTTTTCATCGACCACACGGACTTTCACGCCTGTAAGTGGTAAGCCAACTGAACCGCCAACGCGCGCGCCTTTGTATGGATTGGAAACCAACATCACGGTTTCACTCATGCCATAACGCTCTAGAATGGTTTCGCCAGTTAACTCTTTAAAGGTATTAAAGGTTTCAGTTAGGAGCGGCGCTGATCCAGATACAAAGAGGCGCATATTCCGGCATACCGCCTTGGTAAAGTTTTTATCGGCCAAGAGGCGAACATAGAAGGTGGGCACGCCCATCATCACGGTCGAGCGCGGCATATTCTGAATCAAAGCGGCGGTATCCAGGCGGGGCAGCCAAATCATTTTGCTACCGTTGATCAGAGCGCCATGGGCTGCAACAAATAGTCCGTGCACATGAAAGATCGGCAAGGCATGCAATAACACATCGCCTTTTTTCCAGCCCCAAAATTTCTGCAAGACGAGCGCATTGCTGCTCAAGTTTTTATGCGTGAGCATTGCGCCTTTACTGCGGCCGGTAGTGCCGGAGGTATACAGAATCGCAGCCAGATCATCATCGCCACAGGCGACGGTTTTAAAACGATCGCTTTGAGTAGCTGCGCGATCGAGAAGGGTTCCGGTACGGTTGTCATCGAGTGTAAACACATGACCGGTTCCTGACTTAAATGCAATCTTCGATACCCAAGCAAAATTCTTGCTGCTGCAAACCATCACTGCAGGTTCTGCATTTTGTATAAAGTATTCAATCTCGGCAGCTTGATATGCGGTGTTCAGTGGCAAGTAAACATAGCCCGCTTTGATAGTAGCGAGATATAAAAACAGGGCTTCGGGTGATTTTTCAACCTGAACCGCAACGCGGGAACCCTTCGGTATGCCCAATCCTTGGAGTAAGTTCGCCATCATCGCCGTAGCGCGCTCCAGATCGCTCCAGGAGTAATACAAACCATCGTGCGTCTCTAAGGCGCACGACTGGCGATCTTTTGGAAACCCCTTTTCTAATACCGAATACAAATTCATGACAACCCCACAACAAACAATTGATTGGTACAACGCGTTAACCCAGATTTCTCTGAGCGGCTAAAACTCCATTTTACGGTCTAGCGGGTAGTGATGAGCTTAAACACTCATGAGCTTGGCTACCGCCCTGGAATACATGATTTCCCCGTTCACAAAGCGCTCATGATTCTCTTCCACGCTGGAGAGGTCATACAGGTAATTGACCATAATGCCGGCAGATTGACGCAAGCCCTTGCGTGATAAATCCCCAGCCCAATTAATCAGGTGCAGCTTGGCACCATTGCCTAAATGGAATTTGGCAACGGGATTTCCTTCGCGCCCAGTAGATGCGAGCCCCAAATAAATAGCAGTAAGGCACAGCAATGCCTCCTTCTCCTTTGCTGAGGCATTGTCCGGATGCCAGCCATTGCTTAAACGCTCAGCCCAGGATTGCGCATTCAGGCCCAAGGCCTGCAAAGCGCTATCGCGCTTGCTCTTTAAAGCAGGCTTGAGCCGATCAGGCGGCACGCCATCGCCTAAATTAGCACCCGCAGCAATCCACTCGATTAAGCCAGGAACTGGCGAGAGCGTAATAAAGGTTTTTAAACTTGGAAACTCATGGTGCAGCTGCTCGGCAACCCGCTTGATCAAAAAGTTACCCATCGAGACGCCGCGCAGTCCAGGCTCGCAGTTGCTGATGGAATAAAAAACAGCCACCTTGTACTGCTGTGCTTGTATCACTGTCTCGGCTTTTTTGTCCACCAAGGGAGCAATCGCCAGCGGTACTTCTGGAAGCAGCGCTACCTCCACAAAGATCAATGGCTCATTAGGTAACTGCGGATGAAAAAAAGCGAAGCAACGGCGGTCGGGCTGCAACCGACGGCGCAAGTCATCCCAGCCATCAATCGCATGCACTGCCTCGTGCTGGATCAGTTTTTCTAAAACCTCGGCAGGGGACTTCCAGTCGACCTGGTGCATTTTTAAAAATCCGGGATTAAACCACGATGACAGCAAATGGCGCATATCAAAATCGACTGCAGCCAGTTCGGGTTTTTTGTCCAAGAGTTGCAACAAATCACGGCGCATTTCGACAACGGCGGCCGTGCCATTTAGACCCCGATTCAGGCGCCGCATAAACTCTTGACGAGGCGACTCCGATACTTTTTGTAAGCGAATGTAATTACGGGCATTGGCCTCCGCCGCAAAGGCTTGCGATGCCGCCATCACCTCTGCTGGATTGGGGCTCAGTTTTTCAATCAAGGCAGTGAAGAATTTGATGTGCTGGTCTTTAGTGAGCTTGCGGTAGTTATTGATCACGTCGTTGGCCATACTCACCGCATTGGATTCCCCGCGCTCGGACGTTAAACGCTGCACTGCGCTCAGTGCTTTGGATAAATAGCGGGTTTTAGTAATTAACTCCAGCATGAAGCGTCCTTAGGTTGCAAAGGTCAAAAAAAAAATGGATTTTTCAGGTTAATTCGCATAAATGGGAGGCATTTATGTGAAATAAGCGACTTTTTAAGATGTTAGCAACAAATGATCGAAAAAAAGATATTTTTAGATGCAGTTAGTGAAAATTATCGACTTATTTGCGCTTCAGCAAATAAATACCGAACAAAATCATAGGGATAGATAGCCATTGCCCCATGGAAAGGCCTAATCCCAGTAGGCCCAAGAACGCATCTGGCTCGCGCGCAAACTCAACAAAGCAGCGGCAGATGCCGTAACCCAGCAAAAATAGGCCTGAAACCTGGCCGAGGCGACGTGGTTTTCGGGCGTAGATCCATAAGACCAAGCCAAGAAGGATGCCCTCGAAGAGCAATTGATAAATTTGCGATGGGTGCCGGGGAATGGCATCGACCATTGGAAACACCATCGCCCACGGGACGTCAGCGGGTCTGCCCCACAACTCACCATTAATAAAGTTGCCTAGGCGCCCAAACGCCAAACCAAACGGCACCAACGGGGCAACTAAATCGCTCACAGTCCAAAAGGAGGTTTTTTGGCGGCGCGCAAACCAAACCATGGCCAGAATGACTCCCAGTAGCCCGCCATGAAAGGACATTCCACCTTCCCATACTTTAAGGATGCTGAGTGGATTGGCCAAATAGAATTCGGGCATGTAAAACAGTGAATAGCCAATGCGCCCACCCAGCACTACTCCCAGCACACCCGCAAAGAGTAAGTCCTCTAAATCTTTAGTGGTCCAACCCAAGGCTTGGTAGTAAGGTCGCTTAATGCACAGCCGACCCAGCACAATAAATTGCACAAAAGCCAGTAAGTACATTAGTCCATACCAATGAATTCCGAAGGATCCAATCTGAATAGCTACTGGATCAATTTGCGGATGAATCAGCATGGCGATTTAGTTTTTTGCTTGATCAAAATTATGGAGCTCATGACCTAGATCGCGATAGGCTTTGTAACGCTCACGTCCCGCAAGGCGCTCGGCATCATTGACCGTAACCACCTCAACAATCCGCGGAAATCGAGCAACCAAGGCCGCGACATCGCTTGGCATACGCACACTCATATGAATCAGCACATCGGCATGCGGCAAGTTTGCTAGCGCTGGCGCTGCGGTATCGTCCAGAAGAACAATCGGGGTTTCAAACGCCGCCTCATGATCACCATAGCAGTGGGGTAAAAAATCAACCTTACTAAAGGTCCACAGCAATTCATCAAGGCGCTTCAGGTCGGCTTTTTCTGCCACCATCACAATGTTACGAACAGGCTCGCCTTCGGCAGTCGCACTCCAAATCTTGCGCGTCAGCCTGCAGGCATATTCCAGCTTGTCACTGACATTACTGTGAAAGTCGATGCGTGCCATATCAACTTAGGACTGCGCGAGCAAGTAGTTCACCAAGAGGGGCACTGGTCTACCAGTAGATCCCTTCGCCGCTCCACCTTTCCATGCTGTGCCCGCAATATCCAAATGTGCCCACGGGTACTTTTCAGTAAAGCGCTTTAAGAAGCAAGCAGCCGTAACGCTACCAGCAGGGCGTCCGCCAATATTCGCCATATCCGCAAAGTTGGACTTGAGTTGCTCTTGATAGGCTGCGTCGAGCGGCATACGCCAGACGGTATCCAGGGAGTCATGGCCGGCTTGAGTTAAATCTGCAAGCAAGTGGCTATCGTCGGAGAACATGCCGCTGTGTACCGCGCCAAGCGCAATCACACAGGCGCCCGTTAAGGTCGCAATATCAATCACAGCCTTGGGTTTAAACCGCTCTACGTAGGTGAGTGCATCGCACAGAATTAAACGGCCTTCAGCGTCGGTATTTAGGATCTCAATGGTCTGGCCTGACATGCTTTTAACAATGTCACCCGGTCGTGTTGCTTTGCCCGATGGCATGTTTTCGCAGGTCGGAATGACGCCGATCACATTCTGCTTCAGACCCAGCAATGCGGTTGAGAGCATCGTACCGACGACGGAAGCAGCGCCGCACATGTCGTACTTCATCTCATCCATAGCCTCGCCGGGCTTCAGGGAGATGCCGCCAGTATCAAAGGTGATGCCTTTACCAACCAATACGGTTGGAGCCTCACTCGCTTTGCCACCGTTGTGACGCATGATGATGAATTGCGGTGGAGTTTCCGAACCCTGTGCCACAGAAAGAAAGGAGCCCATGCCCAGTGCTTCCATTTGCTTTTTGGTCAGCAGCTCTACCTTGAGCTTGGTTTTCTTCATCAAACCCTGCGCTGTTTTTGCAAGGTAGGTTGGAGTACAAACATTGGGTGGCAAATTGCCCAAGTCTTTGGCAAGGTTCATGCCCTCTACTAAGGCCTCACCTTGATGCACTGCTGCTTGCACTACCTTAGCAGTATCTTTGCAAGCAACAAAGAGAAGCTCTTGAAAAGGATCGACGTGCTCCACTGCCTTGAACTTCATAGCGGGTTGACGCACGCCAAAGCGATACGTTTGCTCACCCGCCAATTGCGCTGTCAGGCGGACTTGCTTCACCACTGCATCGGCATTTGCTCCGAAGCTGGGTACAAACCACGCAGCTGACTCAATCGCGCCGCCACTCAAGGTCTTGAAGGTTGCCTTAGCCAGCTTGGCATAGGATTGCAAGGACAAGCCCTCCTTGTGACCTGGATCACCTAAGCCAACCAGCAACACCCGCTTGGCTTTTACGCCTGCCTTTAACCAGCTCGCCTCTGCCCTCAGTAAGCATTGGCTGGCCTCTTTTCCATTCAGATCGCCAGCGAGTTTGGCGCGAGTAACCGAACCGCCCAATAAGGCATCCAATTCCGGCAAAAGGCTGCCTGGCGTTTTTTTGTTTAAATCGGCTTTGCTATAACCTAAAACAAGGCAATCTGTGGCGAGGGCAATGAGACTGGCGATCGCCGGCTTAACCTGCTTTACAGAATCAAAGTCGGCTTGGGGCAATGTTTTCGTGCTAAATTGAATTTGCATAAGGAAGTCATTTTTAGTGGTTTTTTCCATTATCCTCCGAGCTGTGGTTTTACCTCGGATTACTACAGTAATTCCCTACTAAACTGGACTTTTTTCACCAACGCCCTGCATATACCGCATGATTTTTGACCAAGCCCTTCGCCGCGAACTCAGCTTCACCACTGGAGGGGTTTTTTTAGTCCTGGTCACGATCGTCATCACCACTTTGGTGATCCGTATTTTGGGCTTTGCAGCGAATGGGGCAGTTAACCCCGAAGATGCCCTCGTTCTCATTGCGCTGGCAACGATTAGCTATTTAGCTGTACTGCTGACTGTCTCTCTCTTTATTGCTGTCCTAATCGTTTTGGTTCGCTGGTACAAAGACTCGGAAATGATTGTGTGGTTTGCTAGCGGTCTGAGTATTGTGAGTTTGATTGGACCGATTTTGCGTTTTGCAACCCCGCTGATCGTAATCATCGCCTTGCTCGCCGTTTTTGCTTGGCCATGGGCCAATCGTGAGACCACTCTTATTAGCCAACGCTTTCAGCAACGCGATGATGTGTCCATGGTAACGGCTGGGCAATTTCGTGAGTCAGCCAAAGCAGCGCGCGTCTTCTTTATTGAAGAGCTTGACGTCGATAATCGTGAAATTAAAAACATCTTTATTGCGGATTCTCGCAATCAGCGCCTTAGCATTGCCGTGGCAGAAACTGGCTTTATCGAAAATTCCCCTACTGGCGAAAAAAATGTCATCTTAAGAAATGGGCGGCGTTACGATGGCCTGCCAACCCAGCCAGACTTTCGCATTCTTGAATTCGATGAATATGAAACGAAAATTCGCAACAAGGAGTTTGTTGATCCTCCCGCACGCGATCGTGAGCGCAATATTCAAGAGCTTTTGAAGGAACGATCCCCATCGAACTTGGCTGAATTGCTTTGGCGGCTAGGCCTCCCCCTGATGGCATTAGGCCTGGTTTTTATTGCAATTCCATTGGCATATGTCAATCCAAGGCTGGGCAACTATACGGCGATGTTTTATGCCATCCTCATTTACTTAATCTACAGTAATTTATTGAATTTAGCGCAGAGCTCGGTTGCGCAAAGTCGTCTGGATTTTTTGGTGGCTATTTGGCCCATTCATGCAATTGCCTTATTGATTGCATTTTTTCTAATTCGTAACCGCATTAATCCCTCCCTGAAATGGTGGCAACGGCAGTTACCAGCCTTCCTGAGGCGCTCATGAGTTTTCTTTTTCCCTACATTTACGAGCGCTATTTAGCCAAGCAGATCTATGCTGCTTTTGGCTTTATCTTATTTGCCCTAGTTGCCCTCTTTTTATTTTTTGATGTGCTGGCAGAGCTAGGTTCGGTAGATAAGCAGTACACCCTCTTACTCGCACTCGGTCATGTCCTCTTAAAAGCACCAAGTCGTATTGTTGAGATTATTCCCATAGCAGGATTGATTGGCAGCATTTATGTGTTTGCCATGCTTGCTAGCCAATCTGAATTCACCATCCTCCGTATTGCGGGTTTGGATATTCGCCGTGGCCTTGTCATGCTCGGGAAAATTTCCTTACCGATTGTTGCTGTTACCTTATTAATGAGTGAGTGGCTAGGGCCGATGGCAGAGTCTTTCTCCGAGCGCTTAAAAATGAAGGCCTTGGGTTCTAGTTTTTCCTCCCAGTTTCGTACAGGGGTGTGGGTGAAAGACCAACTGCGTAACGAAGATGGAGTTGGATCGGTTCGTCCGGGTGTGCGCTACATCAACATTGGAAAAATAGAACCGGACAAACAGGTCCGGCAAGTTCGCATGTATGAGTTCGATGACGCCTACCGTCTGCTCTCGATTCGCATTGCTGAATCTGGTCGCTTCACTGATGCTGGATCATGGGAGCTCGAAAACGTAACCGAAACGCGCTTTAAAGAGGTTCCAGGAAAGACGCTTTTGGATCCCGTGTATTCAGCGAATACGGCGATTAAGCCCTCCATGGCATTAAGCTCTAAAGTGACTCCCGATATCTTGGGCGTCCTATTGATTAATCCGGAGCGCATGTCGATCTACAGCCTTGGGCGTTTCATGAGCCATCTGAATGAAAACAAGCAGGATACACAGCGTTATGCCATCGCCTTTTGGAAAAAACTGATCTACCCATCAATCGTCTTTGTCATGCTCGCCCTTGCCTTGCCATTTGCCTACTTAAGGGCTAGAACGGGTGGTATCGGCATTAAGATTTTTGGCGGCATCATGCTGGGAATGAGCTTTCAATTATTCAATGCCCTGTTTTCCAATATTGGATTGCTGGGTGCTTGGCCTGCCCTGCTTACCGCCCTAGCACCACCCCTGGCGTATTTTCTGCTGGCGCTGATTGGGCTGAAATGGGTGTCACGGTCTTAAATACCTAAAGATAATTTAGAATTGAGTTCCTATATCGAACAAGATATATAAGGAACCTCTTCATGAATTTGCATCAATTTCGCTTTGTACGCGAAGCCGTTCGCCAGCAATTTAACCTGACCTCTGCTGCAAAAGCCCTCTTCACATCGCAGCCTGGGGTTTCAAAGGCGATTATTGAGCTTGAGGATGAGCTTGGGGTCGAGATCTTCCGTCGCCACGGTAAGCGCATCCGCGCACTCACCGAACCAGGCAAACGAATTCTGCTCTCGATTGAGCGAATCTTAGATGAGGTCGAGACCCTCAAGCGGGTTGGCCAGGATTTTGCAACCCAGGATCAAGGTAGCTTTGTGATTGCAACTACCCACACACAAGCGCGCTATGCCCTACCCAGAGTCTTAACGGAATTTACCAAACGCTTTCCAAAAGTCCGCGTCAGCATTGCCCAAGGCAGCCCTTCGCAGATCGCCGATATGCTCTTGCACGATGCAGCGGACATTGCGATTGCAACGGAAGGTATTGCCAATTGTGAGGGCGTTATCGCACTTCCAGGCTATCAATGGCAGCACCTTCTGATCGTGCCCATTAACCACCCCTTACTCAGTTCGCGCTCGATTACGATCGAAGATCTCGGCAAGTATCCCTTGATCACGTACGACAAAGCATTTGCTGGGCGTAACAAGATTGATGCGGCGTTTGCACAGCGCAACGTGCAAGCGGACATTATTCTGGAAGCCATCGACGCGGATGTGATTAAGACCTATGTCGAAGTGGGCATGGGCATTGGCATTGTTGCAGGCGTTGCTTTTGATCCAGAGCGCGATCGCAATCTCCGCGCCATCCCCGTAGGGCATTTGTTTGGTAATAATGTCACCCACCTAGGAGTGAAGCAAGGCGCCTACTTGCGTTCTTTCGTCTTTACCTTCATTGAGCTGTTCTCACCCACCTTGACGAAAAAGATCGTTGAGCAGGCAATGTCAAATACGCCAGAGAATTATCAGATCTAAAAAGGAACAGCGCATATATGCGCTGTAATGTCCATGTAAGCATGTCTTGCCATCGCTCACTACATGCTGTTCAGGATTTGCGCTCTTTTTGTATTAAATTCATTTTGGCTAATTAAACCTTTTTTGAACATGGTATTAAGCTCCTCCAGCCTAGCTGCGGGACTTGTATCACCTGTTTTTTGGGTTTTTTCTGGTGCCGCACTGATGACTACTGGGGCGCCGCCAGCGACTGGCTGTTCAGCAATAACTTGAGTCGGGGCTGATGGGCATTTTCTATCTATCTGCATCTGTTGCAAGCGCTCATAGCGAGCCTTGGCGGCTTTTTGCTCTGCGCTTGCCGCGCCACCCAAATCCATAAACAACCAAGGAACGCCCATCAAAAATATTCCTGTGACACCTAAGGCAGCATTCGTGCCAATCTGCTTATCTCTATTGCTATCGGCCTCAACTTGGGCGGTAATCATTCCCTGCATTTCGTTTGCAATTGCATCGCAGGTTTTGGTTTCATCACCAACTTGAGCGACAGGCACAGGAACAGCTACCGAACTAGCGCATCCTGATACAAAAATAGAAATCGAAAGGATGAATGCAATTATTTTCATTTTTATCTCTTTTATAAATTCCATAGGATCTTAAATGAATTGCTGTCATTTGCGCTTATTACTTACCCTATATCAGGCAATTACTTTACTTTTTTATACTTCTCGCAAGGTATTCAGTGGATTACTGAGCAAGCCTGATTAGCAGGCCGTCAGTATTGATTTGAGTGTCGCGCCATTGCGCTGTGGTGCCTCGGGTCGGACTCGAACCGACACGCCTTGCGGCACCGGATTTTGAATCCGGCACGTCTACCAATTCCATCACCGAGGCAGGTGAACTCAGCGGCAGAGAACCGCTGAGAGGTGAGAGTGTAACAAATACTGCGCTGTTATCCGATTATGGCAACAGAATAGTCGATCCGGTGGTTTTACGGCCTTCCAGGTCACGATGAGCCTGCACCGCATCTTTCAGGGCATAGCGCTGCTTGATCTCAATCTTGACCTTACCCGAGCTGACTTTTTCGAATAAATCCGCAGCCATTGGCTCAAGCAAGCTGCGATTGAGTACATAGGTGCTTACAGTGGGTCTGGTGACCTTGAGGGAGCCCTTGCTTGCCAGGATGCCAAGATCAAGTAAGGGAGGCGAGCCTGAAGCGCCGCCAAAGGATACCGCCATACCGCGCGGCGAGACGCAATCTAAGGTTTGCATGAAGGTGTCTTTGCCCACCGCGTCATAGGCCACAGGGACGCCTTTACCGTTGGTAATTTCCTTAACGCGTTTTACAAAGTCTTCCTCGCGGTACAAGATCACGTGGTCACAACCGTAGGCTTTCGCAATCTCCGCTTTTTCTGGGCTGCCAACTGTACCAATCACCGTGGCACCAATCGCTTTGAGCCACTGGCACGCAATCAGGCCAACACCGCCAGCAATCGCATGAAACAACACGGTATCGCCCTTTTGTACCTTGTAGCTATCGTTCAAAAGGTATTGCACAGTTAAGCCTTGCAACATCATGGCCGCGCCCTGCTCAAAGGAGATCGAATCAGGCAACTTGACCAAGATATCCGCAGGCATGATGCGGGCTTCTGCATAAGCGCCGGTAGGGCGGCCAGCATACGCCACCCGATCACCCACCTTGACGTGGGTAACGTCAGGACCGACTTTTTCAATGACGCCGGCGCCTTCCATGCCAATGCCGCCAGGCAATGGCTGGGCATAGTAGCCCGAGCGAAAGTACACATCAATGTAGTTCAGGCCACATGCATGGTGACGAATCAATACCTCACCTGGACCGGGCTCGCCGAGCTCCACATCGACCCATTTCATGACCTCAGGGGCGCCTGTTTCGGTAATGCGGATTGCTTTGACGATTTCCTTACTCATATTGATTCCTAATAATGTGTGTTGTCTTGGTGGTTCATTGCCCTATTGCATCAGGTCGTTTTTTTCGTTCTAAAGCGAGTTAATGGGCTTGCAAAGCCAACTCCATAAAATTAATTGCACTTTTTGGCTTTAGACCCCGTATTTTGCCTAAAATTAGGGTCTGTAGGCAAAATTACTCAAAAAGGATCAATCCGCATGGCCGGTCACTCAAAATGGGCCAATATTCAACACCGCAAGGGTCGTCAGGACGAAAAGCGCGGCAAGATTTGGACCAAGCTCATTAAAGAAATCACCGTTGCTGCCAAATTGGGTGGTGGGGACTTGGCTACCAATCCCCGCTTGCGCTTAGCGATTGATAAAGCCAAAGACTCCAATATGCCCAATGACAACGTGCAACGGGCGATTCAGCGGGGCACTGGCTCACTTGAGGGCGTGAACTACGAAGAGATTCGCTATGAGGGCTACGGTATTAATGGTGCCGCAGTGATTGTGGATTGCATGACCGACAACCGCACGCGCACCGTTGCCGAAGTCCGCCATGCTTTTACTAAATACGGCGGCAATATGGGCACTGAAGGATCAGTGGCATTTTTGTTTCAGCACTGTGGTCAGCTGCTATTTGCCCCGGGCACCAATGAAGATCAACTCATGGAATGCGCCCTCGATGCAGGAGCGAATGACGTGATCACCCATGACGATAGCGCGATTGAAGTATTAACTGCGGTACCTGATTTTTCTAAAGTACAAGACGCCTTGCGCGCAGCAGGCTTTCAGGCGGAACTGGCCACGGTCACGATGCGGCCTGAAACTGACATTAGCCTCGAAGGCGATCAAGCTGAAAGCATGCAAAAACTCTTAGACGTCTTAGAAAATCTGGACGACGTTCAAGAGGTATTTACAAATGCTTCCATCCAATAAACACATCCACTCCATTTAAAAAATAATCCCATGAAGATTCTCCTTATTGGCTCCGGTGGCCGCGAACATGCCCTCGCATGGAAGTTGGCTCAATCTCCGCAGGTTCAAAAAGTCTATGTCGCCCCCGGCAATGGCGGCACCGCTAGCGCAAAGCAAACCCATGCTGGCATTGAAAATCTTCCGATTGCGGATTTGCAAGGGCTTGCTGATTTTGCGAAGCGCGAAGAAATTCATTTGACGGTAGTGGGTCCAGAAGCTCCTCTCGCAGCGGGCATCGTAGACGTCTTTCGCAATGCCGGCTTACGCATTTTTGGACCTACTCAGTTAGCCGCGCAACTCGAATCATCCAAGGACTTTTCGAAAGCCTTCATGAAACGCCATGGCATTCCGACTGCGGATTACCAAACCTTTTCCAATGCCCAAGAGGCGCATGCCTACATTGACCTCAAAGGCGCGCCGATTGTGATTAAAGCCGATGGCCTCGCTGCTGGCAAAGGCGTTGTGGTTGCAATGAGCTTAGATGAGGCACATGCTGCCGTCGACATGATGCTAGCTGACAACAAACTCGGCAATGCCGGTGCGCGCGTTGTGATTGAAGAATTTCTAACCGGCGAAGAAGCGAGTTTCATTGTCTTGGTCGATGGTAAAAACGCTTTGGCACTCGCCACGAGCCAAGACCACAAACGTTTACGCGATGGCGACCAAGGCCCCAATACCGGCGGCATGGGCGCCTACTCCCCAGCACCAGTTGTCACCCCTGAAATCCACGCCAAAGCCATGCGTGAAGTCATCATGCCGACCATTCAGGGCATGAAAGCCGATGGCATTCCGTACACTGGCTTTTTGTATGCTGGCCTCATGATTAGTCCCGAGGGTCAAATCAAAACGTTGGAATTCAACTGCCGTATGGGTGACCCAGAAACGCAGCCGATCATGGCGCGCTTACGCAGCGACCTGGTTCACGCTTTAGATAAGGCAGTGGATGGCAAGCTCAATGAAGTGGAACTGGAATGGGATCGCCGTACCGCCCTTGGAGTTGTGCTGGCAGCGTACCAATACCCAGATACGCCACGCAAAGGGGATGCCATCACCGGGATTCCCGAAGATACCGCCAGCGCCATTACCTTCCATGCCGGTACCACCATGGCAGACGGTGTATTACGCACCAACGGCGGCCGCGTACTCTGCGTTGTTGGCCTTGCCGATACGGTGCGGGGAGCCCAAAAAGAGGCTTACCAGGTGATTGAGCAAATCCACTTTGATGGCATGCAATATCGGCAGGATATTGGCTATCGCGCTCTAAAATAAGCTTGGCATCCATTTCCCCACCAGTGAGCTCAATTTGCAAATCGACATCCAAGTACTGAAAGACTATTTCCTAGGCCTGCAGGACCGTATCGTTTCTGCCACCAGCGCTTTGGATGGCAAGGCATTTGTTGCGGATAGCTGGCAAAAACCAGAAGACAGTCCATTACGCGGATCCGGGCGCACCTGCATTTTAGAAAATGGCAACATCCTGGAAAAAGGCGGCGTAGGTTTTTCACATGTGCGTGGCGACAAAATGCCAAGCACTGCTACCCAAAATCGTCCGGAAATGGCGGGCCGTAGTTTTGAGGCTATGGGCGTCTCATTGGTGTTTCATCCACGCAATCCAAAAGCGCCCACCGCCCATATGAATGTGCGCTGTTTTATTGCACAGGCTCCAGATAAAGATCCGGTATGGTGGTTTGGCGGCGGCTTTGATCTCACCCCCTACTATGGCGTCGACGAGGACTGCAAACACTTTCACCAAACCGCGAAGAATGCGCTGGATCCCTTTGGTAGCGATCTGCATCCCCGATTTAAAAAATGGTGTGACGAATACTTTTACTTAAAGCACCGCAACGAACCGCGGGGCATTGGCGGCGTCTTTTTTGACGACTTTAATGAGCTTGGGTTTGAACGCAGCTTTGCTATGACACAAGCGGTAGGTAATTCCTTCATTGAGGCCTATTTACCAATCTTAGAGCGCCGCTACCAAGAGCCATACACCCAAGCCGAGCGGGATTTTCAGGAATACCGCCGTGGCCGTTATGTTGAATACAACCTGATTTTTGACCGTGGCACGATTTTTGGTCTGCAGTCTGGCGGCCGATCGGAATCGATTCTGATGTCAATGCCACCGGTGGTTACTTGGCGTTACAACTGGACGCCGGAGCCCAATACCCCCGAAGCAAAACTCTACGATTACTACTTAAAGCCCCGCGACTGGTTAGCCTAATTGACTACACCAGAAAAAATTGGCATCTTAGGCGGCACCTTTGATCCTCCCCACTGGGCCCATTTGCGGGTTGCAGCGCATTTTGCGGCGCTGTTTCAGTTGGATCGCTTGTTGCTGATCCCAAGCGGGAACCCATGGCAAAAATCCGCATTTATTACCCCACCTGAAACGCGCTATCAATTAACGCAGGCCGCAGCCATTGCCCTGAACCGATTATTGGGAGAGGAAGGCATTCAGATTCCCATTGAAGTAGATCGCATTGAACTCGATCGCCAAGGACCAAGCTACACCATCGATACAGCGATTGCCCTGCGTCAACGCTATGGCAGCGCAACCCACCTCATATGGCTGATGGGAGCTGATAGCTTGATGCAAATCGATACTTGGCAAGACTGGCAGCATTTGCTCAAAGAAGTCCACTTGGCTGTGGCAAGGCGTCCTGAGTTTGCTTTAACAATTGATCCCCAATCGGAGTTGGGTCGCTTTATCCAAACCCACCAAACTAGTGATGCCAAGCAACTGGATCGATCGTCCTGTGGATCGATTTACTTGGACCAAATGCTAGACATGTACCTCTCGTCGATTGCTATCCGCAAACAACTGGCCACTGGTGGCATTAACCCAAATACCCCATTGGCGGAACAAATTCCTGATGAAGTGTTGGCTCTAATCAAGAAGTTAGGTCTTTACTCCCAATCACGATAAGATCATCCCCTATTCATTAAAAGACACTATGGACCTACGTAAATTACAACGCACCATTATTGATGCCCTGGAGGATGTCAAGGCACAGGACATTCGCGTCTATGACACCACCAAACTCAGTGAGTTATTTGACCGGGTGATTATCGCAACCGGCTCGAGCAATCGCCAAACCCGCTCACTTGCAATGTCAGTGAAGGAAGAGGTGAACAGCAAAGGTGGTGAAGTAATTTCCATCGAAGGGCTGGAGACAGGCGAATGGGTCTTAGTTGATTGCGGCGACATCGTGGTGCATATTTTGCAACCCATGCTGCGCTCTTACTATCAGCTGGAAGGCATGTGGGGAGCCAAACCAGTACGCGTTAAATTAGCGGGCGCTAAAGGCCTTGCGAAAGCCAGTGAATTCTCTGATGAGGATGAGGACTAAGTCAGCATGTCTGGCTACATCGTCGTCCTCTAGCCACGCATGCGGCTCATCATCATTGCAGTAGGCCATAAGATGCCAGACTGGGTATCCAGTGCTTGCAACGACTACCTCAAGCGCATGCCATCCGATTGCAGCATCGAGCTCAAAGAAATCAAACCTGACCTCTCCCCTGCCAAAGAAGCCATCAAGATCACTGCAGTCATACCCAAAGGAGTGCGCTTGATTGCACTCGATGAACGCGGCAAAGACCTCAGCACCCAAGCCCTTGCCAATCAATTGGCACAATGGCGCCAAGATGGGGGTGACGTAGCCTTTGTGATTGGTGGTGCTGATGGTTTAGACGCCAGCATCAAGCAAAAAGCCGATGCCATTTGGCGTTTATCTAGCCTAACTTTGCCGCATGCAATGGCGCGGGTCTTATTAACTGAACAACTCTATCGGGCATGGACGATTTTGCAAGGCCATCCCTACCACCGCGAATAAGTAACTTCCTTTAGCAATGCATTCTTTTCTCTACCTCGCATCCCAAAGTCCCCGCCGCCAAGAATTACTGACGCAACTGGGTGTGCGTTTTGAATTGCTCTTACCTGGTCATGATGAAGATGCAGAAGCAATTGAGGCGCCACTCGCAAATGAAAAAGCCAGGGCGTATGTTGAGCGCGTGACCTTAGCAAAATGCGATGCTGCGGCACAGCGATGGGCAAAGCGCAGCCTGCCTTGGGCGCCGATTTTATGCGCCGACACGACCGTGAGCCTTCCCAATAGTGATATCACCCAGATCCTAGGCAAGCCCGCCGATGCCGCCGATGCAGAGCGCATCTTACGTCTGCTCAGCGGCCAAACCCACGAGGTACTAACGGCAATTGTGCTTCTACCCCAGCAGTCGGCAAAACCCATTAGCCTGGTACAGGTATCGCAAGTGGAATTTATGCCGCTCAGCGATCCCCTGATTAAGGCCTATATTGCGAGCCAAGAACCCTATGGCAAGGCTGGCGCCTACGGCATTCAAGGCCTAGGGAGTGCATTTATCCGCAAAATCGTCGGGAGTTATAGCGGCATCATGGGGCTACCCCTATTTGAAATGGCTATCCTCCTGCAACAGGCTGGCGTATCCTTTACGCTCACGCCAGAAATTGCAAACCAAGCCTAATATGAACGAAGAGATTCTGATCAACATTACCCCCCAAGAAACGCGGGTGGCATTAATTCAACAGGCAGCGGTACAAGAGCTGCAAATTGAGCGCACCCGCCAGCGGGGAATTGTGGGCAATATTTACTTGGCTAAAGTGGTTCGGGTTCTACCCGGAATGCAATCGGCTTTTATTGAGATGGGCCTTGAGCGCACGGCATTCATGCATGTGGCGGATATTGCGCAACAGAACCAGCAGACCCAAATTGAAAAAGTCCTCTACGAAGGCCAAACCTTAATTGTGCAAGTATTAAAAGACCCACTTGGCACGAAAGGCGCCCGCCTTACAACCCAGATCAGTATTGCAGGTCGTAACCTAGTGTATTTGCCACAATCGCAAAAAGAATCTGGCAATGAGCCCTACATCGGCATCTCACAGCGCATCGAAAATCAAGAGGAGCGTGAGGCCATCAAAGCCCGCATCGCCGGATTACTGCCTAGCAATCAGACCGGCGGCATTATTGTGCGCACCATTGCGCAAGATGCCACGGACGCTGAACTAACCCTCGACCTCCTTTACCTCAAAACAACCTGGGAAACCATTTTGGCTTCGGTAAATCAGAAAGCCGCACCCGCCCTGCTCTTTCAGGATTTGAGTTTGGCAGAGCGAGTATTGCGAGACCTGGCTAGTGATAAGACCATGCAAATTCGGGTTGATTCAGCGGAGAACTTTGAGCGCTTAAATCAGTTTGCTGCAACCTATACGCCCAATCTCGTTGGCAAGTTAACCTTGCATCGCGGCGAGCGTGCCTTGTTTGATTTCTTTGATGTCGACGCAGAAATCAACAAAGCTTTAGGACGCCGTGTCGACCTCAAATCCGGTGGGTACTTGATGATCGATCAAACCGAGTCAATGACTACCATCGACGTGAACACCGGCAGCTATGTCGGCGCGCGCAATTTAGACGATACGGTCTTTAAGACCAATCTGGAGGCCGCGCAAGCGATTGCACGACAGCTGCGTTTGCGTAATTTGGGTGGCATCATCATTATCGACTTTATCGATATGCTGACCCGCGAGCACCAAGAGGCGGTATTAAGTGAACTCAAGCGCAACCTCGAGCGGGATCATGCCCGCAATACTGTCAGCCAATTCTCGGCCCTTGGTCTAGTTGAAATGACACGTAAGCGCACCCGCGAATCCCTGGCCCACATTTTGTGTGAGCCTTGCGCTACCTGCAGTGGCAAAGGCGAAATCAAAACAGCCCAAACCATTTGCTACGAAATCCTGCGGGAGATCGTTCGCGAGCATCGCCAATTCAATCCGCGGGAGTTCCGCATTGTGGCAGCGCCCGATGTGATCGATCTCTTCTTGGAAGAAGAAAATCGGTTTTTAGCCATGCTAGGAGATTTTGTTGCCAAGCCTATTCGTTTGCAAGCAGAAGGCTCGTTTAAACAAGAGCAATACGATATTGTCTTGAGTTAATACTGCAATTTGCAATTAGGCATTCGCAAACTGCAATCGATGCAGATTGCTATACAAGCCACCTTGTTCAATCAGCTCAGCATGGGATCCGTTTTCAATAACTTGCCCATGCTCTAGCACTACAATCCGACTCGCATGCTCAATCGTCGATAGGCGGTGTGCAATCACTAGGGTCGTACGGCCAGCCATCAATCGATCCAACGCTTCTTGCACTTGACGCTCGGATTCAGAGTCGAGGGCCGACGTAGCTTCATCCAAGATCAAGATCGGCGCATCTTTGTAAATGGCCCTGGCAATCGCTAAGCGCTGGCGCTGACCACCGGAGAGTCGATTGCCGTTGTCGCCAATCAGGGTATCGATGCCTTGTGGCAACTCGCCTATTAGATTGCTCAAGTTAGCCGCCTCTAAAGCCTCAATCACGCGACCTCGATCGATTCCGCTCACTGCATCAGTGCCATAGGCCACGTTTGCAGCGATCGAATCATTAAATAAGATGACATCTTGGCTAACAAATGCAATTTGGCGTCGCAAATCAAACAAAGACAGCTCTTCTAGATTCACGCCATCGAGCTCAATCGCGCCGGAGCTGGGACTAAAAAAGCGCGGCAACAGGTTCACCAGCGTTGACTTCCCGCCGCCGGACGGACCCACAAAGGCAATGACCTCACCCGCCTGAATCGATAGAGTGACGTGCTTTAAGGCGTCCTGCCGATCCGCATCTTGCTGATATGAAAACGAAACGTCTTTGAAGGCGATGGCGCCTTTTGCTTTTTCAATGCGCTTGACTTCAGCCTTGCGTGAATCATCTTCTTCAATCGGCTGATCCATCAAAGCAAAAATCATCTCGGCCGCAGTCAGGCCGCGCTGCAATGGCTGATTGATGTCAGCCAGATGTTTAATGGGCGAAATAATCAACAGCATGGCTGTGATAAATGCAGCAAAGCCGCCAACGGTGGTGCCTTCGGTAGAGGACTGCAAGAGCGCGATCACGAGCACAACGGAGAGCGCCATTGAGGCAACCAGCTGGGTCATGGGCTGATTTAATCCGCCCACCACTGCTGTTTTAAGGGCAAAGCGCCGTAAACGATCAGCCTTGTCGGTAAACCGGTCCATCTCGTAGATTTCGCCACCATGGACTTTGATAATTTTATGCCCCGCTACCGTCTCTTCA
Organism: Rhizobium sp. Q54; assembly: GCA_943371165.1. Classification (GTDB taxonomy): domain Bacteria; phylum Pseudomonadota; class Gammaproteobacteria; order Burkholderiales; family Burkholderiaceae; genus Polynucleobacter. Next base: position 30,240 of record CALRTW020000009.1, read on the forward strand.
ACTATATAGGCAAGCTCGCTTGTCATGGCTTGCTGTTCACGGTTAAGGCCACGCAAACGGCGATTAATCAGACTCATGATGTAAGCAATGATCGGAAAAATGATCAATACAACGAGGGTTAATTTCCAGTTAAGGTAAATCAGGTAGCCCAATAAACCGAGCACCGTTAAGGAGTCACGCACCAAACTAATGAGCATCGTTCCCATGATGCTCAGGACGTTGTTGACTTCAAACACAACTGCATTAATCAAACTGGATGCCGAACTCTTTTGATAAAACTCAGTTTTGGCATGCAGTAAAGCTTGGAACATTTGCTTACGCAGTTTTAGTAGCACTGCATTGATCACTCTGGATAACAAGTAATTGGACAGAAATTGTGCGCCGCCTCGAATAAACGCTAGCCCGACTAAAAAGATGGGGACCAACCACAGCCTGCCATCAAGCTCACCAGTAAAGCCTCGGTCCAAGAGGGGTTTCATTAAGGCCGGTATTGAGGTCTCTGCGCCAGCCACCAGCGCCATAGCCAAAATCGACCCAATAATCGTCTTGGTATGGGGTTTTAAGTACTGAATTAAGCGGTTTAGGACAATTCTGTCGTCGGCATTCATATAATGAATTATGCCCACCTTATCCGTGATACTTATAACTCGCAATGAAGAGGCCAATCTTCGGGCCTGCCTTGCCTCCCTGGACGGCCTTGCGCAGCAGGTGGTGATCGTTGATTCGGCCAGTGCCGACGGTACCATCGAAATCGCCAGGGAATTCGGCGCCACCATCGCCCAACCGACTGATTGGCCGGGTTTTGGGCCCCAAAAGAACCGGGCGCTCGACCTTGCCACGGGCGATTGGGTCCTCTCCCTGGATGCCGATGAGCGCCTCACGCCACAGCTTCGACTGGAGATCGCTGCCAAACTGAGTCAGCCAGGCATTTACACTTGCTTTTCCATAACGCGGCTCTCCTGGTACTGCGGCCGGTTTATGAAGCACTCTGGCTGGAACCCAGACTATGTTGACCGTCTTTTTTTAAGGGGATCTGCCCGATTCTCCGATGACTTAGTTCATGAGCGCCTCCTTACCAAGGGGCCCGTTTTAAAACTAGAGAATCACATGTTGCACTATAGCTATTTAGATTATTCCCAAGTTTTGCAAAAAATTGATCGCTACTCTTCTGCTTCTGCAAAGCAAGCGTTTGCAAACGGGAAAAAGGGGTCGATCATTTCAGCAGTACTTCATGGTCTATGGGCATTTATAAAAACTTACTTTATAAAAGCAGGATTTCTGGATGGATCACATGGTTTAGCGCTTGCAATCTCAAACGCTGAGGTTAGCTATTACCGGTATCTGAAGTTGTGGCTTTTGGAAGCACAGAAAAACAATGGAGAATAGGCTTGCAATACAAAACCTCCTTTGGATTAACTTCTTTCACTTGCTAGTTCAATTTTTAAGTGCGCCAACTCAGCATAGGAAAATCGCATGACCACTCCTATGCCTGAGCCTAAGCGCGTCCTTTTTATCGCCACCCGTCAAATTGGTGATGTACTCATCACAACCCCTTTGATTAGTAAGGCGCGAGCCCTATGGCCTAATGCCGAGTTTCACTTTTTAGGTTACCGCGGCAAACTCGATATGCTCAAAGGCAATCCGGATATCCAGGAGTGGATTGAGACATCAGATCATCCAGGACTTGGAGAATATTGGCGTTTGATCCGTCGGATATTTCAACGCTATGACCTAGCCATAGTGACTCAACCCAGTGATCGCGCCTATTTTTACAGCTCCATTGCTGCGCTACGGCGAGTGGGTGTGATTGACTCACATCCACAGGGCTTAGGCGTAGATAGTAAAAGCGGCTGGAAAAAAGCAATCTGTCTGCACACCGTCAAGGTGGACTACTTTCATCAGCATGTGATTGTAGAAAAGCTGCGCCTACTAGAATCCTTCTATCCAACTCCTGCTATTGCCAATCAAGCGCTGTTTGAGGATGGAGTTTGGGTGACGCCCCCAGCAGCAGAAGCCCTAAGTACCCACATTGCAAAGCAGCTGCGCGCGCCTTATGTTGTCATTCACCCAGGACCACTAACGGCCTACAAGCGCTGGCCTCTTGGCCACTGGAAGACAGTGATTGAGTGGCTAAGCGCACAAGGACTGCAAGTCGTTTTGAGCGCCTCACCTGCCCAGCAAGATTTAGATCTTAATCGCGACATACTTGGCTTACTGAATGTGGAGAGTCGTAACAACGTGGTTGATACGCAAGGCCAACTCAGCTTGCCACAAGCAGGGACACTGCTACGCGATGCGCTTTTGTATATTGGTGTAGATACCTCCATTTCCCATTTAGCCGCAGCGTGCAATACCAAAACAATCGCACTATTTGGACCAACACCGCCTAGCAATTTTGGACCCTGGCCCAATGGATTTATTGGGACTGCGCCATATCATTTACGCGCCCGTAGCCAAACCGTGGGTAATGTAACCATCCTGCAAGGCCCTGGTGACTGCGTTCCATGCCGTAAAGCGGGCTGTGACGATCACGTCAATAGCCGGAGCGAATGCCTTAATTTGCTGGAACCTGAACTGGTGATAGCGGCTGCGAAATCGTTTTTACAAGATCAGTAACTGCAGTTAAGCGTACTGCACTACGACTGGGTCAGCCTGCGTTGAGGCCAGCAATTGATGCAGGCTATGCAAACAGGCATCGTCTGGATAAAGCCGTAATTCATCCGGAAACTGTACTAAGCAAGCGCTGCCACTGGCAGTAACCACGGCGGTGAGCGGTAGCCCCTTAATGCCATCCAATGGGCTTGGCGCCAGATTTGGCGGCATACCTGGTTTTGCGTGTTGCTGGCGATTGCTAATTAAATACGGATTTATTTGACTGCGGAAGAGTTTCAGATCGATTGCAGAATCCATACGCACATGCACATTGCGACCGAAGCGCAAACGCGCGCCCGCGATATCCATCACAGCCTCTGCCACAATCCGCGTGCCACCCGAAAACTTATCGGGCGTGACGTTTACTTTGGCGATAACCAGCTCATCTTCTTTTAGCCAGGATCGATTGGGTTCATACACTTCGCTATAGAGCATGACTTCCATTGCCGCAGTACCGTCGTCAATCGTGGCAACCATCATTCGACCCCGTTGCCCGGTTAGCATCCGTGCCGAAGTAATGATGCCGGCGAGCAACTGGTCTTTGCCTTCAGTCACTTTGACTAAGGGTTGGCGCACAAAATGCGCAACCTCATTGCGATAGGCATCAAACAGGTGACCTGTAAGGCACAAGCCCAGCGCAGTTTTTTCTTCTTGTAGGCGTTTCTTTTCAGGCCAGGGCGGCTCACTCACGAGCTCGGGTAAGTGGCGGTCGGTTTCACCGGCGGTTTCAAACAAGCTCACCTGATGAATCGATGCCTCGGCCTGCTCTGCTGCCTCTATTGCACGCGCCAATGAAGCCAGCAAGGTAGAGCGAATGTCGTATGGCTTACCTTTTTGATTTGATCCTGCGGCATACAAACTATCAAAGGCGCCAGCGCGCATCAACGCTTCAATTGCGCGGCGATTGACTTGACGCCGATCGACGCGCGCACAGAAATCAAACAGATCAGTAAAGGGGCCGCCTGTTTCGCGCGCTTTAACGATTGCCTCAATCGCTGCTTCGCCGGTGCCACGCACTGCGCCCAATCCATAGCGAATATCCGTCAAGGACTGCTCAAGCGGCGCCCCTTGCGTACGCAGAGGAGTAAATTCATAAGTACCGGTATTGATATCTGGGGGCAATACCCGCAAGCGGTTTTGCAGGCAATCGTCGTACAGAATTTTGACCTTATCGGTATCGTCCATTGCGAGCGATAAGTTACCCGCCATAAATTCAGCAGGGTAATGGGCCTTGAGCCATGCCGTTTGATAGGCCAGCAAAGCGTAGGCTGCAGCATGGGATTTATTAAATCCATAGCCGGCAAAGCGTTCCATCAAGTCATAAATCTCATTGGCCTTGACTTCAGTAATGCCACCTTTTTTGGCGCCCTCACTAAAGATCTTGCGGTGCTGCGCCATCTCTTCTGGCTTTTTCTTACCCATCGCCCGGCGCAATAAATCGGCGCCACCCAGTGAGTAGCCGCCAATCATTTGCGCCATCTGCATCACCTGCTCTTGATAGACCATGATGCCGTAGGTTTCGCGCAAAACGGGCTCAATGCGAGGGTCGGGATACTCCACTTGTTGGCGACCGTGTTTGCGGGCAATAAAGTCCGGAATCAGATCCATTGGACCGGGACGATAGAGCGCTACAAGCGCGATGATGTCTTCGAAGCGATCGGGCTTGGCATCGCGGAGCATGCCCTGCATGCCGCGGCTTTCCAACTGGAAGACCGCAACGGTATTAGCGGATTTCAGCACCTCAAACGCAGCAGGGTCTTCTAATGTGATGTCGCCGATAGTCCAGTCTTTGCGATCGGCATGCAATGCTTTAATCCAACGCTCGGCTGCGGCCAAGATGGTGAGTGTCGTTAAGCCTAAGAAGTCGAACTTGACGAGCCCAATGGCCTCTACGTCATCTTTATCGTACTGACTGATGACCGAGCTGCTATCTTGGTCTTTGGAGTCTTGCGTATAGAGCGGACAAAAATCGGTTAACTTTCCTGGGGCAATGAGTACGCCGCCGGCATGCATGCCGACGTTACGGGTCATGCCCTCGAGTTGCTGGGCAAGCGCTAAGAGCTGGCGAACTTCATCTTCGTTACGCTCGCGCTCAGCCAATTGCTTTTCTTCTTTCTTGGCCATCTCGATGGTGACGAGTTGACCGGGCTTAAACGGCACGAGCTTTGCAATGCTATCGACAAAACCATAGCCCTGCTCCAAGACACGGCCCACATCTCGAATGGCCGCTTTGGCTGCCATGGTGCCAAAGGTTGCAATTTGACTCACAGCATCTTTACCGTATTTGTCTTTAACGTACTGAATCACGCGGTCGCGCCCATGCTGACAAAAATCGATATCAAAGTCGGGCATCGATACCCGCTCTGGATTTAAAAAGCGCTCAAACAGCAAGTTGTACTTCAGGGGATCCAGATCGGTAATGCCAAGCGAATACGCCACTAAAGAACCGGCGCCAGAGCCGCGGCCGGGACCCACTGGTACACCATTGTTCTTTGCCCAGTTAATAAAGTCGGCAACGATCAAAAAATAACCTGGGAATCCCATTTGCTCGATGGTCTTTACCTCAAACGTCAAACGCTCGCGGTAACGGGGCTCTTCTGCAGCGCGCACATCCGCATCCGGAAAGTTGCGTGCCATGTGCCGCACCAACCCGACCTCGGCCTGCTTAAACAAATAATCACCGAGCGAGATACCGGCCGGAATTGGAAACTCCGGTAAACGAGGCTGACCCAATACCAAAGAGAGATTGCAGCGTTTGGCAATCTCCACCGAGTTAGCGAGTGCGCTTGGCAAATCAGCAAAGCGCTTTTCCATCTCGGCTTGGCTTAAAAAATATTGCTCCGGATTAAATTTTTTCTGGCGACGTGGATTACCTAGTAGTTCCCCCTCGGCGATACAGACCCGCGCTTCATGGGCATTGAAATCATCCCGGTGCATAAACTGGACAGCATGGGTTGCGACTACCGGTATAGCAAGCGTGCTCGCAAGCTGGCAGGCTAGCTGCAGGTGTTGTTCATCTTGTGGATGGCCGGCGCGCTGCACCTCAATAAAGTAAGCGCCCGGAAAGAGGGTTTTCCAGCGCTCGGCAGCCGCCTTGGCCTGCTCTTCCTGGCCGGCCAATAGTGCGGTACCCACATCGCCGAGATGCGCGCCCGATAAGGCAATTAATCCATAGGACAGAGTACGGCCAACTGCCTGATCTTCTTTTTTTGCAGCCGGCTCACTAAACCACCGAGGATCCACTTCAGCGCGCCCACGCGATTGGTTATCGAGCGATGCACGGCTGAGTAACTGACATAGGTTCAAATAGCCTGAATGGTTTTGCACCAGCAGAAGCATGCGGTAGGGCTGATCAGGGTCTTGTGCATTCGAGAGCCATACATCGGCGCCGGCAATCGGCTTAACTCCGCCCTCCCGGGCCGCCATGTAAAACTTCACCAGGCCAAATAGATTGCTGAGGTCGGTAATCGCTAAGGCGCCCATGCCATCGTTGCTGGCTGCAGCCACCGCATCATCAATGCGCACGACTCCATCCGTAATCGAAAACTCGGAATGAACGCGCAGATGTACAAAACGGGGTACGGCCATGAGATGATTTTAGCTGTGTCCAGCCTAAAACCACCCCATCCCCGCTACCGCGGGCGCTTTGCGCCCTCGCCGACCGGACCGTTGCATGCCGGCTCCCTGGCCAGCGCCCTGGGAAGCTGGCTGGATGCCCGCGCCAATCAAGGTAATTGGCTCGTCCGCATCGAGGATTTGGATGCGCCGCGTTGCATTACCGGGATGGACCAGCACATTTTGGCTCAGCTACAGGCCTGTGGGCTTAACTGGGACGAGGAAGTGATCTGGCAATCCCAGCAGCTCACGGCCTACCAAAACGCCTTAGAAACGCTTTACAGCGATCGGCAGATTTATCCCTGTACTTGCTCGCGCCAGCAGATTTCCAGCGTCCTGAGCAACCAAGGCCTGCTTAGGGCTCGCAATCAAGAGCAGGTCTACCCGGGCACCTGCCGCAATGGGCATATTTGGCAAGCGCAGCTTCCTAAAGAGATATCACCTTCTGCTTGGCGCCTTGCCCTCAAACCCGAGCAAACGATTTGCTTTAGCGATGCGGAGTTCGGTCTCCAAGAGCAAAACCTCAATACCGATGTGGGGGATTTTGTACTGCGCAGGGCCGATGGAATTGTTGCGTATCAACTCGCTGTGGTGGTTGATGATGCAAGGCAAGGCATCACGCACATTGTGCGGGGCGCTGATTTACTCAGCAACACTGCACGGCAAATGTACTTGCAAGGGATTTTGGATTATCCAACACCCCAATACCGCCACTTGCCACTCGTGTTGGATCCCCATGGGGAGAAGTTGAGTAAGCAGACCCAGGCCACAGAAATCAATACCGCAAGTGACGCGGCTGTTTTACAGGCGCTTCAGGCCGCCGCTCTCCATCTGGGCTTAAAGGGGATAAGTTATGGGCAAGGCCAGACTGTTGCAGAGTGGTTACTGCAGGCTACGCACGCTTGGGCCAATCGAACCAAAGAGCTTAGCCGTTCAAATAACTAGCCGGTCTTTTTTTTCATGCCGCCGAGTAAAGCACCAACCGGTGATTTAGCAGGTGTAATGCCTGCTTTTTTAATGGGGTTGGCGATCGGCTGATCGGGATTACCATCGTCACGACTTGCTTTGGGCGCTGCTTGTACGCCACCGGCTGGAGCCGCGCCGGCTTGATAAGGCTTATAGAAAAATGGGTCTGCTGTTTTGCCGCCCTTCAGTTCTGGCAGCGGCATCACTTGCAATTTGCGCTTCATCAATTTTTCGATGTCGTCTAACAAGCGCTTTTCACCATCATCCACCAAGGCAATAGCGTCACCAGTACTACCTGCGCGTCCTGTACGACCAATGCGGTGAATGAAGTCCTCGGCGTTGTAAGGCAACTCGTGATTAATCACGCAAGGCATCGCTGGAATATCCAGACCGCGCGCTGCCACATCGGTTGCAACCAAGGCTTCAATGGCGCCCGACTTGAATGCATCCAAAGTCAGCGTACGTTCACCCTGGCTCTTATCGCCGTGGATTGAGCCGGCCTTAATGCCATCGCGCTCGAGTGCCCGCGAGAGTTTGGCGCAGCCCAAACGGCTATTGGTAAAGATGATGCACTGACGCGATAAACCTTGGCGCGTACGCGCTTCCAAGATAGTGGTAATCGCGCGCTGCTTATCTGCTGCAGAGACTAAGTGGACCACTTGCCTTACCGTATCGGCAGCGGCATTTTGGCGCGCCACCTCAACCGTAACGGGGTTGCGTAAATAACTCTGTGCTAATTTTTTAATCTCAGGCGAAAAGGTGGCCGAGAACAATAAGGTTTGGCGCTGCGCTGGTATCAAATTAATGATGCGCTGTAGATCAGGTAAAAATCCCATGTCCAGCATGCGATCGGCTTCGTCCAATACCAAGATCTCCACTTGCGACAGGTTCGCGGTTTTAGAGCCGAGGTGATCGAGCAAACGTCCGGGCGTGGCAATCAGAATCTCAATGCCACTGCGGAGCTGCGCCACTTGGGGCTGCATATCCACCCCACCAAAAACGACGGTCGAACGCAAATCCGTGTGCCGAGAATAGTTGGCTGCATTATCAGCAACCTGAACTGCCAGTTCGCGGGTGGGTGTCAAGACCAGTGCACGAATGGGATGGCGTGCTGGCGACGCGCTACTGCTCGAACCCGGAAGTAACTTTTGAATGATGGGCAACACAAAGGCGGCAGTCTTGCCGGTACCCGTTTGTGCCGCACCCATTAAATCCTTACCCGCGAGCACATGGGGAATCGCTTGCGCTTGAATGGGGGTTGGGGTGTTGTAGCCCTGTTCGCCGATTGCCTTTTGAACTCGTGGATCAAGGCCAAAATCGGCGAAGGTAATGCTAACTGGAGAGTCGGAAGACTCTGCGGGGGTGTTTGTATCTACAGTGGTATTGGTCAAGGTAACTTAAATAATGGCCGCGATCCCAGCCTTAGCAGTGCTGGCATCTTCGGAAGACTTCACGCCGGAAACGCCGACTGCGCCGATGGTAAATCCATTTACATCGATATTGACGCCACCCTCTAGCATCCCTTGAATATGGGGTGCGGATAAAAAGGAGGTACGGCCGTTGTTAATAATTTCTTCGTACACGCGACTCTCGCGCTTACCCATTGCTGCCGTACGGGCTTTCTCTTGGGCAATGTAAGCGGATACCGGAGCACAGCCATCGCGGCGAATCATGCCGAGCATGTGACCGCCATCATCGCAGACCGCAATCGTTACAGCCCAGTTGTTTTCAGCAGCATGGGCGTTGGCAGCATCCAGAATAGCCTGAACGTTTGCCTGGGTAAGGTAAGGTTTGTTTGCCAACATGGTGGTCTCCTAATGGTGTTTTCGTCTGAATTCGGTGGAATACCGCAACGGTCGCTGTTGAGGCTCAAAATCCCTTGTTAATCCGACGCGGGTCAATTTTCTGAAAACCAAATGCCACGTAAAATCAAACTTCTGTAAAAAAACAGGGGATCAAGCTGAAATAGTCGGTCTTTTGTAGAATTTCACTCGATTCTGAATGTATTTGCCATTTTCCCATACCTTGAGCCATGCCAACAAAAACCGCCCTGCCCCCTGAAATCAGCTCCCAATTGCAAAAGCACATCCGCGGGCAGGTGCTAACCGATACCCCAAGCCGTGGTCGCTACGCCACCGATGCATCGATTTACCAGCAATTTCCGGTTGGTGTTGTCATCCCCGAAGATGCGGCCGATATCGAAACCGCCTTGGCAATAGCCAGAGAGCACTCGATTCCAGTATTGCCACGTGGTGGTGGCACGAGCCAATGCGGTCAAACCACTGGGGTTGCACTGGTCATTGATAACACCAAGGCCTTTCGCAAAATCCTCCACGTCGATCCCGAAAAAGCCACTGCCGAAGTCGAGCCCGGTTTAGTTTTAGATCACCTCAACGCCAATCTAAAAAAACATGGTCTTTGGTACCCCGTTGACGTTTCTACCGGAGCGCAAGCAACGATAGGCGGCATGGCCGGAAATAATTCTTGTGGCAGTCGCTCGCTTGCGTACGGCAATATGGTGCACAACGTTTTGGGTATCGATGCATGGCTGGCCGATGGCCAACTCGCGCAATTTGCTAACTACGCTCAGAGCACTGGAAGCGCAAAACAGCTCGGTGATTTTGTCAAAGGCTTAGCCAATCGCTTGCAACCCGAAATTGAAGCCATGTTTCCAAAAGTCATGCGCCGTGTCGCTGGCTACAACTTGGATGTATTTCATCCACAAAGCGAATTGCCCTACACCAAAGATGGCAGCGTTAACTTGGCACACTTATTAGTCGGCAGTGAAGGAACGCTAGCGTATTTCAAATCACTGCAACTGAAATTGGCTCCATTGCCGCAGCACAAGGTGCTCGGCATCGTGAATTTCTCCAGCTTCTACCGTGCCATGGATAGCGCGCAGCACATTGTCAAACTAGGTCCTACCGCAGTGGAATTAGTCGACCGCACCATGATTGATTTAGCACGGCACAACCCCAGCTTTAAAAAGACCATTGAAAGCGCGCTGATTGATGCAGCAGGCCCAACACCCGAAGCGATCTTGCTCGTAGAGTTTTCCGGTGAAGCGCATGCCCCACTTTTAGAACGCGTTGCCGCACTCAAGGAATTGATGAGTGACTTGGGTTTACCGAATACTGTGGTGTCAATGCCCGATGCAGGTCTGCAAAAAAATCTGTGGGAAGTTCGTAAAGCCGGCCTGAACATCATGATGAGCCTCAAAGGCGATGGTAAGCCGGTCAGCTTTATTGAGGACTGCGCCGTACCACTCGAGAACCTGGCTGAATACACCAGCGCACTCACGGAAGTCTTTTCTAAATACGGCTCACGCGGCACTTGGTATGCGCACGCATCGGTCGGCACCTTGCATGTTCGGCCGATCTTGGATATGCGCCGTGATGGCGCGCAGAAGATGCGGGCCATGGCAGAAGAAGCATCTGAACTGGTACGTCGCTACAAAGGTGCGTACAGCGGTGAGCACGGTGATGGTCTGTGCCGTGGCGAATGGATTAGCTGGCAATTTGGTCCTAAGATTACCGATGCCCTTCGTGAGATCAAACACGCATTTGATCCCGATAATTTATTTAATCCCGGAAAAATCATTGATCCACCGAAGATGGATGATTCCAGTTACTTCCGCTTTCCGCCGGAATACAAAATCATTCCCCTCAAGACCAGTCTAGATTGGTCGGCATGGAATGTGCAAAACAATCCCGTTACCGAAGAGACGAGCGCGCCCGGTAGTGGCGGCGATCCAGCGCATGGCTTCTCCAAAGCAGTCGAGATGTGCAATAACAATGGCCATTGCCGTAAATTTGATGCAGGCACAATGTGTCCGAGCTACCGCGTCACCCGCGATGAAAAACACCTCACCCGTGGTCGTGCCAATACCTTGCGTCTTGCCGTATCCGGTCAACTCGATGCCGCGCCCGGCGAAGATCCGCTGACTACCGCAGCCGTAAAAGATGCGATGGATTTATGCGTCAGCTGCAAAGCCTGTCGCCGTGAGTGCCCAACGGGTGTCGATATGGCGAAGATGAAAGTGGAGTATCTAAGCCACTACAAAAAACGCCATGGCCACACGCTGCGTGATCGCCTAGTCGCGCACTTGCCGCACTATGCGCCGATGGTGAGTCGCATTCCAGGACTTCCAGCCTTACTGAATATTCGTAACCGCATCCCTGCGATTGCCAAGATACAAGAATGGCTCACTGGTATTTCGGCAGAGCGCACCCTGCCCGTCTGGCGTAGCGATACTTTCTGGAATGCGCCAATCGATTCAGCAGCAAGCGCAGCGCAATACCGATTTACGCCAGAGCAATTGCAGGCTGAGAGTAAGGCAGTCGTACTTTTAGTCGATACCTTCAATGCCTACTTTGAGAATGAGAACGTGCATGCAGCAATTCAGGTGCTGCGCTCCGCTGGGTATCAAATTCACATTCCGCAAATGGATACGGCGAATAGTGCTGCCGCTACAGAACAGAAATGCGCAAAGCAATTCTGTTGTGGTCGCACCTACCTGGCTGCCGGTATGGTGGATGAAGCCAAAGCCCGCTTGGGTGCCTTGGTAGATCACCTAGCGCCTTATGCCGAGCGCGGCATTGCCATCGTTGGCCTGGAACCCTCTTGCCTCTTTAGCCTAAAAGACGAGGCCTTAGTGATGGGCTTTGGGCAAAAGGCGGTGAGTGTCAGCCAAAAAGCGCAGCTACTGGAAGAGTTCCTCGCCGATGAATCCAAGTCCGGCAAACTCAAACTCAATCTCAAACCAGCTGACCGCGCGGTGCTGTTTCATGGCCACTGCCATCAAAAAGCATTTGCTGCAGTGACGCCAGCACTCGAACTTCTGCAACTCATTCCGAACGCAAAGCCCACTCTGATTGAATCGTCCTGCTGCGGTATGGCTGGCAGTTTTGGTTATGAAGTCGAGCACATTGGCGTGTCAAAGCAAATGGCAGAATTGAGCTTATTGCCAGCAATACGCCAAGCACCGGATAGTTGGGTAGTTGCCGATGGCACCAGTTGCCGCCATCAGATTCATGATGGTACGCAGCGCGATGCGGTTCACATTGCGCGCATCTTGGCAGCCCATCTGCAATAAATCAGTTTTTAAATGAATCCTCTTACGGCTTAGCGCATCAGGCCGTAAGAGACCATTAGCAGCGTACCAATCAGTAGGGCCGGAACAAAACGCTGTTGGGGTTTTGACAGCATGATGCCAATGCTAACCACGCAAATCAAAATACGGATCCACAGCGGTACGGTATTGAGCAAACCAATCGGCAGCACAATCAAGCGAACGGTTAAGGCTGCCACCATGGCGTAGGTAACTGCGGATAACCAGCGAAAGATCTCACTTTCTTGATTAATTTTTCCGGCGAGCATCACGCCGATGGCGCGGCACAAGTAAGTGCCGATGCAGGCGCTTGCAAGTGCAATCCAAAGCCCCCATCCCTGTAAATGCGCGGCTATCACAGCAAGCCTCCGTCCGATGCGGATCTGCGCTTACGCAAATACTGACGGTCAATCCAATAGGCTAAAGTACCTGCCACAATGCCGGTTGTCAAAAGACTTGTATCGCGGTCCAGCAAATAGAAGAAAGGCCCCATCACACAACCCAGGGCAATCGCAATCCGATTAATCCACGGCTTAACCTCAGCAAAGGTCAGCAAGAAAAATAAGGGGTTAATAAAAATCAGGCCGAGTGTAATAAAGACCGGCACTACGCCTGCCAGTAAATAACCCAAGATCGTCCCCGGTACCGAAATCATCCAGCACAGCAGGCCAAGGCCGGCAAAGTAACTTAGACGGTGCTGCGGTTCAATGCGCTGAAATTCCCGCATCGACACGGCCCATGCTGTCATCGCTAACAAATGAACGGACGCATACAAACGCTTATTTTGATCACGCCGATCCAGCTGCGGAAACAAGGTGATGGTCATGGTGATAAAGCGGGTGGAGGTCAAGGTTACGGCCAAGGCAATGGCCAGTAGTGATGCGCCATCGACCATCATCTCCATCAATACAACTTGACCGGGTAGCGCAAACATCAGAAGGCTACTTAAGGCAGTAAAGCTCAGATCAAAGCCGCTGGTTTTGCCCATCGCACCAAAGCCGACCATGCCGGCAAAGAGGACCATAGCAGGTGCGCCGCTCGCGTCTTTGAGGCCATTGCGAAACGCATCCTTGCGACTGGTAAAGCGATGCAACTCAGCCCCTTGGGCAGGCTCTAAAGCGGAGTCACGATCGGATGCCATAGTGGGATTGTATGAGTCCGAAGGAATGGGCCGATTTTTATGCCGAGAATGGGGCCTCTAGGGCCCAATCAATGTGTTCTTGGACCAAAGCATCAGATGCTGCTTGGTCTGCTCTCAAGGCGCTACGTAAGGAAGCCTTGAGCGCTGGCGCGGTCTTTTTGGAACGCAAGGCATTGCCCATCGCCACCGCGAGATTGCGGCGCCAGCGGCTGTAGCCAATGCGGCGAATGGCACTCCCCTCATGGCGGCGCTCAAAGTCAGTCGCAGTCCACGACCACAGCTCCAACAAAGAACTTCCACCCATGCTATTCCGCTCAGCAAAATCCGGCAAGGCCGTTGCTTGAGCAAACTTATTCCACGGGCAAGCCAATTGGCAATCATCGCAGCCGTAAACGCGGTTACCCATGGCAACACGAAACTCCAGCGGAATGGGTCCCGGGTTTTCGATCGTGAGATAAGAGATGCAACGGCGCGCATCAACCACATAGGGCGCAGTAATGGCGGCTGTTGGGCACACATCGATGCAGGCACTGCAGCTGCCGCAGTGGGGCTCTACTGGCGCATCCACTGGCAAAGGCAGATCGAGCAAGATCTCCCCTAAAAAGAAAACCGAGCCCGATTCACGGTTAAGCAGGAGGGTGTGTTTGCCGCGCCACCCCAATCCGGCTTTTTGAGCCAACTCGACTTCCATCAGCGGCGCCGAATCCGTGAAGACGCGGTAGCCAAACGGACCGATGCGCGCCTCAATGCGACTTGCTAATTCCTGGAGGCGCTGGCGCAATACTTTGTGGTAATCCCGGCCGCGTGCGTAAACCGATACCACTGCCTCGCCGGGGCTAGCAATCCGATTCCATTCCGCATCAATATCAAGATCCGGGGCGTAATTCATGGAGACGCAGACAACGCGCAAGGTGCCAGGCTGAAGCAGCTCTGGACTGGAACGTAAAGCGGCATGGCGTTCCATAAACCCCATCTCACCATGGTAGCCGGCGTCCAACCAGGCTCGTAAGCGCTCTGGTGCAAGCCCTAAATCGGTGTCCGCAATCCGCAGGCGATCAAAGCCCAATGCCAATGCCTCGCCATCGAGCCAAGCCCGAAAGTCAGGGCCTGTGATGGCGTCCGGCGCAGCCGAATGATCGGCAGCAGGAATTGTTTTAGGCGGGATCGGCATTTACTGAATAAACTACGCTACACGTTAGACACACAAATAGATTCCCATTTGAAATCGATTAAAAGACATTGTAGGCAAGAAAGTGAAACAGCTGACCTAGCTAAGGCGCTTGGCAGTGTGCTGGCGCATTTTTTTGCCGACGCTAATTCACCAGAGCAACATGTCAATATCGCCCTAGAAGGCAATTTAGGCGCAGGTAAGACGGCCTTTACGCGCTACCTGATTCAGGGCATGGGCTATGCCGGTAAGGTCAAAAGCCCAACCTACTCACTGTGTGAGTCTTATCCGATTATGTGCGGCAAGCAAACTGTGCATGCCTTTCATTTTGATTTGTACCGCATGCGCACCCCCCTCGAGTGGCAAGAAGCCGGCTTGGCAGAGCATTTTGATGCGCCCGGTATGTGCTTGATTGAGTGGCCAGAAAAAGCAGAAGGCACCCTTCCCGAGCTCGATCTGCAAATTGCGATTACGGCAGGCGAACTAGAGACCGAACGGCAATTTGAGCTCAAAGCCCTGAGCGATTTAGGCCTAAGAATTCTTGCTCAGCTGCAAGGCGATCTCCCCTAAAATCAGGGCCAATGGCAGATCACATCAACCCCAATCGGCGCAAACACCTTAAAGGCTCGGCTACAACGCTAGGCTTAATACTGCTATTAGGTAAGGCTGACATCGCGTGGGGAGCGACGATTCTGGGTGTGCGTGTTTGGCCATCTGAAGACTACACCCGCATCACCCTCGAATCCGATAACGCCCTTAAAGTCAGTCACCAAATTCTGACGGGGCCAGATCGCTTGGTTGTTGATGTAACTGGCTTGCAACTCAATCCGACGCTGCGCGACTTAGTTGCACAAGTAAAGCCTAATGATCCCTACGTATCGCAAATTCGGGTGGGACAGTTTCAGCCCAATGTGGTGCGCTTGGTGTTTGATCTAAAAGAGCCAATTAAGCCGCAACTCTTCACCCTGGAGCCCGTTGCGGAATACAAATTCCGCTCTGTGTTTGATCTTTACCCCACAACGCCGCCTGATCCCCTTATGCAACTGGTTCGCAGCAGCGCAAAAAAAGAGCAGGCGCTCGAGAAAAAGAATGAGGAAGACCTCATTGCGCAATTTGCCCATCGCCAAGACGCGCCGGTTGCGCAAGCCATTCCAGCGCCCAAAGATAGCGCTGCCAGTCCCCGCTTTAAGCGACTGATTACCATCGCCTTAGATCCAGGACACGGCGGCGAAGACCCCGGAGCTATTGGCGCGCGGGGTAGTCATGAGAAAAACATTGTGCTGTCAATTGCCAAGCGCCTCAACGCCAAGATTGAAAATGAACCCAATATGCGGGCGTTTATGACGCGCGATGGCGATTACTTTGTACCGCTGCATACTCGGGTGCGCAAAGCCCGCCAAGTGGGTGCCGACTTATTTGTCTCGATTCATGCGGATGCCTTCATTCAGCCGCATGCTAGGGGCGCTTCTGTTTTTGCCCTATCGCAACAAGGCGCAACCAGCACCACCGCGCGCTGGATGGCCAATAAAGAAAATGCATCCGATCTGATCGGCGGCATCAATATCAAGACAACCGATACCCAAGTAGCCCACCTGCTTCTCGATATGTCGACCACCGCGCAAATTAAGGATTCGGTTCAGGTCGGTAGCGCGGTATTGCAGCGCATTGGAGGGTTTGCAGCCCTGCATAAGCCCAAAGTAGAGCAAGCTGGCTTTGCGGTACTCAGGGCTCCAGATATTCCATCTATCTTGGTAGAAACCGCCTTTATTAGCAACCCAAAAGAAGAGGCAAAGCTCAATGATGAGGGCTACCAAGAGCAGATTGCAGAGGCGATTTTGCAGGGAATAAAGGACTACTTCGCCAAGAATCCCCCCGTAGCAAGGCGCTCTGCGGCCTAAGAATAGGTGCCCGGGGTTTTCAAGGCCAAAACAAAATAATTGCTATAATTTCAGTCTTTACTGGGTCGGTAGCTCAGTCGGTAGAGCAGCGGACTTTTAATCCGTTGGTCGCGAGTTCGAATCTCGCCCGACCCACCAGCAATACGAAGCCTCTGAATGAAAGTTCAGGGGCTTTTTCTTTTGCCTAGCAAATCCAATGTACATTTACACCCCCGATTTAACCCTCGAGCTTGCTTCTAAGAGTATCTAGGTTAACGATTTCAGTACGGCACACATTGATTAAGCGCGTCTTGCAATACGATTTAGAAAAATGAGCCCCAACACCGGGCCTGGTAGTAATAACCAGGTAATGTAGTGCCCCATCAGGGGCAAGAGGACAGTACTAATTTGAATTGAAATCATCGTAATCGTAAAGCCAATGGCATTTTGAATGGTTAGTGCGGTACCGACGATTTCAGGTGGGCATGCTTGTGCTGATAGTGCTGAGAATTGTGGCGAATCAGCGATGACACTCATGCCCCAGATAATCCAAAACAGAATTTGTGCCCACAGTGGCAATCCAGAAATCCATGGATACAGTAGGCAGCAGATGCCAGAAAGCGCTAAAGCGGTTGAAGCAACTTTCACACCCCCAATGGATTTACTCAGTTGACCTCCCAGAAAGCAGCCAATTGCACCAATCCCAATGACAGCGAATGCGAGTCCCGATAAATTGATGGGATTTTGAACGGAATAGCTACTCGCAATCAGAAATGGCACCAGCGCCCAGAATGCATAGAGCTCCCACATATGACCGAAATACCCCAAGGCCGATCGACGGTATTCCGCAATGGCAAAGAGTTCACGAAAGCCACTGAGTTTGACCCGTGCAGCACTGCCTAATTTGAGGTGGGGGCCATCGCCAAGCCAGAAAATCATCCCCATGGCAACGAGGGCAAGGAAGGAAGATAGCAGAATAACTTCTTGCCAAGGCCAATCCACACCGAAGTAGCGGGTGGCATGCGGGATCGCCGTTCCGATGGTCAACATTCCAACCAATTGAGCAATGCGCGAACTTGCTTTTTGTGGATCCCAGGTCATGATGAGTTTCATGCCAATCGGATAGATGCCGGCCAAACAAATTCCAACCAAAAAGCGCAAGCATGACCCTACCCAAAGACTATCCGCCAATAAAGCAAATGCGGCATTAAACAAGGATCCAAGCAAGGCGCAGGCAGCAAAAAGATGGCTGGGCTTAAACCGATCTGCAACCCCACTGAGGGCGAAGACCAGGGTACCCACCACGAAACCAAGTTGCACGGCATTGGTCAGTATGCCTATACCTGCAATATTAATATTCCACGAATCAATTAAATTGTCAGCCACCCCATTGATGGAAAACCACAGCGAGGTGCCCATCAACTCCGCAATCACAATCAATAGCGAGGCTACATTAGGGCTAATGGATCGAGAGGATGTCGTAATAGTCAATTGAGGGCAAAAAATTAGGGGTAGCTGCAGCTACCCCATTATGGTACTTCCTTAATCCCAATACAAAAAATCAACAGTTACAGATCTGGCACGATGCGCCCTAGTTAAGCTCGATGCAATTTAATCAAAGGCTTAACCTTGGGGGGCGAGTTCGGATCGATTAAGGCGTTTAATTTCTTAGTCGACTGTCATTTTAGAAGTTTGGATCACCTTACCCCAGCGATCTAATTCTTTTCGTGTGAAATCACCGAGCTCAGCAGGTGTCATTGTTTGTATGGTTGTTCCGGCATTCTCAGCTTTGGTTTTGGCTTCTGGCGTATTGAGGGCCGCTCCCAAGGCAAGATTTAGCTTTTGAATGATCTCTGGATTAGTGCCCGCAGGCGCAAACATAGCAAACCACGAATCTAACTCATAATTGGGTAAGCCAGCTTCATCGGTCGTTGGCATTTGTGGCAAAGCGCTCAGGCGCTTTTTCCCAGTAACCGCTAAACCACGCAACCGTCCAGCTTGAATTTGGCTGACAACGCCAGCTGGAGTTGTAATAAACATATCCACCTGCCCGCCCATTAAATCTTGCACTGCTGGGCCGGATCCGCGATACGGAATATGGGTAATGAATGTTCCTGTTTGCTGTTTAAAGAGCTCGCCTGCAATGTGCTGAATTGAGCCAGAACCTGAAGAGGCGTAATTTAATTTACCCGGATTCTTCTTTGCATATGCAATTAGCTCCTTCAAATTATTAATCGGTAACTTGGGATTAATCGCAATTACTTGTGGGGCTACCGTCATCATGCCGACTGGAGCAAAATCGCGGATGGGATCCCACCCTGCCTGCTTAAATAAATGGGGATTTCCAACGTGGTATCCGCTATAACTCACGAGCAAGGTGTAACCATCTGGCTTCGATCGTGCCACAAATTGATTGCCAATATTGCCCGATCCCCCGGGTTTATTGTCAACCAACACCGGCACTCCGAGGGTCTTACTCATGGAGTCCGCTACCAGCCGCGCAGAAAAATCGGTTGTACCTCCAGGCGGCGTTGGGACAATCAAGGTAATTGGCTTATTGGGCCAGCTTTGGGCGTGCACGCCAGCAGATGCGATAAAAATACAAATGAGGCTGGTTGCAATTAATTTGATATTTTTGAGCATGGTATTTAGTCCTTATTTGATTAATTCGGAAATCTCAATCAAGTTCTGATCGGGGTCGCGTACGTAAACGGAATTGATTTTTTGAGTGGCGCCCGTCCGCATGACTGGCCCCTCAATAATTGGCCACTGTGCTTGATTCAACTTAGCAATTACCTCACTCAATGGTCGGTCAGCAATAAAACATAAATCCAAGGATCCTGGTGTTGGAATATCCGCCTTGGGCTCAAATTCTTTGCCCTTAATGTGTAGATTGATTTTTTGATTACCAAAACGAAAGGCTTTACGTTCCACTGGCGGCGTTCCGCCAATAAAAGACTCGAGCTGCATACCGAGTACCCGGGTGTAAAAATCAATGCAGGCTGCTTCTTTTGATGTGGTTAAAACCAAGTGGTCTAAGTGATCAATCATAGCGCTCTCCCTATTGGCATGGCGGCTCTGGATGCAAATCATGAATGCGCCCCGCTTTAGCAACTTGACCTGGCACATCATGCCCCACAATCTGCGGAAGTCTTTTTGCAATCGCCAGCAGCGCATCCACATGAATGCCCGTGTCATACCCCATTGCGTCCACCATATGAATGGCATCTTCACTGCATACGTTACCGCTAGCCCCAGGAGCATAAGGACAGCCCCCTAGACCGCCCAATGATCCATCAAAACGGGTAATTCCGGACTGCACGGAAGCCAGTATGTTCGCTAAACCCATGCCCCTCGTATTGTGAAAATGCATGGTGAGTTGCAGGTGCTTGAATTGCTTGTGAAGAGCATCGATCATTTTTGTCACCTGTACCGGCTGAGCCATCCCGGTCGTATCGCAAATGGTGACACCACGAACACCTAAATCATTAAAACGGCTTACATAATTCAGGACAACATCTTGGGGAACATCGCCTTCCATCGGGCATCCAAATGCAGTAGATAAAGAAACATTAATTGGAATTCGGCCGTTGATGAATTCAATCACCTCGCGCAAAGCCGAGAAGCTCTCTTCACGTCCCATCCGCAAATTACTACGGTTATGGGTTTCTGAAGTCGACATCACCAAATTCAGCTCATCCGCTTTTGAATCCAAGGCACGCTGTGCACCCCGTAAATTGGGCACCAACACCGAATACTCTACTTTGGGATTGCGCTGTATTCGGCTCATCACTTCTTCGGCATCTTTAAGCATCGGAATTGCCTTAGGCGATGTGAATGAGGTGACCTCTACCTTTGCATAACCGCATTGACTTAATGCATCAATCAATTCGACCTTTTGATCGGTGGGAATAAAGTTTGGCTCAATCTGAAAGCCATCCCGTGTTGCAACTTCATTAAAGTAAATTCGGTTCATAGTTATCTCAGTGTGTAAATGCAATGCCTTTTTCTTTTAATGCCGCAATCTGCTGGCTACTAAGCCCAATCTCGCTCAAGATTTGATCGGTTTGCTCACCCACCTCCGGTGCCAGTGATTTGATCGAGCCCGGTGTTCGCGATAACTTTGGAACAATACCCGGAACCTGTAATGCACTTCCATCCCTCATCTGGATTGTTTCGATCATTCCGCGGGCGTGGTAGTGGGGATCCTTCGCAATATCTTCAACCGTAAATATTTTGCCGGCAGGAACGCTGGCCTGATCTAGCGCCTCTAGAACCTGCTCTGCAGTAATTTGACTGGCCCAAATGCCAATCGCCCGATCCAATTCGTCAACCCGCTTAACTCGCCCATCATTGCTGCCAAGTTCGGCATCTTGACCCAGATCCTCTCGCCCTATGACTTGCATCAGGCGCTTAAAAATACTATCGCCATTGCCTGCAATCAAAACGTATTTTCCATCCCGGCACTGATATGCATTGGATGGCGCAATCCCGGGCAAAGCACTACCAGCTGCTTGCCTTACTTCTCCAAAGGCGCTGTACTCTGGTAACAAACTCTCCATGCAGTTAAACACAGCCTCATAGAGTGCAATATCGATGATTTGCCCTTTGCCACTGGTATGCCGCTCCTGCAAAGCAAGCAGAATGCCGATAACGCCATGCAGCGAAGCAAGCGTATCTCCAATACTGATGCCGACTCGCACTGGTGTTCGCCCTGGCTCGGCGGTTAAATGCCGCAAGCCGCCCATAGCTTCTGCTACCACCCCAAATCCAGGCTTATCGCGGTAAGGCCCTGTTTGACCATAACCACTGATGCGGAGCACGATTAATTTGGGGTTGATCTTCAGAAAATCATTTGGATCAAGACCCCAGGACTCTAAGGTTCCAGGGCGAAAATTCTCAATCAGAATATCTGCCTCTTTAATGAGGGCTCTGACAATCTCTTGCGCCTCCATGAGCTTTAAGTCCAATGAAAGTGAACGCTTATTGCGCGACTGAACCTGCCACCAAACGGATGTGCCATCTTTTAACAAACGCCATTTGCGGAGCGCATCTCCAACGACAGGCGCCTCGATCTTGATGACGTCCGCACCAAAATCAGCCAACGTTTTTGCCGCGAAAGGACCTGCAATGAGCTGACCCATTTCCACCACTTTTAACTTTGATAACGGCTCCATCAGGGCTCCAGCAGTATTCATTTCCATCAAGTTAACCCGCAATGCATCGATTGAAAATTGCTATTTATAGGTCGATCCTTCTCATTTTGCGAAGGCATGGTTAGAATGACCCCATGAAAGCCCATTTAAACCCCGCCAGAGTCGACTTTGTGACCTTGAAGCTGTTTTGCTCCATTGTCCAATCCGGCAGCATTACAAAGGGGGCTAGCGTATGCAATCTTGCCCTATCAGCGGCCAGCAGGCGAATTTCTGAATTGGAGGAGACTGTCGGGGCTGCGCTCCTGGATCGATCTGTAAAAGGGGTGACGCTTACCCCCGTTGGTCACGCCGTAATGCAGCATGCCATGCGCTTATTTCAAGGCTTTGAGCAAATGAGCAATGAGTTAGCCGAATACTCCAAGGGAGCAAAAGGGCATGTCAGGCTCTGGGCCAATATGTCGGCATTAACCGAATTTCTCCCGGCGGCATTAGCCAGTTTTTTAGAAGCCCACCCCGAAATACAAGTGGAGGTAGAGGAGCAATTAAGCAGCGATATCGTCCGGGCCCTAACGGACGGCATCGCTGATATTGGCATATTTGCGGAAGGATCAGTTGCTTCTGGCTTACTTACGCGGATTATTGGTAGCGATCAGCTGGTCATTGCTTGTAATAAATCGCACGCACTAGGTAAAAGAAAACGTATTTCATTTGAGGAATGCCTGCAATATGATTTTGTTGGGCTCAATAGAGGCAGCGCTCTGCTAGAGCTGACTTCTCGTAATGCCGAAAAATTAGGAAAACAAATGCGGCTACGAATACAGGTGAGAAGCTACGACGCCATGTGCCAAATGATCCGCGTCAATTTGGGTATTGGCGTCCTGCCTCTACAGGCATGTGAGGGTCAGATAAAAGCGATGGATCTAAAAGTCATTCCGCTGGAAGATGCATGGGCAGATCGCAACTTACTGCTTGCCATTAAATCAAACACCCCACAATCGCCTGCTGCTGCGCTTTTAAGTCAGCACTTGCTGGGGGCATAACTCTTAGCTTAACCAGGCTCTACGTAGCAAGCTAAGTCGGCTTTGGGTCCAGAGTCTTTCCCCTGGCTCGATGTAATTTCTTTAAACTATCTAGCAAACGCTGGTGGCGGTCGAGCCCTTCTAATTTGAGGCTGGTGGGTGTCAGGCCATAGAAACGCACACTGCCATCGATCGAGCCCAATACTGCATCCATTTTGTCATCGCCAAACATTCGGCGCAGATTATGGGTGTAATCACTTATCGTTAGTTCGTCGTCCAGATGGATGGCCAGTGCGGCATCAAGTGCTTGATAAAACAGTTTACGCTCTACGGTGTTGTCGTTGTATTGCAAGAAGGCCCCTACCAATTCCTGCGCCTCATCCCATTGCTTCAGCGCCAGATGAATTAATAGCTTTAACTCCAATACTGTCAATTGACCCCAGACGGTGTTTTCATCAAACTCAATACCAATCAGCGTTGCGATATCACCGTACTCATCGAGCTCGTTGTTTTCTAAACGGTCCAGCAAGGCCGCTAGGTTTTTATCGTTCAGACTCAATAGATTTAGGATGTCCTCACGAAATAAAAGTGCCTTATTGGTGTTATCCCAAATCAGGTCTTCAATGGGGTAGACCTCGGAATAGCCGGGCACGACGATTCTGCATGCCACTGCGCCAAGCTGGTCGTAGACCGCTACATAGGACTCTTTATTGATGTTCTTCAGAATGCCAAACAACGTTTCAGCCTCTTCTGCATTGGTCTTAGTGCCTTTGTTGGTGAAGTCCCATTCCACAAAGGCATAGTCTGATTTAGCGCTAAAGAAACGCCACGACACGATGCCGCTGGAATCAATGAAATGCTCCACAAAATTATTCGGCTCGATCACCGCTTCGCTCACGAATGTCGGTGGCGGCAAGTCATTTAGGCCTTCAAAACTCCGGCCTTGCAGTAGCTCGGTCAAACTGCGCTCGAGCGCGACTTCAAAGCTAGGGTGGGCACCAAACGACGCAAACACACCACCTGTACGCGGGTTCATTAAAGTCACGCACATCACTGGATAAACTCCACCCAGCGAGGCATCTTTAACTAAAACCGGAAAGCCCTGCTCTTCTAGTGCTTTGATGCCGGCCAGGATATGGGGATACTGATCTAAGACTGCCTGAGGAACATCAGGTAAGGCAATTTCGCGTTCAATGATTTCCCGTTTGACTGCCCGCTCAAAAATTTCAGATAAGCACTGAACTTGCGCCTCAGCCAAAGTATTACCGGCACTCATGCCATTGCTGACAAAGAGGTTCTCAATCAAATTAACCGGAAAGTACACCACTGCTTTGTCCGACTGACGCACGAATGGCAGAGCACAAATACCCCGCTCCACATTGCCGGAGTTGGTATCGATCAGATGGGATGCGCGTAACTCACCCTCGGGGTTGTAAATCTGCCGAGTGTACTCATCGAGTATTTCTGGCGGCAGGGCATCTTTCTTGCCGGGCTTAAACCAACGCTCTTGTGGGTAATGCACAAATGCCGCATTGGCAATGTCCTCACCCCAATACGCACCTGCATAGAAATGGTTGTTACTCAGTCGCTCGATGTACTCCCCCAGCGCAGAAGCCAATGCGCTTTCCTTTGTGGCTCCCTTGCCGTTGGTAAAACACATGGGTGAGTGGGCATCACGAATATGCAAAGACCAGACATTCGGGATGAGATTACGCCAAGAGGCAATCTCGATCTTGATTCCTAGGTTGGCCAGTACCGCCGACATATTGGCAATGGTTTGCTCGAGGGGCAAATCCTTGCCTGCAATGTAGGTCTTTCCCTCTACTCCGGTATTGGGAGCCAATAAGGCCTGTGCATCGGCATCCAAGTTTGCGACTTCCTCAATCACAAACTCAGGTCCAGCTTGCACCACTTTCTTTACAGTGCACCGGTCAATCGATCGCAAAATACCTTGCCGATCTTTAGAAGACATATCCGCCGGCAATTCAATCTGAATCTTGAAAATCTGCCGATACCGATTCTCTGGATCAACAATATTATTTTGTGAGAGACGGATGTTCTCAGTTGATATGCCGCGCGCATCGCAATACAACTTCACAAAATACGCTGCGCACAGAGCCGAAGAAGCTAGAAAATAATCAAAAGGGCCGGGAGCAGAGCCATCACCTTTGTATCGAATCGACTGATCGGCAATGACAGTAAAGTCGTCAAACTTGGCTTCAAGCCGCAGCTTATCGAGAAAGTTGACTTTGATTTCCATGAACGCATTCCGAACATCGTGAATAAGCAGCCATTATCCACTGCAGCAGTAAAAGTAAGTGCCATACTCATGGCAATTACTGGGGAGCACTTCAGTATGGGCGTTTGAGCTGAATTCCCCGCAAAACATGTTGGTTACACCAGCTCGATAAAAAGTACCAGTTTGGCGCCGCATAAGCAGACCACTCCGTCAGAATACCCAATACAAGATCGTCTTTAAAAAGGGGTTCCCTCAGCTCCATTTGATAGGCTTTTGAGTTGACCAGCGGACTACTTGCCGCAAAGCTAAACAATAGAAAACAGCTAAATAGAACTAAAGCGCTCGAACGCATCCAGATGACTGCCCTCGCGTTTCTGGCATTGAGGCCAAACGCCACATAACTCAGCAATTGCGCCAGATTTAAAATAGCAAAAAATAAAGATATTCCAAGCGTTAGGGGCGGAATGATCAAATTACGATAAGCATTCGCAAGCTGCTCTTCTGGATAATTCTGTGCAAGAGCGGCCTCAATCTGTGCCTGACTCACCTGTTTCCATGCGGCTAACTGCGCTACTCTATTTGGGGCATATAAGGCCAGGGCCGGGAATAATGAAGCAGTTATCTTGCGATCTTCTGCGTTGGCTGTTGGAGGCAGTAATACGTTGCCGCTTAAGGCAGTCAATGCCCCGCTTGCTGCCTCATCACTAAGGCTTGCCAGCAATAAAGATACTTTTTTATCGGCAAGCGATGCCTCACGAACAAGGTGGTCAGTAATCATTTTCTGCAAATGCCACATGACAACAACCCCCAATACCAAGCAAACCAGGAGACGGCTCAGGTTTTCGGTTGGCAGCGCACTCGTGAGGCGAAATAAGAAAAGACCAAATCCAACTCCTGAGATCACGCGGCCCCAAAATTCCAATCCCAATAGAACTTCGTCTGAAGCTGGATCGATGGTTAAGCTCAGCAACTGGTAATTAAAACCAAACTCAATAGCAACGTAAACCAAAAGCAGAACAGAGGTCGCAAACCATCTAAACAGCGGGTGCGCAGTGAAATCGGTGACGCTGCTCATGCTATTGAACTCTTATCAGCCTATAGAAAATATGGAATGAAACAAAAAAACGATTGCATGTGCTCATCATAATTCTGATTTAATGCCTTCCCCATTCAGCGTAAATGCGCACGGATAAAGCTATCAATACCGTCGACGCACTGGCTAATGCGGCACTTCAAACTGAATATGTATTTAAATAATCGCATTGCTTGTAAATATGAGTATAAATTCGATGGAAGAATGTTTTACACTTTGCATACCCGAATAATATGCTTAAAAACATGCCAATAAACATAACTGAAGACTTTGAGTTAGCCATGATTGCCATGATTGTGCTCCTTTTCATGGCGATCGCTTCATTCCTTAGCTGGTTTTTTGTCTCCGCAAAAGCACGGTCTATTTCTCAACAATATGAGGGGATCGTGCCAACCTTAATAGGGCTGCCTGCCATTCTTTTTTCACTGACCGTTGCCTTATTGGCATCATCGGTTTGGGAAACCTACAATATGGCCAATAAGTCAGTGCGTAGCGAGGCGTTGGGTTTAGCAACCATTATGGATTTGGCACAGACAATTCCCACCCTCAAGGATGGTGCTTTAAGTAATAAGGTAAAAACATATACGCAATCGGTCATTGACGATGAGTGGAAAACCTTGTCTACCCACGGTCAGCCTTCAGATGACACGAAAAGACAATTCGAGGAGCTTCGTAGCGCGACTTTTCAGGCTATTAACTCACTCAACAATAATGCGGAATCGAAAGCGCTGATGCATGCAATTGAGATCGTAAACGATAGCAGAAAAGCCCGACTTTCCTTTGTATCATTTGATGTGCACCCCATTCGCTGGTATGCCATTATTGTGCTAGCCATATTGGTATTAATCACCGTTGCTTTGGTGCATCCTGCCAAACCAAAAGCACTGTTCATTGCTATGGGCATCAGCACCATCACCTTGTTGATTCCAATATGTACGCTTGCCTTAACCTTAAGCAGCCCCTATGTTGGCATGATTTCAGTGTCGTACGACCCGCTGCTATCCATTGTTCGATAGGCGTCGCTTATGCTTAGGTTTTTGGTAGCGATCCCTTGGCTAAGCAATTGTTTGAGTTCTACGATTATTGAGTGCTGACGTTGATTGCACTTGCCACAGTCCACCTAAGGACTAAGCCGGCCGGAATTAAAACAAATGGCCGCTTTTTTTAGCCTTTACCTTCAGGTAGGCATCGTTGTGCTGGTTCGAGGGATAAATGTGCGGCACGCGCTCAACGACTTCAATACCGCAACTACCTAAGGCAGAGACCTTGGCGGGATTATTGGTCATCAATTTCACCCGGCTCACACCAAGCAAACGCAAGATCTGCGCTGCCGGCAAATAGTTTCGCTCATCGGAATCAAAGCCGAGTTGTAAATTGGCATCCACGGTATCAAAGCCAGCATCTTGCAATTGATAGGCACGCAGTTTATTGACGAGGCCAATGCCGCGCCCCTCTTGCGCCATGTATAGCAGAATTCCACTACCCGCCGTGGCCATTTCTCCGATCGCACCGCGCAATTGATTGCCACAATCGCAGCGCAAGGAACCGACTAAATCACCGGTAAAGCATTCGGAATGCAGTCGAACCAATACCGGCTCTGCTGGATTAAGGTCGCCAACAATGATGGCTAAGTGCTCAATGCCGCCATCGCGCGGACGGAAGGCAAGTACCCGAGCATTTTCTGCATTTTCTAAAGGCACACGCGCCTCGCTGACTTGAGCAAGGGAATGCGCTGCAATGGTCATATACGATTGGATCGAGCTCGCTTGTACTGCAGGAATATCTACTGCTGCATTTGCGCCAACTTCAACGATCAGTGCAGCAGGCAACAGTCGCGCCAGCTTTGCCAAAGTGACACAAGACTGCTCTAGGGCATCTGCGTCTTTCGCTTCCAAGTTTGCCATGATGGGGGGCGCCATCGATGCCGAAAGGGGGTTAGCCAAATACTCAATTAAATCCAGTGAGATACCTTGCGGGTGCGAGAGCACACTAACTGGACGGTCTGATTTATCAATACCCAGCACATTCATGCGTGTGCCCGTCATGACCAACTTAGGCGCCGCACTTCCCGATTGCGTTAACAGACTCAAATAATCTGCAGATAAGGCATCTACTGCCAACATTAACAGGCTATTGTGCTCATCGTAAACGCGAACCACCGCACCGCGGCGAATTTCTGAAATCGCGCGATCAACTTCAATCAGGGGGTCAGGCATCGCCATAATTATTTTTGATCAATCTGATATGGGGTTCGTTCAACATCATGGCTCCAATGGCAAGCCACTGGGTTAGATATCAAACTAAAGATACATTATCCCACCCAACGGCAACTTCTTCCGCCCTGCGAGCGTATCGTCCGAACAGAATGGGGCTTATGCGGTTTTATTCCCCCAAATTCAGGGTTTGGGTCCATAACTAGGAATGCCCGTCAGCGTCACGCTTTTTTGATATGATGGTTGCTTCTCAACAGCCCAGGTGCGCTAGCACCGCCATATGGAAGTCGTTATATTAATTGGACTTATTGTCCTCAATGGCTTGTTTGCCATGTCCGAAATTGCTCTGGTTACGAGCAGAAAAGCAAAACTCCAAAAGTTAATTGATCGCGGCGACGATGAGGCCAAAGTGGCTGTCGAGCTTGGCGAGAACCCAACTAAATTTCTCTCAACGATTCAGATTGGCATTACATCGATTGGCGTCCTTAGTGGTGTCGTGGGTGAGTCTGCTATCGCTATACCAATGTCCATCTGGCTTATAGCCGAAGGAATGGATCCCAAATACGCCGAATGGCTCTCTTTAGGTATTGTGGTTGCAGTGATCACCTACCTCTCGATTGTGATTGGGGAGCTGGTTCCGAAACGCATTGCCCAAAATAATCCCGAGCGGATTGCGCGCTACATTGCCAAACCGATTTCTGCACTGGCCTTTATCTCAAAGCCGTTCGTACTGCTACTAACGGGCTCAACGAATTTCATACTGAAGGTACTGGGCATTAAAGATCACAGCAACAATGAGGTCACCGAAGAAGAGATCCATGCGGTGCTTGAGGAAGGCACTAGCGCAGGCCTCATCGAAGTGAATGAGCACAATATGCTGCGCAATGTCTTTCGCCTTGATGACCGTCAAATTGTGTCGCTGATGGTACCGCGTGCAGACATTGTTTACCTGGATGTCGAGAATACTTTTGCGGAATCAATTGATTTAATCGACGCATCCGAGCACGCCCGCTTTCCGGTCGTTAAGGGTGGTCTTGACAACATCCTGGGCATACTCAATGCACGTAAGATGTTGGCGGCGGTCGCCAAAGGCGGGCAGCAAACTCTCGAAAATGGCTTACAAGTACCCTTGTATGTACCCGAAACCCTTACTGGCCTCGAGTTACTAGAGAACTTTAAGTCTTCGCACAATCAAATGGCCTTTGTGATCGATGAGTACGGCGAGGTCATGGGTCTCATCACCCTGCAGGACTTAATCGAATCCATCACCGGCGAGTTCTCTACCAACGATCCAGAAGAATCCTGGGCAATCAAGCGCGAAGATGGCTCCTGGTTGTTTGATGGGCATATTCCGATTCCGGAATTCAAAGACTCACTCGAGCTCGACTCGGTCCCCGAAGAGGATTTGGGGCGTTATCACACCCTCAGCGGCTTGATGATGCTTCTCAGCGGCAAAATCCCCAATACCGGCGATATCGTCGAATGGGCAGGCTGGAAACTGGAGATTGTCGACATGGATGGCAAGACCATCGACAAGGTGCTAGCGAAGCGCAGTTAAATCCTAAATCGCTTTAGTGTGTAGGTTATAAATTACTGCGGTTGCCAGCTATATCCCCGGGCTTTCATACAGGCACGGTATAACTCTGGATTGGTTTGCACACCGGCGTAGCCACTTGAGCCGCCCCACCCCGGCCCCCAGCCCGGACCCCAAGCTGAGCCCCAGCCAGGAGGGCTACTCAAATAACTAAACGGCTGCTGGGCTTGTTGCAGGCAGGCATATTTGTCTTGATCTACCTGCAATGGCTGGGTGCTGTCTTTCACCCAATCGCCTGCAGGTGCGGCGCACCCAACCAATATGAGTGTCGCAATCACTGCGGACGTAAAGGTCTTTGTAAATAGGCTCTTACTCATAACTTAAATGGCGTTCAGAAGTTTTATTCGATTGATTTACTGAGTTGCTCTCGATCGCTGACTGAAAGCCAACACCATTGGCCTTCTTTCAGATCATCGGGCATGGTGTAGTTTCCGATTGAGGATCGATGGAGTTGAGCGACGTGATTCCCTACGGCGGCCAGCATGCGCTTAACCTGATGGTAGCGCCCTTCCACAATCGTCATTGCGAGGCGCCTTTCTTCCAAAATAGTGCAGGCTTTTGCGAAGCAAGGTTTTGGATCGTCGTCGAGCACAACGCCATTCAGTAAATGATCAATTTGCTTTTGGGTAATCGGCTCGGCAGTCGTGATCTCATAGACCTTGCCAATGTTTTTCTTGGGGGTGGTCATGCGATGAATAAATTGCCCGTCATCCGAGAGAAGTAACAAACCCGTGGTGTCTTGATCAAGGCGCCCAACGCACTGCACTGCTCGCTCAATTAAGGGTCTTGGTAAAAGGCTATAGACACTCGGGTGATGCTTGGTCTTATGGGAGCATTCGTAATTGGCAGGCTTATTAAACGCGATATAGGCTTTTTCGTGATACGCCCAATCGACGCCTTCAACCCGCAAAACCAGGCCTTCTGGATCCATTTTGATTTCCGGATCATCGGCAAGGGTGCCATTGATCTCGACTAAATCGGCATACACCAAATCACTGCAATAGCGGCGAGTGCCGAAGCCTTGGCTAAAGAGTATTTTTTCGAGTGTAAGGGGCTTTGCCATCAGGTTGCGTTGCATTCAGTAGTATTCTGCGTAGCAGAATACACCGATCAAGCCACTACCGGAAAAGCGCGCCTTTACTTTTTATGCTGCTCGACGTGAAAGGTAGCTTTTTCTAGGGCATCCACGGCATCCACACCCACCATGTCGGCACCTAAGTCCTCAACCAATTCGGGGTTTTGATTAAACACCGGGCTGCCAATCATGATGCCCACATGGGGGTTCAGCGATACCGATCGCACTTCGTCAATCATGCGCTTGAGATCCGGAAATTGCTCGCGCACGCTGGCGGATAAGCCAACGACATCAAACCACTGGGTCTTGGCCATACGCAAAATATCGGCTTCGGTTGCAGCAAGCTCACCCCACACGCGCCAGCCTGCGCGCGCGAAAAACTCAGACACCATAAAGAGGCCTAAGGTGTGCTGCGAGCCAGGCAAAGGTACCAACATCACGTTCTTGCCTAACTGCTTGTACTCAGCGTATTCCTGAAAAACGGGGCTCAGGTCATACATCAACTGTTTGATGCGCCACAGCGCTACCGTAACTTGCGTAAAGTCGGCTTCGTCACTTTCCCATTGTTCGCCAAGCTTACGCGCTACCGGCGTCAGCAAGTTAAGGTAAATCTCTTCAAGTTCAATGCCATTCGCAAACAATTCTTTGACGTAGTTTGCCGAAGGTGTGGCATCGTCTTGCAAAAGTAAGATTAAAAGCTGATCAATGTGCGCTCCATCAATACTGGGATGCGCCGGAACATTGAGTTGGCCGTTTTCTAAACGATCGGCTTTTAAATGGTGCTCAACAATGTGCGGCAGGATATTGCCTTCAATTGTCTTCACCAGAGAACTTAAATACTCTTCCGGAGTGCATGCCTTCGATAAGGGATGCGATTCAACTGGGCAGTTCGCACCCCCATCGATCGGCGCATCATTGGTCAAGCAATCGGCCCATGCATTGCGCTGGCTGTTATTGATTGCATCGGGCGCACTGGAGACCGGCTTGGTTTTGATAACCAATTTCTCGCGCGCTAAATCAACTAACCTAAGAAGGTTCATGTTATTCGGTTAAATGGTCCCACCAGATCATTTGTACGAGGAAATATTAAATATACGTAAATGAAATCGGAGGCAAATAAGAGGTCCAGGTAAGTAAATGAACTTACGTTATAAAGGGTTTTTTTCTTTCTCGCACGGGCTCCAATACCACTAAGGGATTACCTTAATGGGCACTTTCACATCATAAAAAAATAGTGCGTCGCAGAATGGCTAGCAAATATGCAATTAATGTAGGTCGCTGGATTTAGTTTGTTCGGTGGATTCAGGGTGTAAGCCGTATCGCTCGACTAAATTCCAGATGTGTTTAGGCAGCATATTCTTTATTTTGTGGGGTGCCATTTGCCGCAAGTGCAAAACCGACTCTATACCCTTCATCTCAACGCGGGCTTTAGCAAACTCCAGTCCGCGAGGACCAAATCGGGGCATGACCCAGGCCATGATCGGACGCAAGAAATTAGGCATGCGGTTTACAGGTAATCCCCCCGCAGCTAATTTGACGTTTTTCATAAAACCTTGCACCGCCGAGATGCGTTTACCCGCACTCGTGACTGGGTCGAGCGTTAATTCAGGGGTAATCAAATCCAGCACGGCTTGTCCGCGCGGATTGCGCACAATGACCCACTGTGCTCCCGTGCCAGCCATATAACCCACGGTGATATCGGATAAGGCGTTGACGTAATCCACGCAGGTCTTGCACGTCAGCGGAAAAAAATCACTGGGCAAATCAGATAAGGGTAAATTCAGAAACGGGATCTCTTGTTTCGTACCATTTTTAAAACGCAATTCGACTTTGTAGTCCGCCCGAAACTCCAAGTAAGTAATGCTATCGGGATCTTTATTTAACAAACTCAAAAAGTGATGAAAGTGTTCGGTCGTCGTATTGTCTGAACATGGCGAACCGACGATCACGAGTTTTTCAAAACCCAGCTCCTGCTCCAATGCGCGCGCCGCATACACCTGACACGGAATGCCAATCATCGCCACTTTTTTATGGCCGGCTTGTTTGGCTAGCTCCAGATACTGGACTACCGGTGCGTAGCCCATGCGCATGCCACGGCACTGCGCCATATCCGCTGCCTTCGTAACAATAATCGGTACGGGTTTCCAGCGGTCGTGGGAATCGCCCGTTACCGTTACTACGGCATCCACAATGCCTTTTTCAAGAAGCAACTCACCAATGCGTGTGATGATGCCGGTCCACTGCGCACCGGCTAGCGGCTTCTTCATCTGCGCCCGTGCCATGCTGAGGTAAGGCCCGAAAAAAACCTCATCGGATTCAATCAGATTGCGGGGCCGCCCATGCACTGCGGTTTCGAAACCGGGATAGTCCGGCTGAATAAACTGGCAGGCAGAACCGCAGCGCTTGGGATCACTGCTGCGCGATACGCCGCAGTCAGTGCATAAATCCCGATAGGGTGCAGCGGCTTGATTTACGGCGCTGTCGTGCATGCCTCAATCGCAAAACGGGTGCGCACCCGAGCTTCAATCTGCTTGGCTGAGATGCCATATAGCTCCATCAGCGAAGCAATATCGCCGTGCTCAGTAAATTGATCGGGTAAGCCAATTTGCAAAGCCGATACCGAAATATCCTGCTCTGCTAAATACTCGAGACAAGCACTGCCCGCACCGCCCATCACACAACTGTCTTCGACGAGCACGATACCATCATGACTCGATGCAATGGATTTGAGTAATTCCTCATCGAGCGGCTTTACAAAGCGCATATTGACTACCGTGGCATCGATTGCCTCAGCCACTTCCATGGCGGTATACAGCATTGGACCAAAGCAGATGAATGCAATGCGCTTGGCGGGACTGCCTTGGATGGTGCGTTCTACTTGGCCCTTACCAATCACCATCGCCTCGAGCGCCGTTCCTGCATCGGGGCCTTGGCCACTGCCGCGGGGATAGCGAACCGCCGATGGGCCATCGAAGGCAAAGCCTGTCGTGAGCATGTCACGGCACTCGCGTGCATTGGCCGGGGTCATCACCAGCATATTGGGCAAACAACGTAAATAAGCAATATCAAATGCACCGGCATGCGTCGCTCCATCGGCACCGACCATACCGGCTCGATCAATCGCAAAGACCACGGGTAGATTTTGCAAGGCCACATCGTGCACTAACTGATCGTAGCCACGCTGCAAGAAAGTGGAATAAATCGCGACAACGGGTTTTAATCCCTCACAGGCAATACCAGCGGCAAATGTGACAGCATGTTGTTCTGCGATGCCCACGTCATGGTAGCGCTCTGGGAAGCGCCGCTCAAATTCCACCAGGCCAGAACCTTCGCGCATCGCCGGCGTAATCCCAATCAAGCGCTCATCGGCCGCAGCCATATCGCATAACCAATTTCCGAACACTTGAGTGAAGGTTTGTTTAGATGGCTTACTAGGCTGGATTCCGGCTTCAATGTTAAATGGGCTGGGGCCATGGTAGGCAATCGGATCGGCCTCAGCGCGATCGTAGCCTTTGCCCTTTTTGGTCACAATGTGTAAGAACTGGGGACCTTCGGTTTTAGCTAGCTTATTAATGTTCTCGAGCGTAGTAACAAGTGCATGAATGTCATGTCCATCAATCGGGCCGTAGTAATCAAAACCAAATTCTTCAAAAATAGTGGCTGGACCAACCATGCCTTTGGCATGCCCCTCAAGGCGCTTGGCAAACTCCCGCAGTGGTGGCGCATACGACAGGACGCGATCAAGACCGCGCTTAGTAACGGCATAGGCTGAACTACTAATCAGTTTCGCAAAGTAGCGATTGAGCGCGCCCACCGCAGGCGAAATCGACATCTCGTTGTCATTCAGAATCACGATCAGTGGCACATCTTTACGCACACCAGCGTTATTCATCGCTTCAAAAGCCATGCCTGCACTCATCGAGCCATCGCCAATCACCGCCACGACCGTGCGATCTTCGCCTTTAGTCTTAGCCGCAACCGCCATACCCAATGCTGCTGAAATGCTGGTCGATGAATGCGCGGTACCAAACGCATCGAACTCACTTTCGGAGCGCCGTGGGAATCCCGAAATACCATTGAACTGGCGCAAACTGGCCATGCCCTCGCGGCGGCCGGTCAATATCTTGTGCGCGTAACTCTGGTGACCCACATCCCAAATAATCCGGTCTTCTGGGGTATTGAGTACATAGTGCAGTGCTAGGCTAAGTTCCACCGTACCCAAGTTGGATGACAAGTGTCCGCCCGTTTTAGCAACCGACTTTAAGATGTATTCCCGTAGATCATGCGCGAGTTGCGGCAGTTGACTTGGATCGCAATCCCGCAAGTCCTGCGGCGATCCAATGGTTTCGAGAAGATTGGTTACTTTGAGCATAGCGACCTCACTGTCCTATTTTTGGCCATACATACTGGCGATAATTTTTTTGAAATCATCCAATTCATTTGCAGGGGATGTTTTTAAGGCATGAATGGGCGCATGCATTAACTTATTCGCCAAGGCTTGCGCCATCGTCGCCATTACATCCATCGGATCATCGCCCTTCGCCAAACGCCGGCGGGCTTTTTCCAATTCAATTTGCTTAAACTGCTCAGTTGATTCTTGGAGCGACTGAATGATGGGAACAACGGTGCGACGCTCGAGGGATTCATAAAACTCACTCACGCCCTGATCAATGATCGACTCCGCTTCGGATACGGCTTGCAAACGGCTTTCTTGCCCCGCTTGCACCACCTCACCTAAATCGTCTACGGAATACAAGTAAATGTCGCGAATCGATTGAATCTCGGGCTCCACATCGCGCGGCACAGCCAAATCGATTAAAACCATCGGCCGGCGATTGCGCGCCTTCAATGCGGTTTTAATCATGCCCATACCGATGATGGGCAAGGAACTCGCAGTACAGGAGACCACAATATCAAATTGATGCAATTGGCTTGGCAGGTCCTGCAAGGCAAACACCTCGGTAGCGATGCCTTGCTGGGTGAAGACTGCTGCTAATTCATGGCCCTTATCAAGGGTGCGATTGGAAATCGTAATTTGCTTGGGCTTGCGGGTTGCAAAATGATTGGCGCACAACTGGATCATTTCACCGGCACCAATAAAGAGTACTTTGCTATTACTGATATCGCCAAAAATACGCTCACTTAAGCGCACAGCGGCGCTCGCCATGGATACCGACTGGCTCCCAATTTTCGTATTGCCGCGAACCGCTTTGGCAATCGAGAAGGTCTTATTAAATAATGGCTTTAAGTACGAGCCTAGGGTGCCCACCTCATCGGCGTGCTGCACTGCTTGTTTCATCTGCCCCAGAATTTGGGTTTCACCCAGCACCATCGAATCCAGGCCACAGCCGACTCGGAAGGCATGCTTTACTGCCATGTTTTCTTTGGCAGAGTAAATGTAAGGCTTGAGTTCATGGTGGTGCATGTTTTTTTGCGCCACGAGCCAATCAATTGCTTTGGCTTCTAAGTGATTGTCGGTGTAATCCAAATCATTGGCAGCGCAATAAATTTCCATGCGATTGCAGGTCGACAAAATCGCCACTTCGGGGGAGCTGGCTGCATTGGTGCCTTTTAAATAGGCCCGCAAGTCTAGTAAGGCATCGCGTAACACCTCAGGCGCAACGGCCACGCTCTCCCGAATATCAATCGGTGCGGTGTGGTGATTTACGCCTAGGTTGAGTAGTTTCATGGTGATATCCGCTTAGGCAAACGGCCCATTGAGGCGAATCGTTTCCCAATTGAGGGCCATCGCAATCGAGACCCACACCAAGTAAGGCACCATCAACCACGCCGCTACGCTCGATACCGGAATCATCGCCACAATAATGGCGGCGACCGATCCCCACAAAAAGAATGCTTCGATCATCGACCAATCGGGACGGTGCAGCTTGAAATACAAGACACTCCACAGAATGTTGAACGCGCCATTTAATAGAAATAGAACGATTACGACGGATTTTTGATTGGCACTCGGGCTGCGACTCCAAAACTCGAGCCAGGCAAACGCCGATGCAATAAAGATGCACGTCCACACCACCCCAAAAGCCCAATCGGGCGGCTTCCATGGTGGCTGCACTAACGCTTTGTACCAAGCCCCCACTTCAGTCGCAAGCCCGCCCGCAATGGCTACAACCAAAACCCAGGCTGCAGCAGCGAGAACATGCTTTTGAAGAAGGAAGTCCGTGGTGCTCATCGTTTAGGCCTTAGCAATCCCCAGGAGATGCCCCATGTCCTTAAAGAAAATCTTCACGTGGGCGAGCGGTTTCTTGCGCACCAACTTTTTATGCATGTATGACTCAAAGGTCAACTTTTGCACATCCTTGTCTTCGCACATCTTCACAAAGCTCTCGCGGCGCTTATTGGTGGTGTACCAAAAATACTGCATGATGCCGAGCACGATGAAGGTCAAGCGGTGCTCTTTCATGAAACGCTTACGAGCGAGTTGCAAGCATGCAGGATTCTTGCTCTCTAAAAATTCCATGACGGATTCACCGGCCAATTGACCGCCAAGCATGGCGTAATAAATGCCTTCGCCCGATGCCGGAGCGACGACTCCAGCGGCATCGCCGGCGAGAACCACTTGCTTGCCGTCATCCCATTTTTTAAGAGGCTTCATTGGCAGGGGTGCGCCCTCGTGGCGAACCAGCTCGGCATTTTCAAGGCCGATTTCTTTACGCAGCTTGCCAACCGCATGGCGCAGTGAGAAACCTTTATCTGCACTGCCTGTGCCAATACTTAAGGTATCGCCGTGGGGAAATACCCAGCCATAAAAATCAGGGGACAAGGGCTTTTGATAAAACACATCGCAGCGATCCGGGTTATACGAATCGGGCTTAACCGCGGGCGTCTTCACAATCTCATGGTAGGCAAAGACATAATTGGCTTCAGCGCAGCCCTTTACGCCGGCGCTGCGGCCTACTTGCGATTTAGCACCATCCGCACCAATCACCGCCCGTGCCAGGATGCTATCCATGGTGCCTTCTACCGTGGACTTGTTATCACGCACTTTAAAGTGAATGCGCGCCAAGTCACCTTCCCGCGTTAACT
Source organism: Rhizobium sp. Q54 (assembly GCA_943371165.1). Taxonomy (GTDB): domain Bacteria; phylum Pseudomonadota; class Gammaproteobacteria; order Burkholderiales; family Burkholderiaceae; genus Polynucleobacter. The sequence goes on from CALRTW020000009.1 coordinate 68,205, forward strand.
TCTCAAAAACACCATCGCGCCGCTCTGCGCCGTGCTTAACCGCGCGATTGCGTAACCATTCATCGAATTCAGAACGGTCGACCATGCCGACAAAGCCATTCTCAATCTGAATGTCGACTTTCTTACCTGCTGGAGAAATCATGCGCGCTGAAGTGGACTTCGCAACAAGCAGCTCATCGGGAATTGCAAAGTCTTTAATGAGGCGGGGCGGTATCGCACCGCCACAGGGCTTAATACGCCCCCGCCGATCTAGCAACAATACTTTCTTGCCTTTTTTGGCGAGCGTCTCTGCCGCAGTAGCGCCCGCTGGGCCGCCGCCGACTACGACGACGTCATAAACAACGGAATGTTGGTTTATTTGCATAATCACTTCTCCACTTTCGAAGCTAAATAAGCTGATGCGATAAATAATCCCGACTCAATACTGAATACACTGGCGTAGGCTACTGATTGGCTTTCCATCAACGCCCTGGCAATGTCGCTGGCTGCAGCGCCGAGCAGCCCACCTACACCAAAGGCAATCGCTTGCGCGCCACCCCAAAGGCCAATGCGGACACCCTCTTTTCCGACTCCGCCCGCAACCGCCAAGCGCATCATCGAAGCAATCGCGGCAATGGAAAACGCGCCATTAGCTAAGCCCAATAGAAAGACATTAAAACGCAGTGGCCACTCAGACCCCACCATGCTGCCAATCGCCAGGCCCAGCATCGCGATACCGGAAGCCACGCAGCCATAAATCATCCACAAACGTAAGGAGCCGCAGTAGGCACGCAATCGACTTGAGCCGCAAATCGCCACCAACAGCATGCCTAGCAGTACGCCCGAGTGCTGCACTCCCGAGAGGCTAGTGGTTTCGCCCAAGCTATAGCCAAAGACGATGCCGGCAAATGGCTCCAAGATTAAATCTTGTGAGCTAAACGCAAACATGGAGATAAAGATAAAGATGGAGAAGCGACGGGCATCGGCATCCGCCCACACTTCAGCCAATGCCTGACGGAATGGCGTTTTACGTTCTGAGTGCACAGGACTATTTTGTAATTCAGGGCTTTCCAATCGATAGAGGGCAGCGATGGTTACCAACACCGCAATCGTTGAAATCACCCCAGAGATCACGACCACCTTATACGGTTCGTAGGGATCCAAAAACTTACCAGCCATGATGCTGGTGAAAGCAAATCCAAAAATCATCATGAGCCACACAATGGTTGCTGCTGCTGCGCGGCGCTCATCGTTTACACCTTTTGCCAATAGCGCCAATAGCGAAGTGCCGCTGATGCTGACTCCAATGCCAATCAGGAAAAAAGCCAATGCGGCGCAAATTATTCCTAAGGTAAGGTAACTTGCCATTAGTGCGGTGGAGAGCGCTGCGCCAAACCCGCCCAAAGCCAAAACGCAAATGCCACCAATGATCCAAGGGGTCTTCTTGGCCCCACTATCAGAAGCATGACCCATACGAGGACGTATGACTTGAATGAAGTAATGAAAGGCCACCAGCAAACCCGGCAGAATCGCAGGTAGCGCTAACTCCACCACCATGATGCGATTTAGGGTCGATGTGGTCATCACCACAATCCCGCCAATGGCCGTTTGCACTAAACCCAAACGCACGATATCGAGCCAGCCGAAGCCGCTCGTACGAATAAATGTTGGTGTGAGTGCGATGCTCATTAGCGTGCCCCGAATGCGTGAATGGCAAATGCGGAAACCATCATGCCGCTCACTAAGAGTGGTACGCCAAAGCCGCTATAGAACAGTGCGTAGCGCACGGGATCGGATAAGAACTTGCGCATTAATACCAGCTGACACACGATTAAGCCAGCAATCGCCAGTGCGTAATTACTGCGATCCCAATACAAGAGCAAGATGAGAACAATCACTTGTGGCACGACCATGACCCAACACGCCAAGTGCGCTGCGCGATCGACGCCGAGCTGGACTGGCAATGAGCGCACGCCCATTCTGCGATCACCCTCGATCGCCTTGAAATCATTCAATGTCATGATGCCGTGGGCACTGAGGCTGTACAAAATTGCAAAGGTCAATGAGG
>CALRTW020000010.1:0-67742 GCA_943371165.1 Rhizobium sp. Q54
AGAAGCGCTGATCTACGGCATCATTCAGCTGCAAGCCAAAATTGGTCGTACCAGCACCATTGCGCGGAAGGCATAAGAATGTCTGAGCGCCTGATTCAATTACAGTCCCACGTTGAGCGCGCCTTGGGCGCACGCGTGCAGTCGATCACCTTAGCCTTGAATGAGTTAACGGTGGTATTGCGCGCCGATACCTATTTAGAGTCTGCTTTGATTTTGCGTGACGACCCAGCGCTTGGTTTTGAGCAGCTGATTGATTTATGCGGCATTGACTACCAAGATTACCTCGATGGTACGTATAGCGGCCCCCGTTTTGCGGTGGTGACCCATTTGCTGTCCGTGAAACACAATTTGCGTTTGCGCCTGCGGGTTTTTGCCCCTGACGATAGTTATCCTTTGGTTTCCTCACTCACGTCGGTGTGGAATTCAGCGAATTGGTTTGAGCGCGAAGCATTTGACCTCTTTGGTATTTTGTTTGATGGTCACGCCGATCTGCGCCGCATCTTGACTGACTATGGCTTTATTGGCCATCCCTTCCGCAAGGATTTCCCGATCTCTGGGAACGTCGAAATGCGCTACGACCCTGAATTGCAGCGGGTTGTCTACCAGCCAGTCACGATTGAAACCCGCGAGGTTACACCGCGCGTGGTGCGGGAAGAGCAATACGGAGGCCCAGTTTAAGCATGGCCGAGATTAAAAATTACACCCTGAACTTTGGTCCGCAGCATCCAGCGGCGCACGGCGTATTGCGCTTAGTGCTGGAGCTCGATGGCGAAGTCATTCAGCGCGCCGACCCACACATTGGTTTATTGCACCGCGCGACTGAAAAACTCGCCGAGACCCGCACCTGGATTCAGAGTGTGCCTTACATGGATCGCCTCGATTACGTCTCGATGATGGTGAACGAGCACGCGTATGTAATGGCCATTGAGAAATTACTCAACGTGGATGTGCCGCTGCGCGCGCAATACATCCGCGTGATGTATGACGAGTTAACGCGCTTACTCAATCACTTATTGTGGATTGGTTGTCACGGCTTAGACGTTGGTGCCATGGCCGTCTTCTTGTACGCCTTCCGCGATCGCGAAGATATTTTTGATATGTACGAAGCAGTCTCTGGCGCACGTATGCATGCAGCCTACTACCGTCCAGGCGGCGTCTATCGTGATCTGCCCGAGCGCATGCCTCAGTTTGCTGAATCTAAGACCCGCAGTAGCAGTGCGCTCAAGCGCCTCAATGAGGATCGTAGCGGCTCCTTGCTGGATTTCATTGACGCATTTACCCAGCGCTTCCCCGGAAACGTCGATGAGTACTGCAATTTGTTAACCGATAACCGCATTTGGAAGCAGCGCCTCGTGGGTATTGGGGTTGTCTCGCCTGAGCGCGCCTTGCAACTGGGCTTTACTGGCCCCATGCTCCGCGGCTCTGGTGTGGAGTGGGATTTGCGTAAGAAGCAGCCCTATGAAGTCTATGACCGCTTGCAGTTTGATATTCCAGTAGGCGTCAATGGCGACTCCTATGACCGCTACTTAATCCGTATGGAAGAGATGCGCCAATCGAATCGCATTGTTCAGCAATGCGTTGCTTGGTTGCGCGCCAATCCTGGTCCAGTGATGAGCGATAACCACAAGGTATCGCCACCCGCCCGCGTGGATATGAAAACCAATATGGAAGAGTTGATTCATCATTTCAAACTCTTTACCGAAGGCATTCATGTGCCAGCAGGAGAGGCTTACGCCGCAGTCGAGCATCCGAAGGGTGAGTTCGGTATTTATGCAGTATCCGATGGCGCCAATAAGCCATACCGCTTAAAAATCCGTGCCCCTGGTTTTGTGCATTTGGCATCCCTCGATGAAATGGCCCGCGGCCACATGATTGCGGATGCGGTAACCATTATTGGTACACAAGATATTGTGTTCGGCGAGATCGATCGCTAATCGCTTGGACACACTGGACTAATTCATGACACACACTCCAACCATGCAACTATCTGCCAAGACCCGCGCCGATATGGAGCGCAATATTGCCAAGTACCCCGCTGATCAAAAGCAATCGGCCGTGATGGCCTGTTTAATTGCTGCGCAAACCGAAGTAGGCTGGGTCTCGCCTGAAGTGATTGCTGAGGTTGCGTCCGTATTGGGTATGACCACCATTGCAGTCGATGAAGTCGCCACTTTTTACAATATGTATGACACCAAACCCATTGGTCGTCACAAAATTGTGGTGTGCACCAATTTGCCATGCCAACTCAGTAACGGCGAGCGCGCTGCCAATCATTTAAAGCAGCGGCTGGGGATTGGCTTTAATGAGACCACGCCGTGCGGCACTTTTACCTTAAAAGAGGGTGAGTGCATGGGTGCCTGTGGTGATTCCCCAGTGATGCTGGTGAACAATAAAACCATGTGTAGCTTTATGAGCAATGAAAAAATTGACGCACTCTTGGATGAGTTGCGCGCTTCGGCAAAAGGACAGCCAGCATGACGAGTCTCCATAGCCGTCACATCAAGCCATTAATTTTGGCCGGCCTCACTGGTGATAACTGGGGCCTCAAAGACTATGAAAGTCGCGGCGGTTATCAGCAGTTGCGCCGAATTCTGAAGGATAAAGTCACGCCAGATGCCTTGATTGCAGAATTAAAAGCGTCGTCGTTGCGTGGTCGTGGGGGCGCAGGATTCCCAACTGGACTGAAGTGGAGCTTTATGCCCCGCCAGTTCCCTGGTCAAAAATACTTAGTTTGTAATAGTGATGAGGGCGAACCCGGTACGTTTAAGGACCGCGACATCATGCGTTACAACCCGCATGCATTGATCGAAGGCATGATCATTGGTGCTTACACCATGGGCATTAGCGTAGGCTACAACTACATCCATGGCGAAATCTGGGAAGTCTATACCCGCTTTGAAGAAGCATTGGAACAGGCCCGTGCCGCAGGTTATTTGGGTGATTCCATTTTAGGAACGGATTTTAATTTCCAGCTGCATGCATCGCCAGGTTGGGGCGCCTACATTTGCGGTGAAGAGACTGCGTTGCTGGAATCCCTCGAAGGCAAAAAAGGCCAACCCCGTTTCAAACCACCGTTCCCTGCGAGCTTTGGCTTGTATGGCAAGCCCACGACGATTAACAATACGGAAACCTTTGCTGCCGTGCCATTCATATTGGCAATTGGCGGTGAGGCGTATTTGCAACTGGGTAAGCCCAATAACGGCGGCACAAAGATTTTCTCGGTCTCGGGTGATGTAGTACATCCCGGCAATTACGAGGTTCCACTCGGTACGCCGTTCTCAGAGCTCTTGCAGCTCGCTGGCGGTATGCGCGAAGGAAAAGCATTAAAGGCAGTAATCCCAGGCGGATCATCCGCGCCGGTTATTCCGGGCGCCATGATGATGGATCTAACAATGGACTATGACAGTATTGCGAAAGCAGGTTCGATGCTGGGTTCAGGTGCGGTTATTGTGATGAATGACACCCGTTGTATGGTGAAGTCACTCTTGCGCCTATCGTATTTCTATCACGAAGAGTCCTGCGGACAGTGCACCCCATGCCGTGAGGGCACAGGCTGGTTGTGGCGCATCGTCAATCGCATTGAGCATGGACAAGGGCGTCCAGAAGATTTGGATTTACTGAATGACGTTGCGGCGAATATTCAGGGCAGAACCATTTGTGCGTTGGGCGATGCGGCAGCAATGCCAGTGCGCGGCATGCTAAAGCACTACATGGATGAATTTGCGTACCACGTTGAGCACAAGCGTTGCATCGTGCCTGAATACGTTTAATAGCTAAACCGATAAATGAGGATTTGTTGACGTGAGCATGGTTGAAATCGAATTGGACGGCAAGGCAGTCGAAGTTCCGCAAGGTTCGATGGTGATGCATGCCGCAAATAAATTGGGAACCTACATTCCCCATTTCTGCTATCACAAGAAATTATCGATCGCAGCCAATTGCCGTATGTGCTTGGTTGAAGTAGAAAAAGCACCCAAACCATTGCCTGCCTGCGCAACGCCAGTCACCCAAGGCATGAAGGTCTTTACGCATTCGGCAAAAGCAGTCGAAGCGCAGCGTTCAGTCATGGAGTTCTTGCTGATTAATCACCCACTGGATTGCCCGATTTGCGATCAAGGCGGCGAGTGCCAATTGCAGGATCTATCCGTCGGTTACGGCAAATCCACATCCCGCTACAGCGAAGATAAGCGGGTGGTGTTTCATAAAAATGCAGGACCACTCATCTCAATGGAAGAGATGACGCGTTGCATTCATTGCACCCGCTGCGTGCGCTTTGGCCAAGAGGTTTCGGGAATCATGGAACTCGGCATGGTCAATCGCGGCGAGCATTCTGAGATCACGACATTTGCCGGCCAAACGATTGATTCCGAATTATCGGGCAACATGATTGATATTTGCCCAGTCGGCGCCTTAACGAGCAAGCCATTCCGTTACGCGGCTCGCACCTGGGAGCTGGGCCGTAAGCGTTCATTGAGCCCGCACGATAGCTTGGGCACCAACACCACAGTACAAACCAAAGCCAATCGCGTAATGCGTGTCGTGGCTCTGGAAAATGAAGCCATTAATGAATGCTGGATCAGTGACCGCGACCGTTTTGCTTACGAAGGTGTGAACAGAGCAGAGCGTTTGACGGTTCCGATGGTCAAGCAAGAGGGCAAATGGCTCGAGACAGACTGGGAGTCTGCTTTAGAGTACGTCACCCGTTCGTTGAAAACCATTACAGCCGATCATGGCGCTGATGCACTTGCAGCCATCGCTCACCCAATCTCGAGCGTGGAAGAGTTGCATCTCCTGCAAAAAGTCGTGCGTGCAATGGGATCTGATCGCGTTGAGACACGCCTGCGCCAAACTGACATGCGCGGTAGCGCCACTGCGCCATGGCTAGGTATGCCAATTGCCAATCTGAGCCAACTGGATCGCGCGCTCGTGATTGGTAGTTTTTTACGTAAAGAGCAGCCACTGATTGCCGCACGTTTGCGCACTGCGAGCAAGCGCGGCCTCCAGGTTTCTCGCATTGATGCAGGTGGGGATGACTGGTTGATGCCTTCCCTTGGGATTGCTGCGGCGCCAAGTCGCTGGACAGCGGTTTTGACTGAAGTGGCCAGTGCGATTGCAAAAGCAAAATCGAGTCAGCTGCCAGCAGGCATTCAGGGTGGGGTGGTTTCGCCAGAAGCGCAAGCCATTGCGGATGGCCTTTTATCTGGAAGCAATACGGCGGTGCTCTTGGGCTCTGCTGCAATTGCTCACCCATCTGCTTCGAATTTGCATGTGCTGGCCCAATTTATTGCTGAGCAAACCGGCGCTACCTTTGGATTTTTACCTGTTGGTGGCAATGCCGTTGCGGCACCGCTGCTGCAAGCTGTTCAGCAAAAACCCAATGTGGGCATTGATTCTATGCTCGACGGAAGTGCTCGCGCAGTCCTTTTACTAAATGTAGAGCCATTATCTGACTTACCAAATCCACAGCAAAGCCGTGCGGCACTCACGAAGGCCGATACCGTCATCGCGCTGACTGCATTTGCAAGCAGCGAACTGTTGGAATTGGCTGATGTGTTGTTGCCCATTACGCCATTTACGGAATCCGTCGGTAGCTTTATTAATGCAGCAGGAACAGTGCAGACCATACAGCCATCGGTACGCCCCTTGGCAGACGCAAGACCAGCATGGAAAGTATTGCGTGCCATGGGCAGTTTGTTGGGCCTGAATGGCTTCTTACTCAATACACCGGAAGAGGTTTGCGGCGAGGCTTTAGCAAAACCGATTACTGAGCGCCTTAATAACCGATTTACTGCATCCCTCAGCCTGACGCAAGAACAAGCCATTAATGGTCTTGAGCGAGTAACGGATTTACCGATTTATGGTGTCGATGCGATCGTACGCCGTGCTCCCGCATTGCAATTGACTCGCGATGCAAAAAATGCGCATCGCCTGGGCTTAAATGCCAAGACCTTCGCAGAGCTGAATTTGAAAGAGGGCGATTTGGTAGCTGTTACCCAGGGTGGCAATACGGTCCAAATGCCGGCCATGTTGGAGAACCAATTAGCCGCCGGATGCATGCGCATATCTGCAACCACACCTTCTAGCGCAGCGCTCGGTGCGATGTTTGGCGCCGTTACGGTAAGCCGAGTTTAGGAATCGCGATGACAGAGCTATTAAATGCCGTGAATGCTTTTGGATCTGAGTTACTCGGATCTTTCTGGCCGTTGGTCTGGACATTGCTAAAGATTGTTGTAATTGTCTTGCCCATGTTTGCTGCCGTTGCCTACATGACCTTGTGGGAGCGCAAGTTAATTGGCTGGATGCACATTCGCCTCGGCCCAAATCGAACTGGCCCTTTAGGCTTATTGCAGCCTATCGCCGATGCAATTAAGTTACTTCTAAAAGAAATCGTTTCACCGACCCGCTCGAATAAGGTGCTGTTTATTGTTGCGCCGGTGATGGTGATCATGCCCGCATTTGCATCCTGGGCAGTGATTCCATTTCAGGCGGATTTAGTTCTAGCCGACGTCAACGCCGGCCTCTTGTACATCATCGCGATTTCGTCGATCGGGGTATATGGGGTGATTCTGGCGGGCTGGGCATCAAATTCCAAGTACCCATTCTTGGCAGCGATGCGCGCGTCGGCACAAATGATTTCCTACGAAATCGCCATGGGATTTGCACTCGTTACCGTTCTCATTATTTCTGGCTCACTCAATCTGAGCAAAATCGTGCTACTGCAAGATACCGGCATCTTTGCTGACATGGGCCTGAATTTCCTGTCGTGGAACTGGTTGCCTTTGTTGCCCATGTTCTTGATTTACTTTATATCCGGTGTCGCCGAAACCAATCGCCATCCCTTTGACGTGGTGGAAGGGGAGTCGGAGATTGTGGCTGGCCACATGGTGGAGTATTCGGGTATGGCGTATGCCATGTTCTTCTTGGCTGAATACGCCAATATGATCATGATCGCCGCGCTTACCTCCATTCTGTTCTTGGGTGGCTGGTTACCGATTGTGGATTTGCCCATCTTGCGCGATATCCCCGGATTCTTTTGGTTGTTTGCCAAAACCTTCTTTATTTTGTCCTGCTTTATTTGGCTGCGGGCGACGCTACCCCGTTATCGCTATGACCAAATCATGCGCCTAGGCTGGAAGATTTTTATTCCCTTGGCTGTTTTCTGGGTGGTGTTGGTCGGCGCTTGGGTTGTCTCCCCATGGAATATTTGGAACTAGGTCACGATTATGTTGAAACGGATTAATCAGTTCTTAAGTAGCTTAATGTTGAAAGACATTTTGACCGGGATGGCAATCACCGGCAAATACCTTTTCAAGCCGAAGTTCACGGTGCAATACCCTGAAGAGAAGACGCCGCAATCCCCTCGTTTTCGTGGTCTGCATGCATTGCGCCGTTATCCGAATGGGGAAGAGCGTTGCATCGCTTGTAAATTATGCGAGGCTGTTTGCCCGGCCATGGCAATCTCGATTGAATCAGATCAGCGCGACGATGGAACCCGCAGGACTACGCGCTACGACATCGATTTAACCAAGTGTATTTTCTGCGGTTTCTGTGAAGAGGCTTGCCCAGTTGATGCGATTGTCGAAACCAATATTTTTGAATACTTTGGAGACAAGCGGGGCGATTTGTATTTCACCAAAGACATGTTGCTTGCGGTCGGCGATCAGTATGAAAAAGACATTGCTGCTAACCGCGCTGCTGATGCTCCCTATCGCTAAGTAATTCACTATGACATTCGAACCCGCAACCCTTTTTGCTATCTTCTTTTATGCCTTTGCCGGCATTTTGGTGCTGGCTGCCCTACAGGTGATTACGTCGCGCAATCCGGTCAACTCTGCCCTGTTTTTGATGCTGTCTTTCTTTTGCGCATCGGGGTTGTGGATGCTGATGCGTGCGGAATTTTTAAGCCTCGTACTGATTTTGGTGTACGTCGGCGCAGTCATGGTTTTATTCCTGTTTGTGGTGATGATGCTGGATTTGGATTTGGCGCATCTGCGACGGGATTTCAAGAAGTATTTGCCGGTTGCCTTTTTAATCGGCGCCGTCATTGTGATGGAGCTATCGATCGTATTGATTCGGGGCTTTATTGGCACCACAGTACCTTTGCAGCCGATGATGGAAGAGATGGGCGGCGTATCTAATACCCAAGCCCTGGGACGCCTGGTCTTCGTTGATTATGTTTACGCGTTTGAAATCGCCGGATTGATTCTATTGGTTGCAATCATTGCAGCGGTTGCGCTAACACTGCGTCGCCGCAAGGACTCTAAATCGCAAATCATTGCTGATCAGGTTGCGGTCAACCCAGCTGATCGTATGCGCATGGTGAAGATGGATTCAGAAATGGATGCGAAGCAGGATCAACGCGGCAAAACGGGTGGGGAGTCAAAATGACCGTAACGCTTGCCCATTTCCTCGTCTTGAGCGCCATCCTGTTTGCGATTAGCGTCGTTGGTATTTTCTTAAATCGCCGCAACATCATCATTTTGTTGATGGCAATCGAGCTCATGCTCCTTTCCGTCAATATGAACTTTATTGCCTTCTCTTATTACTTAGGGGATATGGCCGGTCAAGTGTTTGTGTTTTTCATTTTGACTGTAGCGGCTGCTGAGGCCGCCATTGGCCTGGCTATTTTGGTTGCCTTGTTCCGTAAATTCGATTCGATCAACGCTGAAGAGCTTGATCACCTCAAAGGCTAGTTTAAAAAGACCCTGCAATGGAACTGACCCTTACTATTCCCGTACTCTGTGCCATACCCCTTGCGCCATTAATCGGCAGCATGTTGGTGGGATTTTTTGGTACAGGCTTTTTAGGTAAGCAGCTGAGTCGCGGCGCCTGCCAAACCATTGCTATTTTGGGTGTGACGATTGCATTCGTTTTGTCGTGCAATGTACTGATGCAGGTCATGGATGGTTTTTACTTCAACGGCTCGGTTTATCGCTGGATGGAGCTTGGTGAACTTAGTTTTGACATCGGCTTCTTAATTGATCCACTGAGTGCCATCATGATGGTGGTAGTCACCTTTGTCTCGTTGATGGTCCATATCTACACGATTGGCTATATGGCGGAGGAGGAGGGCTACAACCGCTTCTTCTCCTATATTTCCTTGTTCACGTTTGCTATGTTGATGCTGGTGATGAGCAATAACTTGCTCCAGCTCTTTTTTGGCTGGGAGGCAGTGGGCGTTGTTTCCTATTTATTGATTGGCTTTTACTACGAGCGTCAAACCGCCGTCTTTGCCAATATGAAGGCTTTCTTGGTCAACCGCGTTGGCGACTTTGGATTCATTTTGGGGATCGGTTTGCTGTTGGCTGGCACCGGCTCCATGAACTACGATGCCATCTTTGCCCAAAACACGGTCTTGGCTGCACAAACCTTGCCGGGTACCGATTGGAATCTCGTTACGGTTGCCTGTATTTGCCTCTTTATTGGCGCCATGGGTAAATCAGCGCAGTTTCCATTGCATGTTTGGCTCCCTGATTCGATGGAAGGCCCAACCCCTATTTCTGCTTTGATTCATGCGGCAACCATGGTGACTGCCGGTATTTTTATGGTGAGCCGGATGTCACCCTTGTTTGAGTTATCGGATGTGGCGCTCAGCTTTATCTTGGTGATCGGCTCCATTACTGCCTTATTCATGGGCTTTTTGGGCATCGTGCAAACCGACATCAAGCGCGTGGTTGCGTATTCCACTTTGTCGCAGTTGGGTTTCATGACAATTGCTTTGGGCGTTTCGGCATATCCGATTGCCATCTTCCATTTAATGACCCATGCTTTCTTTAAGGCACTCTTATTCTTAGGGGCGGGTAGTGTGATTTTGGGAATGCACCACGAACAAGACATGCGCAAAATGGGCGGGTTATGGAAGTACATGCCCGTAACCTGCTTGATGATGCTCTTGGGCAGCTTGGCCTTAATTGGTACGCCATTCTTCTCGGGCTTCTATTCCAAAGATTCGATTATTGAAGCGGTTGCTGCTAGCACCATTCCTGGATCGGGATTTGCTTTGTTTGCGGTGATGGCTAGCGTCTTTGTCACGGCTTTGTATTCCTTCCGTCTGTATTTTTATGTCTTCCATGGCAAAGAGCGTTTCGGGCATGCAGACCATGGTCACCATGCACACGATGATCACGGCCATGACGATCATGCGCATCACGGTTTGGCACCAGGCCAAAAGCCACACGAATCGCCTCTAGTTGTGACCATTCCGCTGATCCTCTTGGCAATACCTTCGGTCATTATTGGTTTTTACACCATTGACCCCTTGCTCTTTGGTAGCTTCTTTGGCGACTCGATCTTCATTGATATTGCCAAGCATCCTGTCATGAAAGACTTAGCGCAGGCATTCCATGGGCCGGTTGCCATGGCGATGCATGCATTCAGTACGCCGGTATTGTTACTGGTTGTCTTGGGCGTGCTCACTGCTGCGATTGGTTATTTGTGGGCGCCTAGCTTGCCCGCTAAGGTATCGGAAGCCTTGGCTCCGATCAAGAAATTGCTCGACCACAAGTACTACCTCGATGAATTGAATCAAACGGTCTTTGCAAAAGGCATGCTGTGGTTTGGCGGAATTTTTTGGCACCGCGGCGACGAAAAGATTATTGATGGCTTTTTTGTTAATGGTAGCGCCCACATGGTCGGTCGTTTTTCGGGCCTTATCCGTCGCCTGCAGTCTGGCTACCTCTATCACTATGCCTTTGCCATGATCCTTGGCGTCATTGCCTTGTTGACCTGGGTCTTGTACACCTATATTTATATTGCCTATTAAGTTGAAGCTTTCGTCATGATTCTTTCTTACGCCATCTGGATCCCGATCGTTTTTGGTCTGATCATCTTGATCTACGGATCAGAGCGCCCATCGTCTGGAGTGCGCTACTTGGCTCTGTTTGGGTCGGTGCTGGGATTCATTGCAACTCTCCCTCTGGTTTTGCAGTTTGATGAAACAACGGCAGGGATGCAGTTTGTTGAGAAGTTCAGCTGGATTGAGCGCTATGACATTAACTACCATCTGGGTGTCGATGGTATTTCAGTTTGGTTTGTCGTTCTGACGGCGTTTATTAATATCTTTGTGGTTGTAGCTGCATGGGAAGTCATTACTGAAAAAGTATCCCAGTATTTAGCATCCTTCATGATTTTGTCGGGCTTGATGATTGGCGTGTTCGCTGCTCTGGACGGCATGCTGTTTTATGTGTTCTTTGAGGCGACTTTAATTCCGATGTACATCATCATCGGTGTATGGGGTGGCAAGAACCGCATTTATGCGGCTTTTAAGTTCTTCCTCTACACCTTGCTTGGCTCGCTTCTTACCTTGATAGCGATGCTCTACCTGTATAACGCTACCAATACCTTCGATATTCAGACGTGGCACCATGCCCCTCTGGATATTGTTGAGCAAATCCTCATTTTCTTTGCCTTCTTTATGGCCTTTGCGGTCAAAGTGCCAATGTGGCCTTTGCACACTTGGTTGCCCGATGTGCACGTTGAAGCGCCTACTGGCGGGTCGGTTGTGTTGGCGGCAATTATGTTGAAGCTGGGTGCGTATGGTTTCTTGCGCTTCTCCTTGCCGATTGCGCCGGATGCCAGCATGTACCTCGGTCCTTTTGTGATTTTCCTTTCCTTGGTTGCCGTGATCTATGTCGGTCTGGTTGCCTTAGTCCAAAAGGACATGAAAAAACTGGTGGCGTATTCGTCTGTTGCGCACATGGGTTTTGTGACCTTAGGCTTTTTCCTCTTTAGCCCCCTTGGCATTGAGGGCGGCATTATTCAGATGATTTCCCATGGCTTTATTTCGGGGGCGATGTTCTTAGCGATTGGAGTTCTCTACGATCGCATGCATACCCGCCAAATTGCGGATTTCGGTGGGGTGATCCACCGCATGCCGAAGTTCTCGGTTTTTATGGTCTTTATGGCGATGGCCAACTGCGGTTTACCTGCAACCTCCGGTTTCGTTGGGGAGTTCATGGTGATTCTTGCGGCGGTCGATTATGACTTCTGGATTGGTTTGCTGGCGGCTACCGCGCTAATGCTTGGTGCGGCTTATTCCTTGTGGATGGTGAAGCGCGTCTTATTTGGGGCAATTGCCAACAAAGAAGTCGACGCCTTAACCGACATCAATGGCCGCGAGTTTCTGATGATGGCAGTGCTCTCCATTTGTGTGTTGTGGATGGGTATTTATCCAAAGCCATTTACCGACATCATTCACCCAGCGGTCATTCATTTGCTGGAACACGTTGCGATCAGCAAACTGTAAAGCCGAGATAAGAATATGGAAATCCTTGACCTCATTGTTCTTTTGCCCGAGTTGGTAATACTGCTTGCAGCATGCTCATTGCTTGTCTTGAGCGTATTTGTAAAAGAAACACCTCTGGCGGCCGATGGTATGGCGCGCGAGGTATTCGATACGCCCCGTGGCGCCAATTTTGTTTACAACGGCGCGCTGCTACTCTTGCTGGTAATCGGAACGGTATTCGCGTTGCGTATCCCAGATTTGCCAATCTATGCCATGACGGGTTTATTCCAAGCGGATCCCTTGGCAAACCTATTGAAGTCCGCTTCGTGTTTTGCGCTACTGATTAGCTTGATCTATTCCCGCCAGTACTTAGTTGACCGTGGCATGTTTAGACCTGACTTCATCGTCTTGGCCTTGTTTGCCTTGCTCGGGCAGTGCGTTCTTATTTCGGGCGCAAACTTGCTGACCCTCTACCTTGGCCTGGAGCTAATGGCACTCTCCACTTATGGATTGGTTGCGATGCGGCAGGACCATGCCCAGAGCACAGAAGCCGCCATGAAGTACTTTATTCTGGGCGCCTTGGCATCCGGCTTTTTGCTCTACGGCATGTCGATGCTGTATGGCGTTACGGGATCGCTGGATCTCATTGAGATTTTCAAGGCAGTAGCAGATCCCCGAATTAATCATTTGATCATGGCCTTTGGCTTGGTCTTCATTATGGCAGGCCTGGCGTTTAAATTAGGCGTCGTACCGTTTCATATGTGGGTACCCGATGTCTATCAAGGGGCCCCAACTGCCGTTACCTTATTGATTGCCGCTGCGCCTAAGTTAGCCGCATTTGCTTTGCTGTTCCGCTTGCTCGTGAATACCTTGTTACCGCTCTTTAGTGACTGGCAGCCGATGCTGATCATGCTGGCAGTATTGTCGATGGTGATTGGTAATGTGACCGCCATAGCGCAAACCAACATCAAGCGGATGTTGGCGTATTCGGCGATTGCGCAAATGGGATTTGTGCTGCTCGGTATGTTGTCGGTATTTGATGACCATGCTTACAGTGCGGCACTCTTTTATGCGGTGACGTATACCTTGACCACCTTAGGTAGCTTTGGATTGTTAATGCTGCTATCAAAAAAGGGCTATGACTGCGAGACCCTTGATAGCCTAAAGGGCTTAAATAAAAAGCACCCGTGGTTTGCTTTTATGGGTCTGGTGATGATGTTCTCCTTGGCTGGTATTCCGCCGACGGTTGGCTTTGCCGCGAAATTATCTGTCTTAGAGGCTTTAGTGGATGCAGAGTACACCTTACTTGCCATCATTGCCGTGATGGCATCCTTGGTTGGTGCTTTTTATTACTTGCGCGTGGTGAAGGTGATGTATTTTGATGCGCCACTGCGTGAACATGAAATTACCGGCTCTGGTATCTCCCGCGGCATATTGGGCATCAATAGCATTGCCATCTTGGTCTTGGGTATCTTTCCAGGGGCTTTAATGGCCTTGTGTTTAGATGTGATGCGAAACACCTTGCTTGGCGGCTAAAACCACTAACCCAGCTCATGAGCTGGGTTTTTTTATGGAGCGCTCTCGATGACCGAAAAATCCCTGCGTGATTTACCCACAGGCGATGCGCACTTAAAAGAGGAGTGCATTGAAAGCCGCGACCTATACAGCGGTATTTTTTTAGAGATGAAACGCGATACCGTCCGCTTGCCGGATGGTGGTGAAGCGGTGCGGGAGTACCTTACCCATCCGGGTGCGGTAGCGATCGTTGCGTTACTGGACGATGGGCGTATTTTGCTCGAGCGCCAGTACCGCTATCCTGTGGCTCGGGTATGCATGGAAATTCCGGCGGGTAAGCTGGATGCGGGGGAGAGCCCCCTCATTTGTGCGCAGCGTGAACTGCAAGAAGAGACCGGATATGCCGCCAGTAAGTGGAGCTACATTCGGCGCATTCATCCGGTAATTTCCTATTCGACCGAATTCATCGATATTTACTTGGCCGAGGGCTTAAGCAAAGGCCAGCGTCAGCTTGACGACGAGGAATTTTTGGATGTATTTGCCGCATCCCTGGATGAATTACTGACCTGGGTAGAAGAGGGTGCTATTACCGACGTCAAGACCACGATTTCAGCCTATTGGTTAGACCGTTATCGCCGCGGCTTGGTCAAGCCTCAGTCGCCACCCATCGCTGAGCTAAAAACACCACTAAAATAGACCATATTGAATTTAGCAGTTTTGCCCCCATCTACTCAGCATGAAAGTCTATAACCTATCCTGTTCCTTTGATCACCGCTTTGAGGGGTGGTTTGCTTCAGAGGAAGATTGCCTTACCCAGCAGGCCAGTGGCATGCTTGCGTGCCCTTTATGCAATAGCACCGAGATTACGCGGATGCCATCGGCACCCCACATTGCCAAGTCGCACGCCAAAGAGAATCAAGTGCAAAGCAGCGGGGCTTCCAGCGCACTCGCCAAGGTAAGCCCTACAGAAAATCAGCCAAACCAGAATGAGGTCGCTGCAGTGACGCGCGCCGACCATAGTCAGTTGGAAGCCCAAGTACAGGCCGCTTTTTTAAAGGGAATGCAGGAGCTGATGAGCCGCTCAGAAGATGTAGGCTCTGGATTTGCAGAGGAGGCCCGTAAGATTCATTACAAAGAATCACCCGAGCGTAGCATTCGGGGGAGCACGACGGTAGATGAGGCAGAGTCATTGCGGGAAGAGGGAATTGAAGTTCTGTCCTTGCCGGCTATACCGCTTCTAAAAAATACCTTGCAGTAAAGAAAATAGCAACCCGAGGGTTGCTATTTTTAACTGAGGCCTGCTTAAGAATTACTTAGACGTGGGCATCACAAACTCTGCACCCTTGGCAATGCTTTCAGGCCAGCGCTGCATCACGCTCTTTTGCTTGGTATAGAAGCGCACACCTTCTTTGCCATAGGCATTCATGTCACCGAAGAGGGAGCGCTTCCAGCCACCAAAGCCATGCCAAGCCATCGGCACCGGAATCGGTACGTTAATGCCCACCATGCCCACTTGAACGCGGCGAGCAAATTCCCGGGCAATATTGCCGTCGCTGGTAAAGCAAGCAACGCCGTTACCAAATTCATGGGCATTGACTAAGTCCAGCGCCTCGGCAAAGTTGGCAACCCGTACGCAGGAGAGTACGGGTCCAAAAATTTCTTCCAGGTAAATTTGCATATCAGGGGTAACGCCATCAAACAGCGTGCCACCCAACCAAAAACCCTTCTCTGATCCAGGAACCGAAAAATTGCGTCCGTCGACTAAGAGCTTGGCGCCTGCTGCTACGCCTTTATCAATGTAACCGCTAATGCGATCGAGCGCAGCGCGGGTCACAATCGGACCCATTTCTGCATCGAGCTCCATGCCATTTTTGATTTTCAAGGTGCGGGCACGCTCAATCAGTTTAGGCATGATTTTCTCGGCAGCATCGCCGACCAAAACCGCCACCGAGATGGCCATGCAGCGCTCACCCGCAGAGCCATAGGCTGCGCCAACGAGGGCATCAACGGCTTTATCAATGTCGGCATCGGGCATGACCACCATGTGGTTCTTAGCGCCACCGAGGGCTTGTACGCGCTTACCAAAGTGCGCGCCGCGCTCGTAGATGTAGTTGGCAATCGGGGTTGACCCAACAAAGCTAATCGCTTTGACGTCTGGATTTTCAATTAAGGCATCCACTGCTTCTTTGTCACCCTGAACGACGTTAAATACGCCTTTGGGCAATCCAGCCTCAGTGAGTAATTTAGCCATCAAGAGTGAGGCCGAAGGATCGGTTGGGCTGGGTTTCAAAATGAAGGTATTACCGCATGCAATGGCGACTGGGAACATCCACATGGGCACCATCACCGGGAAGTTAAATGGCGTAATGCCAGCAACCACACCCAAGGGCTGTCGCATGATCCAGTTATCAATGTCGGTCGAGACCTGCTCGCTGTAGTCGCCCTTGAGCAACTCTGGAATGCCAGTCGCAAATTCGACAATCTCAATACCGCGGGTTACTTCACCCTGGGCATCCGTAAATACTTTGCCGTGTTCAGCAGTAATGATGGCGGCCAATTCATCGCGGTGGCGGTTTAGCAGCTCTAAATACTTAAAGAGGATGCGCGCACGGCGCAGGGGTGGAGTATCCGCCCAGGCCGGAAAGGCTGCTTTGGCAGAGGCAACTGCCTCATTGACATCGCTCGTGCTGGCGAGTGCAACACGCCGGGCAACTTGGCCGCTGGCAGGGTTGTAAACGTCGCCAAAGCGGGTATTGCTGGGCAGGTGCAGGGCGCCGCCAATGAAATGGGCAATATCGTCTTTGGAATTAAATGGGGGTGTTTTGTTGCTGGTCATAGGGCCTTCTGCTGATGGACTGGAACTACAATAGTTTGGTGGTTTATTTCGGGGAAATGCGTTGATTTATGCGGCATATCGGGCATTTAGACCCGCGATGTGCCGAATTCATCCTGAATCCCATTATTCTATCGCTATCGTCCGTTTTTGGCTGTATTCCACAACAAAAGGTTTTTCCATGAGTCTGCTCTTTTCCCCCTATACCTTGGCATCCCCAAGGGGTGATTTAACCCTGGCGAGCCGCATTGTGGTTGCGCCAATGTGCCAGTACTCCGCGGTAGACGGCATGGCGATGGATTGGCACCTGATGCATTGGGGCAATCTGTTTAATAGCGGCGCAGGGCTATTCATCATTGAGGCAACTGCCGTAACAGCCCAAGGGCGAATCACCCCAGCCTGCCTAGGCTTATGGGATGACGCGACGGAGGCGGCCTTAAAAGACAAGTTAAGCCGAGCACGTGCCTTGGCGCCAGCATTGCCCGTTTTTATTCAGCTCTCGCACGCCGGCCGCAAAGCATCGAGTTCAACCCCATGGCAGGGCGGCCAGTTGCTGGCAGAAGATCAGGGTGGCTGGGCCATTTGTGGTCCATCCGAGATTCCACAACTGCCCAATGAACGCACTCCGCATTCCATGAGTGCAGATGAGCTACAGGCGATGATCGAGGCCTTTGTTACTGCAGCCTTGCGCGCTGAGCGGATTGGTATCGATGGGGTGGAGTTGCACTGCGCACACGGGTATTTGCTGCACCAATTTTTATCGCCAATTGCAAACCAACGTAGCGATGCTTATGGTGGCTCTTTTGAGAATCGCATTCGTTTTCCGTTGGAATTATTTGCTGCCGTCCGTAAAGCGTATAGAGGGGTGCTGGGATTGCGTCTTTCAGCATCAGACTGGATTGATGGCGGCTGGACTATTGAAGAGTCAACGGAATTTACTGCTCGCTTAAAGGCGGCAGGTGCCAACTTTATTCACGTCTCATCGGGCGGGATTTCGCGGCAACAACAGATTGCCATTGGGCCTGACTACCAAGTGCCGTTTGCGAAAGCAATCAAAGCGCATGCAGGTTTGCCAACGATCGCTGTGGGACTCATTACCACCCCACAGCAAGCCGAGGCTATTTTGGAGCAGGGCGATGCGGATCTGATTGCCCTCGCTAGGGCCTTTCTGTATAAGCCCCGCTGGGCGTGGGAGGCTGCGGCAGCCCTTAAAGGCGAGGTGCATGCCAGCGAGCAATACTGGCGATGTTTACCTACCGAAGCACAAGCAGTGTTTGGTGCGGTGCGGATTGGCCAGCGTTAGGCTTGGGCACGCGAAGCAGGATCAGCTAGCGCTTGCACAAATGCTTTTGCCGTACTGAGTAATAAGCGGTCGCGACCCAGTCCAGCAACCAGTTGCACTCCGACTGGCATGTGATTGGGTCCTGTGCTGACGTTGATGTTGATGCAGGGATATCCGAGTACTGACCATGAGCGGCAAAAAATCGGATCGCCGGTGTGGGACTTGGTAGCAGGAGCTTCGCCGATGGCGCTGGGGGTAATGATGACATCGGCGCTGTCCGCAAAAAACTGATCCATCGCTTGCCGCGCTTGCGCAACGTAAATTAAATCGGCGGCATAGGTTTCATAGGGTATCGCTGCGCCATCTTTGAGTTGAGCCGCTATCTTGCTGCCAAGTAGCTTGGGGTAATGGACTCGCTCAAATAACAAACTGCGCGACATCTCGGAAGTCATGATGCGGCTTTGTGCATCCGCTAAGCCGTCAAATAGGGCGGGTAGGCTTGCTTCGGCAATCCCATGGTGGCTGATGGTGTTGGCTGCAAAGCGAGCCATGGCCATTGCCGTCACGGTTTCTTTTTGTGCCAATGACCAATGCACGGTATTCGCAATCGCAATGCGTGGTTTGTGGTGCAGGGGATCGATCGTAGCTAAACCATGATCGCCACTCATCGCTGCGACGCCTAAGGCAACATCGCTGACGGTTCTACCAAAACAGCCCAAGGTATCCATGGAAATCGAGAGGCTTTTAACGCCGGCAATACTAACCTTGCCATAGCTGGGCTTATAACCAACCACACCACAAAAGCTAGCAGGGCGAATGATGGATGCAGCAGTTTGGGTGCCTGTCGCCAAGGGAACCATAAAGTCGGCTACCGCAGCAGCAGAGCCGCTAGAGGATCCGCCAGGCGTATGCGCCGTGTTGTGGGGGTTGGCAGTAGGGCCACTCTTAAAGGTCGCGAATTCCGTTGTCACGGTTTTGCCCAAAATGATGCCGCCGGCTTTACGCATCAGGGCAATGGAAACAGCGTCTGTTGCCGGTTGGTGCGTGCGGTAGATGGGCGAGCCATAGGCCGTGGGGAAGTCGTAGGTATCAAACAGATCTTTAACGCCAATCGGCAGGCCATGCAAGAGGCCAGTCGATGCACCGCGATCGAGTTGCCGTGCACGCACAATGGCATTTTCTTTACCAAGGCTTACCCACGCCTTGATGGTGCGTTCGCGCTGCCCAATACGGTCTAAACACGCTAAGACCAAATGCTCTGCCTTGATCTTTCCTTGGGCAAGGGCGAAGGCGGCGTCGGATGCACTGAGGCTTTCAAGATCATTCATATGCTTATTCTAGTGGCGCTGGCGTATGATCGCAATTCAGCATTATTGACCCCCGCTTATTTCACCCCTTTTTACTTTTTATGGCCATTCCCCACACCATCAACCGCGAAGCCTGGTTACAAGAGGCGGTTCGACGCCTTGAACCGATTTTTTCCAAAGCAGGCTATGCAATTCCGCCGGTGCGCGTATCGTGCGGCTTTCCGGCCTCGAGTAGCCCGCGAACTACCTTGGGTCAGTGCTGGCCACGCGAGCGCTCGGGCGATGGCGTGAATGAGATTTTTATTTCTCCCAAGTTGGATGAGCCGGTTCAGTTGCTGGATACCTTGGTTCATGAGCTCTGCCATGCGGTGGATGACTGTTTTAGCGGCCACGGCGAGGATTTCAAGGGCATAGCGCAGGCATTGGGTCTAGAGGGTCCTGCGCGGATGGCCCATGCCAGCGAAGCCTTAGTCGTACGTTTGATGATGATTGGTCAGGAGTTAGGGCCATACCCCCATCAGGCGATTGCCTTTCCACCCCCACGGCCAAGCAATGCCAGTCGCAGCAAGGCCAAGTGCGGGCAGTGCGGTTACGAGGTGACCTTACTAAAACGCTGGGCCAGCTATGGTGCTCCGATCTGCCCTAAGGACAACATCCGCATGCAGGAGGCTGTACCCGAAACCATTGAAAACACCCCCAATGTGGACTCAGACTCAATTGCCGAGGGCAAGCCAGGACGGGATACCATTCGGCGCGCCATTAGTTAGTGGCGGGAGCCAAGCGTTCTAGAGGAAGGCTTGTAAAATATCGCTATTGATTGTGCTGTCTAGCACGCCATTTAATTTACCCTCACGAAGCCCATCATGAACGCACAAAAAATAGTTAAAAATCCAAAAATTGCCGTTATTCCAGGAGATGGTATCGGTAAAGAAGTGATGCCCGAGGGCGTGCGCGCCTTAGAGGCGGTCAGCAGAAAATTCGGCATTCCGATGCAGTTTGATCACTTTGATTTTGCAAGCTGCGATTACTACCTCAAGCACGGCAAGATGATGCCGGACGATTGGTTCGATACCTTAATGCAATACGATGCCATTTTCTTTGGCGCAGTTGGTATGCCTGACATTCTTCCGGACCATGTATCGCTGTGGGGAAGTTTGATTCAGTTCCGCCGCGGCTTTGATCAGTACGTCAATTTACGCCCTGTCCGCTTACTGCCTGGCGTACCTTGCCCACTCGCTAATCGCAAACCCGGCGATATTGATTTCTTTGTTGTGCGCGAAAATACCGAAGGCGAATACTCCAGCGTAGGCGGCAAAATGTTCCCCGATACCGATCGGGAGTTTGTTTTACAAGAATCCGTTTTCACGCGCCATGGTGTCGACCGCATTCTGAAGTTTGCGTATGACTTAGCCCAGAGCCGCGATAAAAAGCACCTGACGTCTGCAACCAAGTCCAACGGCATTGCGATCACTATGCCGTATTGGGATGAGCGGGTTGAAGCAATGGCTAAAAAATACCCGAATGTCAAAAGCGACAAGTACCACATTGATATCTTGACGGCGCAGTTTGTGATGAACCCAGACCGTTTCGATGTGGTGGTAGCAAGTAATTTATTTGGCGACATTCTGTCGGATTTGGGTCCTGCATGTACCGGTACTATTGCAGTAGCACCATCGGGCAGTATCAACCCCGAGGGATTGTTCCCATCGCTGTTTGAGCCTGTGCATGGATCTGCGCCCGATATTTATGGCAAGATGATTGCGAACCCAATCGGCCAAATTTGGAGTGCCTCCATGATGATGGATCACTTGGGCTACCCCGAGGCCGGCAAGCGTATCTTTACAGCCATTGAAGACGTTCTCTCTGCAGGCCCTGGTCATGCACCACTCACACCCGATGTGGGTGGCACTGCGAAGACCGATGATCTGGGTAAAGCGATTGCGGCGGCAATCGAGCGCTAGACGCTTACAGCAATCGAAGTAATTCGAATGCAATAAAGGGGGATTAATCCCCCTTTATTCATTTAGGCATTCTTAAATACAAGACGCCTTTTATAGCGCCGTGTTTATTGCGCTGTATTGAGGGCGCGCTCCCACACTGGATCTTTTTTACTCGCTTTTGCAATCTCGGCCAGAATTTGTTCGTGAAGCTTGCAGTCATCTTCGCTGGCAGCCAACACCATTAAATTTTTCGGGAGCGGCTTGGTTTGCCCGGATGCATCGAGGTTAGCTGAGTAGTCAATTAAATCAATCGTGAGGTCTTCCTGACCCCGCGTCATTGCAACATAGACCTCCGCTAAGAGTTGTGCATCCAATAAAGCGCCGTGCAAGGTGCGGTGGGTATTGCTAATCGAAAAACGCTCACAGAGAGCATCCAAGGAGTTACGTTTGCCGGGGAACATCTGCCGGGCATTGACGAGTGTGTCAATCACATTGCTGGCATGGGCGCGAAACGGGGTTCGTTTTAGAAGGGCAAATTCACTATCCAAGAAACCCAAATCAAATGGCGCATTGTGAATAATTAATTCGGCACCAGCAACAAATTCAATTAGATCTTCTGCGATCTGAGCGAAGACGGGCTTATCCGATAAAAAAGCCCGCGAAAGGCCGTGAACGGCATAGGCGCCGGCATCGATGTCGCGCTCTGGATTGATGTAATGGTGAAATGTCCGCTCAGTCAGTCTGCGGTTAACCAGCTCAACGCAGCCAATCTCAATCACGCGATCGCCCGTGGCTGGATTGAGACCAGTAGTTTCAGTATCGAGGATGACTTGGCGCATTAGGCTGTTCCTTCCAGATCTGCCGGACTAATCTTGAGTGGGCCGTTGCCGGCATATTTATCCAAGTAGAGGTAGATGACTGGGGTAATAAAGAGCGTCACAAATTGCGACACAATTAAACCGCCAGCAACCGAGATGCCCAGGGGTTGGCGAAGTTCAGCGCCAGCACCTAAACCCAGTGCAATGGGCAGTGCGCCCATTAAGGCTGCAAAGGTGGTCATCATGATGGGTCTAAACCGCAAAATACAGGCAGTCCGAATCGCTTCTTCGGGGCTCATACCCTGGTTACGCTGCGCATCGAGGGCAAAGTCAATCATCAGGATGGCATTTTTCTTCACGATGCCAATGAGCAGCAAAATGCCAATGATGGCGATGATGGAAAGTTCTAAGTTAAACATCCACAAGAAGAGGAGTGCGCCAATGGCTGCAGACGGGAGCCCAGCCAAAATGGTCAGTGGATGGATGTAGCTCTCATACAAAACGCCGAGCAAGACGTAGATCACGCCCAGTGCCGCCAAAATCAAGATAATCTGCCCCGATTGATTTTCCTTAAAGACCTTGGCATCGCCGCCGTAACTCGTAATGATCGAGCTTGGTAACTGCAGCTCTTTAACAAAGCCATCGATTGCTTTGGTGGCATCGCCCAAGGGAACGTCGGGCGCCAAGTTAAAGGAGATGGTAATCGCCGGAATTTGGCCTTGGTGGTTGACTGAGGTTGGGCCGACCTCGCGTTTAAAAGTCGCCAGTCCCGAGAGTGGGATGAGGCGATCGGTAGCACGACCCCGGACAAACACTTTACTTAAATCGGTTTCAAACTGGCGCTGATCATCGGCGGCTTGCAAAATAACCGAGTAGGTATTGACGTTGGTGTAGATCGATGACACTTGGCGCTCACCAAAGGAGTTGTAGAGCGCTTGACGAATATCCGCTACCGTGACACCCGCAGTTGCGGCTTTTTCTCGGTCAATATCAATCTTGACATTAAGGCCGCGCAATTGCGAATCAGTATTCACGTCTCTAAAGATCGGGTCTGCACGCATCTTCTCTAAGATCTTGGTGGACCACTCATTGATGCCATCAAAGCCAACGCTCTGCAAGGTAAATTGATAGCGGCTTTTGCTCGAACGCCCACCCAGCTGCAGGTTTTGAATCGGCCGCATAAAGACGGATAGGCCAGGGAGCTCCCTAAAGTCTTTGCGGAGGGACTCGAGTACTGCTTTCATATTTTCACGCTCGCCTTTGGGCTTGAGCACAATAAAAATTCGGCCGGTGTTGGAGCCCGCGCTATTACCGCCGCCCAAGATCGATACTGAATTGGCCACGTTGGGATTATTGATGACGATTTGCGCAGCTTTATCTTGCAACTCCAGCATCGATGGAAAGGCCATGTCTTCGGAGGCCTCGATGGTTGCAATGATCTGCCCGATGTCTTCCTCGGGGAAGAAGCCTTTTGGGCTGTAAATAAACATCACGATCGTTAGGATGATCGTTCCAACCGAACCGATTAAAACAGGCTTCCGGTAAATCAAGGCCTTGTCGAGGTAGTGAACGTAGCGGTCAGTCGTCCAAGAAAAAAACTGATCGAAGCGGCGATTCATCGCAAATTCTCTAGCGGGTACGCCAGGCTTTGGTAAAAAGCGGCTACATAGCATGGGGACTAAGGTGAGGGAGACTACTGCCGACACCAAGACTGCCAATGAAACGACGACTGCAAATTCCCTAAACAGCAATCCAGCTGGGCCTTGCATAAAAAAGAGGGGAATAAATACGGCCACCAAGGAAAGTGAGATCGAAATAATCGTAAAGCCCACTTCCTTGCTGCCTTTGAGCGCTGCTTTTAGTGGCGACATCCCTTGTTCGGTGTAGCGCACAATATTTTCAAGCACCACAATCGAATCATCGACCACGAGACCCACTGCCAGCGTGATACCCAGCAAGGAGATGTTATCCAGGCTGTAACCCATGAAGTAAAGCAGAGAGAAGGCGCCAATCAGGGAGATCGGCAAACTCAGCGATGGAATGATGGTCGCTGAGGCGTGCTTTAAAAACAGGAAGATAACCAGCACCACCAATGCAATGGTGAGCAGCAGGGTGATATTGACATCGTGAATCGCTTCACGAATGGAGATGGAGCGATCGTTGACCAGAATTAACTTAATGGAGGCGGGCAACTGTTTTTCAAACTCGGGCAGTAAAGCCCGAACAGAATCAACCACCTTTACTGTATTGGCGCTGGGCTGACGCAATACGGCAATGGCAATCGAGCGCTCGCCATTGGTGGTGGAGAGGGAGCGGACGTTTTCATAGCTCTCGATCACATCGGCGACATTACCGAGGTAAATGGGTAGGCCATTGCGCTGCGCAATGATTAAGTCACTAAAGTCCTTGGCGGTAACGAGTTGCTCATTGGCATAAATCGTCATCGCTTGACGGGGACCGTCTAATACTCCGATGGGTGTATTGCTATTTGCTCTATTGAGGGCAAGTGCAATGTCTTCCATCGTCAGGTTGTTAACGGCGAGGGCGTCTGGCCTTGCTTTAACGCGAATCGCGTAGCGCTTTGCGCCATAAATCTGAATTTGCGCCACACCGTCGATGGTTGAGAGGGTGGGTGAAATCAAATTCTCTGCGTAATTATTTAAATCCGACAGATCGAGCGAAGGCGAAGTCATGCCAATAATTAAGACTGGCGCGTCGGCTGGATTGACCTTCCGATACGAGGGTGGAATGGTCATCTCAATCGGTAGACGGCGCTGCGCACGCAGTAATGCCGCCTGCACATCGACCGCAGCCTTATCAATATCCCGATCGTTATTGAACTCCAAGGTAATGCTAGTACTGCCAAGGGAGTTCACCGAACTGATGAGGACAATGCCATCAATCGTGGAAAACTCTTTTTCAAGGGGAAGCGCAACCGCCGAAGCCATGTTTTCTGGTGAGGCCCCGGGCAAACTCGCAGTAACTGAAATGACGGGTGTATTAAAACTCGGTAGGGCGGCAACCGGAATTTTGGTATAGGCGACGATCCCTGCAATCACTGTCGCCAGCGACAGCAGGGTTGTCATAATGGGCCGCCGAATACACAGCTCAGACAGCGTCATTTTTTCTCGGGAGCCGCAGGGGCAGTGGGGGCTGGTTTAGCCAGTGCTTTTGGGGTGTTGGCGGGCTTTGCTTCACGCACTTTGGTACCGGGGCGTAGATTTTGGCCACCCTCAACCACAACCCGGGAGCCCGCATCAATGCCTTCGATGACGGCATTGCCTTGATACTCGTAGAGTACCTTGACCGGCTTCATCACCACTTTGTCATCGTCTTTTCCAACCAGGTAAACAAAGCGACCCTTTGGATTAATGATTACTGCCTGAGATGGTAATAGCATGACATCGCGCAAGGTACTGGCTTCCAATTTAATCCGCGCAAACTGCCCCGGAATTAAGGCGCCATTTTTATTATCGAGGCGCGCCTTCAGGCGAACGGCACCGATTACTGGATCCACTTGATTGTCAACAACGTAAACCAGGCCAGCGTATTCTGTTTTATCTACATTGCCTACAGTAACGGTAACTGGGAGTTCTTTGTTGCCATTACGTGCGGCTGTCAGCAAAGGGATATCGCGCTCTGGAATGATGAACGCGACGTTAATCGGATCCAGTTGCGTAATGGTGACCATGGCGCCCGTTGTCGAGGTTGCAGTCGAGCTAGTGGATGAGACCACTACGTTGCTTGCTTGCACTAAAGAGCCTGGGAAGACATTAATGATGCCGGCGCGCCCGTCGATCGGGGAGCGCAAGTAATTAAAAGACAGCTGCACCTCGGCAGCGCGAGCCGCTGCTTGGGTTGATGCAGCATTGGCTTCTGCTGTATCGAGACCTGCTTTAGAGATGAAATTCTTGGCTACCAATTCTTTGGCACGCGCTAGCTGACGTTGTGCGTCGTTCGCCAGCGCTTTGGCGCGATCAAAATTAGCTTTGTCGGTTCGGTCATCGAGGGTGAAAAGCAAATCCCCTTTTTTAACGATTTGACCTTCCGTAATATTGACCTTGGAGACGATGTTGGTGATTTGCGGGCGGATATCAACAATGCTGGCCGCAGCAATAGTGCCGGTTGCCTCGATTACAAAGGGAACATCCTTGCGTTCCACAATCACGCTGCTGACAGTTTGTGGCCCACCTCTTTTGCTGGCTGGAGGGTTGAAGTGGTCGTAGGTCTTATCGGCCGCGATTAGGATTAGTAGAAGAGCAAGAAGCCACCATTTGCGACGCAGGGTGAAGGCCCATATGCTGGCAAAGTCAATTTTTGACCACAGCTGCGCGATTTTCGACAACAGGCTATTGCTGACCTCTTGAATGGTCTTCAATAGCGATGCGGCCACTTTGCTTAACCAGGGTGTTTTTGGAGCGTTTTCAGCCAATTGATCTCAGTTTTTCTTAGGTGTCTAGCAATGATGCTATTTGGTGCTTTTGGATGCCCCATTCTCTCATAAGCCTTTGGGCTTGGGGTAAAGCGAGCATGCCTGAAAACTGGCCCAAAACCCCACTCTAAGGCTCTAAGTACTACGTTTTGCGAGCAGCTCTTCAACCCCGCGGTTGGCTAAGGCGTCGGCAAGCTCATTACCGGGATGGCCATTGTGGCCACGCACCCAATGCCAGGATATTTGGTGACCGGGCAGAAGGGCATCGAGCTCTTGCCAGAGGTCAGCGTTTTTAACGGGCTCGCGACTGGAGGTGCGCCATTGGCGCTTTTTCCAACCCTCTAGCCATTCCGTGACCCCTTTTTGCACGTATTGGGAATCGGTGTACAGCGCAACGCTGGAACGTTGCTTGAGGGCGCGCAGCGCATGAATAACCGCGCTCATTTCCATGCGGTTGTTAGTAGTTAAATCAGCGCCCCCATGCATATGCCGTTCATGCTCGCCCGATCGCAATACCGCACCCCAACCTCCGGGACCAGGGTTGCCCTTACAGGCTCCATCGGTATAAATGGTGATGTGGGGCAGGGTAGGATCAGGCTGGCTCATGGCGGTCATGTTGGTTGTGGGGAGCGATGGGCTGTATTTTGCTCTCCACTGCGGGGTTGAGTTGGCGTAGTGATTGGGGTCGCTTCTGAGCTACGCGACCAACCAGGCGCATACCGGGGTGACGCTTGACAGCAGAGACCATAAATACGGCGCCAAAAATAGGCCACCACCGATTGCCCATGGGCTCAAGGTAGTTCATGCGCGCAATGGCTGACTCGCCCTGCAGCGGGAACTTATAGCAGGCAAAGTGGCCTCGATCCAAGGAGAAATTCAGTAACTTTAACCAGTCACGGATGCGCAGCAGATTAATGAACTGACCCTCTCTGGGTAAAAATGGCTTGCCAATTAAGCGGCCAAGGTATTGCCGCGCACCCCAGAGGCTGGCAGGATTAAATCCAGACAAGATGAGTCGTCCCTCGGGCACGAGCACCCGGTCTGCTTCGCGCAGAATGTGATGGGGGTCGTCCGCAAACTCCAATACATGCGGCAATACCAATAGATCCACGCTCTCTGCCGCAAAGGGCAGCTCGTCAGGCAAGCCCTCGATGACATGCCAAGTAGGAGCTACCGGTAGGTTTGACAGCGCACCTAAGGATTGATCGGTATGCGTTAACAAGGCACGCATCGGCATGCGGTTTTCGCGCAGAGAATGGAGTTGTGGCAAGCCAATTTGAACCGCATTAAAGCCAAACACATCCACCACTGTTTTATCAAACCACGCCTGTTCTTGATGCAAAACATATTGACCTGGAGGCGATGCAAGCCAAGCGTCCCAAGAGCCATCCGCTGACAAAATAGGGCTTTCGGGCGAGGCTTGGGTTGGTATCATGTGCCTATGGTAACGAAAACTGCATTGCAAGTCTGGCCCATTCCGGCATTTGACGATAACTACATCTGGTGCATTCATGATGGTGAGTCTGCCTTGGTCGTCGATCCGGGCGATGCAGGTCCCGTTTTGGATTACTTAGAAAGCCAAGCGCTGACCCTCACCGGTATTCTGATTACCCACCACCACGCCGATCACACGGGCGGCATCATGGATTTATTGGCTTATGTTGCCAATGAATCGCTTCCGGTTTATGGCCCAGCAGCAGAAGCCATTCCGGGGCGAACCCAGGCCTTAATGGAAGGTGACCGGGTGGAATGTGCTGCGCCAGCGATTGCGTTCACAGTCATGGAAGTCCCCGGCCACACCTTGGGGCACATTGCCTACTTTGCCGCTGGTCATGCGCCCAAACTCTTTTGTGGCGATACCTTGTTTGCAAGCGGTTGCGGCCGTTTGTTTGAGGGAACGCCCACGCAGATGTCGCAGTCTTTGGCTAAATTTGCAGCCTTACCACCGGAAACAGCGGTGTATTGCACCCATGAGTACACGCTCTCGAATATCCGCTTTGCCTTGGCGGTAGAGCCACATAACACCGATCTCATTACTTGGTCCAATACGGCACAGGCCTTGCGCCAAGCGAACCAGCCGACTGTGCCAACCACCATTGGCCATGAGTTGCGTGTGAATCCCTTTATGCGCTCAAATCAACCCGAGGTGATTGCAGCGGCATTGCAAGTGTCTGGCGCTGCTGCATTGCCGAGCCCAGCCCATGTGCTTGCAGCCATTCGGGCTTGGAAGGATCGCTTCTGATGCTGCTGCGCCAATGCCATTTCGGGCGCTGGTATTTGCATTGGCGATCGCTTCTGATCGCTGCCATGCTCGTGGCTTTATCGGGTTGCGCCAGTATGGGCAACGATTGGTCTTCTGATGCAGATGGGAGCGGGGCTCGTAACCCACGCGCAGCCAAGGCGCCTCGCGTTGACCTCAGTAAGCAGTCTGTGAGTAGCCTAACTGCACCATCCAGTAATTTATGGCTGCGCATTCAAGATGGTTTTACGATGCCTGAGCTCAACAGCCCCCTGGTGATTACACAGACGCGCTGGTTGGCGGCGAGACCCGATTACGTGCACCGCTCGATGGCGCGCTCATCGCGCTATTTGTTTTACATTGTTGAAGAAGTGAATTCACGTGGTATGCCGACTGAAATCGCTTTGTTGCCGTTTGTCGAGAGCGCCTTTAATCCAGTCGCCAAATCCACCGCAAAAGCGATGGGCATTTGGCAATTTATGCCGGCCACTGGAAAGGATTTCAAGTTAACGCAAAACGTATTCCGTGATGAGCGTCGCGATGTCTTGCAGTCAACCAATGCTGCTCTAGATTATCTGCAACGCCTGCATCGGCAGTTCGGGGATTGGCAGTTGGCTTTGGCAGCATACAACTGGGGCGAGGGCAATGTGGCTAAAGCAATTAAGCGCAATCAAGCTGCGGGACTGCCAACCGATTACCTTAGCTTAAAGATGCCCAAAGAGACCCGTGAATACGTTCCGAAGTTGATGGCGTACAAAGCCATCGTCTTAGATCCGAAGGCCTACGGCATTGTTTTGCCTGAACTGGAAAATCACCCGTTTTTTGTCGCGATTGATGTGACGCGTGACATCGATGTCGATCTGATCATTAAGTTGGCGGACATAACGCCAGAGGATTTTCGTAATCTCAATCCATCTTTTAATAAGCCCGTCATCTTAAGTGCGGCTAATCAGCAAATTTTGTTGCCGTTTGGCCACGCTGAACTCTTTCAAGAAAATCTCAAAAGCTACACTGGACCCCTGTCTTCATGGACTGCCGTGAGCGTCCCAGCAACCGAGTCGGCAGATCAGCTAGCCAAACGACTGGGGGTGACGGTAGCCGTCCTGCGGGAAGTCAATGCCATTCCAGCTGGCATGCGGGTAAGGGCTGGGTCTACGGTGTTGATTCCGAAGCCCAGTACGAAGTTAACGGATGTATCCGAGCACTTAGCTGAAAATGCTAGCCTCAATTTAGTCAAGCCAGCGCCCGCGAAAAAGGCAGCAGCGCCCAGTACCGCCAGCAAGAAAACCAATCCTGCACCCTCTAAAACTGCACAAAACAGCGCAAAGTCGAGCGTCAAGACAGCCTCTAAGCCGCCTAGTCAGCAAAAGCCCGTATCGACAGATGCCGCCAAATCTGCGAAAACAACTACTGCAAAAGCAGGCGCCACCCCGCAATAGGGTAGATTTAGCTATTACGCGGTAGCAGTATCGAATCCATTCAGCACTCTTTTTTAGGTAAATCATGTCCTACAAAACCGTTCACGCCCAATCCATTCAAGATCCTCAGGCCTTTTGGGGTGAGGAAGCAAAACACATTCACTGGGAAAAGCCGTTTGATACGGTACTGGACTACTCCAAGCCGCCATTTGCGCACTGGTTCAAGGGTGGCTTAACCAATCTTTGCTACAACGCGGTTGATCGGCATTTGGCGGAGCGCGGCGATCAAATTGCCTTGGTGGCGGTTTCCACTGAAACTAATATTGAAAAGGCATACACCTTTAAAGAGTTGCATGCGGAAGTCAATCGCATGGCCGCCATTTTGAAAGCCAATGGCGTTGGTAAAGGGGATCGCGTATTGATTTACATGCCGATGATTGCAGAAGCAAGTTTTGCAATGCTGGCGTGCGCGCGCATTGGTGCAATTCATTCGGTGGTGTTTGGCGGCTTTGCATCGCATAGCTTGGCATCGCGCATTGAAGATGCCACACCCAAAATGATTATTACGGCGGAGGCGGGCATGCGTGGCGGTAAGGCAGTGCCTTACAAGCCGCTGCTCGATGAGGCCATTGCGCTCTCGTCATACAAGCCTGCAAAAGTATTGATCGTCAACCGCGGCTTGACTGAGTTTGTGATGGTGGATGGGCGCGACCTCGATTACACCGCTGAGCGCTTGGCGCACCTCAATGCAGAGGTGCCAGTGGAGTGGGTGGATGCAACCCATACCTCCTATATTTTGTACACCAGCGGCACGACCGGCAAACCAAAGGGTGTGCAGCGGGATACCGGTGGCTATGCAGTAGCGCTAGCATCGGCAATGCGTTTGATCTTTTGCGGCAAGCCAGGCGAAACCATGTTCACCACATCCGATATCGGCTGGGTAGTTGGCCACAGTTTCATTATTTATGGACCGCTGATTAATGGCACAGCCACCATCATGTACGAAGGAACTCCTTTACGTCCGGATGGCGGAATTTGGTGGAGCCTAGTTGAGAAATACAAGGTATCGGTGATGTTCTCTGCGCCTACTGCAATTCGGGTGCTCAAGAAACAAGATCCTGCGTTCTTAACCAAATACGATTTATCGAGCCTGCGTACTTTATTTTTGGCGGGCGAGCCCTTGGATGAGCCAACCGCAACGTGGATTCATGAGGCGATTGGCAAACCGGTGGTGGATAACTACTGGCAGACTGAAACTGGCTGGCCTATTTTGGCGATTCAGCGCGGCATCGAGGTCATGCCCCATAAATTTGGTTCTCCTGGCTTACCGGTATTCGGCTACAACATGAAGTTATTGGATGAGGCGACTGGCGAGGAGCTGGGCCCCGATCAAAAAGGGGTGGTAGCGATTGAAGGTCCGCTGCCTCCGGGCTGCATGCAAACCGTGTGGGGCGATGACGCGCGGTATGTCAAGACCTACTGGAGCACCATTCCCGGCAAGATGATCTATTCCACCTTCGATTGGGGTATTAAAGACAAAGACGGCTATTACTTCATTCTGGGCCGTACCGATGATGTCATCAACGTGGCCGGTCACCGTTTGGGTACCCGCGAAATCGAGGAGAGCATCTCCAGCCATGCCAATATTTCTGAGGTGGCAGTGGTTGGTATTGAAGATAAATTGAAGGGGCAAGTTGCCATTGGCTTTGCGATACCAAAAGATGCATCAAATGTAGCCAATCTTGAAGCAGAGCTAATGAAAACCGTGGACTCACAGTTGGGTGCGGTTGCGAGGCCTGCGCGTGTTTACATTGTGACGGCCTTACCCAAGACCCGTTCTGGGAAGATTGTGCGGCGCGCTTTGCAAGCGGTAGCAGAGGGGCGTGACCCTGGTGATATCAGTACGATGGAAGACCAAACGGTACTGGCCCACATTAAAACGGTGATTCAGGAAAGCGCCAAAAAAGCCTAGAAAAAGCCAGCCCTAAAAAGCAGAAAGTATAGGGAAATCACAGCAGGGACTGGGCGGCCGCACCGCCCAGTAAGGCTGCGGCTGGTTTGGCAGGAAGCGGGCCTACGAGCTGGTATTATTGTTGGGTTCGTAACTCAATAAATTACCCTAGCGCTTAAAAACACTCACCTCCCGCAACCACTTCCGGGTAGGCTATTTGGGGGTGTTGAGCGTTGGATGGCAGCAGGGATTGGAGATGGTTTGTCACCCTTGCTTCCTTCTTTTCCCCCAGCCGTTTTGGCATTAGCCGATGGCACTCTCTTTTCAGGTTATAGCATTGGCGCCCCGAGCGAAACTGCCGGCGAAGTTGTTTTCAATACCGCCTTAACGGGTTATCAGGAAATCATTACTGATCCTAGCTATTGCCGCCAGATCGTCACCTTGACTTATCCGCATATTGGTAATGTTGGTGTTAACGACCAAGATGCCGAATCATCGCAAATTCATGCGGCCGGTTTAGTCATTAAAGACCTCTCGCGCCGAGTATCGAACTTCCGTTCCGAGCAAAGCCTCGAGTCGTATTTGCAAAAGGCAGGTATTCCTGGCATCGCCGGAATTGATACGCGTAAGCTGACCCGTTTGCTGCGCGATAAAGGGGCTCAGTCGGGCGCGATTGTGGCCGGCAAGATGGGCGATGATCCTGCAGCTCTTGCTGCCAGAGCCCTTGAGTTGGCCAAGGCATTTCCAGGCATGAGCGGCTTAGATCTAGCGCAGGTCGTTAGTACTAAAACCGCATACCCGTGGCGTGAAGCCGAATGGGACTTACACGGCCCCAATGGCAAGCCCGCTTACCGCAGCCTCGATACCAAAAAACCCATCAAGAAAGTAGTGGCGTACGACTTTGGCGTCAAGCGCAATATTTTGCGCATGCTCACCGAGCGCGGTTGTGAATTAACTGTTGTACCGGCCAAAACCACGGCCGCAGAAGTTCTGGCCATGAAACCCGACGGGGTGTTTTTCTCCAACGGACCCGGTGATCCTGGCCCGTGTGATTACGCCATTAGCGCCGCAAAAGAAATCATCGAGAAGGGCGTTCCTACCTTCGGTATTTGTTTGGGCCATCAGATTATGGGCTTGGCTGCCGGCGCGAAGACCCTAAAAATGAAATTCGGTCACCACGGCGCGAACCACCCAGTAAAAGATTTGGATAGCGGACGGGTGGCGATCACTTCTCAGAACCATGGATTTGCAGTCGATGCGAAGACATTGCCCAGCAATGTACGGGTGACCCACGTATCGCTTTTCGATGGCTCGCTGCAGGGCCTGGCGTGGACAGACAAGCCGGCCTTTTGCTTTCAGGGGCATCCCGAGGCATCGCCCGGACCCCACGACATCGCTTACTTATTCGATCACTTTATGGACTTAATGCATGGCGCTCCAACCAGTAAACAAGGAGGCAAATAATGCCTAAGCGGAGCGACATTAAAAGCATTCTGATTATTGGCGCAGGCCCGATCGTGATTGGTCAGGCGTGTGAATTTGATTATTCCGGTGCGCAAGCCTGTAAAGCATTACGTGATGAGGGCTACAAAGTCATTTTGGTGAATAGCAATCCAGCGACCATCATGACCGATCCCGAGATGGCTGATGTCACCTACATTGAGCCGATTACATGGGAAGTGGTCGAGCGCATTATTGCCACGGAAAAGCCCGATGCCATATTACCCACCATGGGTGGTCAAACGGCGCTCAATTGCGCCTTGGATTTGCACCGCAATGGCATTCTAGAAAAGTACGGTTGCGAATTAATCGGCGCATCCCCAGAGGCGATTGATAAAGCCGAAGACCGTCAAAAGTTTAAAGATGCGATGACCAAGATTGGATTGGGCTCGGCTAAATCTGGAATTGCGCATTCGATGGATGAGGCCGTTGCTGTGCAACAGCGCATTCAAAAAGAAACCGGCAGTGCTGGTTTCCCAGTCGTGATTCGCCCGTCTTTTACGATGGGCGGCTCGGGCGGCGGTATTGCGTACAACCGCGAAGAATTTGAAGAAATCTGCAAGCGCGGTTTGGAGCTTTCGCCAACCGGTGAGCTCTTGATTGAAGAATCGCTGCTGGGCTGGAAAGAGTTTGAGATGGAAGTGGTGCGTGACCGCGCCGACAATTGCATCATCGTTTGCTCGATCGAGAATTTAGATCCCATGGGTATTCATACAGGCGACTCGATTACGGTAGCGCCTGCTCAAACCCTGACGGATAAAGAGTATCAGTTGATGCGCAACGCATCGATTGCAGTCTTGCGTGAAATCGGTGTTGATACTGGCGGCTCGAACGTGCAGTTCTCGATCAATCCAGTCGATGGTCGCATGATTGTGATCGAGATGAACCCGCGTGTTTCCAGGTCATCTGCCTTAGCCTCCAAAGCAACTGGTTTTCCGATTGCCAAAGTCGCAGCAAAGTTGGCGGTGGGTTACACCCTCGATGAGCTACACAACGACATTACCGGCGGCGCTACACCGGCCTCGTTTGAGCCATCGATTGATTATGTTGTTACGAAGATTCCCCGTTTTGCATTTGAGAAGTTCCCCCAAGCGGATTCACGCTTAACCACGCAAATGAAATCCGTGGGTGAGGTGATGGCCATTGGCCGTACTTTCCAAGAGTCCTTTCAGAAAGCCTTGCGCGGCCTTGAAGTCGGCGTCGATGGCCTTGATGAGCGCTCAAGCGATTTAGAAGACATCATTCAAGAAATTGGTGAGCCAGGACCTGATCGCATTTGGTATTTGGCCGATGCATTCCGCATGGGCATGGGATTAGATGAGATCTATGAAGAAACCAAAGTAGACCCTTGGTTCTTAGAGCAGATTGAAGAGCTCATCGCAATTGAAAACACACTCAAGCAACATACGATTGATGGTTTATCTGCGGATGAGTGGCGCTTCTTAAAGCAAAAAGGATTTTCGGATCGACGCTTAGCTAAGCTGCTGAAGGTCGACGCTGCCTCAGTACGCGCTGCGCGCCACCGCCTGAAGGTATTCCCAGTGTATAAGCGCGTTGATACCTGCGCTGCGGAGTTTTCAACGAATACCGCGTACATGTATTCCACCTACGAAGCAGAGCACGGCGAATGTGAATCGCAGCCAACGAATCGCGACAAGATCATGGTTCTGGGCGGCGGACCCAACCGTATCGGTCAAGGCATTGAATTTGATTACTGCTGCGTACATGCCGCTTTAGCGATGCGTGAAGACGGTTACGAAACCATCATGGTTAACTGCAATCCCGAGACCGTATCGACCGACTACGACACATCGGATCGCTTGTACTTTGAGCCCTTGACCTTAGAAGATGTTCTCGAGATCGTTGCCAAAGAAAAACCTAAAGGCGTGATCGTGCAATACGGCGGCCAAACGCCACTCAAACTGGCGCTGGATTTAGAGGCTAATGGTGTTCCCATTATCGGCACATCGCCCGATATGATCGATGCGGCTGAAGACCGCGAGCGCTTCCAAAAACTTTTACATGCATTGGATTTGCGTCAGCCACCCAACCGGACTGCGCGCACTGAAGAGGAAGCTTTGCGTTTGGCCGATGAAATTGGCTACCCCTTGGTGGTGCGCCCATCGTACGTTCTGGGCGGACGTGCCATGGAGATCGTGCACGATGGCCGTGATTTAGAGCGCTATATGCGCGAAGCGGTGAAGGTGTCGCATGACTCACCAGTGTTATTGGATCGCTTCTTAAATGATGCAATCGAATGCGATGTGGATTGCATTAGCGATGGCGAGACTGTATTTATTGGCGGCGTGATGGAGCACATCGAGCAGGCTGGAGTGCACTCCGGTGACTCAGCATGTTCATTGCCGCCGTATTCCTTATCCGAAGCCACTGTGGATGAAATCAAGCGTCAAACGGCAGCGATGGCCCGAGGCCTCAATGTGGTTGGCCTGATGAACGTGCAGTTTGCGATTCAGAATGTCGATGGCGACGATGTGATTTATGTCCTGGAAGTTAATCCCCGTGCGTCGCGGACTGTACCGTTTGTATCAAAAGCGACCGGTTTGCAGTTAGCGAAGATTGCAGCGCGTTGCATGGTCGGACAGACCTTATCCAAACAAGGCATTACACGCGAAGTGATTCCGCCGTACTTCTCGGTCAAGGAAGCGGTCTTTCCATTTAATAAATTCCCTGGCATCGATCCTATCTTGGGGCCTGAAATGCGCTCCACTGGCGAGGTGATGGGGGTTGGTAAAACCTTCGGTGAGGCTTTGTTTAAGTCGCAACTGGGCGCTAGCATCAAGCTTCCCAAAACCGGTACGGTGGTATTGACCGTGAAAGACAGCGATAAAGGCAAGGCCGTTGCGGTAGCTCAGCTCTTGCATGAACTCGGCTTTCCGATGGTGGCAACCAAAGGTACTGCCGCAGCCATCGCTGCTGCCGGTTTGCCGGTACGCGTGGTGAATAAGGTGAAAGATGGTCGTCCACATATCGTTGACCTGATTAAAAACCGGGAAATTTCACTGGTCTTTACGACCGTGGATGAGACCCGTACTGCGATTGCGGATTCACGCTCGATTCGTACCAGCGCTCAGGCGAATGGCGTGACGTACTACACCACGATTAGTGCAGCACGGGCTGTGATGGATGGCCTGATGGCGTCAAAAAGCGGCGCTAAAGATTCACTCGAAGTCTATTCGCTGCAAAATTTACACCGTAGCCTCGAATAGTCTCTGTAAATACCGCAAACCTAGCTTAAACTACTTCTTTATTTCGTAGATAAGCTAGGTTGCAGTATGAACACGATTCCCATTACTAAAGTTGGCGCTGAACTGCTTAAGGCAGAGTTGCATCGCCTCAAGCACGTCGAACGTCCAGCCGTCATTAACGCGATTTCTGAGGCACGCGCGCAGGGTGATTTATCCGAGAACGCCGAGTACGACGCCGCAAAAGAAAAGCAAGGTTTTATCGAGGGCCGCATCAAGGAGCTTGAGACCACATTGTCTGCTGCTCAAATCATTGATCCAGCAACCTTGGAGGTTGAAGGCCGTGTGGTGTTTGGTGCGACCGTGGATCTCGAAGACTTGGAAGATGGCACGAAATTCACGTACCAAATTGTCGGTGACGATGAAGCAGACATTGAGCTCAATAAAATTTCAATCAGCTCGCCGATTGCGCGCGCGTTAATTGGCAAAGAAGAGGGCGATGTGGTGGCGGTTCAGGCCCCAGCAGGTAATCGCGAAGTGGAGATTTTGGCGGTGCGTTACATCTAAGGCATGAACACCGCTGGAGCCCCTCGCTATGCCGCAGCCCAGCGCCTATTTATTCTGATTGCTGGAGTATGGGTCGGCAGCCTCTTTGCAGTAGGCTACTTGGTGGTCCCCACGATTTTTACTGCTTTGCAAGATCGTCAAGTTGCCGGGATGATTGCAGCTGCTATTTTTCAAGTGGAAGCCTACCTCAGTGTGGGTGTTTGCCTAAGTCTCCTTGTGATCGCCAACCTACTGGTAAGACGCAAGCTTGAGCACTACCGCAGTATTCGTTGGATCACCTTGGTCTTATTGCTGTCTTCGCTGCTCACGTGTTTCGGTTTAATTCCGTATATGGATGCGCTGCGTCAAGAAGCCTTGCTCTTGGGTGTACCAGTCATGGCATCGCCGTCTGCAAGCCTGTTTGGGCGCTTGCATGGTATTTCCAGTGGGCTGTTTTTAGTTCAGAGCCTCTTGGGTCTCTGGATGGTGTGGCGTTTAACTCGCCAGTCAAACAAGGCTTAATCCACTGAGCTGGAATTAACCCAGGGATTTTTTCTTGGTACTGGCTTGACGCACTTTGCGGCGCTTGACCGGACCGGTTGGCGCTGCTGCGCGCTTATATCCAGGTGATGACCAACCAATCTTCGATTCTGCAGCATCGGCACGTGTTGGACGCGCAGAGGCGCTTTTGGATGCCACTTTGCGTGCAGGCGCTTCTGCTTTACCGAAGGGTTTGGCAGCAGCAGTGCGCCGGGCAGAGCGCTCGGATGTGCTGGTAGCGCCGCGAGTAACAGGGCGGTTCGGTGAGCGGGGTGCCTGAATGGATTTCTTGGTTTTATTGCCACCGCGTGCATAGGGTGCATTAGCATCTTTGATGAGGGGCTCAGGGCGCCAGATCACCAATAATTTGCCAATATGCTGCACTGGAGCGGCATTAAGCTTGTCGCACAGTGCTTCGTAAATGGCAATGCGGTTTTCACGATCATCGCCAAAGACGCGGACCTTAATCAAGTTATGGCTATTAATTGCAATTTCGGCCTCTTTGACCACACCGGGGGTTAATCCATCGTTACCAATCATGACAACTGGGCTGAGGTCGTGGGCTTTGGCTTTAAGCGCTTTGCGCTGGGCGGGGGAGATCGTAAGTGCAGTCATGCCTCGATCATAGAGCATTGCTGTTTATCAGACCAGAATAAGCAGGTAAAGTAGAGCGTTCAGCGCAGAAAAAGGTGGAGCTGAAATTAACCGATTGGGATTACGTGGCAAAAAATAAATTCAATAAAAGCTGGCTGCAGGACCACCTGATGGATCCTTACGTCAAGATGGCGCAAAAAGAGGGCTATCGCGCACGCGCGGCATACAAGCTCAGCGAAATCGATGAGCAGGACCATTTAATTAAAGCGGGAATGGTGGTGGTCGATTTGGGTAGTGCGCCAGGCAGTTGGTCTCAATACGTGCGCAATCGCCTAACCGAATTGGGCAAACACAATCCCAAGATTGAATCGGGAAAGCCCGATGGCGTCATTGTTGCGATTGATATGCTGCCCATGGAAGCCATTGCCGATGTTAGCTTCATTGAGGGCGACTTTCGGGAGGAAGAGGGCTTACGTGCGCTCGAGTCCTTATTGCCCCCCAGTTGCAATGGCAAGGTCGATTTGGTTTTGTCGGACATGGCGCCTAATCTATCGGGCGTTGGCATTGCCGATGCAGCGCGCATGGCAACCCTCGCTGAATTGGCCTTGGATTTTGCGAAAGATCACCTGCAGCCCGATGGCGCTTTATTGATTAAATGCTTCCATGGCAGTGGTTATAGCCAAATTGTGGAGACCTTTAAAAAGGTATTTAAGACGGTTTCGGCCAGAAAACCCAAAGCCTCCCGCGATCGCTCGTCAGAGACCTTTTTGCTGGGTCGCCACTTGAAACCACCAAAACAGCCCTAAAATAGCAATTAACCCCTATTTTTTTAGAGGTTTTAGCCAATAAAAATAGGCTAAACCCTTGAATTACGGTGGTAGTAGAATCATTTACATGAGCAAACCGTCGTTTTGACTGGTTTAGTAATGGAAGAACTCCCGGATTAATCCGGCAAAGGTGGGTATTTGAACAACAATATGTTCCAAAAAATCGGCGTCTGGTTCATTGTCGGCCTCGTCCTTTTTACTGTGTTTAAACAGTTCGATAAGCCAAACACGCCAGAGCGAGTGACGTACTCTCAGTTTATGGATGACGCACGGGACGGTAAAGTGCGCCGCGTGGACGTGCAAGGTCGTACCTTGCAAGTGACTCCAGTCGATGGAAACAAGTACTCCCTGATTTCCCCAGGGGACATTTGGATGGTTGGCGACCTGATGAAGGCCGGCGTTCAAGTCACCGGTAAAGCAGAAGACGAACCCAATTTATTGATGTCGGCTTTGTATTACCTCGGACCCACTTTACTGATTATTGGTTTTTGGTTTTTTATGATGCGGCAGATGCAAGGTGGCGGCAAAGGCGGTGCATTCTCCTTTGGCAAATCCAAAGCTCGCCTCGTAGATGAGAACAGCAATACCGTGACCTTTGGTGACGTTGCTGGTTGCGATGAAGCCAAAGAAGAAGTATTTGAGATTGTTGACTTCCTCAAGGATCCACAAAAATTCCAGAAGCTAGGCGGCCATATTCCGCATGGTGTTTTATTGGTAGGCCCTCCCGGCACCGGTAAGACTTTGCTGGCGCGTGCGATTGCGGGCGAAGCCAAAGTGCCGTTCTTCTCGATCTCCGGTTCTGATTTCGTTGAAATGTTTGTGGGTGTTGGTGCATCCCGCGTACGCGATATGTTTGAGAACGCCAAGAAAAATGCGCCTTGCATCATTTTCATTGATGAGATTGATGCGGTCGGTCGTCATCGCGGCGCCGGTATGGGCGGTGGCAATGATGAGCGCGAGCAAACCTTAAACCAAATGCTAGTTGAGATGGACGGTTTTGAAAGCAACAGTGGCGTTATCGTCGTTGCCGCAACCAACCGTTCTGATGTCTTGGACCGCGCTTTACTGCGCCCAGGCCGCTTTGACCGTCAAGTGCACGTCGGCTTGCCCGACATCCGTGGTCGCGAGCAGATTCTGCAAGTGCATATGCGTAAGGTGCCCATCAGCCCCGACGTCAATGCAGCTGTGTTGGCACGTGGTACCCCAGGCTTCTCTGGTGCCGATTTAGCGAACTTAGTGAATGAGTCTGCACTCTTTGCTGCGCGCCGCAATAAGCGCTCAGTTGATATGCAGGACTTTGAAGACGCAAAAGACAAGATTTACATGGGTCCAGAGCGCAAGTCCGCTGTGATGCGTGAAGAAGAGCGTCGCAATACGTCTTACCACGAGGCTGGTCATGCCGTGGTCGCGAAGGTATTGCCTAAAGCTGACCCCGTACATAAAGTAACGATCATGCCTCGTGGCATGGCTCTCGGTGTAACTTGGCAGCTGCCTGAGTTTGATCGGGTGAATTTATATAAAGACCGCATGCTCGAGGAGCTGGCCATTTTGTTTGGTGGCCGTGCAGCCGAAGAAGTGTTTCTGAATTCCATGAGCACGGGCGCATCGAACGACTTTGAACGTGCAACCAAGATGGCGCGCGATATGGTGACGCGTTATGGCATGAGCGATAGCTTAGGCACGATGGTGTATGTCGATACCGAGCAGCAGGGTATGTTTGGCCCGAATAGCTCGAAGTCGGTATCGGAGTTAACCCAGCAAAAAGTCGATGCGGAAATTCGGAGTTTGATTGACAGCCAATATGCACTGGCTAAATCAATTCTTGAGAACCACAAAGATAAAGTCGAGGCGATGGTCACTGCACTCATGGATTGGGAAACCATCGATGCTGAGCAGATCAATGACATTATGGATGGCCGTCCCCCACGTGCGCCTAAGCCAGTAGCTGCAACTGCCTTTGGTAACTCAGCGGGTGGCCCAGCTGGACCAACCGCGGGTAGTGCACCCGCAGCTGCGTAAGTAGCGCTGTCGATTAGCGCAATGCAGTCGATAAAACAGCCCGCAACATGGCGTTGCGGGCGTTTTCTTTTTGAGCTAGGGCAAAGGCAAGCCAAGCGCGAGCGGCCTTTAGTGATGGGGATACTCAATGCCACGCCGGATTCGTTTTCGGATGGTGGTCGCTTTCATGCCAAAGACGATGCCGTGCGTCAGGCCGAATCAATGATTGCTGCAGGTGTCGATCTGATTGATATTGGCGGTGAATCAACCAAGCCCGGCGCAGTTCCAGTGCCACTGCAAGAAGAATTGGATCGGGTGCTGCCGATTATCGAAGCGCTCAAAGATTGCGGCGTTGCTTTATCGATTGATACCTACAAAGCAGAAACCATGCGGCAGGCTTTGCTGGCTGGTGTCGATTGCGTGAATGACATTTGGGCATTGCGTCAATCGGGCGCAGAAAATGTGGTGCTGGATCCAATGCTAGCGCGCAATTGCGGCATTGTCTTAATGCACATGCAGTGCGATCCCATCACCATGCAACTTAATCCAAACTATGTCAATGTAGTTAGCGAGGTAAATGCGTTTTTAATGGAGCGCACGCAGACTTTAATTAAGCAAGGCGTTGCTGCAGAGCGGATTGCAATTGACCCCGGATTTGGTTTTGGTAAGAGTCTCGAACACAACTTAAAAATGCTGCAAGAATTTTCAAAATTCACGCAAAACGGCCATCCCGTATTGGCAGGTATTTCTCGAAAGTCGATGCTGGGCAAAATTACTGGGCGAGAGGTCGGTGATCGACTGATACCCAGTGTGGCCGCCGCCGTTTTGGCCGCAGAGCGGGGCGCAAGCATTGTGCGTGTGCATGATGTTCCTGAGACCATTGATGCCCTAAGGCTATGGGCTGCAGCCCAAGCAGCATGATGATGAGCAAAAGCACACATTCTCTTCCTTGCAAGTTTTATAATCAACGCCTATGACAGCCAAGAAAAAAAAGTACTTCGGCACTGACGGTATTCGCGGTGAGGTGGGTAAGGCCCCGATCATTCCGGATTTCATCCTGCGCCTGGGATACGCCGCTGGTAGTGTTTTAAAGCAAGCCGCTCCTGCAGGTGAGCGCTGTACTGTTTTAATTGGTAAGGACACACGCGTATCGGGTTACTTGTTAGAGGCTGCGCTCGAGGCTGGTTTTTCTGCTGCGGGAGTTGATGTCATGCTCTGCGGTCCGATGCCAACACCGGGCGTGGCCTACCTAACAAAAACATTACGTTTGTCTGCGGGGGTAGTGATCTCTGCGTCGCACAATCCATACCAAGACAATGGCATTAAGTTTTTCTCACCCGATGGCGATAAGTTATCCGATGCATCGGAGCTAGCGATTGAGGAGGCACTCGATCAACCCTTGGGTTGCGTCAGTTCTAAATACTTAGGCAAAGCCTTCCGCTTAGACGATGCTACTGGGCGTTATATAGAGTTTTGCAAGTCGACTTTCCCTGCTGCCTTGAATCTTCGCGGCTTAAAGTTGGTTGTGGATTGCGCCAATGGCGCTGCCTATCAATCGGCTCCCAATGTATTTCATGAACTCGGCGCAGAAGTCATCTCTATCGGGGTTGAGCCAAATGGCCGCAATATTAACGATGGTTGCGGCGCAACTGCGCCAGCCGCACTGGTTGCCAAAGTAAAAGAACATCAGGCTGATTTGGGCATTGCTCTGGATGGCGATGCTGA
This sequence comes from Rhizobium sp. Q54, assembly GCA_943371165.1. Taxonomy (GTDB): domain Bacteria; phylum Pseudomonadota; class Gammaproteobacteria; order Burkholderiales; family Burkholderiaceae; genus Polynucleobacter. The sequence goes on from CALRTW020000010.1 coordinate 42,892, forward strand.
TCGCTTGCAGATGGTCGATAGCAAGGGCCGCTTGTTTAATGGCGATGAGCTCTTGTACGTGCTGGCGAAAGACCGCGTAGATCGCGGATTGAAATTGGGTGGGGTGGTAGGCACCTTAATGACCAATGCTGCTATTGAGCAGGCGATTCGAGGCCTCGGCCTGCAATTTGAGCGCGCGAATGTGGGCGACCGATACGTTTTAGAGCGGCTTAAAAAGCACCAATGGTCATTGGGCGGCGAGGGCTCTGGCCACTTGCTCTGCCTGGATCAGCATTCCACTGGCGATGGTACGGTTGCTGCCTTGCAAGTATTGGCAGCGATGCGCAAACAAGGCAAATCGTTGGCCGAGCTACTCAATGGCGTGCATGTCTTTCCTCAGGTTTTGCTGAACGTCAAAGTGGCCCCAGGCTACGATTGGCAGACCGATTCCAAGGTGGTTGAGGTGGTTAGTACCATTACGGCCCAACTTGGCAATGGGGGCAGGGTATTGATTCGGGCTTCGGGCACCGAGCCGGTTCTGCGGGTCATGGTGGAGGCAAAAGAGCTCGAGCAGGCAACACGCTTTGCTAAAACCATCGCAGCTGAGATACCGACTGCCCAATAAATTATTTAAATAATTGATTTATAAGGTTTTTTAACTGAATTTGCGGTTGTCACAGAGCCGTCATATTGTCCCTTTAATGTTCATGTATCGCATCGTGCGATGTAACCTTTAAGGACATATAAATGAAATTGACACTGAAAAAGGCGCTAACTGTAGCTGCCCTTTCGATTTCAACTGCGGGCTTTGCTCCGGTTGCAATGGCTGCCGATATCACTGGTGCTGGCGCGACATTCCCATTCCCTATTTACGCAAAGTGGGCTGAGGCCTATAAAGCCCGTTCTGGCTCCAGCATGAACTACCAATCCATTGGTTCTTCTGGCGGCATTAAGCAAATCAAAGCCAAGACCGTTGATTTTGGTGCAACCGATGCGCCAGTCAAATTTGAGGACTTAGAAAAAGATGGTCTAGTGCAATTCCCCGCCATTATTGGTGGCGTTGTTCCCATCGTCAATATTCAAGGCCTTAAGCCAAATCAACTCAAGTTGGATGGCGTGACTTTGGCTGATATTTTCCAAGGCACGATTACTAACTGGAATGACAAGCGTATTGCATTGCTCAACCCAGGCCTCAACATTCCAGCAGGCGATATTACTGTTGTTCACCGCGCTGACGGATCGGGCACAACGGCGATTTTCACTGATTACCTGGCAAAAGTAAGCAGCGAGTGGAAGAGTGCAGTTGGTGCAGGTGCAGCGGTTAAATGGCCTGCAGCTTCTTCGGTTGGCGGCAAAGGCAATGAAGGTGTTGCTGCGAACGTGAACCGCGTTAAGAATTCCATCGGTTACGTCGAGTACGCGTATACCAAGAAAAACAATATGACCACCGTAATGATGAAAAACAAAGAGGGTCAGTTCATTGCAGCCGATGACGTATCGTTTGCTGCAGCAGCTGCGGGCACGGATTGGTCTAAGGTTCCAGGCATGGGTATTTACATTACTGATGCCCCCGGCGCTAAGTCATTCCCCATTACTGGCGCGTCCTTCATTTTGATGTACAAGCAACCAACGAATAAAGCAACCTCTGCCGAAGTAATCAAGTTCTTTGATTTTGCTTTCAAAGAAGGTGGCAAGATGGCGGCTGAATTGGACTATGTCCCAATGCCGGCCACAACCATTGAGTTCATTCGTAAAAATGTCTGGACGCAGATCAAAAACAAGTAATATTTTGTTTATCTCAGCATGAACCCCACTTCGGTGGGGTAATTGTCTGTTAAGTCCAAGTAGTTTTTGGCAGCGCATCGGAAGCAGTTCAATTAAGGTAGCCGATTTATGAAAAATTTAGTTTCAGCTGGGCTCGTAAGCACTCAAGCAATCGGTATTGCTAAGCGCCAGCGCGTGCTCGACAAACTCTTTTACTTGGTAACGCAATTTTTTGCGCTATCCGTTTTGTTAGCATTGCTCGGCATTATTGCTTCCCTGGTTGTCAACGCCTATCCTGCATTTCAACAGTTTGGTTTTGGATTTTTTACTACCGTCGAGTGGGACATTATTAATGGGGAGTTCGGTGGCGCAATCGCCATTTACGGCACCCTTATTACCTCAGTCATTGCGCTGCTCATTGCAGTGCCACTCAGTTTTGGTATTGCCGTTTTTTTGACTGAAATTTGCCCCAAGAGTCTGCGCCGTACGCTTGGAACTGCCATCGAAATTCTGGCGGCTGTGCCATCCATCATTTACGGCATGTTTGGCCTGTTTATTTTTGCCCCGTTGTTTGCCGACTATATTCAACCTGCTTTAGCAGCTACCCTGGGTCAGATACCCGGTTTAGGTATTCTCTTTTCCGGTGCATTTAATGGTATCGGTATTCTTTGTGCCGGCCTCATTTTGGCGATGATGATTTTGCCCTTCATTGCTTCAGTCATGCGCGATGTATTTGAAATTGTCCCCCCGGTCTTGAAAGAGTCAGCCTATGGTATCGGCTGCACTACATGGGAGGTGGTGCGAAACGTGGTCTTGCCCTATACCAAAACGGGCGTGATTGGCGGCATCATGCTGGGCTTAGGCCGGGCCCTAGGTGAAACCATGGCAGTTACCTTCGTGATTGGTAATGCCCATAAACTCAAGGCTTCCCTGTTTGCGCCGGGTAACTCGATTGCTTCTACCTTGGCTAACGAGTTTGGTGAGGCAGAAATAGGCGCCCATTATTCCTCACTATTTTTATTGGGATTGGCTCTTTTTGCGATCACCTTTATTGTGCTGTCGCTGGCCAAAATCATGCTGATGCGCATGGAAGCCAATCAAGGGATGAAAACCTGATGAGTAATTCTCAATTCAAAAAAGGTTCGGCCATCACAAAGGGCATGGATCAGGCACTTTTTAATAAGCGCAAACGCGTTAACGCAGTCGGACTTACTTTATCGCTCATAGCGATGAGTATCGGCATGGTATTTTTGTTCTGGATTTTGTCGGTACTGCTCTACAAAGGGTTTGCTGCGATCAGTCCTTCACTCTTTTTGGAGAGTACTCCGGCCCCTGGTACTGATGGCGGTGGATTGGCGAATCCCATTGTTGGTAGCTTGATGATTGTGGCTGCCTGTACCTTTATTAGTACGCCGATTGGTATTTTGGCGGGTATTTACCTCTCAGAATATGGCAATAAGAGCCGTTTTGCCGAGGTGACCCGCTTTGTGACCGACATCATGCTGTCAGCGCCGTCCATCGTAGTGGGTTTGTTTGTATATGCCATTGTGGTTTACCAAGTAAAGCACTTCTCAGGATGGGCGGGTACGATTGCGCTTTCGCTAATTGCTATTCCGGTCGTGGTGCGCACGACTGAAAACATGTTGCGCTTAGTCCCCTTGACACTCAGGGAGGCTGCCTATGCATTGGGAGCGCCAAAGTGGAAGGTGGCGCTAAGCATTACCCTAACGGCCGCGAAGAGTGGTGTTATCACTGGAATCTTATTGGCATTGGCTCGGGTTAGCGGGGAAACTGCGCCGCTCTTGTTTACAGCACTGAATAACCAATTCTTCTCCACTAATATGAATGCGCCAATGGCGAACTTGCCTGTGGTGATTTTCCAGTTTGCAATGAGCCCATATGACAACTGGATTAATTTGGCATGGGGCGGCGCACTCTTGATTACATTTGCTGTATTGGGCCTCAACATATTGGCTCGAGTAGTGTTTCGTGAAAAGGTAAAAGTATGACCATGATGAGAACGGTAATGCATGCAGGCTCAGTAGAAGCCAGTGCAGCGGTGGCAGAGCGTGCTGATGGGGTAGCCCAAGTCAACGCCCTTGAAATTCGGGATCTCAATTTCTTTTACGGCAGCTTCCAGGGCTTAAAAGACATCAATCTCGATATCATTGAAAAGAAGGTCACTGCGTTTATTGGCCCATCGGGTTGCGGTAAGTCAACGCTATTGCGCACATTAAATCGCATGTATGACCTCTATCCAGGCCAGCGTGCCGAAGGCCAGATTAACTTCTATGGCGAAAACATTCTTGCCCCAGGTAGCGACGTGAATTTATTGCGCTCACGGATTGGCATGGTTTTCCAGAAGCCAACCCCGTTTCCGATGTCAATTTATGAAAACATTGCCTTTGGTGTGCGCCTCTATGAGCGCCTGTCTAAAGCAGAGATGGATGAGCGTGTGGAGTGGGCACTCAATAAGGCCGCCTTGTGGAATGAAGCCAAAGACAAGCTAAATCAAAGTGGCCTATCCTTATCTGGCGGTCAGCAGCAGCGCTTATGTATCGCACGCGGTGTTGCAGTAAAGCCATCCGTTTTGTTATTAGATGAGCCGACCTCTGCGCTCGACCCAATTTCAACGGCCAAGATTGAAGAATTGGTGAATGAGCTTAAAAAGGACTACACCATTGCTATCGTGACGCACAATATGCAACAAGCAGCCCGGGTATCGGATTTCACGGCATACATGTATTTAGGTGAGTTAATGGAATACGGCAAGACCGATGAAATTTTCATTAAGCCTAAGCGCAAAGAAACTGAAGACTACATTACAGGCCGTTTCGGCTAATCAGGAGATCATATGCAAGATAAACACTTATCATCGCAGTTTGACGAGGACCTAAATTCCTTATGCGCCAAATTACTGCAAATGGGCGGAGTAGTAGAGCAGCAAATTGACATCGCTATGCGCGCTTTCTCAGAAATGAATTTGGACTTATGCAACCAAGTGATTGAGCGTGAAAAAACCGTTAATTCCCTTGAAGTTGAAATTGACTCCACTTGCGTTGAGTTGATAGCTCGTCGTCAGCCGACAGCGCGCGACTTACGCCTGGTGATGGCGATATCCAAAGCCATTACAAATTTAGAGAGAGCAGGGGATGAGGCGGAGCGCGTGGCGAAGCGGACACGCCGCATTATTAACGAAGCAGGAAACTTTAATATCAATGCTGCAGAGATCAAGCTATCTGGACAAATGGCAATGGATCTATTGCGTCAAAGCCTGGATTGCTTTGCTCGTCTTGATGCCGTAGCTGCTGTTAAGGTAGTGCAGGACGACAAGCAGATCGATGAAGAATTCCGCGGCTTTGTGCGTAAGCTGATTACGTATATGGCCGAAGATCCTAAGATGATTTCGACTGGCCTGGACCTGCTCTTCATTGCGAAAGCCATTGAGCGCATTGGCGATCACGCTAAGAATATTGCCGAGTTTGTGATCTACATTGTGAAGGGTGCTGACGTAAGGCATGTGCCGCAAGACGATTTAATTCGCGAAGCCCATAAATAAGAGCCATGTCCCAGCATATTCTGGTTGTTGAAGATGAGCCGTCAATTGCCGAGCTCATCTCAATCAATTTAACCCATGCTGGATATGCTGTATCCCGCGCTTTGCAGGCCGATGAAGCCCTGCTATTGTTGCGTAATACCAAGCCTGACTTAGTTATCTTGGATTGGATGATGCCCGGTAAATCAGGCGTTCAGTTTGCGCGTGAGCTCAAGTCCAATCCCGCAACGCAAGCCATTCCGATTCTGATGCTAACTGCCAAAGGCGAGGAGTCAGACAAGGTCTTGGGTCTGGATGCTGGCGCAGATGACTACGTAACTAAGCCATTTTCTCCAAAGGAGCTTGTGGCACGTGTGAAGGCCTTGTTGCGGCGCCATGTGCTTGAGGTCGTGGAAGAGAAGCTCTTGATATTGGGCCCAATACAACTGGATCCAGTCGCCCACCGCTTAACTATTCGCATTTCTGACAATACGAGCAAGGCCCTTGCTTTGGGACCTACTGAATTTCGTTTAATGCAGTTCTTAATGGCCAATCCGGAGCGGGTACATTCCCGAACCCACCTCTTAGACAATGTGTGGGGCAATGAGGTGTACATTGAAGAGCGTACAGTCGACGTACACATTAAGCGCCTACGTGCCGCTTTAGCCCCTGTTGCCTGCGATCATTTCGTAGAAACGGTCCGTGGTAGCGGCTACCGAATTACGAAGAACCCAGTAAATACATAGCGTTAACGGCGCTTAGGGGATGCTTTCCGTTGGGCTGCTAGGGATGCTCTAAGATAACGCTATGTTTGCCGCCATTGCCCGCCTTTTTGTACTCTTAGCTTGTTCCTTTGCGTTGTATTCGCTTACTCTGTCGGCATTGGGTCATTGGGCTGCACTTGGCATTGCACTCGCTGTTTTGGCCATTCCACTGGGGTATTTCTACTTCAAGCTGTCTACCCTTAAAAAATACCTCCAAGCCGATGAATTAGAGAGTCTGCCAGCGGCCAGCGGCTTCCTGGAAGATCTCTTTTTTCGTTTGCAGCGCTATGTCAAGGCAATCAAGCAACGTATTTTTGAAGTCGAGCGTCAGCACCAACGGTTTATTGAAGCCTTTCAGGCTTCGCCGAATGGCATTGTGATGCTAGACAGTCAAGACCAAATTGAATGGTGCAACGCCATTGCCGAACGTTTTTTTGGGCTGAACTTTAAGCGCGATGCAATGCAGCGCATTAATTATTTGTTCCGCAATCCTGACTTTATTCAATACTTAAGTGCGCGTAAGTTTGAAGAGCCCTTGGTAATTGAAAAAATGGGCCCTGGCTCCAATTTAAGCCTTCGAATCCAGGCATTTCCATTTGCGGATAATAGGCGCTTATTGTTGGCTCAAGACGTAACTGACTTATATAAGGCAGAGGCGATGCGCCGTGACTTCGTTGCTAACGTATCCCATGAAATGCGCACACCCCTTACGGTGATGATGGGCTTTTTAGAAACAGTCCAGACGATTGATTTGACGCCAGCCCAAAAAGCAGAGTACCTCGAGCTCATGATGGCCCAAGGGCGCCGCATGAAAAGCTTGGTTGAGGATTTGCTCACCCTGGCTAATCTAGAGGCTAATTCCTTGCCTGTCTTGCAAGACTCGGTGAACGTAGTGGACTCCGCTTTTCCATTGCTAAGAAATGATGCCGAGGCCTTGTCGCAAGGCGCCCACCAAATCCGCTTTGAAGCAGAGTCGAATCAATTGCTCTTGGGTAATGAACACGAATTAATGTCGGCCTTTGGTAATTTGATCTCCAATGCGATTCGCTATACACCTAAGGGAGGAGAGATCGCAGTGCAGTGGGGGGTTAATTCGAATGGGCAGGGCGTTTTTTCAGTCCGGGATACCGGCCCTGGTATTAGCGCGGAACATTTACCGCGATTAACCGAGCGTTTTTACCGGGTTGATCGCAGCCGCTCACGCGATACCGGCGGTACTGGACTGGGCCTAGCGATTGTGAAACACATTGCCAGTCGGCACCAAGCTCAGCTCTTGATTGAGAGTGTGCCTGGATCCGGCAGTCAATTTACTTTGCTTTTCCCTTCGGAGCGAATTGCTTAATCAGCTCTAACTGTGCAATCATGGGAGCCTGATTTGTTCTAGGCTTCACTTGCTGGTAGCTGCCATCCGAATTCATTTTCCATGCAGTTGTATTGTCTTTAAGTAGCAACTTTAAGCCCTCTAGGACGACCCGTTTTTTTAGGATTTTATCTTTGACCGGAAAAGCAACCTCAACCCGCCGCAGCAGATTCCGATCCATCCAGTCTGCACTAGAAAGATGTACGGACTCTTTGCCGGCTGCATAAAAATAGTAGATGCGGTGGTGCTCTAAGAAGCGGCCAATAATCGAGCGGACGGTTATATTGTCTGATAGGCCTTTGACCCCAGGTTGTAGGGCACAAACGCCACGCACAATCAGTTGTATCTTCACACCCGCTTGGGAGGCTTTATAAAGCTCTGCAATGATGGTTGGCTCAAGCAAGGCATTCATTTTGGCGATGATGAGGGCCTTTTTTCCTGCTTTAGCTGCCTTAGCTTCGGCACGAATGTGCCCAATCAATTCATCCAGTAAGGTAAACGGGGATTCCCATAGCTCGCGGGTTTCGAGGTGCAGGGCTGTACCCGTGAGTTGCTGAAACACCAGATGCACATCATTGGTAATGGCTTCATCGCAGGTCATGAGACCAAAATCGGTATAGAGCTTGGCCGTTTTTGGATGGTAATTTCCGGTACCCAAATGCACATAACGAACCAGCTGCGACTTCTTTTTCTTGCCGGAAATATTTTCTCGCCGAACTACCAATAACATTTTGGCATGGCATTTATGACCAACAACACCATAGACTACATGGGCGCCAACACTCTCTAACTTAGCAGCCCAGTTGATATTGGTTTGCTCATCAAATCGCGCAAAGAGCTCCAACACAACCGTTACTTCTTTGCCATTGCGTGCTGCCTGAATGAGGGCATCCATTACTGGGGAATCATCGCCCGTACGGTAAACCGTTTGTTTAATGGCCAATACGTCTGGATCATTAGAGGCTTCGCGTAATAACTGCAGTACGGGCTCAAAGCTCTCATAGGGGTGGTGCAATAAGATATCGCCTTGGCGAATTTTCTCGATGATGGAATCATCCGGGTCAGTAGAGTCTTGCTGACCTGGTTTAGTTAAGCCAAATGAGGATTTGGGGCGGTATACGGCAAATTTGAGCTCAGGCTTATCGACCAGATCGGGTACCTGGGACAGGCGGAGCAAATTCACTGGGCCATCAATACGATAGCAATCTTGTGGCTGTAGGCCATTTTCCTTACGCAATCGTTCTACCAGCGCATGGGGTGTATCAATCGATGTTTCTAGGCGTACGGCATCACCCAAGTGGCGCGTTGGTAACTCGCCTTGCAGCGCTTTGCGCAGATCGGTTACTTCATCATCGGAGACAAACAATTCCGAATTGCGGGTAACGCGAAATGGGTGGCACTCAACAATTGTGAGACCTGGAAATAAATCCCCAACAAATTTTTGTACAAACGATGATAAGAGCACAAAGCCATAATCGGACTTAGCCAGGTTTTTTGGCATGTGAATGACGCGCGGCAGGGAACGGGGCGCTTGCACAACGGCTAGGCGAGCCCGCCTGCCAAACGCATCTTTACCGTCTAAGGAAACAATAAAATTCAAGCTCTTATTGGCCACCTTCGGAAATGGATGGGCTGGATCGAGCGCAATCGGCGTTAGTAGTGGTAATAATTCAGTACGAAATATGCGATGCGCCCATTTTTCTTGTTCTGGCGTCCAGTCTTTGGCGAAAATAAATTGAATGCCAGCGCCTTCTAATTGCGGTTGTATGGTGTCATTAAATACCGCATATTGCCGTGCAACTAAGGTATGGACATATTCTGTTACTTTGTTGTATGTCTCCAAAATACTGAGGCCATCGGCTTCAATTTTCTTGGGGTCGGTTTGCAATTGCTCCTTGAGGCCAGCAACGCGCACTTCAAAGAATTCATCTAGATTGCTTGACACAATCCCCAAAAAGCGCAAACGCTCTAAAAGGGGGTTGGTGGGGTCTTCGGCCTGAGCCAGTACTCGGGAATTGAATTCCAAAATACCGATTTCTCGATTCAGAAGGGGAATAGCCTGTTTTGTCATGAATAGTCTATGTTATGCCACCTTTATATTTCAGTAATGTGTCATTTGGATTGCATACAATAAGCCTTTAGTATCTGTGGCAATACGCTGACAAAAGCCGATCCAATTGAAAGAAAAGACCGTGACAACCCCGAATAATGGCTATGTTGCTGCCGTTGACCTTGGCTCGAATAGCTTTCGCATGCTAATTGCCGAGGTTGTCAAGACTCCATCGGGCACGCAATTGCGGCCAATTGACACCCTCAGGGAGTCCGTTCGGCTTGCTGCTGGCCTCACCGATAAGAAGTTATTGGGTCATGAGGCCTATGAGCGGGGTATATCGACCATTGGACGCTTTGGCGAGCGTTTAAGAGGGTTTGATATAGCTCAGGTGCGGGCAGTGGCAACCAACACCTTGCGCGTTGCACGTAATTCAGCAGATTTCATTAAAGATGCCGAAAAGGCCTTGGGCTTCCCCATTGAGGTGATTGCCGGAGTAGAGGAGGCCCGCCTGATTTATATCGGGGCTGCCCATGAGGTGTCGCCAGTTCAGGGCAATCGACTGGTTGTCGATATTGGCGGCGGCTCAACTGAGCTCATCATCGGCGAAGGCTACAAGCCCAAGCTGATGGAGAGCCTCTATATCGGCTGCGTTTCCCATAGCATGCGCTTTTTCCCCAAGGGGGAGATTGACGCCCATGCGTTCAAAGAGGCCGAGCTTACGGCCCGCCGTGAAATCCAAGTCATTGCGGAACCGTTTGTAAAGCAAGGCTGGAAACAGGCTATTGGATCGTCGGGCACTGCGCGTGCCTTAGCCGACATCATCGCCCAGATGGGCTATGGTGACGCGCCTAAGGGCTTTATTACCAAGCCTGCTTTGAAGGCAATGAAGCACGATTTACTGCGTTATGAGCACACCAGTCAAATTCCCGTCCCTGGACTAAAGGACGATCGGCGCGTTGTCTGGCCGGGTGGTTTGGCAATCATGCTGGCAGTGTTTGAGGAGCTTGGCATCGAGTTAATGGAAGTCACCGATGCGGCGCTCCGGGTTGGGGTTCTCTATGATTTGCTGGGGCGATCACAACACCACGATATGCGTTTTGTCACGGTGGAGCAGTTCATGGACCGCTATTCCATTGATCGGCAGCAGGCCAAGCGGGTAGGTAATTTAGCGACTAATTTTTTATCGCAGTTGCCTGTTCTGGATAAAGAAGCCAGAGTGAATAACTTGGTCTTAATTGAGTGGGCGGCCAACCTGCATGAAATCGGCTTATCCATTTCCCACAACAGTTACCACAAGCATTCAGCCTACATTGCTGGCAATGCAGATATGCCTGGCTTTTCAAAAAATGATCAACTGCGCCTGGCTACCTTGCTTGTGGGTCATACCGGCAAACTCGGTAAGCTCGCTAGCAATACCCAATTCTTAGATTGGCGCATGCTGTTTGCCTTGCGTCTTGCGCAATTGCTTTGCCGTGGTCGAGCCGATGCCCAATTGCCCGAGGTTAGCGTCAGCGAATCAGGCGCCGGTTTTACTGTCGGCATTAAACAGAGTTGGTTGGAAAATCACCCGCTGACTGAGTTTAGCCTGCGCAAAGAAGCTGCTGAGTGGGAGCGGATTGGCAGGCCCTATCAAATCAAGCTAATCTGATTAAGTAGCATCCTGCCAAACTCAGTTTATTTCCCCAAAAAATGCTTAGCGTAGCGCGGGTTGATTTCCGATAGGCGCAACATCGTCAAGAGGTCGGCGGTATTAAAGTTGGGATCCCAAGCGGGCGCACTGCAAATTTTTGCTCCTAGCTTCAGGTAACCCTTAATCAATGGGGGCGCCTCAACCTCGAGTCCACCATTAAGGCGCGCTAGTGGCAAAGGAATTTTTGGAAAGCCATGGCATTCAATCGGTGCAATTTGATCATCGCGCAGACCGTTGTAGAGGCTAGCAGCAAAGTGACCACCATCCGACATCGGGATGCTAGCGCAGCCCAACATGATTTCATAATTGTTTTTCAGCATATATTCAGCAAGGCCACTCCATAGGGCCATGATTACGGCGCCGGAACGGTAGTCTTGGTGTACGCAAGAACGGCCCACTTCAACCATCTTGGGACGCAAATGATTTAAGCGCGATAAATCAAATTCGGAATCTGTGTAGAGCTTACCGATTTCTTGGGCCTTATGGGGTGGTAAAACCCGGTAAGTGCCAACCACACGAAGGGTATCTTCATCGCGAATGATCAGGTGGTCACAGTAGGCATCAAACTCATCGATATCTAGGCCTTCTGCATTCGGGGTGAGATTGGCGCCCATTTCTTCCGCGAATACCTTAAAGCGCAAACGCTGCGCCTCTTTTATTTCGCCGGCATCTTTCGCCCACGATACCTGCAGTGCAGGGCGTTTGGTTTTGATGATTGGGCGGGCTAACTCATGCATGGATTGCGATTCGGTACGGCTACTTTGGGCATACGCCTTTCCAAATAAACGCTTCGCTATTTTTTTGGACAGGAGTTTTTTAAGCGGAAGCAATTTCTTCTCTCGCTTTACCATTATCGTGTTTTTGAAGAACACATCAAAGGGGGCAAATGGATTGGGCATATCAGACATATCAAGCTCCTGTTTATCGTAAACCCGAGTCTAGATGTAGTTTATGACACTTCCATGAACCAAGAAACACAGGACAAGCCCATAAAAAATGCATGTTTATGCTGAAACTTAATGGTAATTTCTAGTTATTTTAGAGGCTTACTGGATTAGTATGCGGATTGCCTTCCTAATCTGATTGAACCATTACACCCATTTTTTTATGACATTTAGTCGTTTTCTTGCCGCTTTACTGATCATGGTTCATGTCATAAAAGGCGGCTTACTCTTATGCTTGATTTTTCCATGGCTGAAGTCAGATCAGCAACAGCAATCCCTTCGTCGATGGTCTAAGCAATTGCTTGGTTTTTTTAAGATTCATTTAGTTGTTAGTGGTGTGGACAGCCTAAAGAGTGAAAACTACCTGCTGGCCGCTAACCATATTTCATGGATAGATATATTTGCTATTAATGCATTTATGCCGCACTGCTTTGTCGCAAAATCTGAAGTAGCAAGTTGGCCCATTTTTGGCTGGATGGCCAAACAAGTCGGCACTCTTTTTGTTGAGCGCGGTAAGCCTAGTGGCGTCCATAAAATGGTTCTGGAGGTAGCCAAGCAACTCAATCAAAAGCCTATTTGTATTTTTCCAGAGGGAACTTCTACCGACGGTAAGCAAGTAGGTCCGTTTAGGTCTAATTTCTTTGAGGCTGCGATTCTCTCTCATGCCCCGGTATATACCTTGGCAATTCAGTACTTCGATGTGCGAACCGGCCACAAAACTACGGCGCCGGCTTTTATTGGCGACATGGGTTTATTGGATTCGATTTGGAATCTGATATGTAGTCCGCCCATTTGTGCTGAGATCCATATTTCTACTAAGTTACCCGCGCTTAAGGATAGAAAGGCCCTGGCCGAACTGAGCCAGAGCCTGATTGCAGCGCAACTGCGCGAGAGTCGCTAGAAGGCTGCGCGTACTCCGACCATGATGCTGCGACCTGGCTGGGGTGCATACAAACGCACTGCCATCGGTGTAGTGGCATAGCGGATTTGCTCATTGAGCAAGTTTCGCAAATTCACGTAGCCTGTCCAGCTGATCTTATTGACCTTCTCGGTATACGACAGCCCGGCGTTCAGTAAGTTGTAGCTGGGGGTAGGGCCTACTTCCCAGGAGGCCAATCGATTCTGCTCAAAACTATAGGTATAACTGGCATTGGCTAGCCAGTTGTTTTTCTGATGGGCAAGCTGCAATCCCACCCGCGGCGCTGGTTGCAAGGGTAAATTGCCGCCCGCATCAAAAGTCCCCTGGGAGGCATCCGCAAACAAACGGGCGCCACTACCAAATTGATTCCAGTTGTAGGTTAACTCAGCCTCAGCACCCTTGATCGTGGCTGCTGCTTGCTGGGCAACGACAACGGAAAAGCCTTCGGCATTCACGGCTTCTTGTCCGGTGTAAAAGCCGTAAATGTAGTTATTGAATTTATTGAGGTATAGGTTAACTTTACCGCGCGCCTTGCCTACCGTCTTTTGAATGTTGAACTCTAAGTTATGCGATGTTTCCTTATTAAGATTGGAGTTACCCACCGAAAATGTTGCAGTTGACTCATGTATGCCGTATGAAAAGAGTTCAGCTGCGCTTGGAGCCCTTTGAGACACGGTATAGGACAATCCAGTACCGTAGCCGTTGCTAAAGTTCCATAAGCCACCAGCTGAATAGGACAAAAGATTAAAGTTGCGATTTTCTAGAGTGGGTGTTGCTGGCGACGTAGACCCTATAGGAATTACATCTAGCGGTTCAAATTGACTCGCCTGGGCTTGATTGGGGTTTTGCGATACCGCGTCGTACCGCAGCCCTAGATTAGCTTGAAGCGCGCCCCAGCGACCTTCTTCAATCCAAAAGAGGGCATTCGAGTTCGTTTTTGTTGCAGGAAGGATGGCGAAGTTACCGGTGGCAATTTCTGTGGCCTCAAGCGATGAACGCGTCACTTGAGCGCCAAAGTTGCCTTTCCAGCCCTTAAATTGTTTATGTGCCAGGTCTAGGCGAAACTCATTAGCCATGTTTTTCCATAGTGCCGCAGGTGTATAGGCGCCATCGACGATACCAAATTCCGTATGGTTGTAATTACTATTGGCGGCGCTGAACTTGAGTGAAGAGAATCCAGCAAAGGGATCGCGGCTCTGGTGTTGAAAATCATAGCGATTCTGTGACTGTGCAATCATTCCACCTTCTACTGTTGGAATGCCGTAGTTGTTATTCATGCGCTCAACTGAGACGCCCGTATAACTCGACTTGCCAATGTACGAGGCGCCAACACCCAGGTTGTTTTGATTATTAAATGAATTGGGTAATTTGCCGGTGTAGTTAGGAGCCTCTGTAAATGGCTCCCCAGGAATATTCCAGACTTGATTTGGGCCGCCTTGAATCGAGTTTCCTGGAATACGGTAATTCTGATTGTTATTAATGGCTGTATCGACATGGACGGCAACAGACCCAATCGAGCCTTCAATCACACCCGATGCAGCGCGACCATTGCTTACGCTGTCGTAACTGGTATTCACTGCTCCTGTTGCGTGCTCTGGTAGGTTGGTCAGAATACGATCATTCACTACGTTGACTAAGCCACCGCTGGACCCCGAACCATACTTTAAGGCCGCAGCGCCGCGCAGAATTTCAATTTGCCGTGCATTGGCGACCGGACTAGCAACCGCATGATCTGCTGAAATGGCAGAGACATCGCCAACGGATAGGCCATTTTGCAGAATTTGCACTCTGGGACCATCAAGGCCACGCATCACTGGGCGTGAGGCGCCAAGGCCATAACCGGTCTGGGATACTCCCAGCTCATTACCAATGGTTGCTCCTAAGGTGGTGCCCAGCTTATCCAGGAGTTCATTTCCCTGCAAAATTTTAGTTGGCGTCAGAATGCTGAGGTTGCTCTCTTGTGAGCCTGTTGCTTCAATTTGTAGATTGGGATTATTGCTGCTTTGGGCATAGGCAATCACCGAGAAAGAGACGGTCAGGGTAGCGGTGAGGCTGACTGATTTAAATAAGTCCAATGCATTTCGCGTCGCGATATGCGATTGAGAATGGCGATTCATAAAAAACTCCAATTGCACCACCGCTTTGGATGGCAAACAATCAATGGCCCGCAAAGGCGGTGCCGCTTAGGGATTTACAACTGGAGTGATTGCGGCGGAGCGCGCGATTGGTAGTGGCTTAAGACTGCGCCAGTATTAAAAACGGCGCTATAGATAATGGGTTCGGTTGCCAGCGCTTGAACAGCTGCGATGGTCGTGCCAGTACTTGAAACAAAGCCAGCTAAGGTGAGTGCATCAAACAGCAAGCAATTGGCATTGATGTGGTCGCTATGCGATGCCACTATTGCCTTGGCATGGCGCTCGGTATTGCAGTCGCTCTGGCTGGATAATTCAGGTGAAGAACTAAAACCGGAGAGCTGCGTTTGCCCAGCATGGGGGTGGGCAATGCTGTGCGCATAACCGAGCCAATGGGTGCCAAGCAGACTAAAAACAAGGAAGGCAATTGCTAGACAAGCCCGAGCTGGACGCTGGATTTGAGTGGCAAAAAAGGCTTTCATGGGGCTAAATGGTACAGGAAATAGCTAGCCCGCCCAATACTGTGTAAAATAGCGATTCCGTCGGAGTGTAGCGCAGCCTGGTAGCGCACCTGCTTTGGGAGCAGGGGGTCCAAGGTTCGAATCCTTGTACTCCGACCACTTTTCCTTCCCGTATGACCTTACCTTTTAGGTCATTTCAGTTTCTGCTTACTGAGCTGCTTTTTTGGCCCGCAAGAACAGCAGCGCAATCACACCCACTAGCATCACATAGAGCGAAATCATCACCGCTCCTTTGCTGTGCGCATATGCAAAACTAGAGTAGGCCAAATACGCGCAGGAAGCGCAAAAGATGAGTGGTGTGAGGGGGTAGAGCGGAACACTAAACTCCCGTTTGGTATTGGGGTGCTTGAAGCGCAGAATAAATACCGAGATTCCAACCAATAACAAGAAGCTCCAAAACACTGGAGCAGTAAATTCCACCATGGCTTCAAAGCCATCGGACTGCAGCGCACCGAAACACACGAGCGCAACGCAAATGATTCCCTGCACGATGTAGGCCAAACTGGGAGAGCCGCGCTTGGCTTCCCAGCGCCCCATAAAGCGGAGGCCATACCAATCTTCGCCCATCGCAAAGTTGGTGCGTGCGCCCACAATCATGGTGGCATTAATGCTGGTGAGTGCGGCAACTGCCACAAAAAGGCCAAGGAGTTTTTCACCAACTGGCCCAAAGGCAAGACCGAGCAAATCGGCAGGCGCTGCTTTGCTGCTGGCGAGCTGCTGCATACCCAAGCCGCTGATCAACGCCCAGTTCACTAGCAGGTAAATAATGGTGATGAGCAATAGACTAAAGACGATGACGTATACCACCGTCTTACTACCGCCTTTCACTTCAGCCGAAATGTAAGCCGATTCGTTCCAGCCGCCAAAGGTCAGTAGCACAAACACCATGGCCAGCCCAAGCAAGCCAAGCGGTGGCGTGCTCGAGAAAAAAGCAGCATGCTCTACCGTAGGTAAGGGCGCTCCCATTAAGCCAAATCCGGCCACAATGATGGCCAGCAGGCCGGCAACTTCGAGAACGGTGAGTATGGTTTGTACGTTGGCGGATGCATGAATGCCAATCAGATTAACTAGCGTCAAACCAATCACAATCAGTAGAGCCCAGATAACAGCCGAGTAGTCACCCAGGGGCAAGACCTTCGTCATGTAGTCGCCAAACACAAAGGCGAGCAAAGCTATTGATCCAGTATTGATAACCGTCGCTTTGG
The DNA here is from genome assembly GCA_943371165.1 of Rhizobium sp. Q54. Taxonomy (GTDB): domain Bacteria; phylum Pseudomonadota; class Gammaproteobacteria; order Burkholderiales; family Burkholderiaceae; genus Polynucleobacter. Next base: position 59,758 of record CALRTW020000010.1, read on the forward strand.
CCCAGCCATACAAAAACGACGCGTTTTTGCCGTAAGCTTTAAATAAGAAGTGGTAATCACCGCCCGCATGGGGATAGGTCGTTGCCAGCTCCGCGTAGCATAGGGCGCCCGCCATGGAGATTACCGAGCCGATGATCCAAACACTCATCATCCAGCCGATATCGCCGGTAATTCCGGCGACCATCGATGGCGTTTTAAAAATACCGGCGCCAATCACAATCCCAACAATGATGGCGATTGCGCCGGTGCGCGAGAGCAGGCGCTCCGGCACCGTATTGGCGGGGTTATTCATACGCTAGATAAAAGACTGAAAAACGCAGGGCAATACTTAACGGCGCACGCCGGTAAATTCATTTTGAACGTAGCCGCCCTTATCGTCGCCTTTTAAGGTATTGCCACTTACGGTTACTTGCGCTGTGCGGAAGTTGCCATTACGGTCTTTGTAGCTAAATTCCATTTTTGTGCCAGTCAGTTTTGCATTGAGCAGGGGTTGGCTTCTGCGATCAATTAACACGCTGCCTCCAATGCGCTGATAGTGCTGTGACAGGCTTAAGGTAGCAGGGCCTTGCGAATCAAAGTTGGTTAAAGTCCATTCGCCAGCAACATTGGCAGGCACCACCCAGAAATACGCTCTAGCGGGGCTATCCACTTCGGCATCAGCCTCCCAGTCACCCATGGTGAACGCATGCGATACAACGCGCGTACCAGGCTTCATCTTGAGGATAGTAGGGCGCAATTTGAGGTTGAGCTCAGGCAAGAGGTACATGGTGACAACCGTTGCCTTGGAGAAGTCTTCTTTAAAGATATCGCCCTGAATGATCTTCACTTTCTTGGATACGCCGGCGCGTTCTGCATTGCGCTGACCAAGGGCTGCCATTTCTGGATTAAATTCAATACCAACCGCAGTTGCACCAAATTGCTTGGCGGCTGCAATTGCAATCTTGCCATCACCGGCGCCCAGGTCATAGACCAAATCGGATGGACCGACTTTGGCAATCTTGAGCATATTGGTAACCAATTCATCGCCAGTAGGGACCCAGATCACATCTTTGCCCTCTTGGCCAATGCTAGGTTTGTATTTGTCGTCACCGCCTTCAGTCATGCCTTGTGCGCTGGCGCTAACTGCAAATAACATGGAAAGGGCAAAAAGGAGTCGTTGTACGTTCTTCATGGTGGGCTTTATGGCGTGTAATGGGTTAAGTAAAATAACCTTGTGATCATAAATTAAATCAAACCAGGGGCTAGAAAATGCCCCAAAAATGAGCCTCTTGTCTATTAGAATAGGGCTTACAAATGCATACTGCCCATAGCTCAGCTGGATAGAGCAACGCCCTTCTAAGGCGTAGGTCGCACGTTCGAATCGTGCTGGGCAGGCCAAACTCTCACCATTTAATGTTGTTTCAGGCTGGTTGATTGTGGTCTATTGATTGGATCATGATCAAGCTTTGCTATCGTAGGAGTGGCCTTGGGTCTAGCGTGTTGGATCCTGTGTGACTATTAGCGACTCTGCGACTTTAATGAAATTTAGGGGCTGAGCCTGTGGCGTCGGTTAGACAGGACACAGAGGTGTCTTGTTGCGTGACGGTCAGGTGGCTTTTATCAGGGGTTATGCGGACATTGAAAAATCGGAAATAGGGCAGATTGGGTGGCAGAGAACGGCCAATAGCGGTCTATCCTCATGATCCTCAAAAATTACGCTACATTACTGATTTAATGTCAAATCATCTCAATCCCTCAATCTCTAAAACCATATTCATCGTGCCTGCTATGGATTGTCCATCGGAAGAGCAGATGATCCGCATGGCATTGGGCTCATTATCAATACACACGATGGATTTTGATATTCCCAATCGAAAATTAATCATTTGTCATAGCGAAGAGCCTAATGTGGTTCTCGACAAATTAGTTCCCTTAGGTTTTGGGGCAAAGATTGAAAGCAGCCAAGTATTAGAAGACTTTGAAATTAAGCCAATTCAATTGGATGCCGCCAAAGATGCTCAAGAGCGAAAAGTCTTAATTTGGCTCTTGGCATTAAACGGATTGATGTTCTTTGTTGAGATTATTGCGGGCTGGATTGCCCAATCGGCAGGGCTTATTGCTGATGCTTTGGATATGTTTGCCGATGCCGCAGTCTATGTGGTGGCTTTATATGCCGTTGGTAAAGCCGCACAGCATAAGCTCAAAGCCGCTAAATTAGCTGGTGTGGTTGAATTACTTTTAACTGCTCTTGCTTTTTGGCGTACGGGTTATCAAATTTACATTGGGACAATGCCTGAACCCAATGCCATGATTTGGATTTCGCTACTTGCTTTGACGGTTAATGTCACCTGCCTATATCTAATATCTAAACGCAAGAATGATGGCGTTCATATGCGAGCCAGTTATATCTTCTCCGCCAATGATGTTTTGGCAAATCTAGGAGTTATTGTTGCTGGTGTATTGGTGGTTTGGCTCAATAGCCCCTATCCAGATTGGGTTATTGGACTAGTTATCGGATTCTTAGTATTAAGCGGTGCTATTCGTATACTGCGTTTGAAGTAAAGCTAAAAGAGGGTAATTTGGAATTTATAAAACTCACAGGACTATTTGCTATTACGGCTGTAGCCGAGATTATTGGTTGTTATCTTCCATGGCTTGTATTGAGACAAGATAAGCCTGCTTGGTTGTTTTTGCCAGCGATAGTATCTCTACTATTATTTGCGTGGTTGCTAACCCTTCACCCTACCGCCGCAGGTAGAACTTATGCGGCGTATGGCGGTATGTATATTGTCGTTGCTCTGATATGGCTCAGACTAGTTGAAGGAATTGAACTGACAAGGTGGGATGTAGTTGGGGCAATAGTCGCCTTAATTGGTATGGCAATTATCGCTTTTCAACCATTTAGTAGGAGCTAGCGGCATGTTGTTTAAAACCACAGTCTAGTTACAGAGTCGGGCATCCTAAGCTTTGGTCGATTCTGCCTAGGGACATCAAGAAACACTAAAATCGTCCTGCGTAGGTGTTTTAATGGTATGAGCTGTCGGTAACATCTTTATACAAAGCTAATCCATTAAGCGTTTGTGAGAAAGCTCGTAATGCAAAATACTAAGAAATATGCTGTAATAGAAACATGAGAAAAATCCTGATAATTCTGGCCCTGCTAGCTTTATCGATACAAACATCCTATGCTACGGTTTCTGCTTACTGCCAAGAAGAGCAGGCAGCAGCTTCTCATGTTTCACATCACGAGCATGAGAAGCCAGCCAGTATTGCCTCAGCTAGCGATTCTGCAAGCTACGATTCTGATTGTGGAGTCTGTCATTTGGCGCATTCTCCAGCATTGCACTCCACTTTTACCATTTCAATTGCCACTACCATCTTTCATTATGAAGATGCTCGAGTGGAGTTTTTAGTCAATATTTCTCCTCCCCGCCCTGAAAAACCCAATTGGTTCGCTCTCGCCTAAGTTAGCGAGAGCTTTAACCTAATTCTTCTCCTCTCGCTAACTCTGTTTTGAACAAACAAATGGAGTTTTTATGTTGCGAGAGTATTCGGGCGTAGTTCGTCGCTGCGTCATTCAATTTACTGGATTGGTTTTTATATTGGGGTCCCCAATAGCGCTGGCTAATGCCGAGCTCAAAGGTGGATCGACTTTAAAGTCCTTCTATGAATCTTCATGGGAGCGCCAACCTGACTATAAGTCCTATCAGTATCGAGTAGAGGCCGCGCTTGCTAAGCAAAAAATTGCTAGCAGCCTTTTGGTAAGCCCCGCTTCGGTGGAAGTCTCGCAAAAGACTGATAGAACTAACACCAATCAAGGCGCTAGTGAAACCATACTAGGTTTAGACATCCCTCTGTGGTTGTGGAATGAGCGGTCAAGCTCAATTAATTTAGCGGATGCTGAATATAAAAAGCTTTTGTCTCAATACTATCTATCCCAATTGAGAATTGCAGCTGAAGTAAGGGATGCCTACTGGAATTACCAGAAATCAAAAATAGAATCTGATTTAGCGCTACGCAGAAATGATAATGCAAAGAGCTTAGCTCTTGATGTTGAGAGGAGATTTAAGGCTGGAGACTTATCTCGCGCAGATCTTCATCAGTCTAATGGGGCTCTAGCATCATCAGAAGCTTTTTTGGTCGAAGCGCAGGCCAACGTCATTAATGCTGAGCAAAGGGTGCGTTCTTTATTGGGGAGTGAGTACCTAAAGAAAATTCAATTCGGTGACATTACTAAAAATATTGAACCGTTACCTAAGGTTCCTGAAAATTTGTCAGGACTAGATTCCAGTTTGCCAATCGTTGCAGCACTTGTAGATCAGTTAGAGGTTGCTAAAAAAGCGCTTGACTTAGCAAAGTCTCAAACTCGGGCTTCCCCACAATTGCAAATATGGACTACTAAGGGCCGTGAAGTCTATGGCGTTCCCTATCAGCAATCAGTTGCTGTTGGGTTAAGAATTCCTTTTGGTTCTGATGCTCGCAATACTAATAGATTGGCCAGTGCTACAGCTGAGATGGTCGATTCAGAGGTTCGATTGTCCTATGAGCGAGAGTCTGCATTAAGTAATGTGGAATCAAATGTGGCTTTAGTGAAGTCGGCAAAAATGAAGCTTGGCGCTGCAGATAAGAGGTCTAACTTAGCCAATGAAACACGTCAATTTTTTGACAAATCATTTCGCTTTGGTGAAACCGATTTACCCACAAGACTACGTATTGAGCTAGAAGCAGTGGATGCAAATAGACAGGCTGCGATTGCAAAAATCAATTACGCCGTTTCAGTTTCAAATTTACGACAGGCCCTTGGCCTGTTACCAGAGTAAGGTCACTTTAGCTATGAATTTATTGAACAAATATAGTCAGTTGGCGTCAAAACTATTAATTGCGCTATCTCTGACAATCGCATCGGCAGCTTATGCAGGGCCTGGTCATGGGGAGGAAAAACCCACCATGACGCAAACTCAATCATTACCTCGCTTTTATGCTGAATCTGATCTCTATGAGGCGGTAGGAGCGATTAACGGCAAGGAAATCACGCTCTACCTAGATCGCTACTCCTCCAATGAATTGGTCAAAGGAGCCAAGGTTGAAATTGAGCTTGAGGGTTCTAAAATTAGCTCAGAGCCTCATGGCGATGGAGAGTATCTCTTTCGCCTAAAAAATAAAATTAAAGATCAGCCTACTGCGATCACTATCACGATTAATGATGATGATGTTACCGACATACTAGCAGCCACTATCGATCTAAGCTCCTTTGAGCGCTCCTCATTGATCACTTGGAAATCAGCAATAAAGATCTTGCTTTATTTCAGCCTCTTGATGGCAATTGCCTATTTTTCTTATCGCAAGAAAGAGATGTTGATGACGCATACAAAAAAGTTAATTAAACAAATCAAGGAGCGGGTATGAATCGCAAACAGAGAGATTTTGTATTTCGCCCCTTTATCCTTATTGGTTTATCTGTGGCGCTATTTGCTTTTAAGGTTCATGCTGGGCCGGGTCATGGCGAGTCGGAAGCATCCCAAGTTCAGGGCGACGCCCCGAAAAGACAGTCGGACGGCAGTCTTTTTATTCCCAAGCCTGCGCAACGCCAGTTACACGTGATGACAACTCCTGGCCAGTTCGGCGAATATGCCAAAACCTATGATTTAGCTGGAAAAGTCATCATGGATCCTAACTTTGGCGGTAAGGTGCAGGCGATTGTTGCTGGCCGTATTACGCCGGGACCAGCTGGTTTTCCATTGCCCGGACAGAAGGTTAGTAAAGGCGATGTCTTGGCGTATGTAACGCCAGAGGCTGGCCCAGGAAAATCAAGATCACTTGCGGAAAGTCGACTAAAGCGTTTGCGAGATCTGAGCGATACGGTTCCACGTAAGACTATTGAAGAGGCAGAAGCAGCCGTCGCGAACGAGGAATTAAGAGCCCCAGTCAGCGGAATTATTTCTACTACGGGTGTCGTATCTGGCCAAGTAGTGCAAGCAAGAGACTTAATCTTTGAGGTCGTTAATCCATCTAAGCTATTAATAGAAGCGCTTGCCTACGACTCAAATCTGAGTAAGAACATCGCTGATGGCAAAGTGGATGTCAATGGCAAAGTGATTGAGCTCAAGTATCTCGGTGGTGGACAGACCCTCAGAGAGCAAGCTTTACCTCTTACTTTTTCTGCTAAATCGGACGATCTCCAATTTTTACCGATAGGCCAACCCATTCGAGTATTCGTAAATACCGATAGCAAGGTCACTGGAGTAAAGGCCCCTTCAAAATCATTAGTCAAAAGTAGCTCGAACCAAACAATTGTCTGGATTAAAAAGTCCCCAGAAATATTTGAGCCCAGAACAGTTGTATATGAGCCTTTAGATGGTCAAAACATTGTTATCACTAGCGGTATTAAAGATGGTGAACGAGTCATTACTGATGGGGCATCCCTCATCAATCAAATTCGTTAAGGACTAAGACATGTTTACTTGGTTATTAGATTTCAGCTTAAAAAATCGCATGATGGTGATTTTGCTTAGTGCTATATCTATGGTCTATGGTGCGTACACCTTAAGCAAGATGCCTGTGGATGTCTTTCCCGATCTGAATAAGCCTACTGTCACCATCATGACTGAGGCTGGCGGAATGGCTTCAGAAGAAGTTGAGCAACTCATTACGTTCCCACTCGAAACCGCTATGAATGGTTTACCAGGAGTAGAAGCCATTCGCTCAGTATCTAGTGCTGGCCTTTCTTTTATATACGTTACTTTTGACTGGTCTGTAGACATCTATCGCGCCAGACAAATGGTTTCAGAAAGACTCTCATCTATGGACGGAGCAATTCCGGATGGCATTGTTTCGCGCATGGGGCCCATTAGTTCAATCATGGGTGAGATCATGCAAATTGCCATTCCGATTGATGAATCTAAGATTTCATCCATGCAGGTTCGCGAGTATGCTGACTGGGTTTTGCGACCCAGATTGATGGCTATCCCCGGGGTAGCGCAAGTCATTCCTATTGGCGGGCAAGTCAGGCAGTTTCAAGTACAACCCAATACTCGTCGTATGGCGGAGCTAGGCCTTAGCATATTGCAGATTGAAGATGCATTGCGGGGCTACTCTGCAAATACGTCTGGTGGATTTCTTGAGTCTAATAATCGTGAGTATCTTATTCGTCATATAGGGCGAACTTCTAGCCTTGAAGATTTAAAGAATATTGCCGTATCGAACCGCAATGGACAAACAATACTTTTAAGACAAGTTGCCGATATTACTTTTGCACCAGCAGTTAAGCGAGGCGATGCCGGTTATGAAGGTGGGCCAGCAGTCATCCTAGGTGTACAAAAACAACCTTCAGCAGATACGGTAGCGCTTACAAAAAAGATTGAATCAGCTATTGCAGAATTAAAGCAGGGCTTGCCAACTGGCATGGAAGCTCCAAAAGTAACATTTAGGCAGGCGAGCTTTATTGATGCATCCATTAGCACTTTAGAGGGTAAGCTCATCGGCGCATCAATCTTTGTTGCTGTAGTGCTGTATCTCTTTTTAGGAACAATTCGCCCGGTCCTCATCTCATTGACAGCAATTCCAGTTTCAATTCTCTTAACTGCCCTGGTTTTTAAGTACTTTGGTTTATCAATTAATACGATGACCTTGGGAGGCCTAGCCATTGCAATCGGCGGCCTAGTTGATGATGCAGTAGTTGATGTGGAAAACGTAATTCGTCGCCTTAGAGTAAATCTAGATAAAGCATCTTTAGATCAATTAAGTCCACTAGCGATTGTGAGAGCCGCATCGCTTGAGGTAAGAACCGGAATTATCTACGCTACAGCCATCATCGTTTTGGTATTCATCCCATTATTTGCATTACCAGGTATAGAGGGGCGACTATTTGTTCCTTTGGGTATTGCATTTATAGTCTCTACTCTTGCATCACTTTTAGTTTCAGTGACTATCACGCCAGTACTCTGCTTTTATCTGCTGCCCTCAATGCAGTCCCTAAGGGATCACGATACAAAGATTGTCACTTGGCT
>CALRTW020000011.1:0-62477 GCA_943371165.1 Rhizobium sp. Q54
GATTCAATTTCGACCATTTCCTTAATTTGTGCGCCAGTGCCGAGCCAAATTCGGCTCCGTTCAATCACGCTGCGACCAAATAGCTTCCAGTGCTCCAGTGCAAGTGCATCGATTTCAGATGCGGATAAAGACGGAAAACAAAGTCGCAGATTGGTTTTGACGACATGCGCACGCTCGTTCGGGATGTGTGCTGCCAGCCAGCCCAAACCATAGCCAATTGGAATGATGATTGAATAGGGCAAAAAGGCAAACAAGCGCAAGAGGCTAAGCGCTAAAAAATTAAAGACGGTTTGTAACCAGGTCATCTGAAATTTAATTTATTGTGGTGGTGGCTCTGCCCCAAGCGGGTGTTTAAAGCGGTTGTAGGCCCAGATAAACTGCTCTGGTGCAATCAAGATTGCCGCCTCGATTGCCGCATTCAGCGCGTTGCAAGACGTCCCCGGATCTTCCGAGAATGCATCAAGACGGCTTGCTTGCATTAGCCAGCCTTGGCCAAGCCCTTTGCGTTTTGCAGTAAACATGACTACAGGCGTATGGTGGCGATTGGCAAGGCGTGCAGGCAGGGTGGTGGTGTATGCCGGGCGCCCAAAGAAAGGCGCCCAAATTCCATCGCCGCCGCTGGGCACTTGGTCTGGAAGAATGCCAATAGCCTCCCCGCGGAGCAGCGCACGGGTCATTTGACGTACCCCGTGAAGATTCGTCGGTACAAAATGCATATTGGGATAGGCTCTGCCATCCTCGATCACGGCATTGAGCCAGTCTTGCCTGGCCGGCCGATACAAGATCGTGGCCGGAAAGTGCTGTGCGAGCACGCGGGGAATAATTTCAAAGCCGCCTAAGTGGGGCGTCAGCATCACCAAGCCATGACCTTCATTGATTGCCCCCTCAACTACATCCCAGTTGCTAATTTCAGTAAACGACAGGGCTTTACTGGGATTGCGCCAAATCCATAAGCTATCTGAAAACAGCATTCCGGAGGCGCAGGCTGCCGACCAAATGCGCACCGGGAACTGATTTTGCGTCGCAGCAGAAAGGTAATGCTGCTTAAATAAGCTGCGATAGTGCCGAGATCCAATAAACGCCAGTAAACCCAGTCCTGCCCCAATAGCCTGTGCAAAACCAAGCGGCATCGCTGCAATGGTCTGGAGCATGAGCTTAAATAAAAGAGTACGCACCCCATCATCATATTCAATCCCCTAAAGGCTTAGGCTAATTCTGAATTTTGCCCAATTCATGAAGTTCGGATAGAATCCCACCATCGCCGAGTTAAGACAACTTGCGGGGCGATTAAAAAATTCTGCTAAAGCGTCGCCGTTGTGGTTCCTGGCACGTCGAGTTGTCCTACTGATCGTGTTAATTTTTAAAGGAAAAACGCAATGGCAAATGATTATTTCTTCACCTCAGAATCAGTTTCTGAAGGCCACCCCGATAAAGTTGCAGACCAAATCTCCGATGCGATTTTGGACGCTATTTTGGCTCAAGATCCCAAGGCTCGCGTTGCGGCAGAAACACTTTGCAACACTGGCTTAGTAGTTCTTGCAGGTGAGATTACAACCCACGCGAACGTGGATTACATCCAAGTTGCACGCAATACCTTGCGTGAAATTGGCTATGACAATACGGCCTATGGTATCGACTACAAGGGCTGTGCAGTTTTGGTGGCCTACGACAAGCAGAGCCCAGACATTGCGCAGGGTGTGGATAAGGCGCATGACGACGGTTTAGATCAGGGCGCGGGCGATCAAGGCTTGATGTTTGGTTATGCCTGTGATGAAACGGCAGAGCTCATGCCTTTGCCGATTCACTTATCGCACCGTTTGGTAGAGCGCCAGTCTCAGCTGCGCCGCGACGGCCGCTTAACGTGGTTACGCCCAGATGCAAAGTCACAAGTCACTCTGCGTTATGTAAACGGCAAGCCCGATTCAATCGACACTGTGGTTTTATCAACCCAGCACGATGAAGATATTTCCCTCGACAAATTACGCGAAGCAGTGATTGAAGAAATCATTAAGCCCGTCTTGCCAGCCCATTTGATTAAAGGCGACATTAAGTATTTGGTAAACCCAACTGGTCGCTTTGTGATTGGTGGACCGCAGGGCGATTGCGGATTAACCGGACGCAAAATTATTGTGGATACCTACGGCGGCGCAGCACCCCACGGCGGTGGCGCGTTCTCGGGCAAGGATCCATCGAAGGTTGACCGCTCTGCAGCCTATGCCGGTCGCTACGTGGCGAAAAACGTCGTGGCCGCTGGCTTGGCAACGCGTTGCTTGATTCAGATTTCCTATGCGATTGGTGTAGCAAAGCCAACATCTGTCATGGTGAGTACTTTTGGTACCGGTAAGATTGCCGACGAAAAGATTGCTGCTTTGGTTGCAGAGCACTTTGATCTGCGTCCGAAGGGCATTGTCAAAATGCTCGACTTGTTGCGCCCGATTTACCGTAAAACTGCAGCGTATGGTCACTTTGGTCGTGAAGAGCCAGAATTTACCTGGGAGCAGTGCGATAAGGCGCCAGCCTTACGTGCGGCAGCAGGCCTGTAAAGGCTTTCTGCCCCTCGGTAGTGGTTGTTAAGCTGTATTTGGCGAAATTGATTACAATTTCGCCATACTCTCAAGGAGCGTTGCAAGGAACATTGCGAACCAATGATTCCCCAGGCTTGAGGGGGCAAGATCCGAACAGGAATTTGCTTTTTGCAACTGCGCTCGCTAACCCATGGCTCAATGGTTGGCGAGTTTTCTTGCCCCAGCATTGATCCGTCCTTAGCTGGAGCATGAATGAATACCGCATCTGATTTCAATTTAAATGATTTTGTAGCAAAACATTGCGCAATCGCCGATATCACCTTGGCTGATTTTGGCCGCAAAGAAATTGCCATTGCCGAAACCGAAATGCCAGGACTGGTTGCGATTCGCGATGAGTTCGCAGCAACCCAGCCACTGCGCGGTGCCCGCATTACAGGCTCACTGCACATGACTATTCAAACCGCAGTGCTGATTGAGACGCTCGAAGCCTTGGGCGCCAAAGTGCAGTGGGCATCGTGCAACATTTTTTCAACGCAAGACCATGCAGCTGCAGCGATCGCCGCGAACGGCACGCCCGTATTTGCAATTAAGGGCGAGACCTTAGAGCAGTATTGGGATTACACCCACCGCATTTTTGAGTGGGCAGATGGCGGCTTCACCAACATGATTTTGGATGACGGCGGCGATGCAACATTGCTACTGCATTTGGGCGCAAGGGCAGAAAAAGACCAAGCAGTCTTGAATAACCCCAGCAGTGAAGAAGAGACCATTCTATTCTCGACCATCAAGAGCAAGCTAGCGATTGATCCAACCTGGTACTCGACTCGCTTAGCCAAGGTTGAAGGCGTTACAGAAGAGACAACAACCGGCGTGCATCGTTTGTACCAAATGTTTGCTAAAGGCGAATTGCGTTTCCCTGCAATTAACGTGAACGATTCGGTTACCAAGAGCAAGTTTGATAATTTGTATGGCTGCCGCGAGTCTTTAGTTGATGCGATTAAGCGTGCCACCGATGTGATGATTGCCGGCAAAGTCGCCGTGGTCTGCGGCTATGGTGACGTTGGTAAAGGTTCAGCACAAGCCTTGCGCGCCCTGTCTGCTCAGGTTTGGGTAACGGAAGTGGATCCGATCTGCGCATTGCAGGCAGCAATGGAAGGCTATCGCGTGGTGACGATGGACTATGCAGCCGATAAGGCCGATATTTTTGTATCGGCAACCGGTAATTACCATGTGATCACGCATGACCATATGGCGCGCATGAAAGATCAAGCCATTGTTTGTAACATCGGCCACTTTGATAATGAAATTGATATTGCAGGCATTGAAAAATACCGCTGGGAAGAAATTAAACCCCAAGTCGATCACGTGATTTTCCCTGCGATGAATGGCATGCCTGAAAAGCGCATCATCATTCTGGCTAAGGGTCGCTTGGTTAATTTGGGTTGCGGCACAGGTCACCCATCTTATGTAATGAGCTCTTCGTTTGCGAATCAAGTGATAGCGCAAATTGAGTTGTGGGGCGCAGTCGGCACGAAGAAATACCCAGTCGGCGTTTATACCTTGCCAAAACACTTAGATGAAAAAGTAGCGCGCTTGCAGCTGAAGAAGCTGAATGCGCAATTGACCGAATTGAGCGATCAACAGGCGAGCTACATTGGAGTGACAAAGCAAGGCCCTTATAAGCCAGAGCACTACCGTTATTAATCGCAGCTGTACTAGATAGGTCAAATGCAATGGAACTGAGCGTCGAATTTTTTCCACCAAAAACACCGGAAGGAGAAAGCAAACTCCGTCTGGTGCGTGAGCGTTTTAGTGAATCACTAAAGCCGGCGTTCTACTCCGTTACATTTGGCGCTGGTGGATCAACTCAGTCTGGCACTTTGCAGGTGGTTAGTGAGATTCATGCGGCCGGCGAGTCTGTAGCGCCGCATTTATCCTGCGTTGGCAGTTCGCGCGACAGCGTGCGCGCGATGCTGCATCAGTATCGTGAATTAGGGGTTCGCCGTATCGTTGCCTTGCGCGGCGACTTGCCATCCGGTATGGGTCAATATGGTGAGTTCTCGCATGCCAATCAGTTAGTCGAGTTCATTCGGGCAGAGACAGGTGATTGGTTTCATATTGATGTCGCCGCTTACCCAGAAACCCATCCGCAGGCAAAGTCGCCCGCTTCCGATCTACAGTTCTTTGTAGAAAAAATGAAGGCGGGGGCCAATTCAGCTGTAACGCAATACTTCTTTAACTCGGATGCGTACTTTCGCTTTGTAGAGGACGCCTATGACTTGGGTGTCACCCAGCCAATCATCGCCGGAATTATGCCCATTACCAATTGCAATCAACTTTTGCGGTTTTCAGATGCATGCGGCGCTGAAGTGCCACGGTGGATTCGCTTGCGCTTGCAATCCTTTGGCGACGATACGGCATCCATCAAATCGTTTGGCGAAGATGTTGTAACCGACTTGTGTGACCAGCTGCTCGTTACGGGCGCGCCTGGTTTGCATTTTTACTCGCTGAACCAAGCCGATGCGGTATTGGCGATTGCTGAGAACCTTAACCTAGGCTCAATTTAAGCACCCTTAAAGCGCAGTCCAGATTCGGTCAGCATGGCATCGAGTGGCTCATCATGGGCCTCTGCTTGCCACTGATTTGGGTTTAATTGCTGCCAGTCATACCCAACCCCAATACAGACGATGCTTGGCTTTGCAGTGCGTAAGCGCGCTAGTGTTCGGTCAAAATACCCGACGCCATAGCCTAGTCGCCAATAGTGCATTTGCAGAGGATCTCTGTGGGTATTGCTAGCCCAAGACCACCCCACGCAGGGGATCAAAATGCAGTCAGGCTCAATGGACTTCAATTTGGAGTCATTTGGATTGGGCTCTGAAATGCCGTGTTGCTGGCTGATTAATGCGTCTCCATCCTGCCAGGAATAAAAATCAAGCCGCTTGTCCGCGCGCATGATGGGGAGAGCTAACTGCCTGCCATGCTTTGCTTTGGCCCAGTCACTGAGGCATTGGCGCAAATCAATTTCCTGCTGAATCGGCCAGTACAGTGCAATCGATCCCAGTGACTGCAGTTCTGTTGTGAGTGCGTGGTTTAACGCTGCCACCACTGCTTGGCTTACAGAGTAATTAGCAGGGTCTTGTGCGTAGCTAGTGCGCTGACGCAAAAGTTGGCTTCGAAGGGTTTTTAGGTCCGAGTTCGGCATACGAAATAGTATCAAGCAAGAGTGCTATGAATGGAAAGACAAATAAAAGTTAGACTATAGGGATGACGCCATTTATTCGCACGGATCGACTTTTTACAACACCGCCTCTCACGGGCTCTCTCAGGTCGATGCTAACAGCCATTTTGATCTGTTCGGCACTCCTCATTGCCCATGGATATGCCCAGGCAAAAAAACCAGCGAAACCGGCCAGCACCCCGCTGGAACTGACTGAGGCAGATAGAACGTTCATTGAGCTGCGGGAGGCTGCCCGTAAAAATGATGCTGTCCGTGCCCAGCAGCTTGCCGCTAGTTTGCCGAATTACATCATGGGTGATTACGTCGAGTACTTCAAGATTAAGCCTCAACTCTTTGATGCAGGCGGTATGGCGCGTGCCGAGACAACCGCAGATAGCCAGGTGTTGGGGTTTTTAAGTAAGTATGAAGGTACTGCTTTGGCAGACCGTATGCGCAATGACTGGTTGCTGGTATTGGGAAAGCGCAAAGACTGGCGTGCGTTTGATGCGGAATACCCCAAATTTGTACTGGACGATGACACTTCCGTGAAATGCTACGCCCTGCAGTCCCGTCTGGCTCAAGGTGAAATTACAGCAAAGACGGCGCACGATGCGCGACTCGTTATGTTGGACCCTAAGTTTTATGGCCAAGGTTGTCAGGAACTGGTTCCGCTGTTATTGAATGCTGGCGCCATTACGCCAGCTGAAGCAAAGGCCTATGGCCGTAGTGCTGCCGAAATGGGACTCGAGACCATGGGCCGGAAAATGGCCGGAGAAGATCCCATTGGTGAGCTTGTAAAGGCGGCAAGAGCTGACCCTGTAAAAGCGTATCGGGATTTTTCGCAAAGTGCAGCCCGTTACAGCAAAGAAAACCAAGCAGCAGGGTGGGGTGTAATCGGCCAGTTTTTGGCTAAGCGCCAAGACCTCAGAGCAGATGATGTTTTCCGGATGCAGCACGACCTGGGCTTTAGTGAATTGCTCTCGACCGAGAGCCAGGAGTGGAAAGTGCGAGCAGCACTGCGTGCGCAGGACTGGCCCTTAGTACGAGATGCCATTGAGACCATGAATCCTGCAGTGCGGTCAAAAGACCCCGCGTGGACCTATTGGTATGGACGAGCACTCGAGGCTACTGGGCAAGCCGCCAAAGGCAAAGAACAGTACGAGCTCATTCATGAGCAATTTAATTTTTATGGGCAGTTGGCCCGCGAAGAGCTTGGCAAGAAAACCCAAATTCCAGTTCGGGTTCGGGTGACGGATCAAGAGATCAAGCCTATGGCTGAGCGCAAAGGCTTTATTCGTGGCGAGCGTTTCTATGCGATGAATTTACGCTTTGAGGGCAACAGAGAATGGAATTGGGAATTGCGCGGCATGAGCGACAAAGAGCTCTTAGCTGCTGCTGAATACGCTAAACGCATCCAGCTCTACGATCGGACCGTCAACACGGCAGATCGAACCAAAGCAGAGCATGATTTCACCTTGCGCTTTCCAACGCCGTACCGGGATGAGCTCACGCCCATCGCTCGTCAAATTGATCTCAATTTGGCGTGGGCTTACGGATTAATACGTCAGGAGTCGCGCTTCATCATGAATGCCACCTCTTCCGTAGGCGCATCGGGCTTAATGCAAGTCATGCCCAATACAGCGAAGTACGTTGCCAAGAAAATTGGCATGACCTCGTATACGCAGGAAAAGTTAAAAGATACCAATACCAATTTAACCTTGGGAAGTAATTACCTCAATATGGTGCTGGTGGATTTGGATGGATCGTGGGTATTGGCATCGGCCGCCTACAATGCCGGACCATCCCGCTCTAAGTTGTGGCGCGAGCGTTTAAATGCTCCCGTTGAGGGCGCGATTTTTGCAGAGACAATCCCGTTTCATGAAACAAGAGTCTACGTTAAAAATGTATTGTCCAATGCCAGTTATTACTCGGGTGTGATGACTGGCCAAACCATTTCTTTAAAACAGCGCCTTGGAACGATTACACCCAAGGCTGCAATTCAAAGTGAGTTGCCATGAAATACGATGTACTCGTCATTGGCGGTAATGGATTTGTCGGCAGTGTGCTGGTGCGCAGACTGCAACGCGAAGGTTATTCGGTATTGTTACCAACGCGCCATTTAGCGGCAGCGCGGGATTTTCGTTTGCTACCCAGCGTTCACCTGATTCAGGCCGACGTCAATGATCAAACTACCTTAAATGACTTATGCAGTCAGGTTAAACCAGGCGGGACCGTCATTAATTTAGTCGGCGTTTTGCATGACCGCCCGGCCAAGCCGTATGGCAAAGTATTTGAGCGTGCCCACGTATTGCTGCCAACCCACTGCATCGCTGCAATGAAAGCCAATGGCATTAAACGCTATTTGCACATGAGCGCATTGGGCGCAGACTCGCATGGGCCATCGATGTACCAACGCAGCAAAGGCGATGGTGAGGCTGCGGTCCGCGCTAGCGGATTGGATTGGACTGTCTTTAGGCCTTCCGTCATTTTTGGACAAGAGGATCAATTCATTAATCTGTTTGCCAATCTAGCAAAAGTATTTCCAGTCATTCCATTGGCAAATTCGCAGGCGCTGTTTCAGCCAGTGAGCGTGAATGATGTGGCTGCTGCATTTGTTACCTCCATCACGATGAAGCAAACCATTCACCAAACCTATTCCTTGGTTGGACCTGAAGTGCTCAGCATGGCAGAGCTGGTTCGCTTTGCAGCATTAAAGGCGCAAACTACGACGCGTGTTATTCCAATGCCGGCGATTGTGGGCTACCTGCAAGCATTGATGTTCGAATTCTTGCCCGTGCCCACCTTGATGTCGCGCGACAACATTGCATCCATGCAGTTGCCTAATGTATTGCCACCGACGGCAGCAGATGATCTGATCACGACCTTCGGCATATCGCGTCAATCCATTCGGAGTCTGTTGGCTTGAACATATACGCCGTTGGCGGAGCAATACGGGATGCTGTTATGGGGATCCCGGTGAACGATATTGATTACGTCGTAGTTGGAAGTAGTGCAGAGGAAATGATTGCGCTGGGTTACCAGCCGGTTGGCAAAGACTTCCCAGTCTTTTTACATCCTCAGACCCATGCTGAATATGCCTTGGCTCGAACCGAACGCAAAACAGGCGTTGGTTATCAAGGCTTCCATTTTTACGCTGATCCTTCGGTCACCTTAGAGCAAGATTTACAACGGCGCGACCTCACCATCAATGCCATGGCTCAGCGCATCGATGACACTGGCGCGCGAGTGGGCCCCATCATCGACCCCTATGGTGGGCAAAACGATATTAAAGCTAAGGTATTTCGCCATGTTTCTGCTGCATTTGCAGAAGACCCGTTGCGTTTATTGCGGATTGCTCGGTTTGCTGCGCGCTTTCCAGCATTTACGATTGCAACCGAAACACAAGAGGCACTGCGCGCCATTGCCCAGTCAGGTGAGTTGTCGGCACTATCACTTGAGCGCGTATGGCAAGAGCTTGATCGCGGTATGCGTTCGGCAGATCCGCTGCGCATGGTTGAAGTACTTTTAGAAGCGGGCGCTGCAGAGCAATTCTTGCCGGAGCAATTGATTGCAGTTTGCAAGAATCCACAACTCAAAAACCAGCTGGCGAGCAACCTAGATTTATTAGCCGCAAACAAAGTGACAGACGTGGATTCTGTTTGTGCAGTGTTGTTGGCTGATCTCGGCGAAGATGCGATTCGGCAATGGTCCGAAACAACCCGCATGCCACATGGCGCCCGGGATTTTGTAGAACTATTCTCAGCCCTAAAAAAACGCATGGCACAGCAAAGTTTTGGTGCAGTTGATATTCTGACTTGGTTTAACCGAGCCGATGCGTGGCGTAAGCCCGAGCGCACAGAAAAACTAATCGCGCTGGCCGGTGTTTTGGGTTTTAAGGTACAGGGGATCAGCGCTGGCCTAGCAGCAGCCTTGGCCATCGATAGTCAGGCTGTTATTCAAAGTCTTTCGGCGGCAGAGCAACAGCAGGGTGAACGCATTCGCTCCGCAATCGATGCTGCACGATTACAGGCTGTGGAGTCGGTTACGGCCGCCTAACCCTGGAAGCCTGTCTAGAGAGAGTCCAGGCAAATTCTTTTTGAATGCAAAGACTTTAAATAGCTCCCCCATCTCTGCTTCCGATAGCAATTTTTGTAAGGCATTGGAAACCGGTAAAAAAGCAGTCGCGTTAGCCGGATCCATCTTCTCTAAAACCAAATCACCAATACCCGCCTCTAATAAAAAGTTGCCTTGATTGTTGAAATAGATTTCATCTGCTCCGGCAGCAAGAGCTGCACTTGAAATCGAAGACCATTCCACATGGCTTGTTAGATCGCTCAGGCCCGGCAGATAGAGTGGATCTGTAATGGTATGGTGGCGGTGGTGCGCCATCAATGTTCCTTGGTCGCGCTGCGGGTGAAAAAATTCGCTCGCCGGAAACCCGTAATCCAGCGTAATAAAGAGACCGCTCCTCAGCGCCTGCGTTAAGGCACTGATCCACGCCACACTTTGTGGATGGATTTCAGTGGTGTAGCCTTCAGCGAAGGAGTGGGTCAGGAGATGGGCTGGTAATAATTGCCGGTCGACTACTGGCCCAATTTCTAAAGCAAGGACGCCATTTTTAATTACTACTCCTTGCCGGTACCACTCTCCATTTTGGTAAACAATGCGTTCGCACGGTATTGCATCGAGTACTTCATTTGCAATGATGACGCCCTCAAATTCACTTGGCAGGGCACTGAGCCAATCAATTGTGGTTGAGCACTGCAGTTCGTTTTTTGTTTCTTCTAACAAGGTGCGCTGACGCTGTGCTAGATCGGGGGCAATTTCGAGAATGCCATAGTGATCCAAGGGAAAATCCAGCTCACTTAAGCGATGCAAGATGGATGCCGCCAACTTCCCTGTTCCAGCGCCAAACTCAAGAATGCGGGTTGGTTTACCTTGAGATCGGAAGGCCTCTAAGACCGGCAGGATGGCATTGGTCAGGGCCATGCCAAAAAAGGGACTGATTTCTGGGGCGGTAGTGAAGTCCCCGCCACTACCGAGTTTATGGGCGCCAGCACTGTAATAGCCACTACCTGCTTGGTATAGAGCCATCTCCATATAGCGCGAAAAAGGCAAGTACCCCCCATGGGATGCGACTTCTAGGGCAATTTCTGCGCTCAAGCGCGCACTATGCGCTTTTTCGGTGTCGGTCAAGGTAATATCCATAACTCGCTAGTCTAAGAGAAAAATGTGAATTCAAGTTCTGCCTCCACACCTAAGACCAAAAAATGCGTTTTGGTCACCGGCGCTGCCAAGCGAGTGGGGCAGGCTATTGCTATCCATTTTGCAGAAAAGGGCTGGGATGTAGCCGTTCATTACGGGCAATCAAAAGCGGAAGCCGATGACACGGTTGCTGCGATTCAGAAGTTGGGCTCTAGGGCAATGGCGTTTCAAGCTGATTTAGCGAGCGAGTCACAAATTACTGCTCTTTTTCAGTCTGTCACAGTCAATATGGGCACCCTGGATTGCATCGTCAATAGCGCCTCACAGTTTGAGTACGACCGGGCTAGCGCAGAGCCCGAGCTTATTAATGCCGCTTTTTTTCAGAAGATGATGCAAGTAAATGCCTTGGCGCCAGTCCTTTTGGCGCAGTTGCTCTACAGACAGCAAAAATCCAGAGCGGACGATTCCTTACTCAATGGCGATATTCCAGTAGTGATCCAGCTACTCGATCAGAAGCTGATTAATCTCAATCCCGATTATTTTTCATACACTGTATCGAAGGGTGCACTGGAGTGCGCGAGCCAGATGATGGCGATGGATTTCGCTCCTTACCTACGTGTTGTTGGATTGGCACCCGGCATTTCATTGCCATCTGGGCCGCAGTCTGAGGAGGGCTTTAAGACCGCCCATACAATGACGCCATTAAAGCGCTCATCCACCCCTATCGATATTGCGAAGACGGCTGTTTTTATTGCAGAGTCCAATGCGATTACGGGTACGACGATTTACGTGGATGGAGGCCAGCATTTAATGCCATCATCATGCGATGTTATGTTTAAAACTGAATAGGCTTTACAGAATGCTAGATGCGATGCAGTACCCTTCCTTACTCGATTGCCGCCGCTTGTTTCTGCGGGACTATGAGATTTACATCAATATTGGCGTGCATGACTTTGAAAAAAAAGCAGAGCAGCGCGTCATTCTGAATATTGATCTGTATATTCCGTTTGCGCTCAACACACCAACAAAAGATACCTTGGATGAAGTGCTCGACTACGACTTCATGCGCGAAACCATTCGGACCAGGGCCCAGAAAGGCCATATCCATTTACAAGAAACCCTCTGCGATGACATTGTTGCTGCCATGTTGGCTCACCCGAATGTGAAGGCCGCCCGTGTTTCCACTGCTAAGCCAGACGTATATGCAGACTGCCACTCGGTGGGCGTTGAGGTGTTTCGTATTAAAGATTCGTTACGGTAAGGTAAGTTTGTGAGCGATCCACGTAAAGCCGCTTTTGAAGAAAACAAACTCGAGAAAAAACTGTCTCGCCTAGTTGGTCAGGCGATTGGTGACTTTGGCATGATCGAGGATGGTGACAAAGTGATGGTCTGTGTCTCTGGCGGAAAAGACAGCTACGCCATGCTCGATATTCTGTTAAAGCTGCGCGAGCGGGCACCAATTCAGTTTGATATCGTTGCGGTGAATTTAGATCAGAAGCAACCAAATTTTCCAGCAGAAACACTACCAAACTATTTAACTAACTTAGGTGTGCCTTTTCATATTGAAGAGCAAGACACCTACAGTATTGTCAAGCGCGTGATCCCAGAGGGTAAGACAACCTGCGGTTTATGTTCTCGTTTGCGGCGAGGTATTTTGTACCGGGTTGCCGATGAATTAGGCGCGACTAAGATTGCCCTTGGCCATCACCGCGACGATATCCTCGAAACCTTAATGCTTAATTTGTTTTATGCCGGCAAGTTAAAGGGGATGCCCCCCAAGTTACGCTCCGATGATGGCAAGCACATCGTGATTCGGCCGCTCGCCTATGTTCCAGAAAAACTACTTGAACGCTACGCTGAAGATATGCAGTTCCCCATCATTCCATGCGATTTGTGTGGCAGCCAGCCCAATCTGCAGCGCGGCGCGATGAAGCAAATGCTGCGCGACTGGGAAAAGAAGCACCCCGGCCGGGTAGAAAATCTCTTTCGGGCGATGCACCACATCGTGCCATCGCACTTAATGGACCGCGAGGCATTTGATTTCACCAATTTAGAGATTGATGGCAGTAATGGTGGAGCTCTGGGTAATTTAGGGGCCAGATCTGCGGGTGATCGCGGAATTGATGAGGCTGAACTTGATGAATTGGCCTGCGGAACCCTGATTCGCGGCGTTTATAATTAATAGCATGAACATTGTCATACTGGCTGCGGGGCAGGGAAAGCGGATGAAATCCGCTTTGCCGAAGGTCTTGCAAACTCTGGCTGGTAAACCCTTGCTAGAGCATGTTCTCATCACCGCCAATCAGCTCGTCGGTAAAGCTAAAACAAAACCCATCGTTGTGATTGGTCATGGCGCAAGTGCCATCACCACTTACTTAGAGCAGATTCAAAAAGATCGCCCAGGTGTTGCTGGCGCAGTGACGGTGATGCAAAAAGAGCAAAAAGGTACAGGTCATGCGTTGTTGCAAGCGCTGCCTAAGCTGGATCTAGATGAGCCTACCTTAGTGCTTTATGGCGATGTTCCCTTAATTTCCAAAAAAACCCTGATACATTTAGTAACCTTAGCCGATGGTAAGCGTGGCAGTGATTCCGCTCTTGCCTTGCTGACGCAGCAAATGGATAACCCAGCAGGGTATGGCCGCATCCTCCGTGACACTGAAGGTGCTGTCACAGGCATCGTTGAGGAAAAGGATGCGGATCGCCACCAAAAAAATATTTCTGAAATTAATACCGGCATCATGGTGTTGCCAAGCGTTCGACTCAAGAAATGGCTTAAATCATTGCAGGCAAGTAATGCGCAAGGCGAGTATTACTTAACAGATGTGATTGCAATGGCTGCGCGAGACAATATTCCTATTCGCACAGCCGAGGCTGATTTTGAGTGGGAAACCGTTGGTGTGAATAGCCGCGATCAATTGGCAGCGTTAGAGCGCACCCATCAGCACGTGATTGCAATGCAATTAATGGAGGCGGGCGTTACCTTGCTTGATCCAGCGCGGATTGATGTTCGCGGAACCTTGAGCTGCAGTTCCGATGTGGTCATTGATGTGGGATGTGTTTTTGAGGGCAATGTCACGCTGGACTCCGGCACACGCGTCGGCCCCTATTGCATCGTCCGTAATAGCGCAATTGGCAAACAGGTTACGATCCAGGCGTTTAGCCATTTAGATGGCGCCGTGGTTGGAGCCAATTCGATTATTGGGCCCTATGCCCGCTTACGTCCTGGCGCTGATTTGGCGAATGACGTCCACATTGGCAATTTCGTTGAGGTTAAGAACAGCAAGATTAATTCCAACAGCAAGGCAAACCATTTGGCGTATGTTGGTGATTCGATTGTGGGTGCGCGCGTCAATATTGGCGCTGGCACCATTACCTGCAATTACGATGGCGTTAATAAACACCAGACCATTATTGAGGACGATGTCTTTATTGGTTCGGATACGCAGCTTGTTGCCCCGGTGCGAGTCGGACGTGGAGCAACGTTAGGTGCGGGTACAACCTTAACTAAAGATGCCCCCGCCAATCAGTTAACGGTATCGCGTGCCAAGCAATTATCAATTCAGTGGCAGCGCCCAGTGAAGCAAGAAAAGAAGATGGCCAGCAAAAGAGCAGCTACCAAAAAAGTAGCCGTCAAAAAAACGGTAAAGGCCAAAAAATAATGTGCGGCATTGTTGGCGCGGCATCACATCAAAATATCGTTCCTATCCTAATTGAAGGATTGCGTCGCCTTGAGTACCGTGGCTACGACTCCTGCGGATTTGCTGTGATTGATGCAGCAGATGCAAAGCACCCGATTAAGCGCGCACGGACAACTGCACGCGTTGCTGAATTGGCTGAGCAAGGCAATCAGTTTCAGGGCACATTGGGTATAGCCCATACCCGCTGGGCAACGCATGGTAAGCCCGACACCCATAATGCCCATCCCCACATATCCAATCAATTAATTGCAGTAGTGCACAACGGCATTATTGAAAACTACGATGTGTTGCGCGCCGAGTTGATGGCCGCAGGCTATGTATTTGAGTCAGAGACTGATACTGAGGTGATAGCGCACTTAATCCACCAAACCTATATTGCGCAACCCAGTCGTAACATTGCGCTGGCTGTGCGTGCGGTCTTGCCACGTCTGCATGGTGCCTATGCGATTGGTGTTATTGCGCAGGATTGCCCAGATACTTTAATTGGGGCGCGCGTTGGCTCTCCCCTGGTCGTTGCCTTTGGTGACCATGAACACTTTATTGCGTCTGATGCCTTAGCACTGGCGGGTCATGCAAAGACTATGTTGTATTTAGAGGAAGGTGATGTTGCAGTTTTAAAAGCCGATCAGGTCAGTATTACCGATGGCAATGGTCAATTGGTACAGCGCGCACAAAAACCCATGCCAGCCCAAGCCGATTCAGTTGATTTAGGCCCATATCAGCATTACATGCAAAAAGAAATTTTTGAGCAGCCTACCGCAATTGCCAATACGCTTGCCAACATTACGCATTTTGGACCTGATCTTTTTAATGCAGATCCACAGGCATGGCGAGAGTTTGATCACGTTCTGATTTTGGCATGCGGTACGAGCTATTACTCGGCTTGCGTTGCCAAGTATTGGCTGGAATCGATTGCAGGAATGCCGACGCAAGTAGAAATAGCCAGCGAATACCGCTACCGCACTTCAGTGCCAAATCCGAAAACATTGATTGTGGTGGTATCGCAGTCAGGCGAAACAGCAGACACGTTAGCTGCCCTGCGCCATGCCAAAGAACTCGGCCATACGATGACCTTAGCGATTTGCAATGTGGCCAGCAGCGCGATGATTCGCGAAACCAATTGGTGCTTTCTAACCAAAGCAGGAACTGAAATTGGGGTGGCTTCAACCAAAGCATTTACTACGCAATTAGTAGCCCTTTACTTATTGGCGATGTCGATTGCGAAACGCCAGGGCCGTATTAGTGAATCAGAAGAAAAAATTGCACTAAATGCATTGCGGCATTTACCCAAGGCTTTAATTGCTGTATTGGCTTTGGAGCCACAAATCATTTCTTGGAGCAAAGCGTTTTCTGAGTGTGAAAATGCCCTTTTCTTAGGTCGGGGTCTGCACTACCCCATTGCCCTTGAGGGCGCACTAAAGCTTAAAGAGATTTCCTATATTCATGCGGAGGCGTATCCTGCCGGCGAGTTAAAGCACGGTCCATTAGCCCTAGTTACTGAAAAAATGCCTGTGGTGACCGTAGCTCCAAACGACGCGCTGCTTGAAAAACTCAAATCGAATATGCAAGAGGTGAAGGCTCGCGGAGGCAGGCTATATGTATTTGCAGACCGAGATACCGAGATTGCCAGTAGTGATGGCATCGCCGTCATTCGTTTGCCTGAATACTACGGTGATTTATCACCCATTTTGCATGTGGTGCCACTGCAATTGCTGGCTTATCACACAGCATGCGCTCGCGAAACCGATGTCGATAAACCAAGAAACTTAGCAAAAAGTGTAACGGTCGAATAAGTCCCTGCGCTTGTTGCGGTTGGATCGCCTCTAGGCCTTAGAATTTCAGCTCTAATGGCCTTAAAGAGGTGGAGAGCACTGAATAAAGCGCCTTATCTGTGTTCAAATATGGGTTGCCATGAGCAAATCAACGCTAAGCCCATTATCCGGAATTCAAGTACGCCCTCACTCGGTTTGGCGTGTACTTATCGCACTCTTTGTGACCACGTTAGTTGCTTGTGCTGCAGGACCTGACTTTAAGAAGCCAGATGCTCCAAAAGTCACCCGCTTCACAGAAAAGCCAACTGCCACCACATTGGCAACTGCGCCAAATGTAGCTGGCGGGACAGAGCAGCGGATTATTCCAGATAACGATATTCCAGCGGAGTGGTGGACCCTATTTAAATCGCCGCAACTGGATGCGTTAATCAAAACAGCGTTGAAGCAAAATCCCAATCTGGCTGCTGCCGATGCAGCATTGCGTGTGGCACAAGAAAATGTGAATGCGCAAATTGGCGGCCTGTTTTTTCCAAGCGTTGGCTTAGGCGGTACTGCGACGCGCCAACAACAATCATTAGCGATGTTTGGTATCCCTGGGCAGAATACCTATAACGTCTACAACACCTCGGTTAATGTGGGATATCGCTTAGATGTATTTGGTGCTGCAAGGCGAGCGGTAGAGAGTGCACGCGCACAAGCAGAGATTAGTCAATTTCAACTTGAGGGCGCATACCTTGCTCTCACTGCAAATATTGTGACATCGGCTGTCCGCGAAGCCGCACTGCGTGCGCAATATGCCGCCACGCAAGAAATCTTAAAAGCCCAACAAAATTTTGCAGATGTAACGGAGCGCCAGCTTGAAATTGGGACTGTATCGCGGGTAGACCTTACATCGCAGCAAACCTTAGTGGCTAACTCACAAGTCGATTTATTGACTTATGAACGAAATCTTGCTTTTGCACGAAATCAACTTGCTGTATTTACCGGGGCATTTCCCAGCAATGCACAGATTGCTCAATTTGAGTTAGCGAATTTGCATTTGCCTGAAAATTTACCACTATCCCTGCCGTCGAACTTAGTACGACAGCGCCCTGACATTCGGGCAGCTGAAGCCTTACTCAAATCAACCAATGCACTAGTCGGTGTCGCTACAGCAAATCTGTTGCCACAAATTAACTTGAGTGCAAGCGTGGGCTCAGTCGCGCTCACTTCAGGAGCTTTATTTGGACCTACCGCAGCGATTTGGAGTGTGGGCGGCGGAGTATTCCAGCCCTTATTTCAGGGTGGACAGCTACTAGCGCAGCGGCGTGGTGCGATTGCGGGTTACGAACAAGCAGTGTTTCAGTATCAGGCTACAGTCCTGACCGCTTTTCAGGAGGTGGCCGATGCCTTGCGAGCCCTAGAGACGGGAGCACAGTCACTAAAGGCCGCTGCGGATGCCGAGCGCTACTCTAAGGAAACCCTAGATCTAGTTTCAGAACAATATAAGTTAGGAACCAGCAGTTACTTGGCTGTTTTGTATTACCAAAACCTATATCAACAGGCCAAGGTGAAATTTGTGCAGGCCCAGGCAGTACGTTTTTCGGATACCGCGGCATTGTTCGCCGCCCTAGGTGGTGGCTGGTGGAATCGAGAAGGCCCAGCATATGAATCGAATGTTGCAAGGAATGCGCAATGAAATCATTGCAGGAATTAATTCAAACACTGAAGTCCAAAGTACGCGAGTGGAAAATAATGGAATACGTAAGCAAGGCCTGGAATGCAATAAGTCAATTATTCAGTCGCATTGGCAACAAAATCCGCCTTCGTGAGCGCTTTAAAAATACAAAAACCTATGCCAAGTTAATGGCCATGACACCCTTGCGTCGCCGCATGATTGTCATGCTGGTATCCGTTTTTATCCTGCTTGGACTGCTAGTTGGTTTCAATGCCCTTAAAACGGCACTCATTACCCACTTTATCTCCAGCATGGGCTTGCCGCCCGCAACGGTATCGACGATGGTGGTAGAGGAAGATGAGTGGCAGCCCACCTTAAGTAGCGTCGGCAATGTGCGTGCGTTTCGCGGAGTTGATTTAAGCGCTGAGGCGGGTGGCGCAGTCTTAAATGTATTTGTTAAATCCGGAATGGATGTGAAGAAGGGCGATTTGTTAATTCAGCTCAATGACGCATCGGATGTTGCTCAACTGAACTCCTTTAAGGCAATGGCGGATTTGGCTAAGGTGATTAATGAGCGCGATAAACAGCAGCTAGCCATTCAGGCCATTAGTAAAAACGTCTTTGATACCAGTGCGGCGGATGCTAAATCAAAAGCTGCTCAGGTTGCGCAGCAGGCTGCGCTAGTTGCAAAGAAGAGCATCAAAGCACCGTTTAGTGGCCGCGTCGGCATCATTGCGATTAACCCCGGCCAATACGTTAATGCAGGCGATAAGATGTTGACCCTGCAAACGCTTGATCCTATTTTCATTGATTTTACTTTGCCACAAACTACCGCAGGCTTAATTCAGGTAGGGCAAGAGATAGAAATGAAGACTGATGCATTTAAAGATGCTGCGTTTAAAGGCAAGATTACGGCGGTTAGCCCAAAAGTTGAACTCAATACACGCAATATGCAAATCGAGGCGGTGGTGAATAATCCGGATAAAAAAGTATTGCCGGGCATGTTTGCCAACGTCACAATTAATTTGGGCGAACAGGTCAAATACCTCACCCTGCCGCAAACGGCCATTACCTACAATCCCTATGGCAGTACGGTATTCATAGCTCGCAAAACGGATCGCTTGGACAAGCAGGGTAAGCCGCTAATTGAGGCCGAGCAGGTATTTGTGACAACGGGCTTAACCCGCGGCGATCAAGTTGCCATTGTCAAAGGCCTTGAGCCAGGTGTGATGGTGGTCACAAGCGGACAACTCAAGTTAAAAAATGGAACACCATTGATTATTAACAATCAGGTCGAGCCAGGCTTTAATCCCAATCCAAAACCACAAGAACAATAAATAGAGCGAACTGACTAATTTATGAAGTGGACTGATCTATTTATTCGCAAACCCGTCTTAGCGCTGGTTGTCAGTGCGCTCATTCTAGTCTTTGGACTCAAGTCCGCCGGGACTCTACCGGTTAATCAGTACCCTCAAACTCAAAATGCCATCGTTACCATCACCACGGCGTATTTTGGTGCTGACCCAGAGACGATTGCA
This sequence comes from Rhizobium sp. Q54, assembly GCA_943371165.1. Classification (GTDB taxonomy): domain Bacteria; phylum Pseudomonadota; class Gammaproteobacteria; order Burkholderiales; family Burkholderiaceae; genus Polynucleobacter. The sequence goes on from CALRTW020000011.1 coordinate 19,613, forward strand.
GGTTTTATTACACAGCCATTAGAGGCGGCGATTGCACAAGCCCAGGGAATTGATTACCTCTCCTCAACCAGTATTAGCGGCATCTCCACCATTATTGCAACCCTGCAACTGAATTACGATGCCAATAAAGCGCTGACGCAAATCAATACCCAAATCAGTTCAGTTCGCAATCAGTTGCCACCACAGGCTCAGCAGCCCATCCTAACGGTTCAGGTGGGTCAATCCACTGCAGCAATGTATCTGGGTTTTTATAGCGACGTTATTCCTAATAACAGCACAACCGATTACCTTTTGCGCGTAGTAAAGCCAAAGCTGGACTCGGTTGCTGGCGTTCAAAATGCCGAGATCTTGGGCGGTCGCAAGTTTGCCCTGCGTGCTTGGCTAGATCGCGATCGCATGGCCGGTGTTGGTGTAGGAGCAGATGACGTCTATAACGCACTCGCCGCCAATAATTACCTCTCTGCCGTTGGTAGCACAAAGGGTGAAATGGTGGCGGTGGATTTAGTGGCCGGAACTGATCTACATACCTTGGATGAATTCCGTAAATTGGTAGTTAAGCGCAATGGCGCGGACATTGTCTACTTAGACCAAGTAGCAACAGTTAGCCTGGGATCGGATGACTACAACACCAATGTGGCATTTAGCGGTAAGCAGTCGGTGTTTATTGGTATCAAAGTGGCCCCAGATGCGAATTTGCTTGATGTTGCAGAGCGGGTGCGCGCAGTCTTGCCGGATATTCAGAGGCAATTGCCAACTGGCTTAGTTGGCAACATTGTTTATGACTCCACTAAATTCATTACAACCTCAATTGACGAGGTGGTAGCTACCTTGCTTGAGGCGCTCCTCATTGTGACCGTGGTGATCTTCTTATTCTTGGGAAGCTTCCGCGCAGTCGCGGTACCCGTCATTGCGATGCCACTATCGCTCATCGGCACCTTCTTCCTAATGCAGATTTTGGGCTATTCGATTAATTTGCTGACCCTTCTTGCCCTAGTATTAGCGATTGGCTTAGTAGTGGATGACGCCATCATCGTGGTAGAAAACGTCGATCGTCACATGAAAGAGGGTAAATCACCCCTCGAAGCATCCTTAATAGCGGCGCGCGAACTCGGCAATCCAATTCTGGCAATGACGGTAGTGCTGATTGCCGTTTATATCCCCATTGGCTTTCAGGGCGGTCTTACCGGCGCGCTCTTCACCGAATTTGCGTTTACCTTGGCCAGTGCGGTAGCAGTATCTGGAGTAGTGGCCTTGACGCTGTCGCCCATGATGTGTTCCCGCATTTTTACCGAAGGGCAAGAGACTACTCCCTTTGTTAAAAAAATTGATGCGATTTTTGATCGCGTACACCACCGCTATCAAACCCTCCTACGCGATCTCTTGAGTACCTGGCAGGTCATTATTGTGATGGGGGTTTTTTTATTGGGCGGTGTTGCATATCTGTATGCAACAGCCCATTCGGAGTTGGCGCCGATTGAAGATCAAGGCATTGTGTTGATGCAGGCCTCTGGTCCGCCCAATGCCACAGTCAATCAAATGCAAACCTATGCTGATCAGATTCAAAAAATCGCGGCTGCGGAGCCAGAGTATTTGCAGATGTTCCAAATTACGAGTGCGACCAGCAGTTTTGGCGGCGTGCTGATGAAAGACTGGAATGAGCGCAGTCGCAGTGCATCGACATTTCAGCAAGACATGCAGAATAAGTGGAATAGCATCGCCGGCGTACGGGTTGCTGCTTTCCAGTTTCCCGCTTTACCCGGAGCCCAAGGCTTGCCAGTCCAGGTGGTTATAAATACCACCGAGTCTTATGAAAACCTCAATGAGGTATCACAAGCTGTACTGGATAAGGCGCGCAAGAGCGGCATGTTTTTCTTTGTCGATAGCGACTTAAAAATTGATAAGCCACAAAACGTCATAGAAATCGACCGTGAGAAAGTAGCCGCATTGGGTATGACCCAGCGTGATGTAGGCAATGCACTTTCAGCCGCCCTGGGCGGCGGATTTGTAAACTACTTTTCAGTTGCGGGTAGGTCCTATCGTGTTATTCCGCAGGTCAAGCAAGTCGATCGACTCAATCCAGAGCAAATACTGGATTACTACATTCGTACGCCGAGCGGCGAAATGATTCAGGCGCGGACCATTGCCAGCATTAAGCAGCGCGTCGTTCCGCAATCGATTAATCATTTTCAGCAGCTCAACTCTGCCACGATTATTGGCGTCAGTACGCCATTCGTATCCCAAGAAGAGGTACTCAAGTTTATTGCGCAGTCATTAAAAGAAGTTGCGCCCAATGGCTACTCTATTGATTACGCTGGGCCATCACGGCAGTTTATGAATGAGTCCGGCGGTTTCCTCGTCACCATGTTCTTTGCGATTTTGATTGTCTTTTTAGTGTTGGCCGCTCAGTTTGAAAGTTTCCGTGACCCGATTGTGATTTTGGTTTCGGTGCCCCTGGCTTTGTTTGGCGCGCTGATCTTTATTAATCTCGGCTTTACCACGCTCAACGTCTATACCCAGGTGGGTCTTGTTACGCTAATGGGGCTTATTAGCAAGCACGGTATTTTGATCGTGGAATTCGCCAATGAGTTACAGGCAGCAGGACGAAGCAAGCTCGATGCGATTGTTGAAGCCAGTAGCGTTCGTTTACGTCCCATTCTCATGACAACGGCAGCGATGGTGTTGGGTGTTGTCCCACTGGTGATTGCGTCGGGCGCGGGTGCTGCAGGGCGTCAATCCATGGGCATCGTGATCTTTACTGGCCTCTCGATCGGCACTTTGTTTACCTTATTTGTGGTGCCGGCGATGTACCTCTTTATTGGCGCTGATCACCAAGCGAAGAAGTTTAAGCAAGCGTAAGGGCATGCTGCCCTTGCCTGCTCACGCTACTGTGAGGTAAGCGGTTTCGCTCTCTAGGCGTTTCATCCACGCTTCAATTGCCGGATACGAGGTACGCTGACCGACTCGTTCAGGAAACTTCTCGGCCAGCATGATCCAGCGATTAACGCAGAGACCCAAGGCAATATCAGCCAGGCTAAAGCGATTGCCAGCGCAATACAAATGGGATTCCAAGGCTTGATTGAGGATCTTCAGTTGGCCGCTGGCCGTTTCATAGTCTTTGCGAATCAAATCATAGTTGCGCTCATTTTCAGGGATTCGCGTTAGACCTAAAAAGGCTGGACGTACGGCTGGCCAGAAGGTGGTTAATTGCCAGTCCATCCACTTCTCTGCAGAGGCTTGACTATTGATGTCAGCTGGAAAGCGGCTTTTCTGATCGTATTTTCGTGCGAGGTAGCGCAGAATAGAATTGGATTCCCACAGCACGAAGGATTCATCTTGCAGTGTCGGTACTAAGCCATTGGGATTTAATGCTAAAAATTCAGGGGTATTAACCACACCAAATTGCAGGCCGGCATCGATGCGTTCATAGTCTGCGCCTTCTTTAAGTCCAAGCTCATGCAGACACCATAGAATTTTTTGGACATTGATTGACGTGGTTCTACCCCAAAGACGCATCATACAAAAATCCTTTACTGAATTGGGGCCTGCTCAGGCAAGCAGAGGCCCATAAATTGACTGCGTGAAAATACCAGTGGATCACGCGCTTCGTGGTGCTCCATGCTCACGATGCGCGCAATAATAATGCGGTGGTCCCCGCCCGGATGAACGGCAATGGTTTCGCATTCAAAGTAGGCGACACAATCGGGCAGCATTGCTAAGCCAGAGGGCGTGGTGACCAGATCGACCCCTGTAAATTGATCGCCAGCGCTTTTGGCAAAGCGCATGGCAATATCTTCCTGTGATCGCTCTAGAACGTGAATCAACTGTTTTTTTCCAACTGCAAACGCATCTGCCAATATGGAGCGCTCTGACAGACTCCACAGCACGAGAGGCGGATCTAATGAAACTGTATTGAATGAACTAATCGTGACGCCAACAGGTTGACTGTTGTTTCCAATGCCGGTGATGACCGTTACGCCCGTAGCAAAACTAGAAAATGCCTTGCGTAATTCGGTGGGTGAAGCTGAACTCATGAAGGACTTTATCTTTAAACTTATTTAGTTGGCGTAATGCTGGTGCCTGGAATGGGTGTCAATATTTCATTTTCTTCAGCGCGAACGCACTTGAAGCGATATTCGCTTGATGATTTTGAGATGAAGCTGGCGCCCATATAAAAGTCCGACTGACAGGTTTTCATAGCAAAATTCATGACCTCTTGCGGCGCGGCAGAGGATTGGATTAGGCGCATATTCCCCATCGACATCTTGATGTCAGTGGAAGAGCAGCCGGTCATAACTAAGGCAATCAACCCAAGAGGGAGTAGAATTTTTTTCATGGAACACTCCATAATTCGTAATGCTTGTTAGGATAAACGGTTTACGGCCTGCGGGTGAAAATTAGCGGTATGGCTTTGTATTGAAAGGAAAACGATGTTTAAGGCAATTGTTATTAATAAAGACGACAAAGGCTACCGAGCGGAGCTGGGCCAGCTTGAGGAATCGGCGCTTCCCGTGGGGGATGTGCGTGTTCGAGTGCAGTATTCCACACTGAATTACAAAGATGGCTTGGCAATTACAGGCAAAGGCCCTGTGGTTAGAAGCTTTCCAATGGTTCCTGGGATTGATTTTGCAGGGGAGGTGCTGGAAAGTACATCGCCTGAATTTAAGGTGGGCGATGCCGTTTTGCTCAACGGCTGGGGCGTAGGCGAGGGTCACTGGGGTGGTTTAGCCCAGCAGGCAAGGGTAAAAGCAGATTGGCTTATTCCATTGCCTAAGGGCTTTACTGCCAAACAGGCCTTAGCCATTGGAACTGCTGGTTATACCGCCATGCTCTGTGTCATGGCGCTGCAAAAGCATGGCGTTAAGCCGGCCGATGGTGAGGTGCTGGTAACGGGCGCTGCTGGCGGTGTTGGTAGCTTTGCAATTGCCCTGCTGAGCAAGCTTGGTTTTACGGTGGTTGCTAGTAGCGGTCGCCCCCAAGAGGCGGAGTACCTTCGGTCTTTGGGCGCAGCAGAAGTCATTGATCGGGGCAGCTTATCTGAGCCAGGTAAGCCATTGGCGCGCGAGCGCTGGGCTGCGGTGGTAGATAGTGTAGGCAGTCATACCTTGGTCAATGCTTGCGCAGCAACGAAGAGTGAAGGCGCTGTAGCGGCTTGCGGCCTTGCGCAAGGCATGGATTTTCCAGGCACGGTAGCGCCCTTCATCTTGCGTGGCGTAACCCTCTATGGCATCAATAGCGTGACTGTGCCCAAAGCCAAACGCATTGCGGCATATGAACAGCTGAGTGCTTTGGTAGACCTCAAAACATTGGATGCCATTTCCCATGAAATTAGTTTGGGCGAGGCAATTCAGTATGCTGACGCCTTAATGAAAGGCAATGTGCGTGGCCGTGTGATTGTGGACGTGAATCGTTAATCCAATAGGCTTGATGATGGATCATTACCTTGAGATGTTTGACGTAGCGGGAGCTGAAGATTAATTGCACGTTGTTCGTCGTCGGATAATGAGGACCAGCGTGCAATTTCATCCAGCGTGCGAAAGCAACCCAGGCAATAGCCGGTTTGCGGATGCATTTCACACCAATTGACGCAAGGCGATTTGGCCACTGAACTATCCTTTTAAATAACCAAGCAAGTGATGAAAACAGCACCCACTGCAAACGCAACCGATCTTAATTCAATTCAATACCCCTGGGGCGATCAATTGCCTGAGAAGGCGATTCCATTCGAATTACTACCCGGAGTGCGCTGGATCAGAATGCCCCTCCCTTTCGCCTTGGATCATATCAATCTCTGGTTAATTCGGGATGAGTTTAATGGTAGGGCGGGTTGGACTATTGTTGACTGCGGTATTGCCAATGACGAGACCCGCGCTATTTGGGAAGAGATTGAGCGAACCCAGCTGGAAGGATTGCCCGTGTTGCGGGTGATTGTGACCCACATGCACCCTGATCACGTTGGCCTAGCTCAATGGCTTTGTGAGCGCTGGCAAGTGCCTTTGTGGATGTCGATGTCGGATTACCTCACGGCGCAGTGGCTAAGTCACGATCAAGGCGGGGCTGCTATTGGCGCCACTCCTGGAGGCGGTGGTGCTGCGGACCATTTTCAGCGGCATGGTCTTTCTAGTAACGACGACCTCGAGAAGCTCCGTGGCCGAGCGGACTACTACAGGCGTATGGTGCCTGGTGTGCCAAAGCGCTATCGCCGCATCATGGAAGGCGAGCAGATTGAGATGGGCGGACATCAATGGCAGGTCATCATGGGCTATGGCCACGCCCCCGAACATGCCAGTCTTTACTGTGCCCAATTGGGCTGTTTTATTTCAGGGGATATGGTGCTGCCGCGCATCTCGACCAATGTAAGTGTCTACGATGCTGAGCCCGACGCTGATCCACTTGGCCTGTATTTAGATTCATTACTGAAGTACACAGCGCTGCCACAAGATACCGTGGTGCTGCCTTCGCATGGCAAACCCTTCCGGGGTTTGCATTACCGCATCAAGCAGCTACAAGATCACCATGTCGACCGCCTGGCTGATACCTTGGGTGCATGCAGCGTTCCGCACCATGCCCGCGATATTGTTCCGGTGCTATTTAAACGCAGCTTAGATACCCACCAAATGAGTTTTGCCATGGGCGAGGCGATTGCGCACCTCAATCACCTGTGGCGTCAAGGAAAGTTGCGCCGCGAGCTTTCTTCCGACGGGGTGTGGATGTTTTGCGCGGTTTAGCGGTACTGGTTTTTTTGCTGGAGTCAGCGCTTTCGTCGGTCTTAGGCGTCATCGCCTCACCAAAGGACTTCAGCGCCAAAAGGGTCGCATGCTGTACCTCGAGGCCCTGAATCGTCGTTTTGAGGATGTTATGGTTCATTGAGAGCCAGTTTTCAACGCTTTTTAAGTCTTTAATCCGTTTTTCAAGCTCATCAATATCCACCCCTGGAAAGCCAGCAAATCCAGCGGGGCCTTTTGATGGGTCGGCAGTAAACGGAAATTGCCCTGCATTTTGTCCAGCAGCAACCCCTTGACCCCACATGGTCTTAAGCATTTCCATACTTTGATTGAATTCAGGAATGGTTCCAAACATACGGCCTCCAAGTCGGCTTGATGCCGATAAAGTCATTAGAATAGTGGCTTATTAAGATTAACCCCTCTATTTAAACAATGCAATCAAACGGTTCCAATTTGGTATTTACCCGGGGCGGCGAATTACCAGCGCTGCTAAACGACCGCATCCTGATCTTGGACGGCGCCATGGGAACCATGATTCAGCAATACAAGCTAAGCGAAGCCGATTACCGTGGTCTTCCAGGCAATACCCGTTTTGCTGATCATCCGGGTGATCTGAAGGGGAACAATGAGCTTTTGGTGTTAACGCAGCCCCACATCATCCAAAAAATCCATGAGGACTATTTGGATGCGGGCGCAGACATCATTGAAACCAATACCTTTGGTGCGACTTCGGTGGCGCAAGAGGACTACAAAATGCCAGGTTTAGCTCGCGAGATGAATGAAGCGGCTGCGCGTTTAGCGCACGATGCCTGTGCCAAATTCAGCACACCTGAAAAGCCCCGCTTTGTGGCCGGTGCCATTGGGCCTACGCCAAAGACGGCCAGTATTTCGCCGGACGTCAATGACCCAGGCGCGCGCAACATAAGCTTTGATGCTTTGCGCGACACCTACCGCGAGCAAATTGAAGGTTTGTATGCAGGTGGCGTCGATCTTTTTTTAGTCGAAACTATTTTTGATACCTTAAATGCTAAAGCGGCAATGTTTGCCCTCGATGAATTTTTTGAAGACACCGGCGTGAAGTTACCCGTCATGGTTTCTGGAACAGTGACCGATGCATCGGGACGCATTTTGTCTGGACAAACAGTAGAAGCGTTTTGGAATAGCTTACGTCACATCAAGCCACTGACATTCGGTTTAAATTGCGCTCTCGGGGCAGCCTTAATGCGCCCCTACATCGCAGAGCTGGCTCGCATCTGCAATACCGCGGTCTCGTGCTATCCCAATGCAGGCTTGCCAAACCCCATGAGTGATACCGGATTTGACGAGACCCCAGAAATTACTTCTGCGTTGGTGGATGGTTTTGCTAAAGATGGATTAGTTAACTTGGTTGGTGGCTGCTGTGGAACCACCCCGGACCACATTCGCGCAATTGCCAATGCAGTTGCGAAGCGTAAACCCAGGGTTTTTTATCGTGAGCCCCAAGCAGAGGGTGCAGAATGAGCAAGCGCGTGATTGCCCCAATGCGTTTGTCTGGCCTCGAGTCGTACAACGTTAGTCCAGTGGTTGGTTTCGTCAATATTGGCGAGCGCACCAATGTAACTGGATCGAAAGCCTTCTCGCGCATGATTTTGAATAATCAATTTGATGAGGCCTTGGCCGTGGCACGTCAGCAGGTTGAAAGTGGCGCGCAGATCATTGACATCAATATGGATGAGGCCATGCTTGATTCTGAGGCGGCCATGGTGCGCTTTTTGAATCTGATTGCATCCGAGCCTGATATTGCCCGTGTGCCCATCATGATCGACTCATCCAAATGGAGCATCATCGAAGCGGGCTTGAAGTGCGTTCAAGGCAAGCCCATCGTTAATTCGATTTCTTTAAAAGAAGGCGAAGACGCGTTTCGGCATCAAGCGAAGTTGATTCGTCGCTATGGAGCAGCCACGGTAGTGATGGCATTTGACGAAAAAGGTCAGGCCGATACGTACCAACGTAAAACAGAAATTTGCCAACGCTCGTATCAAATCCTAGTTGATGAAATTGGATTTCCTCCAGAAGACATTATTTTTGATCCCAATATTTTTGCAATTGCAACCGGGATTGAAGAGCACGATAACTACGCGGTTGATTTTATAAATGCAACGCGTTGGATTAAAGAAAATCTACCGGGCGCGAAAGTCAGCGGTGGCGTTTCCAATGTGAGCTTTTCATTCCGTGGCAATGATCGTGTTCGCGAAGCCATTCATACGGTCTTTTTGTACCATGCGATTCAGGCAGGCATGGATATGGGCATTGTGAACGCCGGCCAGCTTGGGGTCTATGCGGACTTAGACCCTGAATTGCGCGAGCGGGTTGAAGACATTGTGCTCAACCGCTTTAAAGAAAAAGATGGTCAAACCCCAACCGAGCGTTTGTTAGCAATCGCAGATCAATTTAAGGGCGATGGCATCAAGCAAGTCGAGAATCTCGTATGGCGTGAGGCGCCGGTGCGGGATCGCCTTACGCACGCCTTAGTGCATGGCATCACCAACTTTATTTTGGACGACACCGAAGAGTTGCGTGCGGACATCATGGGTTCCGGCGGCCGTCCGATTGAAGTGATTGAGGGCCCGCTCATGGATGGTATGAACGTGGTCGGCGATTTGTTTGGTGAAGGCAAAATGTTTTTGCCACAGGTCGTCAAAAGTGCGCGCGTAATGAAGCAGGCAGTAGCGCACCTCATTCCCTATATTGAAGAAGAAAAGCGCTTGCACGTTGCCGCAGGCGGCGAAGCTAAAGCCAAGGGCAAGATTGTGATGGCAACCGTTAAAGGCGACGTGCACGACATTGGCAAAAACATTGTTACCGTTGTTCTTCAATGTAATAACTTTGAAGTAGTCAATATGGGCGTGATGGTACCTTGCGCGGAGATTCTGAAGGTAGCCAAAGAAGAAAAGGCCGATATTGTCGGGTTGTCTGGTTTGATTACCCCTTCGCTCGAAGAAATGACCTACGTTGCTCAAGAAATGCAGCGTGATCCGTATTTCCGTGACCAGCAGTTGCCCTTGATGATTGGTGGGGCAACCACATCTCGAGTTCATACCGCAGTCAAAATCGCGCCGCACTACGACGGCCCGGTCGTATATGTTCCGGATGCATCCCGCTCTGTCTCGGTTGCATCTAGCCTGCTATCGGATGAGAGTGCGAGCAAATTTATTCAAGACTTACGCGATGACTATGAGCGTATACGCTTACAGCATGCGAATCGCAAAGTAGCACCCACCATTTCACTGGAAGCGGCACGCCAAAATCGAGAGAAAATCGATTGGAGTAGCTATACACCCGAGAAGCCTAAGTTCATTGGTCGCCGCGTCTTTAAAAACTTTGCCCTCAGTGAAATTGCCAAGTTTATTGATTGGACTCCGTTTTTTCAAACCTGGGATTTAGCAGGCAAGTTCCCGGCCATCCTCGAGGATGAGGTCGTTGGCGTTGAGGCGAAAAAAGTATTCGCTGATGCTCAGGCTCTATTGGAGAAGATCGTCAAAGGACAATGGCTACAAGCGGACGGCGTAGTTGCGTTTTATCCTGCCAACACTATTGGCGATGACATTGTGTTGTATAGCGATGAAACGCGCGAGCATCCCCTATTTGTCTGGCATAACTTACGCCAGCAGTCAGAGCGACCAGTTGTGGACGGGGTAAAGCGTCCCAATCGTTGCCTGGCAGACTACGTTGCGCCACGTGATTCTGGAGTGGCAGATTATGTTGGCTGTTTTGCTGTGACAACCGGACACGGCGTTGAAAAGAAAGTCGCTGAGTTTCAGGCAAAAAACGACGACTACAACGCCATCATGCTCAAGGCCTTGGCAGATCGTCTGGCAGAGGCCTTTGCTGAACTCATGCACCACCGCGTGCGTACTGATCTGTGGGGCTATGCAAGCGATGAAGCTTTAACGAATGAGGCGATGATCGATGAGCAATATCGTGGCATTCGGCCAGCACCGGGTTATCCAGCCTGCCCAGCCCATGAGGTCAAACGCGATATGTTGCGCGTCGTTGGCGCTGAAGACATTGGCATGACGCTAACGGAGTCTTTTGCAATGGATCCGGCGTCCAGCGTGAGCGGTTTTTATTTAGCAAACCCCAATGCACAGTATTTCAACGTAGGTAAAGTGTCGGCGGATCAAGTCGAGGACCTAGCGAAGCGCCGCAATGAATCGATTGAAGCGGTGCGCCGGTCCCTATCGAGCTCGTTGGAGTAATCCCCTTCCTTTGCTCAGCAAAGACTTGTCTTTAGACGTCCCACACGATGGGCTCATTTGCAGCCCTGGCTTGTTTGAGGAGCTCCAGAAAAGGGAAGGCGCGCTGCCCTAGACGATCGGCGGTCGGCTTTTCTTGGTCGGCGTCTGTGGGTATATCGGGCGCGCTACTTTTGGAGGCTACATCGGCTGCAATGGCGGATTCAAGGCGGGCAATAAACTCCGGCAAACGCTCTGCCACCAAAATGCCCCGTTTCTCTAGGGGATGCTCAAGGATGTCAAAAATACGTTGGCTCAAATCCGAGAGCATGATGACATCGGGGCCTGCTTTAGAGTGAAATTGATAGATCATAATTTAGCTTACCACCTTTAAGAGGTCTGTATTCATAACCGGCCACTGCGCCTGATAAACTCACTCTTCTATGCTGTTAAATCATAAAAATCAGTTAATCGAATCCCTACGTGCTGCCTTGAAAGCCGTCGCCGATGGTCGCGGTATAGCAGTAGATGCGCCGATCGAGCCGCGGCTAGAGCGACCCAAGTCGGTCGACCATGGCGATGTCGCTTGCAACATTGCATTGCAAATCGCTAAAGCATGGAAGATGAATCCCCGTGAACTGGCCCAAGCCATTGTGGACTCTTTGGGTTCAGATCCCAGTTATGCAAGGTTGATTGCGTCGAGTGAGATTGCAGGGCCTGGATTTATCAACTTCCGCTTAAGCAATGCAGCCAAAACGGAAGTTGTAACAGCAGTACTGGATCAGAAAAAAACATTTGGTAAGCGTGCGAGCGATCGAGCATCACGGGCAATGGTGGAATTTGTTTCTGCCAATCCAACTGGCCCCTTGCATGTTGGCCATGGTAGGCAGGCAGCGCTCGGTGATGCCATCGCCAATCTACTCGGAACCCAAGGGATTGCAGTGCACCGCGAGTTTTATTACAACGATGCTGGTGTGCAGATTACGAATTTAGCGGCATCCGTGCACGCACGCCTGAGCGGACGCAAGCCTGGTGATGCGAATTGGCCCGAGCAGGCTTACAACGGTGATTACATTGCTGAAATTGCGGAGGCATATAAGGTCTCCCCTGAATGCAAGGGTATAGATGACTTGGCAGCAATTCAGCAGTTTGCGGTTGCTTACCTCCGTAATGAGCAGGACATCGATTTACGTACCTTTGGTGTTCAGTTTGATTGCTACTATCTTGAGTCATCTTTGTATACCGACGGCAGTGTGGCGCAGATCGTCGCCGATCTGGGATCGGTGGGCAAAACATATGAGGCTGATGGCGCGCTGTGGCTCAGGACCACAGAGGATGGCGACGATAAGGATCGCGTCATGCGCAAGTCCGATGGCACATACACCTACTTCGTGCCTGACGTGGCTTACCACGCAAGTAAATGGCAGCGAGGCTTTACTAAAGTCATTAATGTCCAGGGCAGCGATCACCATGGCACTATTGCCCGCGTGCGCTCTGGCTTGCAAGGCGTTGCACAGAAACGCAGCTGGATTATTCCAGCAGATTACCCCGACTATGTTCTGCACAAGATGGTGACGGTGATGCGGCATGGGCAGGAGGTGAAGATTTCAAAACGGGCTGGCTCCTATGTGACCGTTCGTGATTTAGTGGAGTGGTCTGGCGGAGTTACCGAGTCGATGAATGTGGAAGAGCGCGAATTGGCGTTGCAGCGCGGGCGTGATGCAGTGCGCTTCTTCTTGATTTCCCGTAAAGCCGATACAGAATTTGTGTTTGACGTTGATTTGGCCTTGCAGCAGAACGATGAAAATCCCGTGTTCTATGTGCAATACGCGCATGCGCGCATTTGCTCAATCTTGCTCCAATGGAGCGGCACTGAAGCAGATTTACTAAAGGCCGATCTTTCCCTTTTAGATAGCAAGGCTTCTGATCATTTGCTGCGCCGCCTTGCGGAGTATCCAGAGATGCTCACGACTGCGGCTGCCGAGTTATCCCCCCATGCAGTAGCGTTTTATCTGCGTGATTTGGCAGGGGATTTCCATACTTTTTACAATGCAGACCGGGTTTTGGTAGACGATGCAAATCTAAAATTAGCCAGGTTGGCTTTATTGTCGGCAACCCGACAAGTGATTGAAAATGGCTTGGCTTTATTGGGTGTGTCCGCGCCCAGAAAAATGTAAGATAAGGGAAATGATGAAAAAAGCCCATCGACCTTCTTTGCCTCCAATGCAGTCTATCGCCCAAAGCGATAGGGAATTTGGTGGAACCATCTTGGGTTTGGTGATTGGTTTGGCGATCGGGCTTAGTCTCGCCTTGGCAGTGGCCTACTATATTTCTAAAACGCCCCCGCAAGAGCGGCCTGGAGTGAAGGCTCCCAATCTTCCTTTATCAATTAAACCCGCTGCGCCAGCAGAAGCGGTGGTAAGCGAAGAAGAAAAGCCAGCAACGCAAATTGATTTGAATAAACCATTGCAGGGCAAATCCCCAGCCGTTCCTAGTGGAAGCGCTGATCCGATTGCTGACATTGCGACTGGTAAATCAGGGGCGGATGCTGCAGCTAGCACAAAGGCAGACGTTGTCTTTTTTGTACAAACCGGCGCTTTTGCAAGTCAATCTGAGGCCGATGCCCAGAAGGCGAGCTTGGCCATGCAGGGCATGCAATCTCAAATTAGCGAAGGGCTGATTGATGGAAAATCGGTCTGGCGAGTTCGTATTGGTCCTTTTGCCAATGTGGATGACAGCGGTATCGTGCGCAGCAAGTTAACCGGTATGGGCATTAAGCCGGCCGTTATAAAGGTCAATAAATAATGAAATCATTTTCTCGGTTAGCACAACTTGTGCTGGGTTCCTTGTTTGCCATGAGTTGCTTCATTCCTTTATCGCATGCCCAAGGCCCCGCCAAGATAGAGCCCGGATTTGATTACCGCATCCTGCCAATAGCGCAACCGCTCGACACCAAAGGCAAAGTGGAAGTCATTGAATTCTTTTGGTACGGCTGCCCGCATTGTTTCGATTTTGATCCCGAAATCATGGCATGGGAAAAGCGCCAAGCGAAAGACGTGGTGTTTCGTCAGGTGCCAATTGCCTTTCGTGAGGAGTTGATGCCCCATAGCCAATTGTTTTATGCCCTCGAAGCCCTGGGTAAAAGCAATCTGAATTCCAAGGTGATGTTTGCTATGCACAGGGAAAATAAGCGCCTTCTCAATGAGAATGACATTGCAGATTGGGTTGCTAGTCAGGGCGTCGATCGCAATGCATTCTTAGCTGCTTACCGTTCGTTTGCAGTTGTTTCTAAAGCAAGGGCCGCGCGGCAACTGGGTGACGCTTATCGCATTGATGGCGTACCTACCGTAGCGATTCAAGGAAAGTACATCACCTCACCTTCGATTGCCGGTACCCGCGCAAAAGCCATCGCCGTGATGGATCATTTGGTCGACAAAGTCAGAAAAGAAAATTACAAGTAAAAGAGGCGGTACTGCATACGGCGTTAAATTTTGACGAAACGCCGTAAGATCCAAAAGTAAACTGGATAAGGTAGCAAGCGTAAAAACTTTAAGAATCCAGAGAACCGTTTTGGAAAATGGATATCAAACTCACCTTCACGTATGCCATCTAAAATATGTTTAGCTGCTTCTTCAGAGCTAATTAAGGCCGGCATTTCAAAATCATTTTGCGCCGTAGCCTCGGTCTTCACAAAGCCCGGAGAAATCATATGTACCCCAATGCCTTGGGGTTGTAAGTCGTAAAAGAGGGTTTCGCAAAAATTAATCATGGCTGCTTTGCTGGGCCCATAGGCCAAAGCTTTCGGCAGGCCGCTGTAGCCAGCCACGCTTCCTACAATTGCAATATGGCCACTGTGCCGATCTAACATATTGGGCAAGACTGCAGCAACCGCGCGCATCGGACCCAATACATTGGCGTTGATGGTTTTCTCGGCCGACTCCATTTCAAAGTTATCGGCACGCAGTGGTATGTAAATCCCAGAAACAAACAACAGGAGGTCGAGCTGGCCCCATTCACGCATGAGGTTTTGGTAGGCCTCCTGAATTGCTTTGGGCTCAGTCACATCCAAGGGCAATATTAAACTTTGATTCGGTTTGGCATGCTGCGCGACCACTTGAAGATTTTGTAGGCGGCGGCCAGAGAGCGCGACTGACGCCCCAGCTGCGAATAGCGCAATTGCGCATGCCTCACCAATTCCGCTGCTTGCGCCAATGACCCACACGCGCTTTCCGGCGAAGTCCTGCATGCCAATCTGTTTCATGGACGTAAGCTATCTCCGCTGTTGTAATCGTGGGTGAGGGTGAATTGGACCACATCAATATTGCGCTCTGAAAAGCCTGCGGCGCAGTACATCAGGTAGAAATTCCAGAGCCGGATGAAGGCTTCATCAAACCCCAGTTGGCTAACGTGATCCAGTTGCCCATTAAACGACTCGTACCAAATGCACAAAGTTTTTGCGTAATCGGCACCAAATGCAAACTCATCATCAATGCGCAAACCTGCCCGAGCCGCATATTCTTTAAAGACCGACTTGGACGGTAACATTCCGCCTGGGAAGACGTATTGCTGAATAAAGTCCGTGCTACTTCGGTAGCGCTCAAACAACTCTTCGGCAATCACAATGGTTTGAATGCATGCTTTTCCGCCAGGCTTGAGAGAGGATGCAATCGTCTTGAAATACTGTTCCCAATGGTTTTCACCAACGGCCTCAAACATCTCGATCGAGGCAATGCCATCGAACTGTTCTTTACAATCGCGGTAGTCCTGAAACCGAATTTCAGAAACAAGGCCTTGTTGTGCGAGGCGAGCTTCGGCAAATTTCTGCTGTTCTCGCGATAAAGTAAGTCCAGTCACATGACAGCCTGCTAGCGCTGCTTCTTCAATAAAGCCACCCCAGCCACAGCCAATCTCAAGTATTCGCTTACCGGGAGCAGCATCAATGGCGGACAAAATACGGCGGTACTTATTGGATTGCGCCTCGGCCAATGGGAGCTGAAGATCACCACTAAACCAGGCGCTGGAATAGGTCATGCTGGGATCAAGCCACAAAGAATAGAAGGGATTGCCCAAGTCATAGTGCGCATGAATATTTTTGCGGCTACCTGATTTGGAGTTATTGCGCATCCGATGTTTGAGACGGTAGAACAGAGAGCCAAACCAACTGCCATAGATTGCTTTTTCGAGCAGTGTCCGATTGCGGATCGCTATCTCCAATATGGCCTTTAAGTTCGACGTGTTCCACTGGCCACGAATATAGCTTTCCGCGAAACCAATATCCCCATGCTTCAGGACGTCTTTAAAAACATCCCAATCGAGGACATGCAAGTCAGCATGTAAGTCATCACTGCTAGCGCCAAAATACTCTGTTCTGCCATCCGGCAAGGTGAGCGCTAAATGGCCAGACTTAACATTGCTCAGTAAGGCTAGAAAGGTTCGTGCCGCCAGCGGAACCGAGTGGGATGAATGTTGATCGGCAGAGCGTGAAAAACTTAATCGCGATAGCAGGGATTGTCCAGGTCGATTCATCTACTAACTTCAAAGTCGGGCGGTTTGGGTTTGGAGTAAAACGGGACGCCTTTGGCCCAAAGCTTCAGTGCTTGCCAATGAATCCGTCCGATCACCCCAATGCTCATAAGAGGATATCGCAATATCGACCAATACAGGGAACTGCGCGTCAGCGGATGAGCTTCACCGCTAATGCTGGTGTGAATCAAGGCCTCTCCATCCTCATGCAGCTCTATGCGGTTGACGGTGTTCCGTCCAGACTGGCTTTCTTGGGGAAACAGGAAGCGAAAGCGGTATTCGCCGCTGACGTCGCAAAAGGGGGATACATGAAAGACCTTGTTAGTTGTAAGGGTTTCTCCAGAACGCAGTCGCTCACCAGAATCTTTACTTAACAAGTAGCAGTGACGCTCCCCAAACGTATTGTTTACCTCAGCAATGACGGCGCGTACTTCTCCGTTGGGTTTGGTGCAAATCCAAAAACTCACGGGATTAAAGACATACGCCAAAACCCGTGGAAAGGTTTGTAGCCAGATTTCACCATCGGGGTGTGCAATGCCATATGAGTCTAAGATTTGTTCGGCCCAAGCTAGGCTGTCTACATCACCACGTCCATGGTCTTTATCAAAAAATGAAAAGAAGCGAAATTGATTGTCACCCAGACCATGCTGACGGAGTAAATCTGGGTTGCGTTTACGCTCTCGCATGGGAATACTGATCGTAAATACTGAATACGCAAATGCATTTTTTGCAGGACGGAAGCGGCGATGTTGTACAACTCCGAAATTAAGTTTCGGCGTTAAATCAGTTGGCAACATTGATCTCTGCTGCAGAAGTATGGAGACCGCTGGACTGTTTGCTGCGCTCTAGAATTGCTTCAGCAACCACCTCGCCAGAGCGCAAACCATCCTCATGAAATCCATACCCAGTCCATGCACCGCAATACCAAACCGATGACTGGCCCTGGATCAAAGGCAAGGCCGCTTGGGCATCGGTAGCGCGCATATCAAATACCGGGTGCGCATACCGAATCTCCTGAAATACCTTGCTGGGATCAGGCTCACGCAGTGGATTGAGGGTGACGATGATGGGAATGTCTTTGAGTGCTGGAGGCAAGGGCTGAAGGAGATTAATGAGATAACTGACGCTAACCGTATCTTCAGCCACATCATCACTCTTCGCTTGCGCCGTGTAATTCCAGGCTGCCCAGCAGCGCTTGCGCTCTGGTAAAAAAGACGCGTCGGTATGCAAGATGGCCCGGTTGGCCTGATACGGAATTGCGCTTAGAACGGATTGAGTCGCTGAATTAACACCGCGCAGCAGTTGAAGACTTTGGTCGCTGTGACAAGCCATCACAATCTCATCAAACTGCGCAGACCCACTGGCGCTAATAACCTCAATTGAATGATGTTTGCTATCCGTGGGGACATTAACTGACGTTACTGCTTCGCGCACCCAGTGCACACCGCACTGATCAAGAGCGCTAACTAAGCGTTTCACGTATTCGCGTGAACCGCCTTGTACGGTAAGCCACTGTGGTCGATCTTGTATTTTCAAGAGACCATGGTTATGGCAAAAACGCGCCATGGTTTGAATCGGAAACTCCAGCATTTGATCGACAGAGCATGACCAAATCGCGCCAATCATGGGCAAGAAATACCAATCCCGAAAAGGTTTACTAAAAGCATGGCGATCTAAAAAATCAGCAATACTTTCTTCTGGGATTGATCCCTTACTAAAGTGCGTATCACCGGACTCCTGACTTAATGCCAGAGCCGTAGCAAGCGCATTAAAGCGCATGATGTCACGCGCCATTTTCCAAAAAGAAGGGCGGACTAAATTACGCCGTTGACCAAAAAAAGAGTTGAGGTCATTTCCAGCCCACTCCAGTGGTAGAGTCGATTCAAGCTTGACGGAAAACGACATCTCAGAAGGAAAAATAGGCACAGCCAATTCTTCAAATAGGCGAACGAGGCGAGGATAGGTGCGGTGATTAAAGACCAAGAACCCAGTGTCGACGCCATGCTGAATGGGTCCACTTGGTGTATCAATAGTGATGTCAACGGTATTGCTGTGGCCACCAATGTGTTTTCCAGATTCGTAAATGGTGATATCAAAATCAGGATGCTGACGCAGGCGGTATGCACAGCCTAAGCCCGAGATACCAGCACCAATAATGGCAATACGCTTTCTAGCCATCATTGCTTCCCTTGCAGTAACTTCTCAACGTGGGACGTTATGGTTCTACCGCTCGGATTCGTGAGGCTGCCATATGCCTCCACCACATTACCATTGCGATCAATGAGGTATTTATAAAAATTCCACTTCGGTGTGGTACCTGTTTTTTCAATCAACATCTTGAATAAGGGATTCGGATTTTTGCCGGAGACACTCGATTTGGCAAACATCGGGAACTTGACGTCATAGGTATTTTTACAAAACTCAGCAATTTGCTTATTTGTGCCAGGCTCTTGCTGACCAAAGTCGTTCGATGGAAATCCTAAAACGACAAAGCCCTTTTGTTGGTACTTGGAATAAATTTTTTCAAGGTCGTCGTATTGCCCAGTAAAGCCACAGTAACTGGCAGTATTGACCACCATGATCACTTGCCCTTGGTACTGGCATAAGTTTTGCGGGACTTCATCTTGCAGGCGCAAAAACGTGTGGGAAAGCAGTGGGCTACAGGCAGGGGCTGCAGTCTGAGCAAGTACTGGGATACTGAAAGAGAGTCCAAGACAATAGGCTGCTACAACGAAGAAATGCCGCATAAATTCATCAAGCAAAAAAAGAACAGGACTCCAGTCTAAGTCATTCCAGTTAAGATGTTTTATGAGCACAAAATCCCCAACGGCTAAAAGCGCAAAGGGCAGTCAAGTGACCCGAAATCTCATCTTGGTTTTGGGTGATCAACTGAACCTGGATAGCCCAGTTCTGCAAAACGCCGATTGGCAGCAGGATGCGGTATTGATGATTGAGTCTGCTGGTGAGGCTGCCTGGGTTTGGAGCCACAAGGCACGAATTGCCCTCTTTTTGTCCGCAATGCGCCATTTTGCTGCCGCCTTAAGCAAGTCGGGTGCGCGCGTTCACTATCTATCCATCGAGGACAATCCTGCCGCCACGCTAGGGGACGCCCTGAAAGAGGCCATCACGCAGTACAAGCCAGCCTCAGTTCATTGCGTTGAGCCTGGTGAATGGCGCGTTTGGGGCGACATTACAGCAGCATGTACTGCGATGGCGACCCCCTTGCAGATTACAAGCGATACGCATTTTTTATGCGATTTAGAGGAATTCAAGGCATGGGCTGGGGTAAAGAAAGAATTGCGGATGGAGTTCTTTTACCGCCAAATGCGAAAAAAGCACGGTGTTCTCCTGGATAAGGCAGGCGAGCCGGAGGGGGGTCAATGGAATTACGATGCGGCAAACCGATCCAGTTATCCCAAAAAGGGGCCGGGCTTAATTGATCCCCCCGAGTTTTTTGAGCCGGATACCATCACAAACGAAGTTCTTGCGCTGGTCGAGGAGCGCTTTAAAGACCACCCTGGTAGCCTCGAGCATTTTTTATGGCCAGTCACGCGTCAGCAAGCCTTATTGGCATTGGACCGTTTCATTGATGCCAGGCTTGTGCATTTTGGTCAATATGAAGATGCGATGTGGACCGATACCCCGTTTGGTTGGCACTCCGTCTTATCCTCCAGTCTGAATCTAAAGCTGATTAATCCACGTGAGGTCATTGAGCGTGTAGAGGCGGCATGGCGCGCCGGCGCTGCGAGTCTCGAGGCGGCAGAGGGCTTGATTCGGCAAATTCTAGGTTGGCGCGAATTTATCCGCGGGGTCTATTGGCTTGATATGCCTAAGATGGGAACCGCCAATTACTTTGGCTATAAACGGGAGCTGCCAGCATGGTACTGGACCGGCAAAACAAAAATGGCGTGCATGGCCGATGTGCTTGGACACACACTGGAATACGGCTACGCCCATCACATCCAGCGACTGATGGTAACGGGAAACTTTTCCCTCTTAGCCGGCCTTTCCCCTCAGGCGGTGAGCAGCTGGTTTTTGGCAGTGTATGTGGATGCCGTAGAGTGGGCTGAATTACCCAACGTTGCTGGTATGGCCTTATTTGCCAATGGCGGACGCTTCACGAGTAAGCCGTATATTTCGAGTGGCGCCTACATTAAGCGCATGAGTAATTACTGTGGCCATTGCCCATATAAACCCGATGTACGTGTGGGTGAGAATGCCTGTCCGTTCACCACCTTGTATTGGAATTTTTTAATGAACCACCAGTCTGAGTTTGAAAAAAATCCACGCACCCGCTTGATGACTGCAAATTTGAAGCGGATCGACGATGCCGAGAAAAAACAGATTCAGCAACATGCTGTAGTCTTACTAAAAAACATTGAAACCATTTAAGTAGACGATTGATTGCGATGACCATTCCAAGCAAACCCAGTTTCGAGTCAAAAATATGCCATCCAGATGACCTGCCAGCCGCGCTAGCTAGGCTTGCTCGCCCGATCGTCTTTACCAATGGCGTCTTTGATATCTTGCATCGCGGCCATGCTAGTTATTTAGACCAAGCACGCAAGTTGGGCGGCAGTCTAGTGGTGGGCGTGAATACCGACGCCTCAGTCAAAATGCTGGGGAAGGGCGATGATAGGCCGATCAACGCTGAAGCGGATCGGCAAGCTCTGTTGGCCGCTTTGGCGAGTGTTGATTTGGTAGTGCTATTTTCAGAAAAAACGCCAGTCGCTTTAATCGAACGCGTACGACCTGATATCTATGTCAAGGGAGGTGATTACGCGATCGATACGCTAGAAGAAACCCGGCTGGTTAAAAGTTGGGGTGGAGCTGCGGTGGCCATCCCCTTTATTTACGAGCGCTCCACCACCAGCCTACTTGGGCGTATTCGCAGCGAGTGAGTTAGCCTAATTCTTGGCGAATCCAAGACCAAAGTCCGCGCAGCACAAGGCCATTGATGGCCTCAATCGAAATGGACTGAGAGAAACTGTGCTGCTTTAATTCGGCAGCGATATTTTTTGCATTTCCACCATCAATCCAAATCCGATCAACCGGTTGGTGCATTTCTTTCGCCAGTTGCAATGCCCCATGAATAGCGCCCACTTGAGCGGCAAGACAGCCTTTATAAATAGCTTCATCCGTCGACACTCCAAAACCATCAACCCGTTCGGCCTCGTTGGTAGCTGGAAGCCGTGCGGTATTCGATTCCAAGCTTGATTGCATTAAACCTAAGCCAGGAATGATCCAGCCGCCGTGGTGAATGCCGTTGGCACCCAGAAAATCAATCGTAGTGGCAGTGCCGGCATTGACAATGACGCTATTGCCGCTCGATAAGGTGCGACCTGCAATCAGGCCGGCCCAGCGATCGGCGCCAAGTTGTTCGGGCTGTGCATAGCGTGAGCGAAGACCATCAACCGGTGAATTACCACGCAAGCGAAACCAGGCCACATCCTGCCACTGCGCAAACAACTGCTTCAGGTTCGTAGCGCATTCTTCTGCAGCAACGCAGCAAATCCCAATCGCATCGGGCTTTGGAATCGTTTGCAAAATGTAATGTGCTAACTCAGCGCAGTGCTCTGGAGAAAGCAGCAACTGGGTATCGATTGCCCCGGAGTAAAGCCAAAGCTTTTTATTGCGGTCAATGGGATTTTGCTGAGACTCAACCGCCGCCCATTTCAGGCGGGTATTACCGACGTCAAATAGGAGGTACAAGCTCATGCTAGCCTACGTAGTGATACGTCGCCGGCATGAACCGCAACCAGCGCATGGCCCGTTTGAATTTGATATGCCCCGGTATGGTCAATGCCCGATGCTATGCCCTCAATGTCTTTTTCTCCAAGTACGCTTGTAAAGACAGGCTCTCCTTGGTAGGCATCCCAGTCGGACCACCGCTGCATAAAAGGCTCAAATCCGTGCTGATCAAACTCTGTACATAGACGCACAAACGCATCAACTAGATTAAGCCAAATGTAGTCATGGTCCGGCAGCGCTTGGCCTTGCATTAGCAGTTGGTCTAGCCCGCCAATGGGATCTGTGCGAATGGCTTTTAATTCGGCGGCATCGCCGATGTGGGAGCGCATATTCAGTCCAACTCCAATAATCATCCAGCTTGGTTCAGCTGGAGCAGTTTGCCCACCTTCAATCAAGATACCACCAACTTTTGCATGACCGATCACAATGTCATTGGGCCATTTCAGTCGCAGTCCTTGCTGATACAGAACGCGTTCACTTGTATTGAGTGCACTGCAGAAACCCTCAATGACTGCTAAACCAGCAACCAAGCTAAGACCACTTAATGCAGCAGGGCTCTTTTGAAACGGGAATGCCAATGAAAAAGACAGTGAGTCCTCGGCATTGGCATACCAGCTTCTGCCAGCACGTCCTTTGCCATGGGTCTGTATTTTGCTCAGACGGGCAACTGGATCGATCAGCGTGCCAGCACGCCAGCGTGCCATCAGATCATCGTTGGTTGACCGCGTTTGGGCGACGCGCTCGAGGATGCAGTTTCCATTCATTTCGCTATTGTAGAAAGGTCTGACCTAAAATTGCAGGATGTCATCAGAATCAGGGCAAAATCCCCGTCCGCGTAAGTTGGTGTGGCCATTGCAGGCTATGCCACTGGCGCGAGCTATGGCCTTAATCTATGGTTTGTTGATCATTTACACCAGCCTTAATCCATTTGATTTTTATTTTCAAAATGGGGTTAAGGGGACCGCTTGGATTTCAGCCCCATTGCCGCGCTTCATTCCCCTATTTGATGTGGTGAGCAATGTATTGGCATATATCCCTTTAGGATTTTTGTTGGTGTGTGTTGTCTTCCCGCGTTGGCGCCGTTTTATTGCTTTGTCGATTGCGCTGGTTTGCTGCGCACTACTCGCTGCGGGTGTGGAAAGTTTGCAAACCTGGTTACCCACCCGAATACCCAGTCAAACGGACTGGTGGGCTAATGTGTTGGGCAGTTTTATCGGCGCCTTATTGGCGGTCCCGCTAGGCCCTCAATGGCTATCTGGCAGCGCCCTGCGGCGGCAATTTGATGTGTGGTTTGGGCTGAACTGGGGCGCGGCAACCTTATTTATCTTGTTTCCCTGGGCGCAAATTTATCCCCAAAGCGCATGGCTTGGCATGGGAGCATGGCGACAACTCATCGGCGCAGCAGATTGGGGAACCTTAGTTATGAATCAGATGCTGCGCGAAGGCCTCATTACCGCCAGCTGCTGGCTTGGGGTTGGGCTGATCCTATCCCTCGGGATGCGAGCCAAAGCCCCGCAATGGCGACTACTCATGAGTTTGCTCGGCGCTTCGGTATTGATTAAGAGTCTCTTCACTGGTTTGCAGTTTGGCGGGGAATTCAGCATGGCCTGGCTGACTACGGGCGCTATTTGGGGCATGTTGGTTGGGAGCGCTCTACTGCTGTGGGCAATGCGCCTCGGCAGTAATTACCGCTTATGGGTTGGTCTGGGCTGTTTGGCGGCCATGCTCGTTCTGGTCAACTTGTTTCCAGACAATCCATATTTTGCGTTGACCTTAAAAGCATGGTTTCAGGGTCGCCTACTGCATTTCAATGATCTGATGAAATGGGCCTCTTTCCTTTGGCTTCCATTTGCGATGGCTTGGGTGCTACAAAATCAGTTCACTACCCGAATAACGAAACGACCGATATAATTTTTATATGCCATTTAAACACCACCTCTTCTTTTGCCTCAATGAACGCAGCAATGGCGAGAATTGCTGCGCCCAGCACAACGCATTTGAATTATTTACCTACGCCAAAAATCGTATTAAAGAGCTCGGGCTTTCTGGCGCGGGCAAGATTCGGGTCAATAAAGCGGGCTGCCTAGATGCATGCAACCTCGGGCCCGTGATGGTGATTTACCCAGAGGGTACCTGGTATACCTTTATTGATACTGACGACATTGAAGAAATCATTCAATCCCATTTACTGCAAGGGAAGCCCGTTGAGCGTTTGCTGGCTGCTTAATTTTTCTTCTTCTATAAAGACTCGCGCATGAATAGCCGTACCCAAGTGATTTCAATTGATGGCATCGTTGGCCCAATTGAAATGGCAATCGACTTACCTGATGCGCTCAAAAGTGATCCCAGCTTTATGGTGCGCGGCCTTGCTTTAGTTGCCCATCCGCATCCCTTGCTGGGCGGCACCATGGATAACAAGGTGGCACAAACGATTGCTCGGGCATTTAATCAATTGGGCTACGTGAGTGTGCGCCCGAATTTTCGCGGTGTTGGCGGTACAGCAGGCGTTCACGATGAGGGCGTTGGTGAGCTGGCAGACTTGCTACATGTGTCGGAGTGGATGCGTCATCCCCATACTTGGATGAATAATGAGTTAACAGAGCAGTACATTTGGACGAATTCGGTTGCGAACTTGCCACTGGTGGTCGCAGGCTTCTCGTTTGGTAGTTTTGTCGGCAGCCATTTGATTAAAGCCTTAGCGGATTTGGGGCGCCCTGCAGAACGCTTTGTCATGGTGGGCAGTGCTGCAGGTAAATGGGAATTGCTCGATGTGCCGAAAGATACGATCATGATTCATGGCGAGCTGGATGAGACTATTCCCTTGTCGAACGTATTTGATTGGGCAAGGCCACAAGAGCTAACCATCCAAGTGGTCCCCGGCGCAGACCATTTTTTTCACCGTAAATTGCATTGCATTCGGAATATTATTTTGGGCGAGTGGCTAGGTCAGCCCGCTTGGCCAAACCAAGGGTAAGGACCATGGAAGAAAAATCATTAATCGAATACCCCTCTATTTTTCCGATTAAAGTCATGGGAAAAGATGTCCCTGAATTTTTACCGGCCATGGTTCACATTGCTAAACAGTTTGATCCTGTTTTTGACGAGCAAACGGTCGAGAAGCGGCCATCTCAAAATGGTAAATACATGGGGTTGACGCTCAGCATCACTGCGACCAGTCGCGAGCAACTCGATGAGCTGTATCGCACCTTATCAACCCATCCCCTTGTTAGTATTGTTCTCTAGTTGAGATGGCATGACCATAGCCATTCGACAGCTTGGCGTAGTGGATTATGTAACAACGTATGAGGCCATGCGTTCATTTACAAAAGAGCGCACTGCATCGGCCCTAGACGAAATCTGGGTCTTAGAGCATCCCCCCGTTTTTACGTTGGGCCTGGCTGGCGACCCTTCTAATTTGCACGCAGGGGATGGATCCATTCCCTTGGTTCAGGTTGATCGGGGCGGGCAGATTACCTATCATGGGCCTGGACAGCTCGTCGTCTATTTATTGCTAGACCTTCGCCGATATGGCTTGCATGTCAAAGAGTTTGTTTATCGGATTGAGCAGGCGGTCATGGATACTCTGGCTGAGTATGGCTTGCCAGCGGTTCGCGAGGCGGGGGCCCCGGGCATCTATATTGCGCCATCATTTCAGGGCGGACCCGAGTGGCACGGCGCTAAGATTGCAGCATTGGGCTTAAAAGTAACGCGGCATTGTTCGTACCATGGCCTTGCCCTTAACGTGAATATGGATTTGGCGGCATTCGAGCAAATCCATCCTTGTGGTTATGCGGGATTGCGTACGGTAGATATGAGAACATTGGGGATCGAAGACAATATGGCATCGGTCGCTCAGCGCCTGGTCAGTCAACTGCAGCAGCAGTTAACCCCAATTGCGTGATGTGCGGTGCATATAGGAAACCATGACAGTAGATAAATCCAGTATTGCGGTGCAATCCGCCCCAGAGTACGACCCGCTGCGAAAGCAAAAGTCGGCTGAAAAGACGGCACGCATTCCGATCAAGATTGTGCCAATTGAGGAAGTGTTAAAAAAACCCGATTGGATTCGGGTTAAGGCGGCTTCGAATAATTCCCGCTTTGCAGAAATTAAAAAAATCCTTCGTGAGAATGAATTAGTGACGGTTTGCGAGGAAGCCAGTTGCCCGAACATTGGAGAATGTTTTGGTAGCGGCACGGCTACATTCATGATCATGGGTGATAAGTGCACCCGACGATGCCCCTTTTGCGATGTTGGCCATGGACGCCCTGATCCCCTCGATACCAATGAGCCCCATAATTTAGCGCGCACGATTGCTGCCCTTAAATTGAATTACGTGGTGATCACCAGCGTCGATCGCGATGATTTACGTGATGGTGGCGCGCAGCATTTTGTGGATTGCATATCGCAATCACGCAGCTTGTCGCCAAAAACACGCATCGAAGTATTGGTGCCGGATTTTCGGGGTCGTTTAGAAAAGGCATTGGATGTGTTTTCAGCCAATGTTGCTATGGGCTTGCCCGATGTCATGAATCACAATCTAGAGACGGTGCCTCGGCTATACAAGCAGGCCCGCCCCGGCGCAGATTATGCCCACTCATTGTTATTGCTGAAGGACTTTAAGGAGCGCTTTCCTTCGATTCCAACCAAGAGTGGACTCATGGTTGGCCTTGGCGAAACCGATGAGGAAATTCTAGAGGTGATGCGTGACATGCGCGCACACAACATCGACATGTTGACGATTGGTCAGTACTTGGCGCCATCGGGTCACCATTTACCAGTGCAGCGTTATGTTCATCCCGACGTATTTAAGGAGTTCGAACGCGAAGCATATGCCATGGGCTTTACTCATGCAGCAGTTGGCGCGATGGTGCGCTCAAGCTACCATGCTGATCAGCAGGCTCATGGAGCAGGGGTTGTTTAGTCACAGTAATTTCAGCCTACCAATGCAATCGGTAGGTTTGGTAAAAGCAGTTGGAATCATCGTAATTAGCGCACTTATTCTGGGCTGCAGTCCTAAGTTGGATTGGCGTGCTGTGAATACGGAGCGCCTTGGATATTCCGCACTGTTTCCAGAAAAGCCAAAACAAGCGGAACGGACTCTACCCTATGCAGGACTAGAGTTACAGCAAACACTCGAAGTTGCGCAGATAGATGATGCGATCATGTCGATCACCACGATTGCCGTACCGTCAAGCATCAATGCCCAAGCAGGTGCTTTGCTAGAGCAAGTGCAAAAAACCATTCTGCAGTCAGCCAATGCAGTTCAAACTCCGCCAATCAAACGCCCATCCCAGTATTTAATTGCAGGACCAAGCCGCAACAAAGGACTTGCCGAGGACTATTTGTTTGAAATCCAGAATCCAAGTGGCAAGCGCTGGATGCGTGTCCGCTGGATTATGCGACCCGATGGTGAGGGTGGCAGTCGCATCTATCAACAATCCCTGTTACTTTTGGCGCCCGCGAATTCGAAGGCGTTTCAGTCTGAGCTCACTGCAGAAAAGTGGGATCCCTTTTTTGATGAATTTCGGGTGCAGTAAATGAATTTGCATTGGTATCGCCGTCCGCAGCAGGGGATAGAGCTACCACTGCAGGGTCACTATGCATTACGTGTGTTCATGAGCTTTGCTTTGGCTTACATCATCTCGTATGCCTTCCGCTCCATTAATGCCGTGATTTCGCCCGAACTGATTCGTGACTTGAATTTGAGTCACACAGAGTTAGGCTTTTTGTCTTCAGCCTACTTTATTGGTTTTGGTATGACCCAAATCCCAGTGGGTTTGGCCCTTGATCGATTTGGTCCACGCGCAACCGAGATGGCATTAATGTGCTTCGCTATTATTGGCGCTCTAATTTTTGCTTTCGCTGATCAATTTTTGACTCTGGTGATTGGTCGGGTGTGCATCGGGGTTGGGGTCTCGGCCTGCCTAATGTCGGCCTTTTCAGGTTTCCGCACCTGGTTTCAAGCTCAGCAACAACCGCAGCTGGCTTCCGCCATGTTGGTGTTTGGTACCTTTGGCGCCTTAATGACCAGCTGGCCAGTACACGAAGTGCTTCCCTTTATTGGCTGGCGCGGCGTGTTTGTTGTAATGGCTGCTTTGTCTGCGCTTGCCATTTTGATTTTGTATATCGGCTTGCCAATCAAGGTCAAAACTCATGCGGGCTTGAATGCGGATGAAATTAGTGTCGATGAAAAAGTCAATCTTTCCTGGAAAAGCTATCGGCCGATTTTGACGAATGCCTTTTTTTGGCGGATTCTGCCACTCGGTATTTTTTGCTATGGTGGATTTATTGCGATTCAAACCCTGTGGTTTGGTCCGTGGTTAATTCAGGTAATGGGTTACAGCGCAACGACAGCAGCTCAAATCCTATTTGGTTTTAATGCGGTATTACTTTGCGCTTATTTAACGAACGCATGGATCTTGCCAAAACTGGCCGGCATTGGAATCGATACCATGCGCTATATGACGTGGATGGTTGGCGCATCGATCCTGCTACAGGCATGCGCATTTTATTGGCGCGGCCCATGGGTATGGGCCTGGTGGTATTTGGTTGCGGTTGCGTGCGCATCCTATGTGCTGGCGCAGAGTTTAATCGTGACTTATTTTCCAAAGGCATACTCTGGGCGCGTAAGTACAACGTACAACTTATCGTTGTTTATTGGCGCATTTATTGTGCAGTGGGGTATCGGCTATTTAGTCGATTTAGGAATTGCTGCGGGTTGGTCGCAAGCAGGTGCATTTGATGTAGCACTGGGAGTTTTTCTGCTTGCGCAAGCGATTGCATTTGCATGGTTCTTGCTGTCACCGAAATACTTTACGGCAACCATCATTGCCGATACGCCAGGCAATTAGGCGCGGTGCTTTTCCATTTCGGCTACTTTTAACTCGAGCGCTTCTAATTTCTCACGCGTTTTAGAGAGCACTTTGGCTTGCAATTCAAATTCATCGCGCGTCACTAAATCCATTTTTTGAAAACCTTGGTTCATCATGGCCCGCACATTTTTTTCAATCTCTTGTGCAGGTGAATTGCGAATGGCGTCACCTACTTTGCTTTGCATTTCCTCAGCGATGCGCTGAATTTGCTCGAGGATTTGGGCTGGCTTTTGCATGAATGGCGTCCGTTTAGGATGAATGAATGCTTCATTTTAGGAGTTCCCCGAGGTGCATGGGCCTCGAAGTCCTAAAAAAATAGGGCAAATTGCCCCAAAAACCAAGTTATGACCCAAACTAGGGCTGTTTAATGCTCTATTTTGGTGCACATGCCTTAAAAGAGGGAAAAGACCCAATTTCTGAGGGGTTACGCGGAGCACTATTGAATCCATGAATCGCCATCAATGGGTTCAAGCGATTGAAACATTTTTAGAAATTACCTTTTTTAACCTCAAACAGGAGTATTCCATGAACACATTACAAAAAACCGCGATTGCTGCAGCAATTTCTGGGCTCTTTGCTCCAGCGGCGTTTGCACAAGCTACACCAGCGCCGGCCCCAGAGGCAAGCCCAGTTACGGCTAACGTCACCGTAGTTAGTGACTATCGTTTCCGTGGTATCAGCCAATCTAACTTTAAGCCAGCAATCCAAGGTGGCTTTGATTACGCCCACGAGAGCGGTTTTTATATTGGTAACTGGAACTCGAGTATTAGCTGGGTAGGTGATTATTGGTCAGGATATGGTGGCAAGGTTTCTGCCCCAATCGAAATGAACTTTTACGGCGGATTTAAGAAGGAGTTGATTGCCCCTGGATTTGCATCTGACTTCGGCGTCCTCCAGTATTACTACCCGGTTGCTGGCACCGGTTCAGTTACTGATGCAACCTACATAAACCCAAATACAACGGAGCTATATGCTGCGCAAAATTTCACCGCAGGTGCGCTGACTGGATTTGTTAAGTTCTCATATGCAGTAACCAATACATTTGGTACAGGTACTTCGGGTTCATACTATCCTGACTTAACGCTCAATTACGACACCGGCGTTTGGGGTCTTGGCCTTAACGGACATGTTGGCTATCAATACTTTGCCGGTAACTCAAGCTCTGGAGCATCGAACTCCAGCCTCTATAGCTACACCGATT
The DNA here is from genome assembly GCA_943371165.1 of Rhizobium sp. Q54. Lineage (GTDB taxonomy): Bacteria > Pseudomonadota > Gammaproteobacteria > Burkholderiales > Burkholderiaceae > Polynucleobacter. Next base: position 49,897 of record CALRTW020000011.1, read on the forward strand.
GGAAGCTCGGTTTAACCAAAGACTTTGGCGGTGGTTTATCTGCGGCGGTTGCATATATTGGTACGAATGCAAAAGAAGCTAATTGGCTCAGTCCGCAGGGAAAAAATCTGGGCGGCTCCACTGGCATCGTTTCTTTGACCAAGACTTTCTAATAACCCTTCCTAACGGAGAAACGTATGAAATTAATAACCGCAATCATCAAGCCATTCAAGCTTGACGAAGTGCGCGAGGCGCTCTCGGAAGTGGGTGTCTCGGGCATTACCGTGACAGAAGTGAAGGGCTTTGGACGACAAAAGGGCCATACCGAGTTGTACCGTGGCGCAGAGTATGTGGTCGATTTTTTACCTAAGGTAAAGATTGAAGCTGCTGTCGACGACGGTATTTTGGAGCGTGCGATTGAGGCAATTGAAAAATCAGCACGCACGGGCAAGATTGGTGATGGCAAGATTTTTGTCTCACCTGTTGAGCACGTCATTCGTATCCGTACCGGTGAGACCGGCGCGGCGGCACTTTAAAGAGGGGTTCAAAATGCTTACTTGGATGAAAAAATGCATTTCGGGAGGCGCTAAGGCTTTGGCTTTAGGCGCAACCGGCATGTTGGCGATGGTGCCTGCTTACGCCGCAGATGTAGCTGCTGCAGCTCCCGCAGCTGCGGCTGCTGTTGCAGCAGTGCCGAATAAAGGGGATACGGTTTGGATTATGGTGTCTACAGCATTAGTTGTGCTGATGACATTGCCTGGCCTTGCCTTATTTTATGGCGGCTTAACCCGCAGTAAAAACGTGCTGTCGATCTTGGTGCAGTGCATGGTGGTGTTCTCGCTGATTGCAGTGTTGTGGACCATTTACGGTTACAGCTTTGCGTTCACGGAAGGCAGTGCATTTATCGGTGGACTGGATCGACTGTTCCTAGCTGGCGTAACACCAGACAGTGTGGCCGCAACCTTTAGTAAGGGCGTAGTCATTCCTGAATTTACCTTCATTGGATTTCAGGCTGCGTTTGCAACGATTACTTGCTGCTTGATCGTCGGCGCTTTTGCGGAGCGTGCTAAGTTCGCTGCGATCTTGGCCTTTACAGTTCTGTGGTTTACCTTTGCATACTTACCGATAGCCCACATGGTGTGGTTCTGGCCTGGTCCAGACGACATTAAAGATGCAGCGTCGCTTGAAGCCATTACTGCTAAAGCAGGTTGGTTATGGCAGAAGGGTGTTCTCGACTTTGCTGGTGGTACCGTGGTGCACATCAATGCAGCGATTGCTGGTTTGGTTGGCTCTTACATGGTTGGCAAGCGCATCGGTTTTGGTAAAGAAGCAATGAAGCCCCATAACTTGGTTTACACCATGATTGGTGCGTCCCTGTTGTGGTTTGGTTGGTTTGGCTTCAATGCCGGTTCGGCACTGGAAGCAAACGGAACTGCTGCATTGGCATTCTTTAATACCTTAGTGGCGACTGCTGCTGCTGTATTGGGCTGGACATTCGCTGAGTGGATTACCAAAGGTAAGCCTTCCATGTTGGGTGGTGCATCGGGTTGCGTTGCTGGTTTAGTGGCAATTACACCTGCCGCTGGTTTTGTTGGCCCAATGGGCGCGATTGCCATCGGCTTGATTGCCGGCGTACTTTGCTTGTGGGGTGTATCGGGTCTCAAGCGGATGCTGGGTGCAGACGATAGTTTGGACGTATTTGGAGTCCATGGCGTTGGCGGCATCATTGGCGCAATCTTGACTGGTGTATTTGCCGATCCCGCATTGGGTGGCTCTGGAATCTGGGACTATGTTGCAAACGCTGCAGCCGCCGAGTATTCCATGGGTAGCCAAGTTTGGCTACAAGCCCAGGGCGTCATTACTACCGTCATTTGGTCTGGCGTAGTCTCGGTCGTTGCATTCAAACTGGTCGATATCGTGATTGGTTTGCGTGTGAAGGAAGAAGAAGAGCGCGAAGGCTTGGATATTGCTTCCCACGGTGAAACAGCCTACGAATCCTAATTAGGCGGATTGTCGAAGCTAAATAGGCCCTAGTGGCCTATTTAGCCTTTTTATTGGGTTCTTTAGATCCAATGCCTTTTTTATAAAAAAACTTACAATAGTGAGATGGTTCCACATCTCATTACTGCCCTTAGTGGCCCCTTGCTCGAACTCGAGACCAAGGTACTTGAAGCAACTCCTGCTATCGAGCGCTGGTTTCGCTTGGAATGGCAAGAGCACACCCCTCCCTTTTATTGCTCCGTTGATTTAAGGAACTCCGGCTTTAAGCTAGCACCAGTCGATACCAATTTATTTCCGGGCGGTTTTAATAACCTCTCCCCAGAGATGTTGCCTCTTGCAGTGCAGGCGGCGATGGCTGCGATCGAGAAGATTTGCCCCGAAGCAAAAAATTTGCTGTTGATTCCGGAGCGCCATACTCGCAATACGTTTTATTTGCAGAACATTGCCCGTCTCTCATCGATTCTGCGTCAAGCTGGACTGAACGTGCGCCTTGGTAGTTTGTCCGAAGACATTAAGAAGCCCACTTGGATTGATTTGCCGGATGGTAATCGCTTACTGCTTGAGCCGCTCGCGCGATTGGGCCTAAAAAAGCAACGCCTTGGCATTAAGGATTTTGATCCATGCTCCATTTTGCTCAATAACGATTTGTCTGCAGGCATTCCGCCCATACTAGAAAACATCTACGAGCAATACTTATTGCCGGGATTGCATGCGGGTTGGCATATTCGCCGCAAGTCAAATCACTTTGAGGCTTACGATGAAGTGGCTAAGAAGTTTGCCAAGCTCGTGAACATTGATCCATGGATGATCAATCCCTATTTCACTAGCTGCAGCAATATCAATTTCCATGAGCGTCAGGGCGAAGAAGAATTACAGGCGGCAGTAGAACAAGTATTAAAAAAGACGGCAAAGAAATACCGTGAATATGGCATTAAAGAAAAGCCGTATGTTGTCGTCAAGGCCGATGCTGGCACCTATGGCATGGGTGTGATGGTGGTGAATGATGCAAGCCAGCTTAAAAACCTCAATCGCCGTGAACGCAATAAGATGAGTATTGTCAAAGAAGGTCTTGAGGTTAGTGATGTGATTATTCAAGAGGGTGTGTATACCTTTGAAAAAGTCAATGAAGCCGTTGCCGAGCCTGTGGTCTATATGATTGATCGCTATGTGGTTGGTGGCTTTTATCGCGTGCATACAGACCGCGGCCCCGATGAGAATCTCAATGCACCCGGCATGCATTTTGTGCCCTTAGCATTTGAGCAAAATGCCATGCCGGATTACCACGCTAAACCCGGCAGTGCTGCCCCCAATCGATTCTATTTGTATGGTGTAGTAGCCCGCCTTGCTTTATTGGCATCATCGCTCGAGTTAGAGCGCACTGACCCTAACGCAGAAGTGGCGTAAGTAAAACTACCGAGATATTCCCTTGGATTTTTTATTCATTGCCGACCCCTTGGATTCCTTCGCGATACAGAAGGACTCAACGCTAGCAATGATGCGCGCCGCCCAAGGGGCGGGTCATCGCCTGTGGTTTGTGGAAACGCGCGGTATTGTTTGGAAAGACGATTGCGTAGTAGCCGATTGCAGACCGCTAGCCATTAAGCCTAGTAGTACATCCTGGTTTGAAGTGGGCGCAATCGAGTCACGCCGAGTGGCCGATTTTTCGGCAGTGTTGATGCGCAAAGATCCGCCGTTCGATATCGAGTACCTCAATACAACCTGGCTCCTCTCCGCCGCTGTTCGACAGGGCGCGCGGGTGTTTAATCGGCCTGATGCGATTCGGGACCATTCTGAGAAACTCTCCATTACCGAGTATCCTGATTTGATTCCTCCCACTTTGGTCACGCGAGACCTTGCTGAGGTGGAGGCATTTCATGCAACCCATTCGGATATCGTGATTAAGCCCCTGGATGGTATGGGTGGCATGGGAGTATTTCGGGTGGGAAGCGATGGCCTCAATTTAGCCAGCATTGTTGAAACCCTCGGTGAGAATGGCGCGCGTACATTAATGGTTCAGCGCTTTTTGCCAGAGATTACGCAGGGCGATAAACGTGTTTTGCTCATCGCCGGTGAGGTGGTCCCTTATGCTTTAGCGCGCATTCCCCAAGGCAAAGAGATTCGCGGTAACTTAGCCGCCGGCGGCAAGGGTGTGGCCATGGCGTTGACCCCCCAAGAAATGAAGGTAGCGAAATACTTGGCACCGCTGCTTTGGCAAAAAGGACTTTTCTTGGTAGGCTTAGACTTAATTGGCGGCTATCTAACGGAAATTAATGTGACTAGTCCAACGTGTTTTGTGGAAATTACGGAGCAGACCGATTGCGATGTTGCTGCCATCTGGCTGCGCGCTTTAGAAAAAGCCTTGCACTGATATGGCCGGAATTCTGATCATTGCCCACACCCCGATAGCAAGCGCCATGCTGAGCTTTGCTGAGCATGTGTATGGCTCGATACCGGAGCACATTCAGGCGGTTGATATTCCAGCGCACGAGGATGCCAAAATTAGTTTCGAGCGGGTATTGGCTGCTGCCCAGGCAGTCGAAACACATGGCGAGCTCTTAGTCTTAACGGATGTGATGGGCGCTACCCCAGCGAACGTTGCGTCGCGCCTGATAACGCAGCAAAACAACTCGGGCGCGAAATTAAAAGTCCAAATTTTGGCGGGGCTGAATCTGCCTATGCTCATGCGTGCAGTGTCTTATAAAGACGATGCATTAGATGCCTTGACCCAAAAAACACTGCAGGGCGGTCAAAATGGTATCTTGCGTTTAGGCGGCGTCGCCAATGTACAAACTACCGAGGTGCAAGATTAATCATGCCGGTCGCTGAAATCACCATCATCAATAAACTCGGCCTTCATGCTAGGGCATCGGCCAAGCTGTCGCAGCTCGCTGCGCAATACCAGTGCGAAGTGCTACTGAGTAAGGGTAGTCGTCAAATCAATGCCAAGAGCATTATGGGCGTGATGATGCTGGCCGCCGGCATTGGTAGCACCGTGACCCTCGAAACCATCGGCACAGATTCAGAAGAGGCTATGCAGGCCATTACCGCATTGATTAATGATCGCTTCGGTGAGGGCGAGTAAGCCGTGACCTTTTCATTGCACGGCATTCCGGTATCCAAGGGCATTGCCATTGGCCGAGCTGTGCTGATCTCCAGGGCAGCGCTCGAAGTCAGTCACCACCTAATCGATCCTGGGCAGGAGGAGGCGGAGGCCAAACGACTGCTTGCAGCCTTTAAGCAGGTTCAATCGGAGCTGACTACCCTACGCAGTGGATTGCCAAAAGATGCGCCACAAGAAATGGCTGCATTTTTGGATGTCCACAGCATGATCTTGGCTGACCCTACTTTGGCTGAAAAGCCCTTGAAGTTGATTCGGACGGAACGACTCAATGCAGCGTGGGCTTTAACGACCGAGCTAAACGATTTACTAGAGCAATTTGCAGAAATCGAAGACCCTTATCTTAAAGAGCGTGCCCACGACATTCGGCAGGTAGCAGAGCGGGTTTTAAAGGCGCTGCACTCACAACACAAGGATGGACTATCACAGCCCGATTTTTTGGCGCCGACCGATGCTGGGGTTGATGCCATTATTGTGGCGCATGACATTGCGCCGCATGACATGTTGCGCTTTAAGGACTATGCATTTAAAGGCTTTGTTACCGACCTTGGTGGTCGCACCTCGCACACCGCGATTGTGGCCCGTAGCATGGAAATTCCGGCGGTTGTGGGCGCACGCCATGCCAGCGAGATCATTCGCCATGGTGATTGGTTAGTACTCGATGGTGACCGTGGTGTCGTGGTGGTTTCTCCCAGCGATCGCTTGTTGGCAGATTACCGCGCTTTACAGCAAACTGAGCTGGCTGAGGCGCAGAAGTTACAGCAAATTAAATATTCCGATACCAAGACCCGCGATGGCGTTCACATTGAACTCTTGGCTAATATTGAATTACCGGAAGACGCAGCGCAGGCGGTCGAGTTTGGTGCTGTAGGTGTTGGCTTGTTCCGCTCCGAATTTCTCTTTATGAATCGCAAAGAGGCGCTTCCAGGTGAGGAGCAGCAGTATTTAGAATACCGCCGCGTCATTGAGGCCATGCATGGTTTGCCAGTCAATATTCGAACCATCGATGTGGGTGCTGACAAAGCCTTGGGTTCGGGCAGTGATCTGTCGCAAACCGGAACGTCACCGCTGGGCTTGCGAGCGATTCGGTGGTCCTTAACCGAGCCAGAGATATTCTTGACTCAGCTGAGAGCGATTTTGCGAGCCTCTGCACATGGCCAAGCACGGATCATGATTCCGATGCTGGCACATGCCAAAGAAATTAGCGAGACCTTGCGTTTGCTTGAAAAAGCCAAGGCTCAGCTGCAACAGCGCGACCAATTATTTAATCCCAATATTCAAATTGGGGCGATGATCGAGATTCCAGCCGCTGCCTTGGTATTGCCTTTGTTTATTCGGCACTTTGATTTTCTATCCATTGGCACGAATGATTTGATTCAGTACACATTGGCGATTGATCGCGCAGACCATGCAGTAGCCCACTTGTATGACCCATACCATCCTGCGATCCTGAATTTGCTAGCCAATATTATTCAGCAAGCGAATCAGGCAGGCATTCCGATTGCAGTATGCGGCGAGATGGCCGGTGACCCAACCTTAACTAAGCTTTTACTGGGCATGGGCTTAACGGATTTCTCGATGCACTTTAGCCAGCTGCTGTTGGTTAAGCGCGAGATTCTTAACGCCGATGTGAGTAAATTGAAAGCGCCAACCGCTGCTGTGCTGAGTGCAATGGATCCCGCTGAGCAAGCGGCAGCATTGGCAGCACTCGCCTCAGCCTAGTTAAGTAATTGATCTATACGGAGTGATGGTGACCGCAGACTGGGCAGTCTGGGTTGCGGCCGATTTGGATCGTTTCAATTTGAGTATTGCGCGCATTCCACAATACCAAGCGTCCAATTAAAGGACTGCCAAATCCAATGAGTACTTGCAGTGCTTGCGCTGCCTGCATCGTCCCGATAATGCCCACCAAAGGCGAAAAAACACCCATGGTGGCGCAATTGATTTCTTCTGGGGCTTCGTCGGGTGGAAAGACACAGGCATAGCAAGGTGAGTCAGCACGCTTCACATCAAATACGCTCAGTTGACCATCGAGGCGCAATGCCGATCCAGATACTAGGGCGACGCGATGCTCGGCACAGGCCGCATTAATCAGCTGACGAGTAGTGAAGTTGTCGGTGCAATCCAAAACCACATCAATGGAAGGCAAAATGGAAGCCAAGTTACAAGCGGTGGCGCGCTCTTGCAGTGGAATAACGCGGATGCTTGGGTTGAGCGCTTCAAGAAAACGCTTGCCAGAATCCACCTTGCTGCTGCCCACGCTATGTTGGGTGTGCATGATTTGGCGCTGCAAGTTGGTTAATTCAACGGCGTCAAAATCCATGAGGGTGATGGTGCCAATGCCGGCTGCTGCCAAGTAGGGCGCGGCAGCGGAACCCAATCCGCCGGCCCCAATCACTAAAACGTGTGAACTGAGCAGTTTTTCTTGCCCAGCAAGGTCAATTTCATCCAGCAGTAAGTGCCTGGAGTAGCGCAGTAACTGCTCGTCGTTCATAAGCTCAGCTTATTCGAGCTTGGAAGCCGAGCGCTTCACTTCTTTACCATCAATGAAGGCAACGGCTTGCTGCAGCATGAAGTCATCCGGACCACCTAACTCGACCGGCTTTTTGGATTTGTCTTTTTCACGCTCTTCCGGAGTCTTGTTGGCATTCTTTTCTTCAATGCGCTGCAATTCTTCGATGCGGCGTTTTTGGCGATCTAAGATTAATTTCTCTTCCGAAGACTGTTTGTTTCGCAAGTGCTTCTCGCTATCAATTTCACGCGTAATTAAAACGTCATCGGGATCACCATCTTTGTTTTGATCTACCGCGATATCGGGCTTAATGCCGAAGGCTTGAATCGATCGTCCTTTTGGCGTGTAGTAGTAGGCAGTTGTGATCTTCAGCGCAGAGTCATTCGAGAGTGGGCGAACGGTTTGCACGGAGCCTTTACCAAAGGTGGTCTTGCCAATAATGGTGGCCCGCTTGTAATCCTGGAGCGCTCCAGCGACGATCTCAGATGCAGAGGCGGAGAAGGCGTTGACCAGAACGACCATCGGGACCTTCTTAAATAATGGAGGAACAGATGCCAAGGGATCGCCCGCTTCACTGAGGCGATACATGGAAGGCGTTGCATTGAAAACTTGAGTGGAATCAGGCGCCTGACCCTTAGTTGAAACAATCACCGAGTTAGCTGGCAGGAAAGCTGCCGCAACTCCGACAGCCCCTTGTAGCAGGCCGCCGCCGTTGTTACGCAGGTCCAATATAACACCTTTTAAATTGGGATTTTTCTCGGCAATTTCACTAAGCTTCTTTGCTAAATCGGGAACAGTGCGTTCTTGAAAGCTAGTAATCCGAACCCATGCAATATCTTGGTCGACGATTTTGGTTTTGATCGACTGCACTTTAATTTCAGCGCGGGTGATCGTCACTGGAAAACTACGCTCTTCACTTTTTCTAAAAATGGTCAGCGTAATTTTTGTTCCTGGTTTACCGCGCATGGTACGCACTGCTTTATCCAATGACATGCCGCGCACAGGCTTGTCGTCCAGTCGCGTGATTAAGTCGCCTGCTTGAAGGCCAGCACGCGCTGCAGGACTGTCCTCAATTGGATTAAGTACCTTTACAAGACCATCTTCGGAGGTAATTTCGATGCCAAGACCAGCAAACTTGCCCGCGGTCTGCTCTTGCATTTCTGAAAAGTCTTTTTTATCCAAATACGAAGAATGCGGATCTAAGCTGCTGACCATCCCTTTGACGGCATCGGTCAGCAATTGCTTGTCTTCGATTGGCTCTACGTATTCTCGTTTGATTTGAGAAAACACATTGGATAGCGTGCGCAGCTCATCCAGTGGTAGCGTTGTTGTGCCTTGTTGCGCCGTGGCAGAAAATTGGATCGTTGCGGCAACGCCGGCGATGAGACCAACAGAAACAAGAGCAATGCTTTTAAATAAATGGCGCATGTGGGCGATAGGGTGTTTTTGGTGCTGGATTAGGTATGTCGCCTATTTTGCTCTAGTCTAGGTAAAAATGCTGTTTCGGCTTCAAATCATCATCCAATTCATACACCAGGGGTTTGCCGTTGGGCACATTGACCTCCATGATGTCGGTTTCGGAGGTTCCGTCCAGGTATTTAATCAAAGAGCGGATGCTATTGCCGTGGGCAACCAAAACAACCCGTTTACCTAGCTTGAGTGCAGGCGCAATCGACTCGTTCCACAGGGGCATCACCCGATCAATCGTATCTTTTAGGCACTCACCCAGAGGAATGTCACCCTGTTCTAGCTTGGTATAGCGGCGATCGCCGTGGCTGTTACGCTCATCGCTCAGGTCCAGTAAGGGTGGGCGAACATCAAAGGAGCGCCGCCAAATATGCACCTGCTCGTCGCCGTACTTGGCCGCGGTTTCAGCCTTATTCAAGCCGGTCAGGGCGCCGTAATGCCGCTCATTTAAGCGCCAACTGTGCACCACTGGAATCCACATCAGGTTCATTTCATCTTGAACGTACCAAAGCGTGCGGATAGCGCGGCGCAAAACGGAGGTGTATGCAATATCAAACTCATACCCCGCTTTTTTAAGGCTTTTGCCTGCTGCGATGGCCTGATCGATGCCTTTTTGGGTTAAATCGACATCGGCCCAGCCAGTGAAGCGGTTCTCAAGGTTCCAGGCAGATTCGCCATGGCGGATAAGGACAAGTTGTTTCATGGAGCCATTCTATAATCTAAAGATGAACTTTTTAATGCAAATCGAAAATATGGCGCTTATTGCGCTCGTATTAGTTACAGGCGTAGCGCTATTTCTGCCTACATTATCAACGCTAATTATGGGGGGTGGAGTCTCGCCAACCGAAGCCACCACGTGGATCAACCGCAAAAAGGCACAAATTGTAGACGTGCGCCTTGAGGCTGATTTTCAAGCCGGTCACTTGCCCAATGCAAAGCGCATTGCGGAGGATCAAATTGTTTCTGGAATCGATAAGCTCAAATTGGACCGCAAGCTACCCGTGATTGTGGTTTGCCAAAGTAATGCGGCTTCGCGCGGTCCGATTAAAGCCCTGCAATCGGCTGGATTTACAGAGGTAAAAAACCTCGATGGCGGCGTGCAAGCCTGGACGGCAGCCGGCCTTCCATTGGCCAAAAGCTAAGCTATGCCTTCCGTTCTGATGTACAGCACCCGTGTTTGCCCATACTGCGTGATGGCTGAAAAGCTACTGCAGAAAAAAGGGGTGGCGCAATTGGAAAAAATTCTGATTGATGCCGATCCTGCGCAGCGCGAGACCATGATGGCCCGAACCGGACGCCGTACTGTTCCACAAATTTATATTGGCGATCATCATGTTGGTGGCTATGACGACTTAGCTGCGCTTGATCGTGCGGGTAAGTTGGATGCCTTATTGGCTGACCCAGTCTAATTTTTTAACGAGAAAGTCCTGTATGAGCGAGCAAACAGCATCCCCAAAAGATGGAGCCGGCGAGGCAGTAGAGCCGAGCTTTAATATTCAACGGATTTACTTAAAGGACTTGTCTCTTGAGCAACCTAATGCGCCTGCCATTTTGCTGGTGCAAGAAGAGCCGCAGATTCAGATGGAGGTTGATATCTCCGTTGACCCATTGGCAGAAGGTATTTTTGAGGTGGCCTTAATTGCAACCTTGACCGCACGTGTCGATGGCAAGGTTCTGTTTTTGGTTGAAGCAAAGCAAGCCGGTATTTTTCACTTTGTTCTCATTCCACCAGAGCAGGTTGATCCCATGCTCGGCGTAACTTGCCCCACCATTTTGTTCCCGTATTTGCGTTCCAATGTGGCCGATATTGTTAGTCGCGCTGGCTTTCAGCCGATTCACCTGAATGAAATTAATTTCCACAGCCTATATCAGCAACGCTTATTGCAGGCCCAAGGCTCTGCTGGCGCTGATGGTAAGGAAGCAACTCAGGAAAGCAAAATTATTTTGCCTAACTAAAATCAGGGCTAGTCACTCACTATGAATGTGACACTACTCGGGGCCGGCGCATGGGGTACTGCCATGGCTGCGCAAGCGGCGCAGCATTTGCCATCAGGCTCAGTCAGGCTTTGGGCTCGCAGTCCTGAGCAAGCAAAAGTAATGCAGGCGGAGCATCAGAATCAGCGCTACCTTGCGGATATTGCCTTGCCAACTGCGCTGCAGGTGGAGTCTGATTTAAAACACACATTGGGACTCTTGCGCCCAAGTGATTTGCTTGTTATTGCGACGCCGATGTCCGGCTTGTCTGAAACAATTGCCTATGTCTTGCAGCAAGCAACGTGCCCCCTCAATATTGTTTGGTTATGTAAAGGCTTAGAGCCGATTACGGCGCTTCTGCCACATCAAGTGGTTGAACGCGAGTTAGCCAAACACGGCCGCGGCATTGCACATGCCGTTGGTGTTGTGTCAGGCCCGAGCTTTGCCAATGAAGTGGCGCGTGGTTTGCCATGTGCGTTAACGGTGGCCAGTAAATCAACCGCATTGTGTCAAGCAGTTCAGGCCGCTTTTCATCATGGCAATATGCGCATTTATGCCAGCGATGATTTGATTGGTGTCGAGCTTGGCGGCGCTGTAAAAAATATCATGGCGATTGCTGCTGGCATTGGTGATGGCTTAGGCTTAGGCCTCAATGCACGCGCTGCGGTATTAACTCGCGGCCTTGCAGAAATGATGCGACTGGTGAAGGCCGCTGGCGGAAAGCCCGAGACCTGCATGGGGTTGACAGGAGTGGGCGATCTGATTTTGACTGCAACGGGTGATTTATCACGGAATCGCCGCGTCGGTTTATTGCTGGCCGCAGGACAATCCCTGCAAACCGTATTGAATAATTTAGGTCATGTCGCCGAGGGCGTTTTGTGCGCAGCTGCAGTAGCTGATTTAGCAAAGCGCCTCAATGTGGATATGCCGATTACCAGCAATATGTGCGACGTTCTCTCGGGTCAAATTACCGCGCACGAGGCAGTGCAAAGACTAATGGGCCGCGAGCCAAAACCAGAACATTAACTTAGTCTTTAGGCACCGCCTGCAAAGCCATTTTGTCGCCAGGCCTCATATACCAAGATAGCGACGCTGTTGGATAAATTAAGGCTACGGCTGTTTTCCCGCATGGGTAGTCGTACTCGGTTTTGCTCGGGGATGGCATTGCGTACTTCATCACTGATCCCTTTGGTTTCGGAACCAAAAACAAAATAGTCGTTTGCAGTAAAGCGTGCATCAGCAAAGCTGGCTTTACCTTTGGTTGTGAGTGCAAATAAGTGCTTTGGATCCGGCTTCGTTTTGTCTAAAAAATCAGCCCAGTTTTTATAGACCAAAAGGTTGGCGAATTCATGGTAATCCAGGCCTGCCCTGCGCAATTTGGCATCTTCTAGCGGAAAGCCCAATGGTTCAATGAGGTGTAGCGTTGCCCCGGTGTTGGCGCATAAGCGAATGATATTGCCCGTGTTGGGCGGAATTTCAGGCTCGAATAAAACAACATTAAACATCGCTATGGATTCCTTGAATGGATCC
>CALRTW020000012.1:0-53617 GCA_943371165.1 Rhizobium sp. Q54
CTATGGCATTAATTGTTCACAAATACGGTGGCACCTCGATGGGCTCGGTTGAGCGCATCCAAAATGTCGCCAAACGCGTCGCTAAATGGATGCGTGCTGGCCACCAGGTTGTGGTCGTCCCATCGGCGATGTCCGGTGAAACTAATCGCTTACTTGGTCTGGCTCGGGACATTAACCCGAGCGCTAGCCCGAGGGAGCTCGATCAAATTGCGTCCACTGGCGAGCAAGTCAGTTCTGGCTTGTTAGCCCTGGCCCTTCACAAAGAAGGCATTGACGCGGTGAGTTATGCGGGCTGGCAAGTCACCATTCATACAGACTCGGCATTTACCAAAGCGCGCATTATGGGCATCGATGATCAAAAGATCATGGCTGACCTGAATGCGGGAAGGGCAGTGGTCGTAACCGGCTTTCAGGGCGTTGACCCCAATGGCAATATTACGACCTTGGGTCGTGGCGGCTCAGATACTTCAGCGGTGGCCATGGCTGCTGCGCTTAAAGCCGACGAGTGTTTGATTTACACCGATGTGGATGGGGTCTACACCACTGATCCACGGGTATGTGAAGATGCCCGTCGCCTCGATAAGATCACCTTTGAAGAGATGCTGGAAATGGCCAGCCTCGGCTCTAAGGTATTGCAAATTCGTTCCGTTGAGTTTGCTGGTAAATATAAAGTCAAAACCCGGGTTCTGTCGTCGTTGACCGACCCACTGATACCCCTTGATATTGAAATGAAGTCGGGTACCTTGATTACATTTGAAGAGGACAGCACCATGGAAGCCGCCGTTATTTCAGGCATCGCCTTTGCCCGCGATGAAGCCAAAATTACCGTATTGAGCGTACCGGATCGCCCTGGTATTGCATACCAAATTCTGGGTCCCATCGCTGACGCCAATATCGACGTTGACATGATTATTCAGAATCAGTCGGTGGATGGCAAAACAGACTTTACCTTTACGGTGCCCAGAGCCGATTACCAAAAGGCCATGGATCTGCTCAAAAATACAGTGCAGGCACACATTGAGGCCAAAGAAATTGCAGGCGACCCTAAAGTATCGAAGGTATCGGTTGTTGGCGTTGGTATGCGTTCGCACGTCGGCGTAGCCAGCAAGATGTTCCGGACCTTATCAGAAGAGGGCATCAATATTCTGATGATTTCGACGAGTGAGATCAAGATTTCAGTCGTGATTGATGAAAAGTACATGGAGTTGGCCGTACGTGCCCTACATAAGGCGTTTGAACTCGATCAAAAGTAAGAAAATCCCATAGAAACGGCGCATCCGTTAAACTGTGGGCTGTTTTGAAATACGGAGACGTGGCCGAGCTGGTCGAAGGCACTCCCCTGCTAAGGGAGCATCGGGGCTAAAACTCTGATCGGAGGTTCGAATCCTCTCGTCTCCGCCAGATTGTGCATATGAGCCCCTGTATTGGGGCTCTTTGTTTTTCTAGGCACTTGATTGCTTCACTGTAGTCGTAGTAATTTATAAGAGCAAAAGCCTGATCGTGAACCCATTACTTACCAACCGCCTTGCTGTCATACTCGCCTTAGCTGGACTTGGGATCGGTTGCCTATTGGTAATCTGGCCCTTTTTAACCTCCTTGGCTTGGGCCGTTATTTTGGTAACGAGTACTTGGAGTATTTTCAAACGCCTTGATCGCTGGTTTGGCGGCCGTCGTTTACTGACTGCAACAGTCATGACTTTGCTTGTAACGGTTGTGTTGCTAGGCCCTATCTCTGCAGTTGCGCTTGCCCTCTCGGATAACATCAGCGACCTCAGCGCTAATATCATTGCTAGCTTTCAGGACGGCCTGCCAGAAGAAGTATTGCAGTGGCCACACTATGTGCCCGTCTTTGGTGGTGCGATAGAAAACTACCTGCAGCAATTTGTGCACGATAAAGCGCGACTCAAAGTTGAGATACAGACCCTCGCAGCTCCGATGCAAGCATTTGCATTAGCAAGCGGCCGCGTTGCGTTGCAGGGCGTTCTGGATATGGCACTGTCTGTATTCCTGACTTTCTTTTTCTTTCTGCATGGCAGCAGTCTATCCAGCAAACTCTCCGTATTTGCAAAGCGACTGAGCGGTGAGCGGGGCGAAGGTCTAATTGCCGTTGCTGGTGAAACCGTGCACGGGGTTATCTACGGGGTATTGGGTACTGCATTGGCTCAAGGGGTTCTTGCGACAATTGGATTTGCGATAGCGGGCATCCCATCATCCGTATTGCTCGGCCTCATTACTTTCTTTTTGTCGGTGGTGCCGGTTGGCCCTCCTTTAGTTTGGGGCGGCGCGGCATTCTGGCTGTTTCAGCAAAACGAAACAGGTTGGGCCATTTTTGTTTTAGCTTGGGGCTTCTTATTGGTCAGTACAGTCGATAACATTATTAAGCCCTTCATCATTAGCCGGGGCTCGAACTTACCCTTTGTGGTGGTCTTCTTGGGTGTACTGGGTGGGGTTATTGCATTTGGCGTGATTGGTGCATTCTTGGGGCCTGTTCTGCTTGCGGTCACCTACCATCTCATTCTGGAGTGGACCGCAGACACGAACAGATAAAGGAGCGGTATTGCCTAGTTATTTGTTGCCAGCACGCGCCGTAAAAAATGCCCAATATCAATTACCTCAATCGGGTGCAGAGAGTGCTCCATTGGGTAGCTTTTCCACTGCACATCGTAGCCATTAGCCTGCAGAAAATCACGCGACCGTTCACTGCGCTCGGGAACGATTACCGCATCCCAGTCGCCATGCGCCAAAAAGATGGGCATGTCTTGATTGGCTGGATTGCGCTCAGCTAAGACGCTCGAAGCCAAAGGCAGGTAGCCGGAGAGAGCCATAATGCCGGCCAGGCGCTGCGGAAAGCGAAGGCCCGTATGCAGGACCATCGCGCAGCCTTGGGAAAAGCCAGCCAACACAATGTTCTGGTAGGCGATGCCGCGGCTCGCCTCACGCTCTATTAAGGCGCTAATGGCTTTGGCTGAATTCTGGATACCGCTGGCATCTTCCGGGTCGCTATCGCTTCTGCCGATGATGTCGTACCAAGCGGGCATAACATAGCCGCCGTTGACGGTGACGGGCATGCTGGGGGCACTTGGAAAGATAAAACGGATTCCGGGTAGGCCGCCTAAGTCCAATTGGGGTACGAGTGAGGCAAAGTCATTGCCGTCTGCACCAAGGCCGTGTAGCCAAATGATGGCGGCGGTTGGTTTATCGGCGGTTTGCATCTCAATGCAGGGCAGGAGTTCCATGGGCGCTTTGCTCAAAAAGTAAAAATCGTATTTTAAGTCGAGTATGCTGAGAGCAACTCAACTCACCGGATCGACCCCTTTCTATGACTATCTCCATGTACCAGGCCAGCGCGCCACGCCTCATTAATAGCATGCGTAATTTATCCGCCATTTTGGATAAAACCCAAGCGTATATCGACACCAAGAAAATCGATCCCGCAGCGTTACTGCAATTTAGGCTCTTTCCGGACATGCTGAATTTCACTCGGCAGATTCAAATCGCCAGCGATACTGCTAAGGGAGTCGTTGCCCGTTTGGCTGGGGTCGATATTCCGGTATATGAAGACAATGAAACGAGCATAGCGGAACTACAGGCTCGGATTGCCAAAACCATTGCCTTCATTGAGGGCTTCACTCCGGCTCAGATCGATGGAACCGAAGACAAGGCGATTGTGACCAAGCGGGGCGATAAAGAAACCCATTACACCGGCATGCAGTTTTTACTGGGCCACGCTATTCCCAATGTGTACTTTCATATATCGATTGCGTTTGCCATATTGCGTCATAACGGCGTTGAGATTGGTAAACGGGATTACTTGGGCAAGCCATAAGCACACGCCCTTGAAGTAATGCTCAAGCGCATTTACCGTTTTCTATCTGGCCAGCATACTGCGGCCCTTGGTTTTGTGCGTAACGACGGTGGCAGAATGGCTGCTGGCTTCCAAGGAGGGGCTGGGGATTGTGTGGTGAGGGCCATTGCCATCGCCGCACAGCGCCCCTACCTTGAGGTTTACGAGGCCCTGCGCAATGCCAATGCACATTACGCTGAGCACCGCGGCACTCGGCTGGCTAAACAGATTGCAGCACGGGGCTCAACTCCGCGCAATGGTAACCACCGCTCTGTCTTTCACGATTACATTTTGAGCTTAGGATTCGAATGGGTGCCAACGATGGCCGTGGGGCAGGGTTGCCAAGTGCATATGCGCTCCACGGAGATACCTGCTGGAAGACTCATTGTGAAAGTATCCAAACACCTCAGCGCAGTTATTGATGGGGTAATTCACGACACGCACAATCCAGCGCGCGGCGGAACACGCTGTGTGTATGGCTACTATATTCAGAAGCGGTAGCTGGCCGCTGCTTTGGCTGCGCGCGCCTCTTCTTTGGCTTCTTTGCGAAATTCCCAAGGCGGCACTGGATTGGGATCAGCCCACAAACCCCGTTGCTTTGAGCGCGCATCCGCCTCTGCCTTTGCATAGCGTAGCGCTTCTTCCTTGGGCTGCTCTTTTGCGTAGTGTTTGTAAAACCACGCGTAGCCATCCTGAATCATGCTTTGATTAATGTCGACACCACCTATGTAAATCACGCCGAGGTGACGCCCATACTGGTCTTGTTTTCGCAAATCTACTTCCACATCGTGTTTAAAAATACGACTAGCTAAATGATCACGGGCCTTTGTGCCAAAGGCTTGTTTCTTTTCGGGGGTATCAATTCCAACTAGCCGAATTTTGAGCTGCCGTTTGTCATCTGTGAGCAGGGTAATGGTATCGCCATCACTGATGGCAACAACTTGGCCGGGAGTTAGCGGCCCAGCGCCGATCGCGGCCTGTGCGAATAAAACAAGGCTAATGAGTAGGTTGCGAATCAAATTCATCTAATTATTGTTACATTTTTGATGATTATTGCCGCATTTTTATGCGTAATTCGCTAAATTAAACATGCCTGCATTCGAAAGCGCCCCAAATTAGGTGACAATCGCATGTGTTGTATTTCTTTTGATTTTTGCTGAGCGAGTTTGTATGCCTTCTTATTGGTCCAGTAGTCCGTATCGCCACCTTCGCGTTAGTCCTGATAACCAGCTGATCGTGACGGATGATTTTTTGCGTACCTATTTAGAGCGACCTGAGCTTGCCTTAATTCCCGAGTCGTGTGCGGCAGAGCAGGCCCTTCACCAGCGTTTGCTTGAGAACCCCCGAGCAGAAATCAGTGACGCAGAAATTACCCAAATGCAGGACGCCGACATCCAAGTTAATTACGGTATTTGGCTGCGTTATCGCGCCAAGTTGCTGAAGGCGCCTTCGCTCGAATCCTTTTATATGAGTTTGTTTGAAGGCGATGGCGTTGATGTGCCTCCCTTATTTATTAGCCAGCTGACCCAAGTCTTTTTACAGCACATACTAGGTGAAGATGCCGCGCCACTTGAAGTTCGCATGGCAGAACTCTTTTTTAGAACCCAGGCGATTTCGATTCAGGAGGGCGGGGTAGTGATGGCCGCCGATGCCCAGACGATCGAGCGCAGTGCAAAGGCCGATGAGTTCGGCAGCATTGTGGATTTACTGAAGCAAGGCACCATGGCTTCGCAATCGGTTGATTTGGATGTATTGCACGAAGGAAATGCCAGCAACTATTGGGAGCGCAATGAAGACTTTGATTTTGCGGTTCAGCTTAATTACAGTCAGCCAACGACACGCAGCTTTTGCAGTGTGCTGCAAAAATGGATTCATCATTTTTTAGGCGTGGACGTCAAAATTAAACCGCTGAAAGAGGTTAGTGACCCCAATTGGCTTTGGCATGTAGGTCTGGATGCAGCCTCGACTGAAATCCTGAATGCGCTGTACAACAAGGAGTCTGTTGATGAGCCCGATATGGCTCGCCTATTGTGTTTATTTCGTTTGGAGTTTGTTAACTCCACCGATACACGCCCTGAGTTTGCCGGGCGGAACGTGTATATGGCAATTGCGATGAACGAGAAAAATGAATTGAAGTTAAAGCCGCAAAACCTGCTGTTTAACCTACCACTGGCAAAATCATCCTAGTCTGACGCAGTGCAACGAAATCAGGTATGATCTAAGTATTAACCCTTAGATATTAACCCTTAAATCGGAGCATTATATGAATCAGACCATTGCAAGCCCTTCAGTAAAAATTGCCTTAAATACGGCATTTATATCAGAAATAATCAATAAATTCAGTACCTTAGTTAGCATCATCCAGGAGTCTTCAGTTGAAGCACAAGAGCAGTACAAGAAGCATTCTATTTTGGGTGGCGGCTGGGAATAAGCGGCACATTGGCCTAAGGTAGGCCGAACAGCAAGATCAAGCGAAGGGGTGAGTAAGCTAATTCACCCCTTTTTCTTTTGCTCTTGAAGCATATTCCTTCGGTATAGTGCCCAAATGCCTAAAATCCAGCGGATGCTGCCTGCAGAATGCCTCGAATGCGGTAATCCCCGACCATTACTGGGTAATTGCAATCATTGCGGCAGCGCGGATTCACCACGGCCCCTTACAGATACCCTAACCCTCAATTTAGAATCCGGCGGCCCTACTGCGGAAGAGGCCCTGGAGCGTCTCACGCAGCATGTAAGGGCTGCCAGTGAGGCTGGTATTCGGGCATTGATCGTAATCCATGGCTACGGCTCGAGCGGTTCTGGCGGCAAGATTAAATGGGTAGTCCGGGATGCCCTGGAAAATAATTACTTCTCTGATCGCGTAGACGAGTACTATTTTGGTGAGGACTTGGCGTTTGGAAGCAGCGCTTACCAAACAGTAATTAAACGCCGCTCCAGTCTCAAGCCCCATTTAAGTCAGTTTAAGATAGGCAACGCTGGCATGACCGTATTGCTGATGCACTGAATAGGAAATAACACAATGACGACCCACCATACCCCCAATGCGAGTAAGCCTGCTAAAGAGCCCGTTGATACAACGCAATTGCTTGCCGACTTTAAGGCTTTGGTAGCTGATGCCGAGGCGCTCCTTCAGGCGACTGCAGACCAAGGTGGCGAGGGTATCGCGCAAATCCGGGCGCAGGCACAGGATTCGCTAGCGCAAGCAAAAACCAACTTGATGGACGTGCAGGATGAGTTAACTGAAAAAGCCAAAGCGGTAGTGGCCGATGCCGATGCGTATGTGCATGAGAAGCCATGGCAATCCATTGGCATTGCAGCAGGCCTGGGTTTACTCATCGGCCTATTAATTAGCCGTCGCTAAGAGGATCCGCATGTCAGTAGAGGCAATGCTTTCATCGCTTAAAAATGCAGGATCGACTGCGCTTGAGATTATTCAAACCCGCTTGGAGTTGTTTTCGAGTGATATTCAGATTGGCTGGCAACGCCTTCTATCGGTCTTAGTGCTCGTGATCGTCGCACTCTTTAGTGTGTTGTTTGGTCTGGTGCTGCTTGCCATCTTGATTGTGGTTTTGTACTGGGATACCCACCGTGTATTGGTGTTGTCCTTAATGGCGGGCGGCTTTTTATCCATCGGAATCATCTTGGCATTATTTGTACGCGCTCAAATGAATTCCATGCCGAAATTGTTTGAGGCCAGTTTGGGGGAGTTGGTTAAGGACCGAGATCATTTGACATGAGCACACGCTTAAATCAGCTCTTAGAGCGCCAGAAACACTTGATTGCTAAATCGGCAGCACAGCGGGCCTCCATTGCGGCCGATATGCGCCCATGGCAAAAACCAATAGCATGGGTCGATCGTGGCCTAGGGGTGGTTCAGCTGATTCAAAACAACCGTGTTCTGCTGTATGCCGCCTTTGCCTTATTGGCAAGCTACAAGCCTGCAGGCGCTCGTAAGCTCGTGGTGTTTGCAGTGAGTGCGCTAAAAATAGCGCACCACGTACGTGATTTAATCTCCCCCAAATCATCCAAGCCAAAGGCTTAGGTGAGGGCGGACGGCGCTGGGTGGGATTGCGACTAAAATACATTCCATGCCGTTCAAACCCGAAGAAGACGATCTAGGTCCAAGTAAGTCAGAGCTAAAACGCGAGATGACCGAACGCCAAAAATTGGCCGAAGTGTTGTCAAAGCTTAGTAGCGATGCGCTCAAGAGCGTTCCGCTCGAAGAAAACATTCGTGATGCAATTGCGCAAACCCAAAAGATTAAAACATTTGAAGCCCTGCGGCGCCATAAGCAGTATCTCGGCAAATTGATGCGCGCACTCGACGCGGAGGAGATTGCTGCGATTGAAAAGCGTTTGGAAATTATTGAAGGCCCTGGCAAAGTCGAGACTGCAAAACTGCATCAGCTAGAAGCACTACGCGATCGACTGATTGCCGATGATGCTGCATTTACTAAGTTAATTGAGCGCTTTCCAGATCTGGATGTGCAAAATGTCCGCACACTCATTCGGAATGCGCGAAAAGAAAAGGAGCTGAACAAGCCTCCCAAAGCGTATCGCGAAATTTTTCAGCTACTGCGTGGCTTAGATACTTAACTGGCTTTGCGCGCCGGTCTCGATTGCGGGCGGCGCGGTGCATTACTGGCTCTTGGTGCATTGCCAGTCGGTTTTTTACTTGCCTGACCCTGGCCTCGGCCTTGGCGTTGACCTTGGCCTTGACCGCTACGCAACTGAATCGGCTGCGGTTTGGCATGCGGATCTGGCTCAAATCCAGAGATTACTTCTTGGGGCAAGGTTTGTTTAATCAGTCGTTCAATGTCACGCAGCATTTGATGCTCATCGACGCACACGAGCGAAACCGCAACGCCATTGGAGCCAGCGCGGCCTGTGCGCCCGATGCGGTGGACATAATCTTCTGGCACATTCGGCAAGTCATAGTTAACGACGTGAGGCAGCTGATCAATATCAATACCGCGGGCAGCAATGTCAGTAGCAAT
This sequence comes from Rhizobium sp. Q54, assembly GCA_943371165.1. Classification (GTDB taxonomy): domain Bacteria; phylum Pseudomonadota; class Gammaproteobacteria; order Burkholderiales; family Burkholderiaceae; genus Polynucleobacter. Next base: position 8,841 of record CALRTW020000012.1, read on the forward strand.
TAAAGCCGTTAACTTACCGGCCTTAAAGTCGGCCAAGGCCTTGGTCCGGGCCGATTGGCTTTTATTGCCATGGATGGCCATGCAAGTAATGCCGTCCTTTTCTAACTGCGTTACCAGCTTGTTGGCACCATGCTTAGTCCGCGTAAAGACCAATACCTGCTCCCATTGATTCGACTTAATTAAGTGCGCCAATAAGGGGTGTTTAGCAGTGCGGTCTACCGGATGAATCTTTTGAGCAATGGCGTCATTCGTACTATTACTACGTGCTACCTCAATCAGGGCCGGGGAATTGAGAAGGCCATCGGCCAAGGCTTTTATCTCGGTAGAGAAGGTAGCGGAGAAGAGTAAGTTTTGGCGTTGCTGCGGTAAGGCTGCCAATATTTTCTTAATGTCGCGCAAAAATCCCATGTCCAGCATGCGGTCTGCTTCATCCAGAACAAGAATTTCAATGCCTTTGAGGGACACTGCATTTTGGCTCATGAAATCCAATAAACGGCCAGGGGTCGCCACCAAGATATCGAGACCACTTTGGATGGCTTTGAGTTGCGGGTTGGGGCCAACGCCGCCAAAAATAACAGCAGACTTAAGTTTGGTGTACTTGCCATAGGTCATGACGGATTCATGGACCTGCGCAGCCAATTCGCGGGTCGGCGTCAAAATGAGCGCACGAATAGCACGACGTGTACCAGTTGCCGGCGGCGCTCCAGTAATCAGGCGTTGCAAGATCGGTAAGGTAAAGCCAGCAGTTTTGCCAGTGCCTGTCTGAGCTGCTGCCAATAGATCGCCGCCTTTGAGAACCGCAGGGATCGACTGGCTTTGAATAGGGGTTGGGGTGGTATAGCCATGCTCTTTGATGGCTAGGAGGATAGGGTCGGATAAACCGAGTTCTGTAAATAACATGTAAACCAATACAAAAATGAAACAAAAAAAACAGGAAGAACTAAAAAGGTAATCAGAAAGAAGGATATGGTGCTGAAACGACTGGCGTTTTCAGAAATGGATCCCTTAAGTGTTTCTAGGCGATCTGGCTCTTCGAGCGCAAGAGGTCATGTGACCTCAATACGGAGAATAGCACAGCGGGCATAAAAAAAGCCGCTGATGCAGCGGCTTTTTAGTGGGGCTAGATCGAATTAATCGAGCTTGGCACCGGATTTTGCTACAACAGCAGCCCAGCGCTTCACGTCTGCACTGACCTGCTTGCCGAAATCATCGCCGTACAGGTTAGGAATCTCGGAGCCGTTCGCAGCCCAAATTGCTTTGAGCTTTGGTGTGTTGAGTGCTTTTTGAACTTCCGCAATCATCTTGTCGACGATGGGCTTTGGTGTGCCGCGTGGGGCAAACAGCGAGTACCAGGTTGAAACGATATAGTCTGGCAAGCCCGCTTCTACAAAGGTAGGTACATTTGGAATGGCTGGATTGCGAGTCTTCGATGCCACTGCAATCGCAACCAATTTACCGGCATTGATCTGTGGCGCTGAAGTTGCTAAGCCATCAAATTCCAGGTCAACCTGACCCGCTAGCAAGTCACTCATTGCGGGTCCTGCACCACGGTAAGGGATGTGGGTAATGAAGGTACCCGTTTGAATCTTATAGAGCTCACCAGCCAAGTGGTGAACCGTGCCGCTACCCGCGCTTGCGTAGTTGTATTTACCGGGATTCTTTTTCATCAGCTCGACAAATTCTTTGGCGTTACGGGCGCTGACTTTTTGTGGGTTGACAACCAATACTTGTGGAACGTTGGCAATCATTGCAACTGGAATAAAGCTTTTCTCAATGTCGTAATCCAAGTTTTTATACATGGAAGGAGCAATGGTGTGGTGTGTTGCGCCGACAAACCAGTTATAGCCATCTGGCGTTGCTTTGGCTGCAGCAGACGCACCAACAGTACCGCCAGCACCACCGCGGTTATCAATGATCACTTGACGGCCAAGTTGCTCTGTAAGTTGTGCAGCCAGAGGACGTGCAAACGCATCAGTACCACCACCTGCAGGAAATGGGTTCAGAAATGTGATGGTCCTAACCGGCCATTCTTGTGCGATTGCTGCAGTGCCTGTTACCAAGGACATGCAAAGAGCAGTCTTTAGTAACTTCTCAATCAATGCGTTTTTGATCATTATTCTTCTTCCTTCTTTATAAAAAATTGGCTCAAACGAAATTCGGTACTTCTCAATGCAATAAAGCAGTTCATCGAACGAAAGCAGTCTAGCGGAGAATTAACAATAAAAAAGTGACAAAGGTCAATTTACCCTTGTAACTCAGTGTTGTCGCTGTCTCACTCTAGCGGTCTTCCGCCGTGTTGTTCTTGTAACAGAGGGCTATTTTTCATTGAATTTCTTCTGAGCCATATAGCGGTTTACCCCTAGCGCGGATGGAATGGCTTGGTTTGTAAAAACTCGGCGCGTAATCTAAGAGAAGGCTTGTACTATATGGCCAACATGGCGATATGATTTATTTACCGGGTTGGTAGTCTAAATCTATTTACCTTCCCACTTGGGGGGTATTCCGTTTAAAAAGGCATTTACACCGGTTTTGAAGTCAGCACTGCCATAGCATTCCCGTACCAAGTCGTCGCAATTTGGTAGCTGGCTTCGCAGTGTGCGGTGAATGGTTGCTTTTGAAACTTTCTGCGTCACCGGCGCAAGTGAGCTGAGTCTGCTTGCTAAAGCGCTTGCTGCGCCGCCTATATCCTCGGCAGAGTAGGTTTTAAGAACGAAGCCGTACGCAAGCAATTCACTTGCCGGCACGAGCTCCGCTAACAACAGCATGCGTTTGACGATACCAACGCCGAGGTGCTGCGTAAGCCAGGCCACATTGCCAGCCGATAGGCAATTTCCGAGCGTGCGGGCGATGGGGACGCCAAAACGGGCGTCGTGCGTAGCGATCCGAAAATCGCAGCAACTGGCAATGGCAAGGCCACCACCCACGGCCAAGCCCTCCACTACAGCAATCGTTGGAATTGGTAAATCGATCAAGGGCGAAAAGTAGCTATCAATGGAGGCCTCATAGGCAATGCCGTCAGCGCCGCTGGTAAAGCTACTGAACTGCGCAATATCACTGCCAGACACGAAGGATTGGCCGCCGGCGCCGCGTAAAACTGCTACCCGAATGCTTGGCGTCTGGGCAATTTCGAGGCAAATGCTACGCAGACGCTCATACATCGCTACGGTCATAGCATTGCGGGCGGCCACATGATCAAAGGTAATGTGTGCCACATTGTTTTCTACAGAAAACAGGACTTGAGCAACCTTAGGTGCGGCAGAAGGGGGCGTGGCCGAAGTGTTCATAAATGATTTATATTAGACGATTGGTTCATTCTAAATATAAAAGAACCGGTTTAAGTAAGCGAGACCATGACAAATTCCACGCAACAGGTAAATAAGCCACTGCAGGCCGCCAATCGACCGCTGCCACTAGCAGGGGTTCGCGTCCTCGACGTCAGCCAAGTAATGGCAGGGCCATACTGCTGCATGCTCTTGGCTGACCTTGGCGCTGACGTCATTAAGATTGAGCCGCCTGGCACGGGCGATCAAACCCGCGGGGCGATGGGCTTCAAAATGAAGGGCTCCGACAGCATGGGCTTTTTAAACATGAACCGCAATAAGCGCAGCGTTGCTCTCAATCTGAAAAGCAAAGCGGGCAAGCAGGTCTTTTTTGAGCTGGTGAAGACCGCTGATATCTTGGTTGAGAACTACCGTCCCGGTGTCATGAAAAAGCTGGGAATTGACTATGCCGTTTTAAAAGACATTAATCCGGGCTTGGTTTACGCCAGCATTTCTGGATTTGGTCAAACCGGACCCTGGGCAGAACGCCCCGGCTTTGATTTAATGGCTCAGGCGATGTCGGGTGTGATGAGTGTGACAGGCTATCCCGATGGTCCACCCGTAAAGGCAGGGGTTCCGGTTGCTGATATTGGCTGCGCCCTTTTCGCGGTCTATGCCATTTTGGCAGCGCACATTGGCAAGAAAAATACCGGGGAGGGGCAGTTCATTGATGCATCCCTTTTTGATGCTGCCTTGGCATTTTCGATCTGGGATACCTCGCAGTATTGGGGTACTGGAGTCGAGCCCTACAAGCTGGGGACCGCCAATCACATGAGCGCCCCTTACCAAGCCATGAAAGCCGCTGATGGCTATTTTGTAATGGGCGCTACGAATCAAAAGTTGTGGGCTTTGCTGTGCGAGAAAATAAATCGACCGGAGCTCATGAGCGATCCTCGCTTTATGACTAATCCATTGCGGCTTGCGAATCGTGAAGTGCTAGTGACCGAGCTTGAAAAAACCTTTGTGACTAAAACCGGGGCAGAGTGGGTCGATCTATTACTGGCTGAGGGCATTCCTGCTGGCCCAATTAATACCTATCCCGAAGCATTTGAGAGCGAGCATGGCAAGCACCGTCAAATGCGTATGGAAATTGATCATCCGATTGAAGGCAAGGTTCCCAATATTGGCTTTGCAGTGAAGTTATCGGGCACACCTCAACAGGTTCGCATGCATCCGCCATTATTGGGCGAACACACGAATTCAGTCTTGGCAGAAATTGGCATTACGGGCGAAGCACTCAAAGCCTTTGAGGCCGATGGCGCCTTCTTACCCTAAGCAAATCCCCTTACAGGAGCATCCCTTGAATACCTTAATTGACCGCATTGACCACATTGTTCTCACCGTGACGGACATTGAAGTCACTACGCAGTTTTATGAAAAAGCCTTTGGCTTTGAGCGTGAGTTTTTTAGAGGGCCGGAGGGGCAGCCACGCCATGCTTTGCTCTTTGGTCAATTGAAAATTAATTTGCAAGACCGCAATACAGAAACGCCAACTAAAGCACGCATTCCGACCATTGGCTCGGGCGACTTTTGTTTGATTGCCTCAGTGCCATTGGATGACTTCATTAAGCACCTCGAGGCACAACAAATCCCAATTGATGTTGGTCCGGTTTCACGTCGAGGCGCTTTGGGGCCGATACGTTCTGTTTACCTGCGTGATCCTGACGGTAATTTAGTAGAAGTAGCTGAGTACGTTTAGCGATGGCACCCCAAACAAAATCACCTAAAGGAAGTGGAATTGGTTTTGTAGTAGTGCAGGCGATTTTGCTGGGGATTCTTTTTTTGGGGCCAAGCCAGCTCAATCCGGACGGCATCGACCCATCTAAGGGCTTACTGCTGTGGTTCGGTTACGGCATTTTTATTCTCGGCGCCCTCATTGCACTGATAGCAGCGATTAATCTCGGTAAAAATTTAACGCCATTACCGAGGCCAAAAGAAAATGCTGAGTTAGTGCAAGGCGGCCTATATCGCTTTGTACGCCACCCAATTTATTTTGGGGTGATTGTGCTCTCGATTGGCTGGGGAGTAATTCAGCAATCGATGTTGGTTTGGCTGTATGTATTCATGATTGCCATCTTCTTTGACATCAAATCACGCAAAGAAGAGCGATGGTTGGTCGAGCAGTTTTCTGCCTACGCCGGCTACCAAGGGCGAGTACGCAAACTCATTCCTTGGGTTTACTGAAGCAAATACTGCTTTATTTCGCCCCAAACAAAATAGACCGAACCGCCTGATTGCCAAGAGATTGATTTAGTCCAAGCACAATCAAGTAAGGCCAGATGATGAGCCAATACATTAGTGATAAGGCGGCGATGTAAATTGGGTCACCGTGTCCAAATGAAAATATGGATTCTAGAAATGGCTTGCCATGGAAGAGTCCATCAATCCCAGATTCAACGAAACTCAGTGCAAGCACAATACCCAGGTAGGCTATGGAATGCCAAAAGATGGATTTGATTAGGCCTCGATTGGAATCGACGCGCAATGGAAATATCGCTTTACCGATCATCATGAATTTAGCGCATAAGCCTGCTTTAATAATAGCCAGACCAAAAGGACTGATTGGGATTGCCTGCTCTCGCAGTAGGGCAAACGAGAAGAAGGCGATCGTACAAAACCAGCTTGCAAAATACAGCGTCAACAGTGCCGCTTCAATAAACTCATCCTTGATCCGGTGGCGAAGACTTTCTTTGGCTTCTTTTGCGGGGCGATTTGGAGTGTTCATCGCCAAATTGTAACGATCTTCTTGCCGGTCATTTGCTTTGCTTTATTCTTGAGCGATGGATATTCACAGTGATTTTGGCGAGCGCATTGTTTTGCATACGGATGAGCTGGTGTGGCAGGCGTCGCCTGAGGCCGGTGTTATGCGTAAATACCTCGATCGCGTGGGTGATGAGGTGGCGCGCGCAAGCTCGATTGTCCGCTATGAGCCTAATACATCATTTGCACAGCATGCCCATGATGGGGGCGAAGAGATTTTGGTGCTTGATGGCTGCTTTTCAGACGAGAGCGGTGATTACTCTGCTGGAATGTATTTACGCAATCCACCTGGTAGCCAGCATGCCCCTTTTTCAAATGATGGCTGTACCTTGTTTGTAAAGCTACGGCAGTTTGAGCGGTCAGATGACCAAGAACTTCGCATCAATACCAAAACCAACGATTGGTACCCTGGACTAGTACCGGGGTTATCGGTGATGCCTCTGCATGAACACCAGGGCGTCAGTACCGCTTTAGTTCGGTGGGCACCGAATACGGTATTTAACCCCCATGTTCATCCGGGTGGCGAGGAAATTTACGTCCTCGATGGCGTCTTTCATGATGAGTTTGGGGCTTATCCCATGGGGAGCTGGATTCGGAGCCCCCGATACAGTAAACACGCCCCCTTCACTGGAGCGGAGGGTGCACTCATTTACGTCAAGGTAGGGCACTTACTCTAGGATAAAATCCCACCAAGAGACGCTTCATAATCAGTTCTTATATAACTAAAAAAATGAAATACAACCTACAGCTGACTTTTCAGTATGGCCTCACTATATTTCTGAGCGCCTTTTTATTGTTTCAGGTTCAGCCCCTGATTGGAAAAATGATCTTGCCATGGTTTGGCGGCTCCGCATCGGTTTGGACAACCTGCATGTTGTTTTTTCAAGCCACATTACTGTTTGGTTACATCTATTCGCATTGGATTGTGAAGGCGCTAAGCCCTTATCGGCAGAGCATATTACACATCGCATTGCTACTGATTAGCTTGTCATTGCTGCCATTGGCTGCGAGCGAGGCATGGAAGCCTACTGGCAGTGAAAATCCTACCCTGCAAATCCTAGGCCTTTTATTTGTTTCAATTGGCTTACCTTACTTCGTTCTTTCAACAACGGGACCACTGATTCAGGCTTGGTTTGCACGTGAGCGCACGGGTGGCGTTCCATATCGCCTGTTTGCCCTATCTAATTTTGGATCCATGCTAGCTTTGTTGGCATATCCCATTGCCTTTGAGCCCATGCTGCCAACGCAATGGCAGTCGTATTGTTGGTCCGCTTTGTATGCCATCTTTGTACTGACATGTGGCCTCTTGGCATGGCGCAATCGCAATAGCATTGCCCTGGTTGAAGCTGAAAAAGAATCAGTAGCTGCGCCAACCGCACTCCATTTGCTTACTTGGATTCTGTTAGCAGCATGCCCTTCGATATTGATGGTCGCTGATACTAGCTTTTTAACTGAAAACATTGCGCCTGTTCCGATGATTTGGGTTGCCCCCTTGGCGCTGTACCTCTTGTCTTTCATTATTTGCTTTGAAAGTAGCGGTTGGTATCAACGGAAGTTGTTCCTGCCCTTATTGGTGGGTTCACTCTTCATTCTGGCTTATTTGCCAACCCTAGGCTTAAATGAGTTGCCAGTGATGATTTCAACGGGCGTTAATTTATTTTCATTCTTTGTGGTGTGTATGGTTTGCCACGGTGAGCTGGCAGCCCAGCAGCCGAATTCCCGCTACCTGACTACGTATTACTTAATGCTGGCCGTTGGTGGCGTCATGGGCGGGTTCTTTGTGGGCATTATTGCGCCATATTGGTTCACAGAAAATTATGAGCTATCCATTGGCATCGTATTAACTGGAATTGTGGTTGCATTGGTATTTCTGTCCAACACCCGATTTAAAACAAAGCAACTCAAGCTGACGGCAGCCGCTAGCATTGCCTCCTTTTTGGTGCTTATTAGCGTAATTCGCATCGACGACCACTCGCATGACATTGCCGGCATTGAGCTGAGTCAGCGTAATTTTTATGGCACTCTAAAAGTGTATGTGGACCAGGCCCGAGGCTATAAAACCATGCAGCACGGACAGATTAGCCATGGCAGTCAGTTTACCGACCCCGCTAAAGCCCAAGAACCAACCACGTATTACGTTCGCGAGAGCGGGGTAGGGCAGGCCATCTTAGTAAAGTCCCAATCCAGTCAGCCCATTAAAGTCGGCGTGGTGGGCTTGGGAGTTGGCACCCTAGCCGGGTATGCGCGCAAAGGTGATGTGTATCGCTTTTATGAAATTAATCCCGACGTAATTGACGCTGCCCAAAAGCACTTTACGTTTTTATCCAATAGCGCCGCCAGCATCGATCATGTTTTAGGTGACGCGCGCTTGCGATTGGAGCAGGAGCCCAATCAACAATTTGATGTCCTGGTGATTGATGCCTTTTCAGGCGATTCAGTACCGATTCATTTATTGACCAAGGAAGCGTTTGCTCAATACTTTAGGCATTTAAAGAGCGACGGTATCCTTGCCCTGCACATTACCAATCGATTCTTAGATTTAAAGCCGGTTGTCAAAACTGCTGCCAATGCCTTTGATCAAGATGTGAAGGTGGTGCGCTTTGCTGCCTCAGAAGACAAGGTAGGTTACCGGTCGGAGTGGGCTTTAATTAGTAAGGACAAAAAAGCCTTTCGGGAGATCCAGTTCGTCAATGCCGAGGAAATCGATACTCCAAAAGAATTTAATCTGTGGCGCGATGATTACAGCAGCCTTTTATCTATTATCAAATAAGCCAATCGACTTGATTCAATCTTCGCTCGATATGTGACTGCCACGATTTTGACTAATCTTCATCACGTTACTCAATGACTTCATCTGCGGCGCCACTGGAATTTGACACCATTATTGTTGGGGCTGGTAGTGCCGGATGTCTTTTGGCCAACCGGCTATCAACTGACCCTAAACACCGCGTCTTATTATTAGAGGCTGGCGGAGAAGATGATTGGTTTTGGATTAAGGTTCCCGTTGGCTATTTGTTTACCATCAACAACCGCCGCACGGATTGGTGTTTTAAAACAGAAGCGGATCCTGGATTAAATCAACGTTCAATTCATTACGCCAGAGGTAAGGGTATCGGTGGATCATCGTCCATCAACGCGATGATTTATATGCGCGGGCAGGCCAGCGACTATGGGCGCTGGTCAGATCTCACGGGGGATCCGATATGGCAGTGGGACCAAACCCTCGAGACCTATAAATCACTGGAAAATTACTATGCAGGCACCAATGCGTGGCATGGCGACTCTGGCGAGATGCGGGTCGAGCGGCCCCGCGTCCAGTGGGAGATTCTCGATGCGTGGCGTGAGGCAGCCAATCAACAAGGGATACCGAAGATTGAGGAGTTCAACCGGGGTGATAACGAAGGGTGTGCCTACTTTCAGATGACCCAAAAGCGAGGAGAACGTTGGTCAATGGCCGATGCCTATTTGCATCCCATTCGGGATCGTAAGAACCTGACCATACTGACCAAAGCCCAAGTGTTGCAGTTGAAACTGCGCCCCATTACTGCTGAAAGCGTAAATCAACATCGCTTTACTCGGTCGGCTTGGCACGGCGCCCAAACCGAAGTCTACGGTTTGGATTTTTTGCACAATGGCGTGCGTAAAACAGCGCTTGCTCAGGACCAGGTGATCCTCTCTGCTGGATCGATTGGATCGCCCCAGCTGCTTCAGATATCGGGGATCGGATCAAGGCAGCATCTTGAGGGTATCGGCGTTAAAACCCAAGTAGAGCTACCCGGCGTTGGTGAAAATCTACAAGATCACCTCCAAATACGCACGGTATACCAAGTTGATAACTGCAAAACCGTCAATACGCTCTATAAGAACTGGCTCACGCGGATTGGTATGGGCCTTGAATATGTTTTCAAACGCACTGGCCCACTAACGATGCCGCCTTCTACCTTAGGTGCCTTTACGAAGAGCGACTCCGGTCAAGTCAGTGCCAATATTGAATGGCATGTGCAGCCTCTTTCATTGCCCAAGTTTGGAGAGCCGCTGCATCCATTTAATGCAATTACGCCGAGCGTATGCAATTTACGACCCAGCTCACGCGGCTGGGTGCGGGCAGTATCTGCCGATCCCCTGCAAGATCCCAAGATTCAGTGCAACTACTTATCAACCGCCGATGATATGGCGGTCGCTGTTGCGAGCCTAAGGCTTACCCGAAACATTATGGCCAGCCCAGCACTCCAGCCGTTTAGTCCAAAAGAGGTGTTGCCTGGGTTGGACATACAGAGTGATAAAGACCTGGAAGCGGCAGCACGCAATTTAGGCACCACCATCTTTCATCCCGTTAGCACTTGTGCCATGGGTAAGGTCGATCAATACGGCCAAGCAGAAAATCCCAATACCGTGCTTGACTCAGAATGCCGTGTTAGGGGCGTTGCTCGGCTACGGGTGATTGATGCATCTGCCATGCCCTGCATTACCTCTGGCAACACCAATGCTCCGGTTATGTTGATTGCGGAGACAGTGGCAAAAAAAATGCTCGCAGAGCGAGCATAGTATCTGGCTAGCCAAAAAAGCTGGCCTCTAGAGATCAGCGGAATTAATGCGCAACTGCTTTTTGAGCAAGCTTCCTGCGTTTGTTCAGTAACCAAGCGGTATGGATTCGGGTGAGTGCCATGATCGGCCAGAGCATCGCGCAAAGCAGAACCCAAAAAACCCGACTTTCAAAAAATGGGTTTCCATCTAACTCTTTTGCTGTGTGAGGCCCTTCGCTAAATAAGTGCCGCTGCGAAAACGTCACAAACCCAAAACAGGCGCCAAAGACTATGAAAAGGCTGATAAAAGTCGTATCGGTCATCATTTTTACCTCACATCAGTTGTGTAAAGTAAATATTACATTAAAGATGTAAAAGAAAAAGCCCCTTATTTTCTAAAGGGGCTTTTGATGTATTTGGCTCCTCGACCTGGGCTCGAACCAGGGACCTACGGATTAACAGTCCGGCGCTCTACCGACTGAGCTATCGAGGAATTGCGTAAGCCAATATCATACAACATCTTCTATTTTTGCCTTAAATATGCGCTTTATCGACTTGCGAGTAATTCTGTACCTGATGCTGGCTGCCTCGCTGTGGGCTGGTAATGCGGTCGTCGGGAGATTGCTCGTTGGGGAAATATCCCCATTGTTGCTGAGTACCGTCCGCTGCTTGGTGGCCGTGGCCGTGTTATTGCCATTCGGTGTCTCAGTTTTGCGTGCCAATAGCGACCTTTGGAAAAACAAAAAGCGCTTTTTACTGCTGGGCCTATTCGGTGTGGGCGGCTATAACATGTTGCTCTATTTGGCGATTCAGACATCGACGCCCATTAATGTGACCTTGATCGGGGCAAGTATGCCCATTTGGATGCTCTTAATCGGCGCTTTGTTTTTTGGTAATCGACCGAATGCCTACCAAGTCGTCGGCGCCTTGATTTCTATTTTCGGGGTATGCATTGTTCTCTCGAGAGGGGATTGGTTGGCCATATTGCAAGTTCAGTTTGTATATGGTGACTTGCTGATGGTTTTGGCTACTATTCTCTGGGCGTTTTACAGTTGGATGCTGACAAAACCAGGAGCCAGTTCGGAACGCAGTTGGCCTTGGAATGCCTTCTTACTTGCCCAAGTTTTATTTGGCTTAATGTGGTCTTCTGCATTTACCGTAGTGGAGTGGCAGGGCGGTTATATGCATTTTGAGCCCAGTATTTTGGTCTGCCTACTGATTCTGTATGTGGCCATCGGACCATCCTTGATTGCATACCGCTGTTGGAGCCTTGGCGTTGCTAAAGCCGGTCCAACAGTCGCCGCGTTTTTTGCCAATTTCATACCGCTATTTACGGCAATCTTGTCTACTCTGATATTGGGGGAGTCACCGCAAGGATTTCATGGGCTCGCTTTTTTACTGATTGTGATCGGGATTGGCTTATCGGCAACATTAAAACCAAAAGAGCGTATTTCGAACTAAGATAGCAACATGAAGACCAGTCAAAAAACCTCGGTACGCATTCCTAAAATACTGACGATTGCCGGCTCGGATAGCGGTGGTGGCGCAGGCCTGCAGGCAGACCTCAAGGTGATTACCGCCTTGGGTGGATATGGCATGACGGTAGTAACTGCAATCACTGCGCAAAACACCCTTGGCGTAACTAAAATTCAAGGGATTGATCTGGATGTGATTGAAGCCCAAATTGATGCAGTAGTGAGTGACATTGGCGTAGATGCAGTGAAGATTGGCATGCTTTCCAGTCCTGAGATTGTCTACTGCGTTGCTGCGGCATTGCGTCGCCATGCAATCAAAACCATTGTGCTAGATCCCGTCTTACGGGCAACATCGGGCGCAAGCTTAGGAGGCGATGCAACCGCACGTGCCATGCGCGAGGTTTTGTTTCCGCTGGCAACGGTGATTACGCCCAACATGGAAGAAGCCTCCACATTGCTTGGCCGGCCCATTCTAGAGCCAGAAGACTTTGAGCGGGCGGCAAGAGACTTAATTGAAATGGGTCCAGCTGCGGCATTGATTAAGGGCGGACACCTTAATGCAAAACATACGCAGCTGATGGATTTTTTGATGTGGCGAGCAATCGATGAGGATGGCAAAAAAATCCTGGAACAGAAAAAACTCCTGCATTACCGTGTCAACACACCCAACACCCATGGCACCGGCTGCTCTCTGGCATCGGCGATTGCCACCTATTTAGCGGACGGTCATGACCTTAGTCATGCTGTTGCAAAAGGAATCGCTTATGTTGAGGCGGGATTAGAAGCGGGCATTTATCTGAATATTGGCAAAGGCTCAGGGCCGCTATGGCATATGCACGCGTTTTATCCTACCGCATTACCTGATGACATCGAGTCATCCACTTCTTAGTTCGCTGCTTTATTTGGATTTTGCTTGCATCATGAGTTGGGTCAGGCGCTTTACTGCAGCCTCCGGATCGCTTGAGCCCGTAATCGCCCGCACTACCGCAATCGAACCCACGCTGGTTTGCGCTACTGCTTCGATTGTGCTTTCATCAATGCCGCCGATGCCAACCAGGGGGTAGTGGCGCATAAGTTGCACATATTTGCGCAGACGCCCAAGTCCTTGAGGTGCGGTTGGCATTTGCTTTAACTGCGTTGGAAAGACGGCGCCCATTGCAATATAACTGGGTAAAAACGAGTCGGCGTACACCATCTCAGCATAGCCATGCGTACTCAAGCCTAAACGCAAACCCGCTTTACGAATGGCATCTAAATCAGCCAGCACTAAATCTTCTTGACCTAAGTGAACGCCATAAGCGCCCGCATCGATTGCTTCGCGCCAATAGTCGTTAACAAATAAAAGGGTTTTACTGCCTTTAACAGCAGCAACGGCAGCATTAATTTCTTGAATGAGGTGCCCGCGATCAAGAGCGCCTTCCGCTTTATAGCGCAACTGAACCGTCGGCACCTCGGCATCGACCATGCGCTTAACCCACTCGGCATTGGGCAACACTGCATACAGCCCGAGTGCATGCGGGCATTCAGGGAAGGCGCTGGCATTGGACTGATGCGGTGTTGGCATTAAGTCAAAGTAGTCTGGCAGGCTTGGCCAACTGGCTGGATTAAAGCCGCCGGCATGGTGGGCCATGCGCGACCATGCCTTTCCTAAAACCCGTGCATCGCTTTCAATAAAGCCCATCTGGATCGCAGCCAAAGCGCCAGCCAGCTCGTAATGATCACCGGCATGCGTATTGTCTAATGCAGGCGGTAGCTGATGAATACTGGATTCAGGAACAGGAATGGCTAGATCATCTTGCTGATGGCAGGCAACAATTTGCTCGGCAAGATCGCGTATTAAGCTCATGAAGTCTGATGCCAAAACGGCGTGCCAACCAAGGGGGTGCTGGCTTGCGCTGAACTTTGCGCCTGCATCGCACCCGATAAGTAAGCTGCACGACCGGCATCAACGGCTTTTGCAAAGGCAGTGGCCATTGCCACTGGGTTATCGGCTAAGGCGACGGCCGTATTGAGTAAAACGCCATCAAAGCCCCATTCCATGACAGTGCAGGCATGCGATGGTAAGCCTAGGCCAGCATCGACCAACAGCGGTACTTGCAGGCGTTCACGCAAGAGCTTCATGGCAAACGGATTGAGTGGTCCTTGGCCGGTACCAATCGGCGCTGCCCAGGGCATCACCGCTTGGCAACCGACATCGACTAAGCGCTGACACAGGATTAAATCCTCGGTGCAGTAGGGCAAGACCTTAAAGCCATCCTTAATCAGGGTTTCGGCAGTTTGAACTAAGCGCAACGTATCGGGTTGCAGGGTGTAATCATCGCCAATTAATTCGAGCTTAATCCAGTCGGTCTCAAATACTTCTCGCGCCATTTGGGCCGTCGTAATTGCTTCTTGCGGACTATGGCAGCCAGCGGTATTGGGTAAAACGGGGACGGCCATTTTTTTGAGCAAATCCCAAAAGCCACTGTGTGACTCGGCGGTTGACGTGCCTTGGCGCCGCAGGCTAACGGTAATCATCCCAGGCTTTGCCAGCGTAACCGCGTTTTCCAGAATTTGCGGCGATGGATAACGTGAGGTACCGAGAAGTAAGCGACTCGCAAAAGTCTCGCCATAGAGAACCAATGCATCGCTGGTAGAAAGTGGAAGTGAAGTCGTCATGGGAGCAGATTCGTTATCGAGAGCGGATTAACCGCCGGTGACCGGAGCGATGATTTCAACCTGATCGTTGTCTTGCAGGATGTATTCTGCATGGCGCGTCTTGGGCACAAATTGCAAATTAACCGCAACCGCATAGGGCGGCTTCGCCTCAACCATCGCTAAAAGATCGGTAATGCGACTATTGGCTGGAAGATCGCGCGGAATTTGATTAGCTATGACGCGCATGCAATTAGCTCATGTTGGGAGTCATGCGTCACCCGTAAATTGAGTTGCTTTGCCAATGCACTGCTGGGAGGCGACGGGTCTACTGCCAAAGAGCGCAATAACTCGATTGCGCAATCCATAACTGCTGGCGCAATTAAGAAACCATGCCGATACAAACCATTAATGCACATCAGTCCAGGCTTAGAAATTCGGATCTCGGGTAAATTGTCTTTGAGGGTAGGGCGGCATTGCGTACTCATTTCCAGAATACGAGCCTCTGCAAAACCACTATGCACGGTATAGACGGCGCTAAGTAATTCCATTGCCGATCGCACGCTGGTGGGTGATAGGTCTTCGGATTCAATTTCAGTGGCGCCAACCACGTACATGTCATCCTCTTTGGGGGCAATGTAAATGGGATAACGTGGATGAATCAGCCGAGTAGGGCGCTTGAGTTTGACTTCAGGCGCATGCAGTCGAATCACTTCACCTCGGATACCGCGCAAGGGATTGGATTCCCATGCCTCTTTTGCACCGAGACCACGGCAGTCAATGACCCAGTCATGCTTTGCTTGGTGATGCAACTCATCGGGATCGATTGCCTGATTCCAATGGAGCTTCACTTGCATGGCATCGAGTGCATGCAATAAAGAGACCAGTAATTGCCGATTGTCCAATTGGCCTTCATGCGGCAAAAACAAGCCTTGATGAAAGCGGTCGGCCAAGCTGGGTTCAAGCCTTTCTAGGGAATGCCGATCGAGCTGCTCTGGCTGCTCTAGCGGAAAGGCAGAAACACCCGGTTGCTGACTCTCGCGGCAATTGCGGACCAGTTGTGCGGTAAGGCGTTTGGCTTCAATGGCATCTTGTTGATGCCAAACAAACACCGTACCTTCTTGCTGAAAAAAAACGGGAAGACTGAGTTCGGCTGTAAGGGCTTGCCAGCGCGGTAAGCTGTACATGCCCATTTGCACCACATTGGCTTCGGTGATTGCAGACTCTGCAAGGGGAGCCAGCATCGCCGCTGCAATGGTTGCAGCAGCATGCTCGCCATCTACTCCGCCGCGATCATAGAGCGATACCTCGGCACCCCCTTTTGCTAGGGCGTAAGCCATCATCCGGCCCATGAGGCCAGCCCCGACGATGGCTATTCGCTTGCCAGCAAAAGATGGACTCTGGTCAACGAGCATGGTGTGTACAGCCAATACCTTATTGGTAAATCTCGCTACCGCGTTTGCGGAACTCAATCGACTTTTCTTCCATGCCTTTGACTGCCTCCACTACTTTTGGATTGCCATTGGCATCTAAAGTGGCAGCGTAGTCACGCACTTCTTGCGTAATCTTCATGGAGCAGAACTTTGGACCGCACATCGAGCAGAAATGGGCAATCTTGGCACCTTCCGCAGGCAAAGTGGCGTCGTGATACTCACGCGCACGTTCTGGATCGAGGCCTAAATTGAACTGATCTTCCCAGCGGAACTCAAAGCGCGCTTTCGATAGTGCGTTATCACGTACTTGAGCGCCAGGCAAACCTTTGGCCAAGTCTGCACCATGCGCAGCAATCTTGTAGGTAATGATGCCTTCGCGTACATCTTCTTTGTCTGGCAAACCCAAATGCTCTTTAGGGGTGACGTAGCAAAGCATCGCCGTACCGTACCAACCAATTTGCGCAGCGCCAATGCCACTGGTGATGTGGTCATAGCCTGGTGCAATATCGGTAATTAGTGGTCCGAGCGTATAGAAGGGTGCCTCTAAGCAATGCTTGAGCTCTTCGGTCATGTTCTCTTCAATGCGCTGCATTGGAACATGGCCTGGGCCTTCGATCATCACTTGAACGTCGTGCTTCCAAGCCTTGGCAGTAAGTTCGCCCAAGGTATGCAATTCACCAAACTGGGCTGCATCGTTGGAGTCCGCAATACAGCCTGGCCGCAATCCATCGCCTAAGCTGAAGGACACGTCGTAGGCCTTCATGATTTCGCAAATTTCATCGAACTTGGTGTACAGGAAATTCTCTTTATGGTGAGCCAAGCACCATTTCGCCATGATCGAGCCGCCGCGCGACACAATACCAGTGATGCGATCGGCTGTGAGCGGAACATAACGGAGCAATACCCCAGCATGAATGGTGAAGTAATCAACGCCTTGCTCGGCTTGCTCTACTAGAGTGTCGCGGAACATTTCCCAGGTGAGGTCTTCGGCGATGCCGCCAGTTTTATCCAGGGCCTGGTAAATAGGTACCGTACCAATCGGTACTGGAGAGTTGCGAATAATCCATTCGCGGGTTTCGTGGATGTGTTTGCCGGTGGAGAGATCCATGATGGTGTCAGCACCCCAACGAATCGACCAGACCATCTTTTCAACCTCTTCATTAATCGAGGAAGTGACGGCAGAGTTACCTAAGTTGCCGTTAATCTTCACGCGGAAGTTGCGGCCAATAATCATCGGCTCTAACTCAGGGTGATTGATGTTGGCTGGGATGATCGCGCGACCGGCAGCGATTTCTTGGCGAACAAATTCAGGGGTCACGATCTCGGGTAAGTTGGCGCCATAGCCTTTGCCTGGATGCTGCTTGAGCAATTGGGTGTAACGGGGATCTTTGCGTAACTGCTCGATGCCCATTGACTCACGCAGCGCAACGTATTCCATCTCAGGCGTAATGATGCCTTGGCGAGCGTAATGCATTTGACTGACATTGGCCCCGGACTTGGCAACGCGGGGCGCTCCAATGTGGGCAAAGCGCAGGTGCTGGGTTGCCGCATCTTTGGAACGCGCGACGCCATACTCTGAAGTAGGGCCGGCTAGTTGCTCGGTATCGCCTCGTTCTGCAATCCAATTGGCACGCAGTTTTGGCAAGCCTTTTTCCAAATTAATCACAATATCTGGATCACTGTAGGGACCGGAAGTGTCATAGACAGGAACGGGAGGATTAGGAACCATCTCTTTGCCAACCGCGGTAGCGAGTTGCTCAATCATGCGAATCGGCGCCTTGATGTCCGAGCGCGAGCCCTCTAAATAGGTCTTGGTTGAAGCGGGATACGCAAACTTTTGCCCAAAATCACGCTCAAGGCTTTTGAGGGTGGGGATCTCTGGTTTTGCCGGTTTTGTTTTTACGTCTGCTGTGCTCATATCCATCTCCTAACTGATTATTCGATGGACGAAACCGGGTACCGGTTTTGATGACACTCCCCACGCCAGCATTATCTGGATCGGGTAATAGGGTCTTTCTCAGCGCCACCAATTACGGAGGGCACCCCTGTTTCATCCTTAACCGCATTTAACCATGATTCGATCGCCCGTGCCGTGACCCAAATCAAACTCAGCTAATGCTGCGCCGCAAAATAAAATCGGCAGTGACGAGGGCAGCATCTGCAGTGAATTCATCGGCCAATATACGGGCAGCCGCTTCGCCGTAGGAAACCGCAATAAAGCCGGCAACCTCGCCGTCGCGATTGGTGGGGAGCAAATTGCTGGGCAGCAATAAATCGTAGATAAACAGCGATTCAGCATGGAATCCCAAGGGCGGGGTGGGTCTACGCATCTCCATCCGGCCTACAGGCTGGATCTCGCTCGCAATGGCTTTGGGAATGCCGGCCTCTTCCCAAAGCTCACGGGAGGCACAAACCCAGGGGGTTTCGTCAGCTGAAATACCTCCAGCACTCACGTTATCCAATCTTCCAGGGTCAATTTGCTTGTTTTCACTGCGGCGACCCAGCCAGATTTGATCATTTTCGGTAAATCCATTGATGTGGCTGGCCATGCTCTTGAGCCCAAAGGTACGAAAAGCGGCTCGCTCCACCTGAAATAAGGCATGCCCTTGTGCGTCGATAAAGGCAAATTCTTCGTTACGCCAGCCAGGAATAAATCCCCCTTGGCGCATACGATCAGCCAAGGTCCGCATGGTTTGGCTCAGTAAACTAGGGCGCCGACCATCGAGGAGCATGCGATGCGACTCACAATGGACCCCAGGGATTGGGCTTGTGGCCAGAGCATGCTTTAAAAAAGTGAAAAAATCCGAGTGCAGATGCCCTATGGTTTGGCCGAGCTGATTGCCTGAAGGGATAGCAAGAAAAATGGGCACGTATTCCGAGGGAACCGAGCGCGCCGTATTTTGGAGTAATTCTTCGAGGGCAGCTAGGGTGCTGGGCGTGAGTGCATTCATGTGTTGAAGTGTACGAGAAAGAAATCGGCGCGTAACCGGGAATTAAATTGCACAGCCTTCTTTAGTCCATCGATTGGCATCACGTCCATCCACAATCAGGAACGAATGGATTAAAAAACAAAAAAGTCAATGGCTAAACAAAACAAAATATCGCCGAATAAACGCTGCTTATTTTTTAAGCAATCCAGATCGGCCTATAAAAATTCAATACTTAGCAACACTTTCTGCAATTTATCCACATTCGCTGTGGATAACTTTTTGAGTAAATAATCCGATTGACTTTTCAAATCACTTGAGAATAAAAAAGCAAGGCGCTTTTACTAAGACCTCAGAGTTGTGGTCCCGCCGACAGGAATCGAACCTGTATCCCACGCTTAGGAGGCATGTGCACTATCCATTGTGCTACGGCGAGTAATGCGATTCATTATTGGACTTAAAAGCCGCACAATGCCCAAACAGTATTGGTTAATGCAACCATAAGGTTGGGTGCAAAGTAAGCCATAAAGGTCAAGGCTAAAACAAGACCGCATACCAGTAATAGGGCAAAACGTTGCCATACTGGCTTACGGACTGACGTGCTAAAAAGGGTGCGCATAATCGATTGTACCTAGGCGGTGTGTCGATGCATCAGCTGATTTAGCTCGACTGCAGTCGGCCAAGGGCGCGCTCTTGAATCGGTAGGTTAATGAGCGCGGCAAAAACGCCCAGCCCAATTGCAATCATCCAAACCAAATCATAAGTGCCGCTGCGATCATACAAAAGGCCGCCTAAATAGGCGCCACAAAAACTCCCCAGTTGGTGCGAAAAAAACACTAAACCCGAGAGCATGCTTAAGTATTTAACGCCAAAAATCTGCGCCACGATTGCGTTCGTTAGGGGAACGGTCGAGAGCCAAAGAAATCCCATCACTGCTGCAAATACATACGTTGACAGCGGCGTGATGGGCAAAAATACAAATAGGGCAATGGCAACAGCGCGGCTCGCATAGATGGCTGAGAGTAAATACCGTTTTGGAAAGCGCTGACCCAAAACACCCGCATAAAAGGTACCAAATACATTAAAGAGACCAATCAAGGCTAGAGCAGTACTCGCGACTGCAGGAGAGCCAACCGATGGGACTGCCTTGGAGAGATCGCTAAGGTAAGGCGCCAGATGCACCGAGATGAATACCACCTGAAAGCCGCAGACAAAATAACCCAATGTCAGCAACTGAAAGCTGCGGTTGTGAATCGCTTCGCCCAGCGCCTCTGCGATGGTTTGATTTCCGAGTTGCGAATGCGTCGATCCTGCTGGCTCTCGCAACTTAAAAGCGATAGGCAACATGAAGGTAGCCATTAAACCCAGCAGCAAAAGTGCGTCTGCTGCGCCAAAGTGGGTAATCAAGCCTTGCTCGACGGGAATCATGAGGAACTGGCCGAAGGAGCCGGCTGCTGCCGCAATCCCCATAGCCCAAACCCGTTTTTCAGCAGCCACATTGCGACCCAAAATGCCGTAGACCACACTGTAGGTGGTGGCGGTTTGGGCTAAACCAATCAATAGACCACCCGCTAAGGTGAAATTGAGGGCGTCCGTAGAGAGGCCCATTCCAGCCAGACCCAAGGCATAGAGGATGCCGCCAGCGACGATGATTCGAAAGGCTCCAAACCGGTCGGCGAGGGCGCCGGTAACCGGCTGCATTGCGCCCCAAACTAAGTTCTGGAGGGCAATCGTCAGTGCAAAGGTTTCACGATCCCAGCCGTTGGCGGCAGTAATGGGGAGATTAAATAAACCAAAGCCATGGCGAATACCCATCGATAGGGTGACAAGCAGGCCGCCGTAAATCAGGAGGTGCTTGAGTGGGATAGATACCTTCGACTGCGTGCTTACCATGGGATGGGTGGCTTAAATTGCCTGCTTTTGGCGAAGTGCAGTAATCGCTTCAGCGCTAAGGCCAAGGCGTTCACGCAGCACCTCATCAGTATGCTGACCTAATGTCGGTGGCGGCATACGTACCTCGACGGGCGTTGCCGATAACTTCATGGGGCTTGCAACCAATTTCATGGTGCCGGCAGTGGGATGCGGTACTTGCAGCTCAACCTGACGCGAGACGACTTGCTCATTAGCAAAGACTTCTTCCAAATCATTAATTGGTCCGCACGGCACGTTGACCTTTTCCAACGTAGCAATCCAATCGTTCTTGGTTTTGGTCTTCGTCATCTCCGTGAGCAAGGGAACCAAAATAGAGCGGTGTGCAACCCGTGATGGATTATCGGCAAAGCGTGCATCGTCAGCTAGCTGTTCTTGCCCACCTGCTTTTACAAACTGACGAAACTGACTGTCATTCCCAACGGCAATGATCATCCAGCCATCAGAGGTGGGGAAAGTTTGATACGGAACGATATTGGGGTGGGCATTACCCCAGCGTCGCGGCGCAGTTCCGGTACACAAATAATTACTCGAGATGTTGGCCATGACCGCAATTTGGGTATCCAATAAAGCCATGTCGATGTATTGACCCAGTCCTGTGCGATCGCGGTGAATCACCGCAGCCAGAATGGCTGAGCTGGCATACATACCGGTAAACAAATCGACAATCGCAACCCCCGCTTTTTGCGGCCCACCGCCGGGTAAATCATCGGCTTCACCCGTCACACTCATAAAGCCACCCAAGCCTTGAATAATGAAGTCATAGCCAGGGCGCTGCGCATAGGGGCCAGTTTGACCAAAGCCGGTGACCGAACAATAAATCAGATCGGGCTTTAGTAAAGTGAGGCTGTCGTAATCCAGCCCATATTTTTTTAACTGACCCACCTTATAGTTTTCAATCACGACATCGGATTCAGAGGCGAGTTTGCGAATGATGTCTTGCCCCTCAGTCGTGCTGATATCGACGGTAATGGAGCGTTTATTGCGATTGATTGATATGAAATAAGCAGCTTCTGCTGTATCTTCACCTTGTGGATTTTGCGCGAACGGAGGTCCCCAGTGGCGGGTATCGTCGCCAACGTTGGGGCGTTCGACTTTAATGACGTCGGCACCTAAATCGGCTAAATTTTGGGCGCACCACGGGCCGGCAAGAACCCGGCTGAGGTCTAAAACCCGAATATGACTAAGTGCACCCATGGCCCAATTTTGGCATGAATGGGTAAATAATCGCGCGCAAGCTCCAAAGAACGCCTCAAAATACGCAAGCAGAGCCCATGCAACGGTAAAAAAAGAAGCCAATCCCAGACATGGCTACAATTTCTGCGCATGGCAACCCGTAAAACCTCCGAATACAGCGAATCGTCGATTCAAGTTCTCAAAGGACTTGAGCCTGTTCGTCAGCGCCCTGGGATGTACACCAGGACCGATAACCCCCTCCACATCATCCAAGAAGTGCTGGATAACGCATCCGATGAGGCTCTGGGCGGCTTTGGTAAGCAAATCATGGTGACCTTGCATGCCGATGGCAGCGTCAGCATTGAGGATGATGGCCGTGGCATTCCGGTGGGAATGCACCCCACCGAAAAGTTACCCGTGGTCCAAATTGTCTTTACTCAGCTGCACGCAGGTGGCAAGTTTGAAAAAGGCAGCGGCGGGGCGTATGCCTTCTCTGGTGGTTTGCACGGCGTTGGGGTGTCGGTCACGAATGCCCTTTCCAAGCGCCTTGATGTCACGGTATGGCGTGAGGGCCAAATGTCTACCTTGAGTTTTGCCGATGGCAATGTGATTGAGAAACTCAAAACCAGACCGGCCGATAAGGGCGATAAAGCCCACGGCACCCGCGTTCGAGCCTGGCCCGATGGTAAATATTTTGACAGTGCTGCCATTCCGATGGCGGACCTGATTCGTCTGCTGCGCTCCAAAGCAGTGTTACTGCCTGGCGTTAAAGTTACCTTAATCCAAGAAAAAAGTGCTGAGACGCAATCCTGGCAGTACGCGCAGGGTTTGCGTGGCTACCTGAATGAAGCCTTGGCTCAGGCGGGCCACAGCGCCGAAGTGATTCCCGCATTTGAAGCAGAGCAATACGCTACTGGTAATGCCGATGAAGATACCTTTGCTGAAGGCGAGGGCGCTGCCTGGGTAGTGACCTGGACCGAAGATGGTCCGCCCGTTCGTGAGAGTTATGTGAATTTAATTCCGACTCCGGCTGGCGGTACTCATGAAAGCGGTCTGCGTGAAGGCCTCTTCAACGCGGTCAAAGGCTTTATCGAAATGCATGCCTTGCAACCCAAGGGGGTGAAGTTGATGCCCGAGGATGTCTTTGCACGCGCCTCTTTTATTTTGTCTGCCAAAGTACTTGATCCCCAGTTTCAGGGGCAAATTAAAGAACGCCTGAACTCACGCGATGCTGTGCGTTTGGTTTCCGGTTTTTCCAAATCCGCGCTTGAGCTTTGGCTCAACCAGCACGTTGACTATGGCCGCAAATTAGCTGAACTGGTCATCAAGCAAGCCCAAGCCCGTACCCGCGCTGGACAAAAAGTCGAAAAGAAAAAATCGTCTGGCGTAGCGGTGTTGCCTGGCAAGTTAACGGATTGCGAGAGTCAAGACGTTGCCATGAACGAACTCTTTTTGGTCGAGGGCGACTCTGCCGGCGGTTCAGCCAAAATGGGGCGCAACAAAGAGTACCAGGCCATATTGCCGCTGCGCGGCAAGGTCCTCAATACCTGGGAAGCAGAGCGCGATCGCCTGTTCGCGAACAATGAGGTGCACGACATTGCTGTAGCCATTGGTGTTGATCCCCATGGCCTCAATGACACGCCTGACTTATCCAATTTGCGTTACGGCAAGATCTGCATTCTGTCGGATGCCGATGTGGATGGTTCGCACATCCAGGTTTTATTGCTTACCTTGTTCTATAAACACTTTCCGAAGCTGTTAGATGCCGGACATGTCTATATCGCCAGGCCACCACTCTTTCGGGTGGATGCGCCTGCACGCGGCAAGAAGCCGGCGCAAAAAATCTATGCCCTTGATTCGAGTGAACTTAATGCGATCGAAGATAAGTTACGCAAAGACGGTGTTCGTGACAATGGCTGGCAAATTTCCCGCTTTAAGGGTCTTGGCGAAATGAGTGCCGAGCAATTATGGGATACCACACTCAATCCGGATACACGCCGCTTGCTGCCGGTTACTTTGGGGGCACTCAGCGAGCAAGATACATTTAAAACCATGGACATGCTGATGGGCAAATCCGAATCTGGCGCAAGGCGGGATTGGCTGGAAGAGCGTGGCAATGAAGTAGAGGCGGATATTTAATGGCAACGCGTAAACCCAATTCAGAAGCTAGCATGCAAGAGCAAGCGGATTTATTTGCGATGGACGCTGTTGGTTCAAATTCACCTCCAACTCCACCACGCACATCGTCCGATAGCATGGATAGCGATGGAAGCGAAGGATTAACGCTGGCCGTTTATGCGGAGAGAGCCTATTTAGACTACGCGATTAGTGTAGTGAAGGGACGCGCCTTGCCTGAAGTGGCCGATGGCCAAAAGCCAGTGCAGCGGCGCATTCTTTTCTCGATGAGCGAGATGGGCTTGCGTTCGGATGCAAAGCCAGTGAAAAGTGCCCGTGTAGTTGGCGATGTATTGGGTAAATTTCATCCGCATGGCGATCAGTCCGCTTACGATGCCTTGGTCCGATTGGCCCAAAGCTTCTCATTGCGTTACCCCCTGATTGATGGCCAAGGAAACTTTGGTTCACGCGACGGCGATGGAGCTGCAGCGATGCGCTACACCGAAGCGCGCCTGACCAAGATTGCGACCCATTTGTTACTCAGTGAAATCGATGAAGGTACGGTTGCGTTTGCGCCAAACTACGATGGCTCTTTTCAGGAACCTAAATTACTTCCCGCGCGCTTGCCTTTTGTATTGCTCAATGGCGCCTCTGGCATTGCAGTGGGCATGGCCACGGAAATCCCATCGCACAATTTGCGCGAGGTGGCTGCAGCTGCCATAGCACTCATGAAGTCGCCCAATATGAGTAGTGCTGATTTGCTGGCGATTCTGCCGGGCCCAGACTTTCCGGGCGGAGGTCAAATTATTTCGTCTGCCAGCGATATTGCGCAGATTTACGAGGGCGGTCGCGGTAGTTTAAAAGTGCGGGCTCGCTGGTCGGTCGAAGAATTGGCACGCGGTCAATGGCAAATTGTGGTGAATGAGTTGCCACCATTAACGTCAACGCAGCGGGTACTACAAGAGATTGAAGAGCTCACCAATCCCAAAATCAAATTGGGTAAAAAATCATTAACACCGGATCAAAGCAATACCAAAGCAGCCATTTTGAATGTGCTCGATTGTGTTCGTGACGAATCCAGTAAAGATGCTGCGGTACGTTTGGTGTTTGAGCCCAAGAGCAAGAATGTGGAAGTCAATGACTTCGTTAATTTGCTGCTGGCACATACTTCGCTGGAGTCCAATGCGCCCATCAATTTGGTGATGATTGGTAACGATGGTCGTCCACGCCAAAAGAATTTAAAAGACATTATTTCCGAGTGGATCTCCTTCCGCGTTGCAACGGTAACCCGCCGCACCGAGCATCGCCTGGGCAAAGTCAATGCCCGCATTCATATTCTGGAAGGCCGCCAGATTATTTTGCTCAACATTGATCAGGTCATCAAAATCATTCGCAATAGCGATGAGCCAAAGGCTGACCTGATTACCGCATTTAAACTCAGCGATCGCCAAGCCGAAGACATTCTAGAAATTCGCTTGCGCCAATTGGCGCGGCTAGAGGCAATTAAGATTGAGCAAGAACTCAAAGAGCTCCAAAGCGAGAAGGCCGATTTGGATGGTCTGTTGCAAAGCGATAGCACCTTACGCAAACGCATCATCAAGGAAATTGAAGCTGACGCAAAAGAGTTTGGTGATGAGCGCCGCACGTTAATCCAAGAAGATAAGCGCGCAATCGCAGAAGCTAAAGTGATTGATGAGCCGGTCACGGTAATCGTTTCGCAAAAGGGTTGGGTTCGCGTTCGCCAAGGCCACGAACACGACGCACAGCAGTTTTCGTTTAAGTCGGGCGATGCGCTCTACGCTACGTATGAGTGCCGTACTGTTGACGTGATGCAAGGCTTTGGCAGTGACGGTCGCGTGTATACCGTCCCCGTTAGCGAGTTGCCCGGAGCGCGTGGCGACGGTGCGCCGCTAACCAGCTTTATCAATTTAGCAGCAGGCTCGCAAATGGTGGCCTATTACGCCGGCCAATTGGATGATTTGGTGTTGATTTCAACGCGGGCTGGCAATGGCTTCTTAGCAAATGTGTCCGATATGCTTACCCGCAATAAAGCAGGCAAATCCTTTATTGGGGTTGATAGTAAGTTCAGTGCTGGCGATGCGCCACTGGGTGCAAGTAAGGTACGCCCTGGCATGAAACAGGTCGCCTGTTTATCGGAAAGTGCGCGGCTATTGGTGTTCCCGCTCGATGAACTCAAGCGCCTACCAACCGGCGGTAAGGGCGTTATCTTGATGGGCCTTGACGACAAGGAGCGCCTTGCATCCGCCATTGCAGTGGGTCCAGATGGTGCCACTTACTCTGGCGCAGGCCGAGCAGGAAAGCCAACTGAGTTAAGCCTCGATAGTAAGACCTTGAAGTCGTTTGCGGGCAACCGCGCGCGTAAGGGCCATTATCTAGAGCCGCGCTTAAAAGATGGAAAGCTGAGCCCGAATTAACTTACTGCTTTGGAACAGATAAAGCCAGGCCGACTGATGATCAGTCTGGCTTTTTTACTGGGCCTTACTCAATCTCGGCGATGAGTTCAATTTCAACGCAGGCGCCAAGGGGTATTTGAGTGACCCCAAAGGCGCTGCGAGCATGTTTACCCGCCTCACCAAAGACGTCAAACAAAAGCTCGGAGCAGCCGTTGACCACCAGATGCTGCTCAGTAAAGAGGTCGGTTGAGTTAACTAGCCCCATTACTTTCACAATGCGCTTAACGCGATCCAGTGAGCCCAAATGCGACTGCAAGGTAGCCATTAAATCGATGGCAATCGAGCGTGCCGCGACCTTACCGCTAGCGGTATCCATATCAAGTCCTAATTTACCCACCCATGGTTTGCCGGCTTCCTTGGCGATATGCCCAGAAACAAAGACGGTAGAGCCAGTAGTCACGGCCATAACGTAAGCGGCGGCAGGGCTGGCGGTGGCGGGGAGCTCAATGCCGAGGTCTTTAAGGCGATCGCTGATGGGTTTGGTGGACATATATTGAGGTGCTTTTTAGGGATAAAGGGGAGGGTAGAATCTTACCGCTAAATGCGGTAAAAATGAGTAATTGAACGCTGTCCGCTATACTCTTGCAAGCAAAATAGTCTGTTTTTTATATATTGATGATTTCCATGAAAAAACTTGCCGTGACCCGTTTACTGTCCACACTGATATTCACTGTCGGTGCAGGATTTACTACTCTTTCTCTGAATGCACAGGCGCAGGATGTCAAAGGCTCTGCTGAGGCAGGCCAGGCCAAAGTTTGGCTCTGCACTGGTTGCCATGCCATTCCTGAATACCGCGCTGACTATCCTTTGGTATATCGCGTACCGAAAATTGGCGGACAAAATGCTGCCTACATTTACGCGGCCCTAGAAGCGTATAAATCAGGTGAGCGCAAGCATCCCACCATGCGCTCGATCGCAGGCAGCATGACTCCCCAAGATATGGCCGATGTGAGCGCGTATTACGCCGCACAAAATTCGAACACCCGTCCAAACCCCTTAAAGTAATTTTGATTTAGAGGTCTATTCATGAAAGTTGCACTCCTTATTTCCTTTTTACTTTCCAGCATTGGTATTGCTCAGGCATCTAATCTGGCTAAAGGAAAAGAGCTGGTCGAAAAGAATAATTGTGCTGCCTGCCATGGCGCCAATTTGAATGAGCCGGTTGCTCCGGCTTATCCCAAGATCGCTGGCCAGTACGCTGATTACTTGTTTTATGCCTTGCGTTCCTACCAGGTATCGAATAACCCTCAGTTTGGCCGTAAAAATGCCGTGATGGTTTCTCAAGTAGCCCAGTACAGCGAGGCTGATTTACGCAATATGGCTGCCTACATTGCCTCATTGCCAGGCACGATGGTGATTAAGAAGTAATTGAATGTACTAGCGCGTGGCCTCGAGCCCACGCGCAAGGTGGGCATGCATCGCTTCTTCTGCAGCAGCCCCATCTCTTTTAATCAATGCTTTCAGTATGTTACGGTGCTCATTTAAGGCATTCTGTAATCTGCCAGACCGACCCAAGGAATCTCGCCGTTGTAGTTTTAGCACCTTGCGTAGGTCGCCGATAACCCCATTCATCCAGCGGTTGCCTGCAATTTCCATGATCAGCTCATGAAAGCGCACGTTGATATCGAAAAACTGCTCTTCATCACGGTCAGCAGCGGCTTTTTCAAGCTTCAAGTGCAAATTATCCAATTGGTTAAGTTGCGCTTCGCTGGCCTTCACAGCGGCTTCCTTGGCTGCAAAACCCTCTAATTGGGCCAAAACAGCAAAAATCTGTTCTAAATCGCCGCGCTCCACCTCGGTAACGTAGGCGCCGCGCCTCGGTTTCATTGTCACTAAGCCCTCAGAGGCGAGTACCTTAATCGCTTCGCGCATAGGGGTTCGGCTGATACCAAAGGTGATGGCCAAGCTTTGCTCATCCAGCCAACTTCCTGGAGGTAGCGTATGGGCAAATATCTGCGCCCGCAGGCGCTCCGCAACGTCATGGTACAAGGGTCTGTTGCTTAAATTCATGGCTTTTTTACTGAAATTGTATTCATAATTATGTATACAATATCTAGACAGAAGTCCATTTGTCAAGCAAAATACACATTATTAAAAATGATGTCGTCGCTAAGCCAACAGGAGCAAGTTGTATGAGTTCATCGAATGCCAGGCCCAATACGTGGCCAGATTCCAAAAAAGTGGAATTGAGTGACTGGGAAAAAGCAGCGCAAAAGTCAGCCCCCAATGGCAATACCGATGCGCTGGGCTGGAATACGCCCGACGGCATCCACTTGAAAGCCTTGTATACCGCGGCTGATTCTGCAACTTTGCCGTATGCCAATACCCTGCCTGGATTTGAGCCATTTGTGCGCGGGCCGCAAGCCACTATGTATGCAGTAAGACCATGGACCATCCGCCAGTACGCAGGCTTCTCTACCGCAGAAGAATCCAATGCGTTTTACCGCAAAGCATTGGCAGCCGGTGGTCAGGGCGTCTCGGTTGCATTCGATTTAGCAACGCACCGGGGTTACGACTCCGATCATCCGCGTGTAACCGGCGACGTGGGCAAGGCTGGCGTTGCGATCGACTCCGTTGAGGATATGAAAATCCTCTTTAATGGTATTCCGCTCGATACCGTTTCGGTATCCATGACCATGAATGGCGCTGTATTGCCGGTGTTAGCTGGTTACATCGTTGCAGGTGAAGAGCAAGGCGTGAGTCAGGCGCAGCTCTCCGGGACGATTCAGAATGACATTCTGAAAGAGTTCATGGTGCGCAATACCTACATCTATCCGCCTGAGCCATCGATGCGCATCATTGGCGACATCATTGAGTACACCGCAAAGCACATGCCTAAGTTCAACTCGATCTCAATTTCGGGTTACCACATGCAAGAGGCTGGCGCTAATCAAGTGTTGGAGCTTGCGTTTACCTTAGCGGACGGCAAAGAGTACGTTAAAACCGCATTAGCCAAGGGCTTGGATGTTGATGGCTTTGCTGGACGCCTCTCATTCTTTTTTGCGATTGGCATGAACTTCTACTTAGAGGTGGCGAAATTGCGCGCCGCCCGTTTGCTGTGGTGGCGCATCATGAAAGAGTTCAATCCGCAAAATCCGAAATCACTGATGCTGCGCACCCATTGCCAGACATCGGGTTGGTCTTTAACCGAACAAGATCCCTACAACAATGTAGTGCGCACCACTGTTGAAGCGATGGCGGCAGTCTTTGGTGGCACCCAATCCTTGCATACCAATTCGTTTGATGAGGCGATTGCGTTGCCATCCGAAACCTCCAGCCGAATTGCGCGCAACACCCAGTTAATTCTCCAAGAAGAAACCCATATCACTAGCGTGATTGATCCTTGGGCCGGCTCCTACATGATGGAAAACCTAACGCAAGAGATGGCCGATAAAGCATGGGAGATTGTGCTGGAAGTCGATGCCATGGGCGGCATGACGAAAGCGGTTGAAAGTGGCTGGGCTAAGCTCAAAATTGAAGCCGCTGCTGCTGAAAAGCAGGCCAAAATTGATTCCGGCGCCGATGTCATCGTGGGCGTGAATAAATACAAGCTGGATAAAGAGGAATTAGTTGATGTCTTGGTGATTGATAACGACAAAGTGCGTATAAATCAAATCGAGCGCTTAAATTCGATTAAGGCATCGCGCGATAGTAAAAAGGTAGCGGCTGCACTGGAGGCGCTAACCAAGGCGGCGGCAGATCAAACCGGCAATTTATTGGAGTTAGCGGTGGCAGCAATGCGCTTGCGTGCTACCGTCGGTGAAGTATCTGACGCTTTAGAACAAGTCTACGGGCGCCATCGCGCCGATACGCAAAAGGTGACCGGTGTGTATGCAGCTGCTTATGACTCAGCCGAGGGCTGGGAAAAACTCAAAGGGGAACTCGCTCAATTCGCGAGCGATTTCGGACGCAGACCTCGCGTGATGATTGCTAAGCTCGGTCAAGATGGCCATGACCGGGGCGCAAAAGTCGTCGCTACTGCATTTGCGGATCTGGGTTTTGATGTAGATATCGGGCCGCTGTTTCAGACTCCAGAGGAATGTGCTCGCCAGGCAATTGAAAATGATGTCCATGCACTGGGAGTCTCTACTTTGGCAGCTGGCCACAAAACCTTGGTACCGGCAATCATCGCTGAATTGCGCAAGCAGGGCGCCGATGACATTATTGTGTTCGTTGGCGGCGTGATACCACGACAAGATTATGAATTCTTGTATGAGGCGGGCGTAAAGGGAATTTACGGTCCAGGCACCCCGATTCCGGCATCTGCCAAAGACGTACTCGAGCAAATTCGCAAACAGGCAAAGCCGCTGTAAATCGCCATGCTGCCTGCCGCTGACCAAGCCTTGTTTGATGCGATTACGGGTCCATCAGGACCGGTACAGCGCCGCGCCTTAGCTAAGGCCATTACCTTGTTAGAGTCCACTCGCATGGACCATCGCAAGCGCGCAGATGAGTTACTCAATGCCTTGCTGCCTAAGACAGGAAAGTCATTTCGTTTGGGTATCTCAGGAGTTCCGGGAGTAGGGAAGTCAACCCTGATTGAAACCCTCGGACTCAATTTAATTGAGCGCGGTCACCGCGTGGCTGTTCTCGCAATCGATCCATCCTCCAGCATTTCAGGTGGATCGATTTTGGGTGACAAGACCCGCATGGAGCGGCTATCGGTGCATGAAAGTGCATTCATTCGGCCGAGCCCCTCTTCAGGAACATTGGGCGGCGTTGCTGAAAAAACCCGTGAGGCACTTTTAGTGGCTGAGGCTGCTGGGCACGACGTCGTAATTGTGGAAACCGTCGGGGTTGGTCAGAGTGAAATTGCTGTGGCTGGCATGACCGATTTATTTTTGCTACTGCAATTACCCAATGCGGGTGATGATTTGCAGGCGATTAAAAAAGGGGTGATGGAGCTGGCTGACTTGATTGTGATCAACAAGGCCGACATTGATCCCAATGCTGCCATGCGCGCACAAGCATTTATTACTAGCTCCCTGCGATTATTAGGCTTTCAAGGAAACCCGGATCACGCCTCGCACGATGCGGAGTATTGGCATCCCATCGTTATGTCCTTGTCGGCATTGCAAGGGACCGGCATCACAGACTTGTGGGATCACATTCTGCGCTTCCAAAAACTGCAAACGGCCAATGGTCGATTGGCTGCCCGGCGTCAAGTCCAATCAGGCTCCTGGATGTGGGAGCGAATTGATGCCGGCCTCAAAAGTACTTTTAAAAATAATCCTGCGGTTCAGGCCTTGCTTCCCGAATTGAGCAATGCCGTCAACCTCGGAACCATTGCCCCCTCGGTTGCTGCAAGGCGCTTACTTGAGGCAATGGGCCACACCTCTTTCTAAGGAGTCAGTATGCAAGACATCATCCACCAACTCGAAGCCAAGCGTGAACTCGCGCGCCTTGGCGGCGGCCAAAAACGGATTCAGGCACAGCATGCCAAAGGCAAGTTAACCGCCCGTGAGCGCATCGAATTGCTCTTGGATGCAGGCAGTTTTGAAGAGTGGGATATGTTTGTAGAGCATCGCTGCATCGATTTTGGGATGGCAGATCAAACCGTACCTGGCGATGGTGTTGTCACGGGTTACGGCATGATCAATGGACGACTGGTGTTTGTCTTCTCTCAAGACTTTACGGTTCTGGGCGGTTCTTTATCCGAAGCTCATGCCGAGAAGATTTGCAAGATCATGGACCAGGCCATGAAAGTCGGCGCTCCCGTCATTGGCTTAAATGATTCGGGCGGCGCCCGTATTCAGGAAGGGGTTGCGTCCTTGGGCGGCTATGCCGATATCTTTCAGCGCAATGTGACTGCTTCTGGCGTCATTCCCCAAATCTCGTTAATCATGGGGCCATCTGCTGGCGGCGCGGTGTACTCACCAGCATTGACTGACTTCATCTTTATGGTGAAAGACAGTTCGTATATGTTTGTAACGGGTCCCGAGGTTGTCAAAACCGTGACCCACGAAGATGTAACTGCAGAAGAGCTGGGCGGAGCAGTAACCCATTCGACGGTTTCAGGCGTATGTGATTTAGCCTTTGAAAATGATGTCGAAGCGATCATGATGCTGCGCCGCTTCTTCAACTACTTGCCCTTATCGAATAAAGAAAAGCCACCAATTTTACGCTCGGCTCGGCGCGATGAGGCGCCGGATTATTCACTGGATACCTTGGTGCCAGCTAATCCCAATCAACCCTATGACATGCATGAGTTGATTCGCAAGATTGCAGACGACGGCGAGTTCTTTGAATTGCAACCCGATTACGCCAAGAATATTTTGATTGGTTTTGGTCGGATCGAAGGTCAAACGATTGGCATCGTCGCTAATCAACCTCTGGTTTTGGCTGGCTGCTTAGACATCAAAGCATCCATCAAGGCCGCTCGTTTTGTGCGTTTTTGTGATGCCTTTAATATTCCAGTCGTTACCCTTGTGGATGTTCCTGGCTTTATGCCGGGTACTGCGCAAGAATACGGCGGCATTATTAAACACGGTGCGAAATTGCTCTATGCCTATGCTGATTGCACCGTACCCAAAGTAACCCTAATTACACGTAAAGCTTATGGTGGTGCTTATGATGTGATGGCATCTAAGCATCTGCGCGGCGACGTGAACTTTGCATGGCCTTCGGCTGAGATTGCGGTGATGGGTCCAAAAGGCGCCGTCGAAATCATCTTCCGCGAAGAAAAAAGCGACCCCGAAAAAATTGCTGCACGCGAAGCAGAGTACAAGGCCAAGTTTGCCAACCCCTTTGTGGCCGGTCGGCGTGGTTACATTGATGACGTGATCTTGCCGCATGAGTCACGCAAGCGCATTGCACGGTCATTGGCCATGCTCAAAGACAAGGACCTCAAAAATCCGGAACGTAAACACGGCAATATTCCCCTGTAATGGATAGGCACGATCACATGAAAACCACCCTATTTAAAAAGATACTGATCGCCAATCGCGGCGAGATTGCGTGCCGCGTGATTAAAACGGCCAAACGCATGGGCATTGAAACCGTCGCTGTTTTTTCCGAGGCCGATCGCGAAGCAAGGCATGTTCAGTTAGCCGATGAGGCAGTCTGTATTGGGCCTGCGCCATCGCGTGAATCCTATTTGGTGATGGACCGCATCATTCAGGCCTGTAAAGAGACTGGGGCGCAAGCAGTGCATCCAGGCTATGGATTTTTATCCGAGAATGAGCAATTTGCACGGCGCTGTGAAGAAGAGGGCATTGTCTTTATCGGGCCTAAGTTTGGAGCGATTGCCGCCATGGGCGATAAGATTGCCTCCAAAAAATTAGCCATGGAAGCCAAGGTTAATACCATTCCCGGCTTTAACGAAGCGATTGATAGCCCAGACGTCGCGGTCAAGATTGCTAAAGACATCGGCTATCCTGTGATGATCAAAGCATCCGCTGGCGGCGGCGGTAAAGGCTTACGGGTTGCGCACAATGATCAAGAGGCGTTTGAAGGTTTTGCGGCCTGCCGTACCGAAGCCTTAAATAGCTTTGGCGATGACCGCGTGTTTATTGAGAAGTTTGTCGAAGGTCCGCGCCACATTGAGATTCAGATACTCGGCGATGCCCACGGCAATATTGTTTATCTGTGGGAGCGTGACTGCTCGATTCAGCGCCGTCACCAAAAGGTCATTGAAGAGGCGCCATCGCCTTTTATTGATCCAGCCCTTCGTAAAGCCATGGGGGAGCAAGCCGTTGCCTTGGCGCGTGCGGTGAATTACCAATCGGCTGGCACGGTCGAGTTTGTTGTTGGAAAAGATAAATCCTTTTACTTTCTGGAGATGAATACCCGCCTGCAAGTGGAGCATCCCGTGACAGAATCGATCACGGGACTGGATTTAGTCGAGCAAATGATTCGGGTTGCTGCTGGTGAAAAGCTATCGTTCACTCAAGACCAGATCAAGCTCGATGGCTGGTCCATGGAGTGCCGGATTAATGCCGATGATCCCTTCCGGAACTTTTTGCCATCCACCGGCCGCCTCGTGAAATACCGTCCTCCAGCAGAAGAAAACGGTGTCCGTGTTGATACAGGCGTTTATGAGGGCGGGGAAATCCCGATGTACTATGACTCGATGATTGCCAAGCTGATTGTGCATGGCCGCGATCGGATGGATGCGATTCATAAAATGCGCCACGCGCTTAATCAATTTGTGATTCGTGGAATTCATTCGAATATTTCGTTTCAGGCAGCGCTCTTGCAACATCCGCGCTTTGTTTCTGGCGACTTCACAACCGGCTTTATTCCGGAAGAGTACCCCAATGGATTTCAGCGGGATTCCGTTCAGCCGGACGATCCCAATCGCCTTGCTGCGCTCGCCACTTTCATGCGCACCCGCTACCTGGAATACATTCAAGTAATTGACGGACAGCTGCCAGGTCATGAGATGCAAATTCCCAAACAATTTGTATTGGTAACCGGTAAGCGGGTGGGTTCGATGAATGACCCCATCAATATACCGACGCGGGTTGAGCACAAGGATTGCGTCTACTCGGTTTATGTCGACACTGCAGAAGGCATTATTCGCTACGACATTGCTAGCGAATGGCGCCCAGGACAAATTGTCCTCAATGCCACCATCAACGGTACGCAGTCAATATCGGCACAAGTTGAGCGCCGAGGCGTTCGTTACCATTTAGTGCTCGATGGCGCCCAATACGAATGCATCGTCTTAAGTCCGCTTGGCGCTGAATTGCAGGCACGGATGCCGGTCAAGTTGCCGCCGGACACCTCGAAAATGGTCTTATCGCCAATGCCAGGCCTTTTAACCAAGATATTGGTACGTGCAGGTGATCACGTCACAGCAGGCCAGAAACTCGCCACGATTGAGGCCATGAAAATGGAAAACACCCTATCCGCATTACAAGATGGTGTCGTTTCTGAAATCCTGGCTAAAGAGGGCGATAGCCTAGCGGTCGATCAAATCATTATTCGTTTTGAGTAAAGGACAGAGCATGACTGACGCAAGGCCATTTCGTATTTTGGGTATCCAGCAAATTGCCATCGGTGGCGAAGATAAAGAGCGTTTGCGTTCCTTGTGGGTCGATTTGCTCGGCTTTACCTTCAAAGATACCTATGTATCCGAACGCGAAAACGTCAATGAAGATATCTGTGCCATCGGTCAAGGTCCGCATGAGGTTGAAGTGGATTTGATGCAGCCGGTGGACATCGCTAAAAAACCCGCGGTACATCAAACGCCCCTGAATCACATTGGTCTATGGGTCGATGATTTACAGATAGCCCATGACTGGCTCAGCAGTAAAGGCCTCCGCTTTGCTCCTGGTGGAATTCGTAAAGGCGCTGCAGGCCACGATATTATTTTTATCCACCCCAAGGGCAATGATGAATTTCCATTCGGGGGTGAGGGCGTTCTGATTGAGCTCGTCCAAGCACCGCCGGACATCATTCAAGCTCTGTCGTCTTAAGGTTCTATTCTTGAAACGCATTCTGGCGATTGACACCTCTTCGGCCTGGTGTTCTGTTGCGTTGACACCTGATCCGTTGGCAGAGCGCGTGGTTCAGCGACATGAATTACAGGGGCCAGGAGCCAGCCAGCATCTCTTGCCATGGATTACTGAATTACTGCAGCAAGAAGATATCACTTTGCGGGACTTGGATGCGATTGCCGTGGGCATTGGACCGGGCGCCTTTACCGGAGTGCGCTTAGCGGTTGCGGTAGCACAAGGCTTAGCCCTTGCTAGCCATTTGCCCATTGCGCCGGTTGCAAGTCTGGATGCCATCGCAGCCATTGCAATCGATCATCCCTTGATGCAGGCGATGGATGCCGGCAAACACCAATTCACGGTGGCCATTGATGCCCGCATGGGTGAAGTGTATTGGGCTAACTACAGCGTGATGAAAGCGTTGCAAGAAGGTGGCGACAATACGGTATTGCCGCAGCGCATCGGCGATATTCAGCTAAGTAGGCCAGAAGATATTCAAATGGGCATGAGTGAATGCGTGCTTGGCAGTGCGGTCACGCAATACGCCAGCCATTTTGAGCAGCATATGCCCTCCAGTCAAATGGATGGGGCTCTCGGGGTCAGTGCGTGCGGCGTATTGCGCTGCGCACGGGCAATGGCGGCCAATAATCAACTCATTGCAGTGGATCAATTGGAGCCTCTGTATGTCCGCAATAGAGTAGCGCTGACGAGTGCCGAACGTAGTGCAAAATAGAAGCTTCTATTTTGTATTTCAGCAATCTTATTTAATTAATGCCTCAAATGACAACTACCCAGGATGCCCAGTTAACTTTCATGCCGATGCAGCCATCGGATATGCGGGCGGTGATGTCCCTGGAAGCAATGTCGCATAGTCATCCTTGGACACAGGGTCAATTTTTGGATTCACTAACTGCAGGGCATTGGGCCTATTGCATTCGGCCAGAGATGGCGGCTAATGCAGCGCTAGCGCCTAATTTGCCTGGATTGTGGGGCTATTGCATTTTGTATCCAGCTGTTGACGAACTGCATTTACTCAATATCACGATTGACCCTGCATTACGTCGCAACGGTATTGGTAGTCGTGTGATGCAAGCCATTGAAGGCATTGCGATGCGGCAGAAAATGAGTCGCATTATTCTCGAGGTACGTCCCTCTAATATCCCCGCAGTCAAATTATATGAACGGATGGGATACAGCATTATTGGTGTGCGTAGAGCATACTACCCAGCCGATCAGGTGACTGGTCAGCGTGAAGATGCCGGTGTGATGGCAAAATCCATTACCCTAGCAACACAATGAATACAACCCAGCCCAATAGCTCCAGCATGCGCGCTTCTTTTTTAAAAGAAATGGGCATTACAGAATGGGTCGATCGTTCTAGCCCTGTCGACGCGACTGTGCAGGTGCGTGCAGCCCCTCAAGGCAATTCGCAATCATCTACTGAGCCCACAGGAAACTCAGCCGTACATGCGGCTGAGATTAGCGGCCGCTGGATTTTTATCGGTACTAAACCGCAGGGGGATGCCTTAACGCTCTTTCAAAATATCGTCCGAGCGCTCGGTTTGCCGAATGACGCGTGGGTTTGGCAAGACCAAAAGGCCAACATCGATGCGCTGATCGAATCCAGCACAGTACCGCTGGTAGCAGTTGCGTTTGGCGCAGCCAGTGCACAGCGCCTAATTGGGGAAAATGCACCCTTAGCTGAGTTGCGTGGTGCCATCCATTCCCTGATGCACGGTGAAGCAGAAGTGCCTTTGATTGCAACGCTGGAATTACCGCAAGTCTTGGCAAGGCCGCAAGAGAAAGCTTTACTTTGGGAAGATTTACTACTCGCCCGCTCTGTGCTCCAAAGCCTTTAAACACAAAACTTACTAACTGATTGCTAGTGTTTGCTCTCGCCGATGAGGTGCATAGAGTCATACTCCGCTTGGTTGCGGGCATGCCGGCGCATGATGAGGATCATGATGATACTTACGAATAATCCAAATCCAGTAATGACATAGGCAATTGGCACATCAAGCCAAATGAGCAATGCATAGAGCATTAGCATGCTGAGTACAGATAGATTTTCATTGAAGTTTTGCACCGCAATCGAGTGACCTGCCGATAGTAAGACGTGACCACGATGCTGTAAGAGGGCATTCATGGGCACTACAAAGTAGCCTGCGAGCCAGCCGACCATAATCAGTAGCGCATACGGCGGAATCATATTGAGCGTGAGGTTTATTTTGCCAAATTCGACGATCACAATCGGCGGGATCATATCGATGTGGTAGATGGCCATCAGGCATACCCCAAGACCCATCACCACTCCGTACGGCAAGACTTTCAATGATTGTTTTAAAGGAATACGGCTGGCCGCCCAAATTGCACCCCCGGCAACGCCAAAGGCGGAGATGGCTTGCAAGATTGCGCCTTGCGAAAGACTCATGTTGAGCGCGACTTCAGCCCACTTGAGCACAATAAATTGCAAAGTGGCGCCAGCACCCCAAAAGAGGGTGGTTACGGCTAAGGAGATCTGACCCAAACGGTCATTCCAGAGGGTTCTAAAGCAATGGGCAAAATCCGCAATCAAATCAATTGGATTTGTTTTTTGGGCCACATAACGTGCGCCAGTATCCGGTATTTTGAGGTTAATGAGCGCGGCGATGATGTAAATCATCATAATGACCAAAATAGCTGCTTCAGCTGGTGTATCGATGCCTGTTTCAATCATGGGCAGATCAAGGCCAAGCAAGCGGGATGAGACGCCAACGCTGATCAGCACGCCGCCCAAAACCGTACCCAAGATAATGGAGCCAACAGTTAGGCCTTCAATCCAGCCATTGGCGGCAACCAAGCGCTCTGGGGGAAGTAATTCGGTGAGGATGCCGTATTTAGCAGGAGAATACGCAGCGGCGCCAAGGCCCACAATGGCGTAGGACAGCAAGGGATGGCTGCCAAACAACATGACAGCACAGCCCACAAACTTAATGGTGTTGGTAATGAACATTACGTTACCTTTGGGCCTGGAGTCTGCAAATGCGCCCACAAAGGCGGCCAGAAGGACGTAAGATAAGACGAAAAATAGCTTAAGCAACGGGGTCATCCAATCCGGAGCGTCAAGCTGGATTAGAAGTGCAATAGCCGCAATGAGGAGTGCGTTATCGGCCAGCGACGAAAAAAATTGCGCCGCCATAATGGTGTAAAAACTACGGTTCATTCGTACAATCTATTCATTTACAGCATTAAAACATGAAAGGGGTTTCAGATATGAATCGGCCTATATTGGCATCCATTCACATTGAGGCCTTTCGCCATAATTTGGCTAGGGTGCGTGCACTTGCCCCTGAGTCGAAGATCTGGTCGGTTGTCAAAGCGGCTGCCTATGGCCATCGCCTCGAGTCCATCCTGGAGGGCTTAAAGGAGACCAATGGATTTGCTTTGCTTGACCTGCGGGACGCACAGTGGCTGCGAGATCAAGGCTGGAAAGGCCGGATCCTATTGCTGGAGGGGCTATTTGAGGCAGAGGAACTTGCGCAAGCAGTCTCGCTGGACTGCGACTTGGTGGTCCATTGCCAGGAACAAGTGGAACTCCTTGAGCGCCTGGCGCAACACTCACGTCATGTTCTTCAGGTCTTTTTAAAGCTCAACTCAGGAATGAACCGGTTGGGCTTTTCCCCTACGACTTATCGGGATATGTACCACCGGCTTCATTCATTAGGGCATCAGGTGCATCACATGACCCACTTTGCCAATGCCGATGCCATGGATCAAAAGCCAACCGTCGGCGAGCAAATGGAATGCTTTACGACAGTCACCGATGGACTGACTGGCCAGACTTGCCTCGCTAACTCCGCTGCCATTCTGTGGCACCGTACCGCCCTGGGTGACTGGGTGCGTCCTGGAATTATGTTGTACGGACTTTCTCCGACTGGAATCCATGCAGATATTGAGCATGCGCACCTCGAGCCTGTGATGTCCCTGACTAGCG
Organism: Rhizobium sp. Q54; assembly: GCA_943371165.1. Lineage (GTDB taxonomy): Bacteria > Pseudomonadota > Gammaproteobacteria > Burkholderiales > Burkholderiaceae > Polynucleobacter. The sequence goes on from CALRTW020000012.1 coordinate 49,020, forward strand.
AAATCATTGATATTCAGCATTTAGCGCCCGGCGATCATGTGGGCTATGGTGGTCGCTTTACGGCGCCTGAAGCAATGCGGATTGGGGTGATTGCCTGTGGTTATGCGGACGGCTATCCACGCCATGCGCCGGACGGGACGCCGGTATGGGTTGAGAATGATGGTGCCGGTGCTATCTGTCCGATTGCGGGTCGCGTGTCGATGGACATGATTACCGTTGATTTACGCAATGCGCCGAATGCACAAATCGGAAGTAGGGTAGAACTATGGGGGCAGAAGGTTCCTGCAGATAGCGTTGCTGCCGCTGCCGGTACGATTGGCTATGAACTGATCTGTGCACTTGCACCTCGAGTGCCAGTCAAATTAATTCGCTAAATCTGACGGTAATAACGTAAGGTTATTTATTCCAAATTTGCCACCACGAGCGCTCTTTCTTGACACGCTGTCCGGTAGCAAGCATTTGGCTATCGGGAAAGTTGAGCTTAAACACCCGAGTAGCATCGGTACTTAAATCAGTCATACCCAGGCGCTCGTATGACTTAATCAAAATGTAAAGCGCTTCTTCTACAGCGGGTGCGCGGTCGTAGTCTTTGAGAACGAGTTGCGCACGGTTTGCGGCTGCAAGGTAAGCGCCACGCTGAAAGTAGTAGCGCGCTACGATGACATCCGCCTCTGCCAAGGAGTTGACGATGTAACGCATCCGGTCAAGTGCATCGGGTGCGTATTTGCTGTTTGGAAAACGATCCACCACCACCTTAAAGGCCTCGAAAGCTTCACGTGCTGCCTTAGGGTCACGCTCACTTAAATCTTGACCAGTGAACTTACCTAAAAATCCGAGATCATCATTAAAAGTAATTAAGCCCTTAAGGTAAAAAGCGTAATCCAGATTAGGGCTGCCTTGGTGGAGCTTGATAAAGCGATCGACCGCAACCAAGGCTTGCGCTTGTTCGCTGGCTTTCCAGTAACAATAGGCGGCATTGATTTGTGCTTGTTGCGAATAAGGGCCAAAGGGAAAACGGGCCTCCAGTTTTTCAAAATACGTTCCGCATTTTGCAAAGTCATTGTCTTTGAGTTTTTCAGTGGCCTCGCTGTAAAGCTTGGTCTCAGACCAGCCATCGGTCTCGTCTTTCTTACCATCGCTAGCGCAACCGCTAATAAGTAGGGTGGCAACTAAGGCAAATCCCAGCAGTAAGCTGCTGATACCGGAAGAGGAAGGCAAACCATTCTGGCTTCCGTTTGTAGGCCTTACACTGTCGGCTGTAACTACATATGGGTACTTCAAGCGTGGCATTGCCGAAAACTCCTGATTCGAATCCAATTGATTATATCGATGAAGAGGATTTCATTGCCCTAGAAATTCCGTGGGAGGCATCTGGCGAGCGTCTAGACAAGGTTTTGGCTGGTGCTTTGCCGGATTATTCCCGAAATCGCCTAAAAACCTGGGTTGAGGCAGGCGCTGTGACAGTTGACGGTAAGGTAATGCGTGCCCGTTATCTGTTGCGGGGCGGCGAGAGCGTCAAAGTCTATCCGCAAGAAATGCCCGAGCAATTCGCCTTTGAGGCAGAGGATATCCCGCTTGATGTGGTTCATGAGGACACAAGTTTGATTGTGATTAATAAGCCCGCAGGCCTAGTAGTTCATCCCGCCGCCGGAAATTGGTCCGGCACGCTCTTGAATGCGTTGCTCTTTCGTTACCCTGAGCTTAAGCAGTTACCCCGTGCAGGCATTGTGCATCGCCTCGATAAAGAAACATCGGGCCTGATGGTGGTGGCACGGACCGATGTTGCGCAAACGGCATTGGTGCGCCAGCTACAAGAGCGCACAGTCGGCCGTCGCTACTTGGCTTGGGTCTGGGGCACACCAGCGGCACAGGGAAAAATACAAGCCATGGTGGCCCGCGATCAGCGCGACCGCCTCAAAATGGCAGTGCATTCGATTCAGGGCAAGCCTGCGATTACGCTCTACCGTCGATTGGCCAATGGTCACTTTGCACAAGCACCGGTATCGCTCCTGGAGTGCCGCCTGGAAACGGGGCGCACCCATCAAATTCGTGTTCATTTAGAGTCTTTGGGATTTCCCCTCCTGGGTGATCCGGTTTATCGCAAGAAGGCGCCGAACATAGCCAAAGAGCTGCCATTGCATCGGCAGGCCTTGCATGCCTATGCCTTAAGCTTAATTCACCCCGAAAGCAATCAACTGGTTCAGTGGTACCGCTTGCCACCAGGCGATCTAATGGCTTTATTGCCAGCCCTTGGGATGAATGCTGCGGATTTACCGGGCGAGCCAAAACTAGAAATACCCAATGAATCATGAGTAAGCACGACAGTCAATTTCAGGTCATCCATGGTCTGCGGGTGCTTGTTCCGAATTGGCCAGTTTCACCTCAGATCGGGGCTTTCTGTACAACCCGATTGGGGGGCGTCAGTAAGTCGCCCTTTGATAGCCTCAACTTAGGTCGCTATGTCAGCGATGAGGCCGCTGCCGTCAGTGAAAATCGCGCTCGCGTAAGGGCTTTGCTCCCTTCGGAGCCAGTATGGCTGAAGCAGGTCCATGGCACCCGAGTTTGGGACGCCGATTTGACTCCAACTCAAGAGGTCATTGAGGCCGATGCGGCACTAACCACCAAACCCAATACCGTCCTGACGGTAATGGCAGCCGATTGCTTGCCCGTCTTAATTAGTAGCCCGGATGGCCGGGTGATTGGTGCCGCCCATGCAGGCTGGCGTGGCTTATTGGGCGGCGTTCTCGAAAACACCGTTGACGCGATGCTGGCAAAAACAGGGCTGGATGATACGGGCCAATACCTTGCCTGGCTTGGTCCGGCGATTGGCCCAAGGGCATTTGAGGTGGGCGAGGAGGTGCGTGCTGCGTTTCTGGGGCATGCCCAAGAACACGCCTTGCCGAGTCCTGCCGAGGCGTTTACGTCGATTGACAATAAACCCGGAAAGTATTGGGCTGATCTATACCAATTGGCCCGGCAGCGCCTACTCTGCAAGGGCCTGAACCATATTGATGGCGGTGAATTTTGTACGGTTCGCGATCAAACTGACTTTTTTTCCCATCGCCGCGATGGTCTTTCTGGGCGATTTGCCGCTTTTATCTGGCGCCGCTAAGATAGAGCGTAAGCCCTAGGGCTAGGGTTAGTGCTTATAACCCTTGCGACCCATTCAGCCGAGAATGGGTAAATGCAGCAAGCCTGTACGGCCTGCCACGTTAAGAATAGAGAAAAGCATGTTTACTGGAATACCGTCTGGGAAGTCGCCAAGTTTGGCACCGCAACACATGGCTTTGATACCGCCCGAGCGCTTGTCTGAAATTCAGCAGCATTACATGACGGAATTAGCCGCCTACGTTAGTAATCCAGGCGCCCTAGAGATTAAAGATCGGCGCTTTTCCAGCAACGCATGGCAATCGCCATGGAGCAGGGCCATTGCAGGAATGTATTTATTGAATTCCAAGCATTTAATGGAATTGGCTGAGGCTGTCGAGACCGATGCAAAAAGTAAACAGCGCATTCTATTTAGCACCCTGCAAATGGTCGACGCGCTTTCGCCATCGAATTTCATGGCGACCAATCCAGAAGTGCTCGAGCACATCATTAGCTCGCAAGGACAATCGATACAAAACGGCATTCTGAATTTACTCGGCGATCTCAAAAAAGGCAAAGTGTCGCAAACCGATGAAACGGCTTTTGAGATTGGCAAAAATTTAGCCACCACCGAGGGTGCCGTGGTCTTTCGCAATCACTTGTTCGAACTAATTCAATACAAGCCGCTGACTGAAACCGTATTTGAGCGTCCGTTTTTGATGGTGCCACCGTGCATTAATAAATACTACATCCTTGATTTGCAGCCCGATAACTCAGTGGTGCGTTACATGGTGAGCCAAGGCCACACGGTCTTTTTGGTGTCCTGGAAAAATCCCGACAAATCGATGGCCAAGGTGACGTGGGATGATTACATTGGCGATGGCGTGATTAAAGCCATCGAAGTAACCAAAGAGATCGGCGGCCTAGATCAGATTAACTTGCTGGGCTTTTGCGTCGGCGGAACCTTGGTGAGTAATGCCTTAGCAGTATTGGCAGCACGCAAACAAAAGCCGGTTGCAAGCCTTACCTTGTTAACTACCTTGCTCGACTTTAGTGACACCGGAATCTTAGATATTTTTGTGGACGAGGACACAGTCAAGCTTCGAGAAAATACCATCGGCGGCGAGCAAGGCCAGTTTGGTTTGATGTCTGGACTGGATCTCGGCAATACCTTCTCCTTTCTACGCCCCAATGATTTGGTGTGGAACTACGTAGTTGAAAATTACCTCAAAGGTAATTCACCGCCGCCATTTGATTTGCTGTATTGGAACGGTGATTCCACTAATCTACCTGGCGCTATGTATTGCTGGTATTTGCGCCACACCTACTTGCAAAATGAATTGGTGAAGCCAGGCAAACTGAAGGTATGCGGCGAAAAAGTGGATCTTTCACTGATTGATTGTCCTGCTTACATTTACGCATCGCACGATGACCACATTGTTCCATGGCATAGCGGCTATCGGTCGACTCAAATTCTAAAAGGCAAGAACCGTTTTGTGCTCGGCGCATCT